>NZ_CP062260.1:4667500-5267500 GCF_014863545.1 Paenibacillus sp. JNUCC32 | reverse complement strand
ACAAGCAATAAGAGAGGGAGATGATTATGCGAAGCAAGGGTAGTGCCTTTGTCGTATTAGTGGCCATTGCAGTGGTCGTGTTTGTACTAGTGTACGCGGGGATCACATTAACCTCCAATCTGGGCAAAAGCCAAGCCGAGGTCGATTCGGAAGGAGCGGCTAAAAAGATCAACAAAATCTACAAGGATATAACTGTCACATCAGCCGATCCCATCAAAGGCCAAGTCGATCTGGACCCGGTGGCCGTCGCGGATTCCCTGCCCGATATATCCAAGTTCCCGATCTCGGTCGAGAATACGACGGACTTGTACGTGGAGATTTTCTCCTCGCCGGAGAAGGCGGGACCGGGCATTGACGGATGGCTGAACGAAGTGGCAGAGGAATTCAACAAATCCAAGCCGGTAGTGAACGGCAAGCCGGTATCCGTGAAGATCCGTAATATCGCTTCGGGAACCGCAACCGATTACATAACATCCGGGAAGTACGTGCCGGACGCTTTTACGCCTTCCAATGAGCTGTGGGGGGAGATGGTCAAGGAATACGGCGTCAAAGCCGAGCTGGTATCCAAGCGCCTGACGGGGAACGTCACCGGCGTCGTCACCCGAAAAGCCAAATACGACGAGCTGGTGGAGAAGTACGGCTCCTTGAACGTCAAGACGCTGACGGATGCGATAGCGAATAATGAATTGGCGATGGGATACACGGATCCTTTTGCCAGCTCCACGGGTCTCAACTTCCTGATCACGGCCCTTGAAACGTTCGACAGCAACGACATACTGGGTGAGAAGGCGGTACAGGGCTTCGAGAAATTCCAAGCAAACGTTCCTTTCACGGCTTCCACCACGATCCAGATGCGCGATGCGGCGAAGTCCGGCATGCTGGATGCCTTTGTCCTGGAGTATCAGACCTTTGTCAACGCGGCGGATATGAAAAGCGGTTACGTCTTTACCCCGTTTGGCGTAAGGCACGACAGCCCTTTGTACGCGCTCGGGAAATTGCCGAAGGAGAAGCTGGACATCATCAAGAAATTCGCGGAATTCGTTGAGCAGGACAAATACCAGCAGATGGCCGACAAAAAAGGGTTCAACGGTCTTAACGATTACCAATCCGAGCTTGAGGTCGTTGACAGCAGCCTGCTGCCGTCCGCCCAGAAGCTGTGGAAGGAGAAGAAGGACGGCAACAAGCCGGTTGCGGCCGTGTTCGTGGCGGACGTATCGGGGAGCATGGACGGCGAGCCGTTAAACCGTCTCAAGGAATCGCTGTTGACGGGACAGAAGTATCTGGGCCGGGACAACAGCATCGGCTTCGTGTCGTATTCCACGGACGTTACGATTAACCTTCCGATCGGCAAGTACGATTTAAATCAGCAGTCGATGTTTGTCGGTGCGATCAACAGCCTCGAGGCCAGCGGGAATACCGCGACCTTTGACGGCATCGTCGTGGCGATGAAGATGCTGCAGGACGAGATGGCGGCGAATCCGGACGTGAAACCCCTGATTTTTGTGCTGAGTGACGGGGAGACGAACGTCGGGCATTCCCTAGACGATATCCGCGGACTGATCCAAGCCTTCAAAATCCCGGTGTATACGATTGGCTATAATGCCGACATTCAGGCGCTCCAAAGCATTTCCAGCATCAATGAAGCTGCCAGCATCAACGCCGATACCGATGATGTCGTATACAAAATCGGCCAGCTGCTGAATGTGCAGATGTAGCAATTTTTCATAACGATGTAAATCTGGTTTATCAGAAACTTGTAGGAGGGATTATATTGTCATTTACGATGGAAGTCATTCGTCCCGAAGAGATCAAGACGGCAATCGAGGAGCAGGTGAAGCCTGAGCCGGAAGAAGTCACGCAGCTGAAGGAGCTGGCGGCTAACAATGTTCAGGCCATCATGGAGCTGGATATTGAATCGCTCGAGAAGCGAAGACAGGTGCT
This sequence comes from Paenibacillus sp. JNUCC32, assembly GCF_014863545.1. Lineage (NCBI taxonomy): Bacteria > Bacillati > Bacillota > Bacilli > Caryophanales > Paenibacillaceae > Paenibacillus > Paenibacillus sp. JNUCC32. The sequence goes on along the minus strand of NZ_CP062260.1, from coordinate 5,265,559 downwards.
GCAATCCATTGACAGCTTTGGCATCAGCACGATGAGATCATCCTCGGAGAAGAACGCGCTCCTGCAGGTTCAGGTGGGGAGATTATCGAAAACCGGGGACGAAGGCGGTCAAGTGGCCAAAGGGTTAACGGAACTGCAGCTGCAGCTGAAGGATCTGGATCCGAGCGTCGTGGATTTTGCGAAGAGCGGGCTGCTGGGCATGGTGTTTAATCCGCTGCGCCGATATTTTGCCAAGTTCCAAAAGGCGGATGCCGTCATTTCGGACATCATCATTTCTCTGGATAAAGGAAAAACCGTATTAAAGAACGACAACACCACATTGGAGATTGAACAGCAAACCCTCCGCGATCTCACCAAAAAGCTGCAAAAGGAAATTCAGCTGGGCATGCTCATGGATACAGAGATCGAATCCCAGGTCGAGGCGGCCAAAATACGGCAGGAGTCGGAGGATAAAATCCGGTTTATTACCGAAGAGGTGCTGTTCCCTCTGCGCCAGCGCGTGATGGACCTGCAGCAGATGCTGGTCGTAAACCAGCAGGGTATCATGGCGATTGAAGTCGTCATTCGGAACAACAAGGAGTTAATCCGTGGTGTGGATCGGGCAAGAAATGTAACGGTAACGGCGCTGAAAATATCGGTGACGGTCGCAAGTGCCCTGTACAACCAGAAGATTGTCTTGAAGAAAATCGAGCTGCTGAACGAAACCACGAACAACCTGATCAGCGCCACCTCCAAAATGCTGAAGGATCAAGGTGCGGCGATTCATAAGCAATCGCTGGAAACGAGCATTTCCGTTGATACCTTGAAGCAAGCGTTCACGGACGTGCTGTCAGCGCTTGATTCCATCAGCACTTACAAGCAGGAGGCTCTCCCGCGCATGCGCGAGACGATCCATCAGTTCAGCGAGCTGGCGGTCACGGGCGAGCAGCAGATTCAGCGCCTGGAGCGGGGGCAGAAGCTGGGCCTGTAGGAGTAGCCAGGGATACCAACAAGAAAAGAGTGTGCAGTCGTGATGCTGCGCACTCTTTTTATTTGGATCCAAGCCCCTTATGCCCGCAAATAATTAAGCAGAATGTGCTTGAGAATCGCCAGCTGCTTCTCCGGCGCGAGGTCCGGCTCGACCACCAGAATGTTTTTCTGGAGGGACAGCTTTCTGGCAAAAATGCCGAATGTATTCACGATGGTGGTCAGCGTCTCGGCAATCGGAAGGTCGGCTTGAACCGATCCATCCTCGATGCCCTGCTCCACGATGGTCGAGAATACCTGGGATATATCCCGGTAGACGGCGTTAAACAGCTCAATGTCTTCGAGAGGCTCTGTAAACTGAGCCGCATAACTCTCGAAGTTCTCGAGCAGCTTCACGTTCGAGCTGGTCTGCTGCTCCAGCAGGGAAATAAAGTGGTCGAACAGCAGCTCCAGCTTCTCCATACAGGAAATCGGCTGTTCCGCGACGGAGCGGAAGGTCTCGAGAACGGTTTCCAGCATTTTCGTGGCAACGGCAACGACGAGTTTCTCTTTGCGGGGAAAAAAACGAAAAACGGTGGCTACGCCCATGGCAGCCTCGGTGGCTATATCCTGCATGGTGGCTTTTTCAATGCCTTTATGTGTAAATACGCGCTCGGCTGCTTCGATGATGAGTTGGGTTCGGGCGTTTCGGGTTTCGGGATTCATAATAAGGCCCTCTTTCTTGCATGACGATTTTATTTTATCCGTATTATATCCTCCCGCCCTTTTGACGACAACAAGAGCGTATACATCGGCGGAGAAAGCGGCCGGCACAAGGACCCTGTTTGATGGCGTTATTTCAATGGAATATTCATGAGGACCGGGCTTAGCATGCAGGAGCCGCTTACATATTTGCAGAAATCATTCATCATTGATTTCAATATCATCCGGCTTGAAGGGAGGAGCTTCAATTGGAACGACGGAGCGAGCTTATGGCCGCGGCTGCGAGCAGGTTCGGACTTTTGGAGCGGGATAGACTCCAGACGCATTTTTCCGAACACAGCCTTGTCCGTTCTTATCGAAGGGACGAGAAGACCGTGTATGTGCGCTTGACCGACGAGTCCCACAAACCCTATGCGAAGATTGCCGGGGAGGTGCAGTGGGTAGAGTTTCTTGGGAGTAAGGGCGTTTGCGTTTCGAGGCCGCTCCATTCGGCAGCCGGGAACCTTGCGGAGCGGATCCGGATGGAGGACCGTGAATATACGGCAGTCTGCTACGAGGAAGCCAAGGGGCGTCCGGTTGGGGAGAACGAAGCCGGCGAGGATTTATACAGGCGAATGGGCCGATTCATGGGGGGCATGCATCGTATCACCCAAGAGTATACCCATCAGGACCCCTCCACGAGACGACCGAATTGGTCGTACGAGGCAGAGAAGGTTCGTCATCTCGATTTACCGCCGTCTGAAAAGGAAATTGCCTTTCGTTATCAAGCCTTGTGCCAGTATATATCGAAGCTCCCGGTTTCTAGGGAGGCTTATGGATTAATCCATGCCGATTTTCATTACGGCAATTTTTTTGTCCAGGGGGATGCGTTGTGCCTGATTGATTTCGATGCGAGCCGTTATTCATGGTTCGTGGATGATATAGCCGTCGCCGCCTTCTTCTCGGGTTTGACCGAAGGAGCCGATCCGGACAGAGGTAAATTCATGATCCCTTTCCTGGAAGGATACCGTCTGGAGCGTTGCCTGGAGGAGGAGTGGCTTCGGGAAATCCCCTATTTCATGAAGCTGAGAGAAATGGGGCGGTATATGAAGCTGTTCCATGCCTGCCGCGGAAATTTCGACAAACTTCATCCCTGGGGACAGTGGTATATGAAAGGGCGCAGGGAAAAGATTTTGCAAAGCGATCTGCCACTTTAATAAAGAGCCTTGGTTCGAAAGACGGACCAGGGCTTTTTTATTTTCGGGGGAAGGCCGGTTGCAGCGGTTAAGGCGATGGAGAGGAACGAAGTCCTTGCATGTTGGATCTATTTATTTTTGCGAACAGGAAATTAATTCTAGTGCGATCAATTATTGCATTGACAGCCCATAGCGAATCTATTAGTATGTGCATAGCTTATTAAACCTACCAGATAACTTAGAATTATGGGGTGCGTTCGTTTTACGAGTTTTTGACAGAGCATGATGCATACATTTCGTATGCATATGTCTACTACATGGGGGGATTACAATGAAAGCCAGAAAGTTAGGTTTACTCTTATCGTCGATCATGCTGATGCTGTTGATCGCGGCATGCGGCAACGGCTCCGATCCGGCGGCAGAAGGCGCAGCCGAAGACAAAGGAAGCGAGAAGCAAGCCGAACAACAAGAGTACAAAGACGAGCTGAACATCGCGCTTACGGCTCAGCCGCCAACGCTGGATACGGCCTTGACGGTATCGGCGGTTGCACTGGATACGGCCGGCAATATCTTCGAACAGCTCTACACGCTGAATGCAAACTATGAACCCGTACCGGCTCTGGCAGAGTCGGTTGAACGAAGCGAGGATGGTTTAACGTATACGTTCGCTCTTCGCCAAGGCGTGAAGTTCCACAACGGGAAAGAGATGACGTCCGAGGATGTTGTAGCCTCGATGAACCGCTGGCTGGTGACTTCGTCCCGGGCGAAGGTGCTGCTGACGAATGCCAAATTCGAAGCCGTCGATGCGTATACCGTGAAGCTGACCGTAGAGTCGCCTACGTCGGACGTGTTGATTCTTATTGCATCGCAAGCGCAGTTCCCTTCCATCATGCCGAAAGAGATCGTGGACGCAGCGCCGGCTGACGGAATCAAGGAGTACATCGGTACAGGACCTTATAAATTCCAGGAATGGAAGCAGGATCAGTACATCCATTTGGTGCGAAACGACGATTATCAGCAGGTGTCGGATGCGGAGCCAAGCGGATTTGACGGTCGAAAAGAAGCTCCCGCCAAAGACCTGTACTTCCATTTCGTCACGGACCACTCCACGCGCATTGCAGGCGTGAAGACCGGCCAGTACGATGTGGCGGACAGCATTCCGATCGAAAGCTATGATGAGCTGGCTGCCGACAACAACATCAACCTGCTCTCGTTCCCTGGCGGTGCCCTGACGGCATTTTTCAATACCAGCGAGGGATTGTTAAAGGACGTGAAGATTCGCCAGGCCATTCTCGCCGCGTTCAATAATGAGGAGATCATGTTGGCGAGCTTCGCCAAGCCGGATTTGTACTCTTTGGCGCCGGGTTACCTGAATACGAATCAAGTCCAATGGTCGACCGAAGCCGGAGCGGAGTATTACAACCAGTCCAATCCGGAGAAGGCCAAGCAGCTGCTGCAAGAAGCCGGGTATAACGGCGAAGAAATCACGCTGCTGACGACCAAGGATTATAACGAGATGTACACGGCTACCTTGGTCATCCAGGAGCAGCTTCGTCAGATCGGCATGAACGTAAAAGTGGAGAACTTCGATTTCCCGACGTTCCTGGAAACGAAGAACGACCGTTCCAAGTGGGATATCTTTGTTGCCAGCACGGGCTATCAGCTTACCCCGCCGCAGCTGCTGGCCGTTAATCCGGATTGGGCCGGACTCGAGAATGAAACGGTCAAGCAGGCACTGATTGATATTCGCGGCGCAGCCACGCCGGAAGCCGCCAAGCAGGAATGGGAGAAGCTGCAGGGCTTCCTGTACGAATTCGCTTCCTCCACCGTAATCGGCCATTATAATGGCGTCGTCGCCACAACGAAGAAGCTTGAAGGCTTCGAGCTGTTCGAAGCTCCGGTGGTTTGGAATGCCAAAGTAGCGAAGTAAGCGTGTAAGGAGGGTGTTACAAGTTACCGGAGTAACTTCGATAACACCTTCCTTTTTTGAAATTGGATTCATAGACCATGTACAAATGAGGGATTTGCCGTGCTGGCTTATATTACGAAAAGACTTTTGTCGCTGATTCCCGTACTGGCCGTTGTCACCATCGCTATATTTCTGATCATCCACATAACGCCAGGGAATCCGGCGGCGGCCATCTTGGGAATGGAGGCGTCGCAGGAGGAAATAGAGCAGCTGAATCAGGACCTTGGACTGGACCGCCCGATACTCGAACAATATACGAGCTGGGTAGCCAACGTGTTCAAGGGGGATCTGGGGGATTCGATTTTCATGAATCAGCCGGTCAGCGAAGCCATTGCGGAGCATATTACCCCCACGCTATCGCTGGCCATTCTGGCACAGGTCATCGCGATCCTGCTCGCGATTCCCTTCGGGATTATCGCCGCTTACAAGCGAGGGTCCATCGCCGATTATACATTGATGGGGATATCCTTGCTGGGCATGGCCTTGCCCAGTTTCTTGCTGGGACTATTCCTTATGCTGTTCGTGGGCGTCAAGCTGCAGTGGCTGCCGGTCGCTGGATATGAACCGCTGAGCAGCGGGCTATGGGAACATATGAAGTATCTGATTCTTCCCGGCATTTCCCTTGGAACCATACAGGCGGCCCTGATTACGCGGATGACCCGTTCGTCCATGCTGGAAGTGCTGAATTTGAATTTCATCAAGACAGCCAGATCCAAAGGCCTGCATGAAATGAAGGTGCTGTTCAAACATGCGTTTCGGAGCGCGTTTCTGCCCATTCTGACCGTCATTGGACAAACCTTCGGCACGTTGGTGACGGGAGCGGTGGTCGTGGAGGCCATATTCAACATTCCCGGTCTGGGTCAATTGATCTTGAATTCCATTGCCAGAAGGGACTTTGTGGTGATCCAAGGGGTGGTGCTTGTCGTCACGCTGATGTACGTCACCATCAACTTGATCATCGACTTGTTATACGGCGCGGTTGATCCGCGCGTTCGATTGGATCGCAAATAAAAGAGGTGTAACGGGATGGCTACAGTTCAGGAAAAGGAATATGTCGCTCAAGTCAGCAAAAAGCTGAAAAAAGAGCAGCGAGCCTTAGGATATCGCCGCCTGAAGTCCAACTACGGGCTATTGATTGGAGCGACTATCTTTGTGGTATTGGTGATTCTGGCGCTGATCGGACCGCTCTTCACGAACTACGGTCCGTACGACATGAAGGTTGTGGACCGTTTAACTCCGCCAGGGGCCGAGCATTGGCTTGGTACCGACGAATTCGGACGGGATTTGCTAACGAGGCTACTCTACGGTGCCAGGGTATCGATTAGCGTCGGACTGGCGGTTGCGCTGCTATCCTCCGCTCTGGGACTCGTGATCGGCGTCTATGCAACGTATTATAAGACGTTGGATCATATTCTCATGCGCATTTGCGACGGGTTGATTGCGATTCCGGGAATCCTGCTCGCCATTGCCTTAATGGCCGCGCTCGGCGCATCCGCCTTGAACGTTATCATTGCGCTGACGATCGTGTTCACGCCGAATATTGCCCGAGTCGTCCGCTCGGCAGCACTGGTGGTGCGCGAGCAAACCTACATCGAGGCCATGCATGTCCAGGGGGCCAGCTCCACGCGCATTATATGGCAGCACATCGTGCCTAACACGCTGTCTCCACTACTGGTACAGGCGACTTTCGTATTTGCCGAGGCGATTATCTCGGAGGCCGCGCTCAGCTTTCTCGGTGCGGGCATTCCTGCGCCCGAAGCCAGCTGGGGGAACATTTTGCAGGCAAGCAAGCTTGTAATTTACAAGGCATGGTGGATGGTCGTATTTCCCGGGGCCACGCTCGTCCTGTCCGTCCTTAGCCTGAATTTGCTGGGAGACGGGCTGCGCGATTTGCTGGACCCCCGCGTGAAGCAAAAGTTTAGAAAGCGATGAATATAAGGCTGGAGGTGTTTCCATGAATAAAGAGCCTCTATTGGAAGTGAAAAATCTTAAAACGCATTTTCATACTGAGCGCGGAAGAGTGACGGCGGTGAACGGAGTCAGCTTTTCCATGAATACTGGCGACATCATCGGTATCGTCGGAGAGTCCGGCAGCGGAAAAAGCGTGATGTCCCAATCCATCATGAGATTGTTGGATCATACGGATGCAATCGAGTACGAGGGAGAGGTCGTATTCGAGAATCAGAACCTGCTGTCCCTCCCCCATTCTAAATTACGGGCGATCCGGGGTGATCGAATATCCATGATATTTCAGGACCCGCTAACCTCCCTGAGCCCTGTCTATACGATTGGAAACCAAATCGGAGAAGCCATTCGCCTCCATCAGAAGAAGTCCAAGAAGGAAGCCCATCAGCAAGCCATCGAAATTTTGCGGATGACGGGCATTCCTTCGCCCGAAATCAGGGTTAACGAATATCCCCATCAGCTGTCGGGGGGGATGCAGCAGCGGGCGATGATTGCCATGGCACTCTCCTGCGAGCCGAACCTGTTGATCGCGGATGAGCCGACAACTGCGCTCGATGTGACGATTCAGGCGCAGATCTTGGAATTGATCGCCGACTTGAACCGCAAAATGGGCATGGGCGTGCTGTTCATTACGCATGATCTGGGCGTGGTCTCGGAAATTTGCACGGGCGTGAAGGTGATGTACTTGGGGCAGATCGTGGAGGAAGCTCCCACGGAACAGCTGTTCCAAACGCCGCTGCATCCTTATACCCAGGGGCTGATCCAATCCATCCCCAAGCTGGAAGGGGACAGAGAGGATGAGCTTTACGTCATTGAGGGAACGGTGCCATCCCTGACGGATATTCCGCAGGGCTGCGGCTTCTCAACGCGGTGTCCTTATGCTGACGAGCTGTGCCGTACCTCCGAGCCGCCGATGCAAACGGCCCAAACGGACCATCGAGTGAAGTGCTGGCATTACGAGGCCCTAAACAAGCAGGAAGGGAGGGAGACAACCGTTGGAACAAGCAGCTGATCGTTCGATCTTAAAGGTAAGCTCCCTTCACAAGCAGTTTCCGGTGTACGGATCATTCGGCAAGATAGGGGGCGCCAAAGCGTACGTCAACGCGGTCACGGACGTTTCCCTGCAATTGAACGAGGGAGAAACCTACGGCCTGGTCGGCGAATCAGGCTCCGGGAAAAGCACCACGGGACGCACCATCCTCGGATTAACGCCGGCAAGCCAAGGGCAGGTCCTGTATCGGGATCGGGAATTGGCGGCCATGACGAGGGAGGAAATGCGGAATTTCCGCAAGGACGTGCAGCTTGTTTTTCAAGATCCGTTCTCTTCGCTCAATCCGAGGAAACGAATCGGCCGGATGCTGGAGGAGCCCTTGATCATTCATAAAATGGGGGACAAGGCGGAGCGTCAGGAAACCGTGTTCCGCATCCTGAAAACCGTCGGCCTGCAGCCGGAGCATGCTTTTCGCTTTCCCCATGAATTCTCGGGCGGTCAACGCCAGCGGCTGGGCTTGGCGCGCGCGCTTATCATGAATCCGAAAATCATCGTGTGCGACGAGCCGGTCTCCGCCCTGGACGTGTCCATCCAGTCGCAAATTCTGAACATGCTCAAGCGCCTGCAGCGCGAAATGAAACTAACGCTATTATTTATTACGCATGATATCAGCGTGGTTCGGTATATTTCGGATCGGATTGGCATTATGTATCTCGGAAAAATAATGGAAGAGGCTTTGACGGACGATTTGTTCCATGAGCCGTTGCATCCCTATACGAAGGCGCTGTTCTCGGCCGTACCGGATTTTAACCGCAGCCGATTAAAGGAACGGATCATGTTGCGGGGGGAAATCCCGTCCCCGATATCGCCGCCGAGCGGCTGTGTTTTCCACACGCGCTGTCCCTATGCAACCGATGTATGCAGAACAGACATACCGGCTGTAAGAGAAGTGCGGCCGGGCCATAAGGTCGCCTGTCATCTTGTTGACTAGAACAGATAAGTTCGCAACCCCAACCAAAAGGAGAGAAGGACCATGACAACGTTACAAATCGTAGAAGGCCAGGATCGGATATTCAATGAGGCCGGGTTTCAGATCGCGGGAAACCACGGCCCGAATCTGGAGGGCGGCTTGTCTCCAAGAGAGCTGCTGGAAGCGTCCCTGGCGCTGTGCGTATCCATCTCGCTCCAAAAAATAATGGCTTACGACGGCGTGGAATATGATAAGTCTTCCATTCATATCGAAGTGTCGTCGGTAAAAGCAGAGGATAAAAGCAATAAATTCTCGCATTTCAACGTCCTTGTAACACTGCCGCCAACGCTGGAGCCTGCCTACAAGGAGAAGCTGAAATCCGTCGTAGAGCGTGCATGCACGATCGGCAATACGCTGAAGAGCGAGGCCGTCGTTGAATTAATCGAAGTGAATGAACCCATCGAAACAAGCAGCAATGCGTAAAGGATAAGATTAAATATTAACCATTCAAGTCGATTCAACAAGAAGAGCCTTAGTCCGGGTTCACCGCGGACTGAGGCTCTTCTGTTCTTAAGGGACCGTGCAAATAAAATACGGAGACGCGATGCGTCTTCATTTTTACTGTAAACGCGTCCGGTTACGACTGCGGCTGCATATTCCGCTCAAACGCGACGATCCAGTCGCCCTGGATGGCGGCATAGCCGGTATCTCCCTCCACAACAAGACCGTACAGATTCTTGACGTCAAGGTACTCTTTTCGTTCTCCATTATCAAATTCGAGCGTGATGTAGTAATACGTACGGGATGAATGGTTGGCGTGCATCATTCCGTTATCGTTGTTGTGGTGATTGGTATGATGGCGGACATCCATCCGTTTGGAGACCACCCGGGCAAACTCGGAAGTGCGCGGGGACTTGGCATTCTTAACATAACGAGCGCCATTGGAGATGAAGCCCACAATCACAATGACGAATACAATCCCGATCAGAATGGGAACCAGCGTAAACATAAAATCAAAACCTCCGCCAAAAGACGGTCCTTGGGGCATCATCGACGGCACTCCTCCTCTTCCGTTATTTTTCCATTGATTATATGTACGGTAAAAATGACCGAAATGTTTCAAATTTTGGTTATTGGTGTCACAGCAGTAATGACCAACGGTTGAGGCCAACCTGGATTCCGCCGCTCCTTACTGACGTATCCATGAAGTGAGAGCGAACGATCCGAAGTACAGTAAAAATAAATCGGCCTCAAGAGCGAGGCCGATTTATTTTTATTGTATGAACAAAGCTCTAACTCCACTAGGGAGCCTTCACTTCACATGTACTCCCGAGCCCGCATAATGCAGCCCCAGCTGATATGCCCGCTCCAGCAGGCTCTCCATGTGCTCCGGCCTGCCCTCTAACGTATCGTAGAAGAATTCCACTCGGGAATCTTCGATTCCGGAATAGTTGGCCATGCCGACGTTGAGAGAATGGGACAGCATCGTATCATAGCTCCGCTTGGCAAAATGGTCCTCCGACGCTCCTGCCAATGCGATCCATAACGCCTTCTTGTGATGGAGCTTGGAACCGCCGCCATATGCGAAGCCGTGATTCCAGACACGGTCGATATATCCCTTCAGCATAGCCGGAACCCCGTACCACCATACCGGGAAAATATATGCCAGCGCGTCGTGCTGTTTCATTCGCGCGATCTCGTTTTCAACCTCAGCGGAGAAAACCTTGCCAGCATCAGACCAATCGGGTTCGTCCGCCTCCCACAGAACCGGATCGAAACCGATGCGGTGAAGATCCAGAACCTCCGTCTCATGTCCGGCATCTTGAAGCCCCTGCACAAATCGCTCCGTGACAGCAAATGTAAAGGAGTTCACTCTGGGATGAGTGACAACGGTCAGTACTTTCATCATGAATCACCTTCGCTTTCTTCTATAATGTGTTGAATGTGCTTTGTTTTCTTGCAGTACTGGTATAAGGGGATTATGTATCATATAATGGCTGGAAGGAAGTACGCACTTATTTGTTCTATAGGTACCTAAAGGTGCTATTAGCACCCTAAAGTGCCCTTCATAGTCGCAGTAATTTTACGTCCGGGAGGTGAGAGGATCTTATGAATCGCGATCGGCAATACCATATTCCGTCCGAAGCCACCATGGAGGTGATCGGCGGCAAGTGGAAGATCGTTGTGCTGTGCCACCTTAGTTATGGGCCCAAGCGTACGAGTGAAATTAAGAAAGAGATGCCGGATATTACGCAGAAGATGTTAACCCAGACCCTTCGGGAGCTGGAGGAGGATGGGATTATTACGCGAACGGTCTTTAATCAAGTGCCGCCGAAGGTCGTGTACGAGCTGAGCGAATTGGGCGTTTCACTGCAGCCCATCCTGGATCAAATCTGTGAGTGGGGCGAGAAGTATATGAATGGAGAAACGAAGGTAAGTGCTCCATGAAGTCATGATAAAAGCTGCTGACCTGAGGGAATGAGTCGGCAGTTTTTTTGTTTTTCACGTTATCCATCCGGCTGAAATGTCCGTTCTGCGTGCCATTATTTTAAATCGGTTAGAAGGAAAGGCAGGGATATTGTGGAATATATAGTCCTTTGGACTCATGCGGGTTCCGAAAGTTTCGGCCAAAACGGAGTTTGTCGAGAAATTGAATAGTTACTAAAGATATAATAGGTAGAAGACTCAGGGCCGGGCGGGCCGTAACCATAAGAATTATCACTTTGGGTATGCAGGGAGAGCCATCCTTGAATTAATAGAAACGTTTGTCTCTCGGGTAACGTATGAATTTCATAGGACCTAAGGATTACTCACAAAAGGAGTGTGCACAGCTCAGATGGACGGCAATTATAACTTGTATATTGTTGGGCTTTCAATTGCGATCGCTATACTTGCTTCATACTCGGCTTTGAATATTACGTCCAAAATTTCGGACGCGAACGGCAAATCCAAGTTTTTTTGGCTATTCGGGGGAGCCATGGTCATGGGAAGCGGCATTTGGTCCATGCATTTTGTCGGCATGCTGGCGATGCACATGAATATGAACGTGAAGTACGATGCCTTTCTGACCATCATGTCGATGCTGGCCAGCGTGATTTCCTCATTCATCGCGTTTTATATCACCATGCCCAAGGATATTAACTGGTCCAAAATCGCCATTGGCGGTTTCGTTATGGGAAGCGGCATCGTGACGATGCATTACATGGGAATGGAAGCCATGGTCGTACACGCCGACATTCGTTACGATCCCGTCTTTTGGATATTGTCCGCCGTCATTGCGCTGGCGGCCTCCTATGCGGCCTTATTATTGTTTCTTCGTTTTCGCAACCATTCCAAGTCCAGCTTTCTCAAGTGGGGCTCGGCGGTTGTCATGGGATTCGCCGTGTGCGGGATGCATTATACAGGGATGAAGGCGGCGCGATTTGAAGCGCATGCCGGCATGATGACGCATCAGCCGCAGTCTGTGGATTTCTTCCTCTTGTACTGCGTGACGGTTGCGATTTTTGCTATTCTGTTGATTTCCTGGGGCGCGATGTTCTTTGACCGGCATGTGCTGGAAAAGCTGGCCTACCAGGATACGATCACGGGATTGCCCAACCGCAATGAGATGAACCGGTTCTTCAGGACGAATGCCGAAACGGATAAGATCACGATCCTGTTTCTGGATCTGGACCAATTTAAGGCCATCAACGATACGCTGGGTCATAATGTCGGGGATTTGCTGGTTCAGGAAGTGGGCAAGCGGCTGCGTCAATTCATTCGAAGCGGCCAGCAGGTGTTCCGGATCGGGGGCGACGAATTTCTGGTTATTTTGAAGCAAAGCGACCCGAATTATGCCCAGCGCTTAGCCGATGATATACTCCAACAAATTAAAAAGGTGTACCATATCGACGGCAACGAGCTGTATGTGACGGTTAGCATCGGCATCAGCATCGGTTCCGTCCATAGCTCGGATCGTACGACGCTGCTGAAGAATGCCGACACCGCGATGTATAAAGCGAAGGGGCTCGGCAAGAATCAGCAATGCCTTTATGACGAGGAGATGGGGCTTCAAGAGGTTCGCAAGATGGAATTGGAGAAGGACCTGCAAAGAGCGCTGGAGATGAAGGAGTTCTTCATCGTGTATCAGCCGAAATGGAATGTGCAAAGCGACCGCTTGGTCGGATTCGAGGCGCTGCTTCGCTGGAAGCATCCCCGACTCGGCGTGATTTCCCCTCAGGAATTCATTCCGATAGCGGAAGAGACGGGGCTGATTATTCCGATGACCCGATGGACGCTTGAAGAAGCATGCAAGCAGTGCAGGGTGTGGCAGGATAGCGGGGTTGTCCAGCCGGTCTCGGTGAATCTATCGGTCCGTTTATTTCATGGCGACAATCTGCTGGAGCTGATTCAAAACGTGCTGCGCAAGGCAGATTTGGAGCCGCGGTTGTTAGAGCTGGAGATTACGGAGTCCATGGTGCTGCACGATGTGAACGATATCATCCGTCAGCTTGGGAGTATCCGATCCTTAGGGGTTAAGGTCTCCATGGATGATTTCGGAACCGGCTATTCCTCGATTGGGCTCTTGGACCGGATTCCGATTGATGCCCTGAAGCTGGACCGCCAGTTCACCAATGATTTGGACACGCCCAGCAAGCGAGCCATCGTCAACGCCGTCGTTCTTATGGCGGAAAAGCTGAATCTGGACGTAATCGCCGAAGGCGTGGAGAACAAGGAGCATATCGACTTTTTGACAGGGCTCGGGTGTCATGTCATGCAGGGTTACTATTACGGAAAGCCGATGGATATCCATGAGATTGAGGTTTGGATGTACGACCAAGATCATAAGGCCGAAGAGTTTGCGGCCCTTCGATGAAGAGCGGAAGGGAATAGATACAGTTCATAAGAATAACGGGCACCGGGAGGTGTCCGTTATTTGTTGCTTTTGGGTACATCAAATGACTGGCGTTCCCGGGTATTTTAGACAAAATAGGCAATTTCCGCGCGCGGGAAATATTCTTGGATTCCCTTTTCGAACAGCTGCTGAAACTCCTCGACGGTTTCGGCCTTATAGACATACTTGAATTTTCCATATCTTCCCCACTTTAACTGCCGGTCCTCCTCATCCATGTCCAGCTTGGTTTTGGGGTACCGTTTCAAAATGGTGTTTTTGGCCGTTTTGGTAAACCGGTGCTGAATGAGCTCAAACGTCAGATCCTTAACCTCCACATGGCTCAATCGCTCATGGAGCTTCTCTAATAAATGCCAGTATCCTTCCTGCCATCCGTCATATTTGACGATCGGGGCAATGATGAAACCTAACGGATATCCGGCTTCGGCAATTTTCCCCGCGGCTTCAATGCGTTCTTCGAAGGAAGAGGTACCCGGCTCGAAATAACGGATCACATAATCGGAATTGATGGAGAAGCGTACCCTGGTATGGCCGCCGTGATCGATATTGAGCAGGGAATCGATGTTGGCGAATTTCGTCACGAATCGCAGTCGGCCATGGTCCTGCTTGGCCATAAATTCAATGTAATAGGCCAGTGCCCCGGTCAAATGCTCCAGAGATACGGGATCGCCGGTACAAGCGGCCTCGAACCGGGTGATTTCGGGCGACCGCTCAGCGATGTACTGCTTCGCTCGGTCCAAAATTTCATCCAGATTGACATAAATCCGGACATAAGGCTTCGAGCTCATGGTGGTTTGCAGGTAGCAGTAATGACAATGTCCTGCACATCCCGTCGTCAGCGGGATGGCATACTCCGCAGAAGGCTTGGACGTGTCGAAATCCAAGGTCTTCCTAATCCCAACGACTAGGGTGCGTTTGGCGTTTCGGTATTTTTCGGTTTCGGTCTCCCCCGGAATGCCGGTTACCCGATTATGGGAGGTGGTCATTTTGATGGGTGTGCCTAATTCCTCAAACCATGCTTGCAGCTTCTTTCCAAGCGGATACTCCAACGCATCCGGCTCAAAAAAGACGAGTTCCGGGTCAAAACGCTCCAACTAATCTTCCTCCCCCGCAAAAATTTAAGTATATGGATTATAGAATGGGCAATGGTCGGGTTGATCATGCATTGTTCAAGTGATGAGTTTGTATGGTGCTGTTTCAAGCAAATAGGGGATGTGATGAATCTGTGAGCGATCATCGTTCAACATGGACAATTTTAATATATCATGTTATATTGTTATATAAATTAGCAGGTTTTGGAGTACCGTTGGAGGGATATCAATTTGAAAGATGCAGCTTCCACGAAGCCGATGTATGAACAGATTTTTAACGAGATGAAGCGAAAGATCTCAACCCATATGTTTCGGATTGGAGATAAAGTTCCATCAGAGAAGGAACTTGCGGATGAGTACGGAGTTAGCCGAATCACGAGCAAGAAAGCCTTGGATCTGCTGGCGGCAGAAGGCGTGATCGTGCGCAAGCCGGGCAAGGGATCGTTCGTAGCCGATCCGGAAGAGCCTGTGGTACACAGGGAACCCATCTCCTCAGAGAGCACAGAAACGGGAACGGCCGGCCGGGAGAAAATGATCGGCCTGGTCATCACGGATTTTTCTTCAAGCTACGGGACGCGGCTGATCTACAGCATGGAGCAGTATTCCAGGGAGAATGACTGCTTTCTGGTCCTGCGCAGAACGTTCGGGGACCAGGATAATGAGGAATTGTCCATCCAGAAGCTGCGCAATCTCGGCGTGAACGGTCTTATCGTATTTCCCGCGCAGGGTGAATATTTTAATGCCGAAATATTGAAAATGGTCATTGCCCGCTTCCCGCTCGTCCTGATTGACCGCAAGCTGAAGGGGGTCGCTGCGGCTTCCATCAGCACGGATAATCTTGGGGCAGCCGTGCAGGCGGTGGAGCATTTATTCGATTTGGGTCATCGCCATATTTGCCTGCTGTCTCCTCCGCCGAGAGATACGACGGCGGTCGAAGAGCGGATTGAAGGATTCGTTCAGGCTCATGCCGCCCGGGGCATCGCGTTTGACAAGGAAATCTGGATCAGTGACGTAACGGCCACGCTGCCCAATGCTTTCTACGAAAGCAATATTGAACGGGAAATACAGCGGATCATGCAGCATTTGCAGGATCATCCGTCGATTACCGCTTTTTTTGCGATTGAGTACAATATTGCATTGCTTGCTAAGGTTGCAGCTGAACGTCTCGGTTTGCGGGTCCCGGAGGATGTATCGATCATATGCTTCGACAGTCCGCAATTAAATATCGGTGAGGGGTACTTGTTTACCCATATGCGACAGAACGAGGAAGAGATGGGAAGGCTGGCGATCGAGACGGTGCTGGGCATCATGAACCACGACGCGGTTGCGGTCGAGAAGAGATTGCCTGCGGAATTGGTGGTTGGCGCATCTACCGGTCCTGTCAAGGAATAGCAGAAACTTGTTCAAACGTCTGCGCAGCTGGCGCAGCCTTCGATGCATGGTGTGTTGGAAAGTGACCGGCGCATTTGTAATTCCCTGACCGACCAAATGGAAATTCGAATTCGATAACGAAAACCTTGGAGGTTGAACCTTACAAAGAGGAAACGTGAAACGGAATGTTTGTAATGTTTTCACTTACCCTTGCACGCATGCAAACCATGCGCTCACGAACCTGTGAGCGCATGGTTTTTTTGTTCTTAACTCGGTGAGGAGCGGCGTTGTTTTTGTGTCGACGTTCACCCAACGCCTAATATAACATTTAATTTATTTTATATATTGACATATTAACTAGATAACAATATACTGATTCGTGATAACGGTTTCATAATTCCATCAAGTGAAAGGGGAACATCACGTGCAATCCATAACTGAACTGCCAGAGGCCATTAGGCGGTTATCGGACATGGTTCGGGCGAAGCAGCCGAAACGAACGGCTGACATGTTCGAGAGATGCCTAGCCAATACCTGGAATACCACCTTGAAGCGAATGGAGGACGGCACGACGTTTGTCATTACTGGGGATATTCCTGCCATGTGGCTGCGCGATTCGGCTGCGCAGGTCAGGCCCTTCCTGGTGCTTGGAGAGGACCGCGAGATCGGCGACATGATCCAGGGCGTGGTCAGGCGCCAGTTTGACTATATTCTGCGGGATCCGTATGCCAATGCGTTCAATGAGTCTGCAAACGGGATGGGACATCAGGATGATGCAACCGAGATGAGTCCGTGGATTTGGGAACGGAAATACGAGATCGATTCGCTGTGTTATCCGATCCAGCTCAGCTACCTGCTGTGGAAAAACTCCGGAAGAACCGGCCATTTTGACGAAACCTTTCGGGCAGGCGTGCGGCAGATTATCGAGTTGTGGACGACAGAGCAGCACCATGAACAGAAATCGGCTTACACCTTCGAGCGGAGCAACTGCCCTCCGTCGGATACGCTGGTCCGTGGCGGAAAAGGAGCGGAGACGGCATATACCGGCATGACCTGGTCCGGCTTCAGGCCGAGCGACGATGCTTGTGCCTACGGTTACCTGGTTCCGTCGAACATGTTTGCGGTCGTTGTGCTGGGGTATGTGACGGAGATTGCCGAGGAGATTCTGAAGGATCGGGAGCTGGCAGCGGCGGCGGAGGGGCTAGCGGCACAGATCGAAGCCGGCATACAGCGGTGCGGCATTGTGGAGCATCTGGAATGCGGCCCTATCTATGCATACGAGGTGGATGGATTGGGTTCGGTTAACCTGATGGACGACGCGAATGTGCCCAGCCTGCTGTCCATTCCGTACTTGGGATACCGAAATGCGGAAGATCCGATATACGCGAATACGCGGAGGTTTATCTTGAGTGAGCGGAACCCGTACTACTTCTCCGGGACCGCTGCATCCGGCATCGGCAGTCCGCATACGCCCGATCAATACATATGGCATATTGCGCTTGCGATGCAAGGGATGACCGAACAGGATGAAGCCGAGCGGCAGCGCCTCCTTGAACTGCTGCTGGCAACGGACGGAGGAACCGGGCTCATGCATGAAGGGTTTCATGTGGATCGGCCGCAGGAATATACCCGGCCTTGGTTTTCATGGGCCAATATGATGTTTTGCGAACTGGTGCTGTTGTGTTCCGGTATCGAGGTTAAACGGTAAAGCTAGCAGCGGGATGAAGCGGCGAACCAAGCTTGGAATTCATAAGGGAGGGTTAACGAATGAAAAAGCAGTGGAAGATCGTATGGTCGATGATAGTTGTGATTGGGCTTCTTGCAGGCTGCTCAGGGGGCAGCGGCGGCTCCTCCGGCGGAGAGGCCAGCGGCGGCAAAACGGTGCTGACCTTCTGGGGAGACTGGGGCGGAGAAGGGCAGGAACAGATCCAAACCATGGTGGATGCTTTTAATAAATCCCAAGATAAAATCGAGGTGAAGTATGCTCTCCAGCAGGACGTGGTGACGAAGTTTCTGACC
Source organism: Paenibacillus sp. JNUCC32 (assembly GCF_014863545.1). Lineage (NCBI taxonomy): Bacteria > Bacillati > Bacillota > Bacilli > Caryophanales > Paenibacillaceae > Paenibacillus > Paenibacillus sp. JNUCC32. The sequence goes on along the minus strand of NZ_CP062260.1, from coordinate 5,247,449 downwards.
GCGGCCACGAACGGGGGGACGCCGGATGTCGTGTTCTGGGACCGGTGGCGGACCGCACTCTATGCACCTAAGAACGTGCTTCATCCCGTGGACGAATACCTGGAGCGCGACGGCGTCAACAAGGAGGATTTTTACGAGGAGGCTCTGAAGGAGCTTACCTATGATGACAAGCTATACGGATTGCCGTTGACGGTGGACGCGCGGGCCCTGTTCTATAACAAGAAAATGCTGGAGGAAGCCGGGCTTGAGCCGCCAACGAACTGGGACGAGCTTGAGGCGGCAGCCAAAGCCACGACCAAGTGGAACGGGACCAAGCTCGAAACGGCAGGATTGTCGATGGGGGATCCCGGACTGTTCAACATGTATTTACAGCAGGCGGGCGGAACGATGCTGACCCCGGACAACACGATGAACGTGAACAACGAAAAGGGCAAAGCGGTATTGGACTTCTGGGGACGTTTGCTGAATGAGGACAAGGTGTACAAGATCGGTTTCGAGGACGGCTTGGGCGAAGGAACGGATGCGTTTGTCACCGGAAAAGTCGCCATGCTCTACACCGGCCCGTGGATGCTGAGCACCTATGATAAATACGGCAAAGACCTGGAGTATGGCATCGTGCCGCCACCGGCAGGACCGAACGGCGACAAGGGGAGCGTTATGGGCGGCTTTGGGCTTGTCATTCCGCAAGGCTCGAAGCATCCGGAGGAGGCTTGGGAGTTTATCAAATGGTGGACGGCCAACAAGGACAATGCCGTGTTATGGGCCAAAACGAGCCTGAATATGCCGGGCTTCAAGCCTGCCTTTGAAGATCCGTTCTTCGCGGACGATCCGAAATGGATACCGTTTATGGAAACGCTTGAATTTGCCAAAACACGGCCGACGCATCCGGGTTACTCCGTCATGGAGGAGAACGCCGTCATTCCGAATCTGGAGCTGTTCATGCAGAACAAGCAGAGCGCCGAAGAGACCCTCCGGCTCAGCCAGGAGCAGGGCGATAAGCAACTGAAGGAAAATGCCGTTGCCCGTTAACGCATTCGGGGATTCTAGGAGCTACAGAAAGGAGCATGAGGATGACTTCCGCCACGAAGCCAGTCAGCGCCAAGCCTGCTTCCGTCACGAGGCTTGGCAAACACCAGGCCAGGATGGGCTACCTGTTCATTATGCCGACAATGCTGTTATTTGCGGTATTCATGGTGATCCCGGTTGGAATGGCGCTATACCTGAGTTTTACCAATTATGACGTGCTCAGCTCGAACGACTGGGTCGGCATGGACAATTACAGGCGACTGTTCGGCGATGATTTGTATTGGAAAACCTTCGTTAACGTGATGATCTATGCGGTGGTGTTCGTGCCGCTCAACGTACTGATCTCCCTTCTGCTGGCGATCCTGCTGAACCGGGCGGCGAGGGGAGTCAAGGCGCTGCGGACGTTTTACTATCTTCCGACCTTGACGTCGGCGGTCGCGGCGGCCACCGTCTGGATCTGGATGCTGCATCCCGAATACGGGCTCGTTAACGGGATCCTGTCGCTGTTCGGCATCACGGGCCCGGCCTGGGTGTCCCAGACCGATACCGCCATGCTGTCGATTATTATGATGACGCTGTGGCAGAGCGTAGGCTCCAATATGATCATTTACCTGGCCGGACTTCAGGGCGTGCCGGATTATCTGTACGAGTCCGCTCGTCTGGACGGTGCCAGCAAATTCGATTGCCTGCGTTACATTACCTGGCCGCAGCTGCGGCCGACCACATTCCTTGTCAGCACGATGTCGATTATCGGCGCGCTGCAGCTGTTTGATCAGGCATTCGTGCTCACGCAGGGCGGACCCGCCAATGCAACGAAAACGCCGGTTTATCTCATTTATCAGCAGGGCTTTAACCAGCTGCAGATGGGGTATGCATCATCGCAGGCCTTCGTGCTGGCGATGGCGATTCTGGTCTTCTCGCTGATCAGCATGAAGATCAATAAATCGGAAGAATCGATTGTGTAATCGGGGCTTAGAGGAGGAAGACAAGAGATGAGAGCAATTGAGAGTCAGGCCAAGCGGCAGCGAATCCTTACCGCGAGCGTCTTTTATATCAGTGCCATTCTGATCGCCATCGTCATGTTTCTCCCGTTCTACTGGAGCGTGATGACCTCTTTTAAGCCGGATGAGGATATGTTCTCGATGCCGATCAAATGGTTCCCTACGGACATCACGCTGGAGCACTATAAAAAGGCGTTCACAACCGTACCCTTCGGCCTTTATTTCTGGAATTCATTCTTTCTGGCCATTACCGGCGTGCTGCTCAACCTGTTCTTCGGTTCGCTCAGCGGCTACGCTTTTGCCAAGCTGAAGTTCAAAGGCAACTCGGGACTCTTTCGCGTGCTGCTGGCCGCGATGATGGTCCCGGGCATCGTCACAATGATTCCGAGCGTGTATGTGCTGCGCCATATACCGCTGATGGGAGGCAACGACCTGTTCGGAAGCGGCGGCATGGGGCTGATGAATTCCTTCTGGGGGATCATTCTTCCGGGGGCTTCCGGCACGTTTGCGGTGTTCTTCATGCGGCAGTTCTTCCTGACGCTCCCCTCCGACATGATGGAGATGGCACGGATTGAAGGCTGCGGCGAATTCAAAATTTTTTGGCGCATCTATTTGCCTCTGACCAAGCCGGCGCTGGCAACCCTGAGCATCTTCACGTTTCAGGCGGGCTGGAACAGCTTCCTGTGGCCGATGATCGTGCTGAACGATCCGAACAAGGCGACGATCCAGATGGGGCTCCAGGCCTTCTCGTTCAATTTCCAGACGGATTACGGCCCGATGATGGCCGGGGCGCTGGTGGCTATTTTGCCGATCCTTGTCCTGTTCCTGGCTCTGCAGCGGTACTTCATTCAGGGCATCGCATTTAGCGGGATCAAAGGCTAGCGGGATGGAAGCTGGATATGCGTAACTCATGGAAAAAGGAAACTTGCATATTGAGATGTCAGGAGTGATTTCGACAATGATAACGGTGTCCGGTATATGGACCAAAAGGGCCAATGAGGCGCAGCGCGCGCTGGAACGTCATTTCTGGAATGATTCGATCCGTATGTACAATATAGAAACGCCGTGCCCGGACGGGGCGTGCAACACGATTTTCCATTATTGGTGGATGGCGCATGCGGCGGATGTGCTGGTGGACGGTTATGTTCGCACGGCGGATCCGTTGTATGCGGAGCGGCTGGAGCAGCTGTATGAGGGAGTGCTCCGCCGGAATGACGGCACATGGCCGAATGAGCTGTACGATGACATGGAATGGATGGCGCTGGCATGGCTGCGCGCCTATGAGGCGACGGGGCTGGAGAAGTACAAGCAAGCGGCGCTGACGCTCTGGGAGGATATTCAAACCGGCTGGAACGATGTTCAAGGCGGGGGAATTGCTTGGCACAAGGAGCAGCTCGGTTATAAGAATACCCCGGCTAATGCGCCTGCGGTTATTTTGGCGGCACGGCTGTATCGGGCTTTCGGTAATCCGGCCGACCTGGAATGGGCTCGGAAAATTTACGCTTGGCAGAAGAATGCCCTCGTGGATCCTGCCACGGGTTTTGTCTGGGATGGAATGAACCGTACCGGAGACGGGGCCATCGATAAAGATTGGAAATTCACTTATTGCCAAGGCGTATTTATCGGAGCAGCGGTCGAGCTGTTTCGGGTTACGGGTGATTCGGCGTACCTTGAAGACTCCAAGCGGACCTTTCAAGCGATGCGCGTAGAGCTGGCGGATTCGGCAGAAGGCATCCTCCCGGACGAAGGCGGAGGCGACGCCGGATTGTTCAAAGGCATCCTGATCCGTTATGTAACGGAAGCCATCAAGGTGTGGCCTGAAGCAACAGAAGCTGCAGGGTGGCTGAGCCGGAACGCCAATGTGCTCTGGGAACAGGGAAAGACTGCAGATGGCGCGTTGTTCGGGACCGATTGGAAGAGCCGTCCACTGTCTGACGCTATCGTTCAGCTCAGCTCGCAGCTGAGCGGCGTGATGCTGCTTGAATGTGCGGCCGAGTTGGAACAGTCTGCGGAGCAGGCTGGGGGGAGCGGTGGTGGGAATTCTGCGGCGAACTGGGATGAGAGAGCGGACCGGCTGCAGGAGGCCATGTACCGAAATTACGGAAACCCGGATAGCGGCATTATGGATCAATGGTTTCCGCGGGAACATGCCGCAGCAGGCGAGAATTTCTATTATTGGTGGCAGGCGCATGTGCTGGATGTGCTGGTGGACGCTTATCATCGCACGGGAAAACCGGTGTATGCCGACCGAATGGAAGCATTCAGCCGAAGCCTGTACAAGTACAACGGCCATACGTTCACCCACAATTACTACGATGACATGGAATGGACGGCACTCGCACTGCTTCGTGCGCATCAGGCTACCGGACGCGAGTGGTACAAGGAGCAGGCGCTTACGCTGTGGGAAGACATCAAGACCGCTTGGAACGATCACTGCGGGGGCGGCATGGCGTGGAAGAAGGATCAGCTGGATTACAAAAACACGCCGGCTAACGCGCCTGCCGCCATTTTGGCGGCGAGGCTGTATCTTTTGGAGCGAAACGAAGAGGATTTGAATTGGGCAAAGCGCATCTATGAATGGAACAAAAGCCGACTTGTCGAGCAATCGACCGGGTTTGTATGGGATGGCATGAACCGGCTGGGCGACGGTGAGATCGATTACGATTGGAAATTCACGTATTGCCAGGGCGTGTTCCTCGGTGCCGGAGTGGAATTATACCGTTGTACGGGGGATAAGTTCTATCTCGAAGACGCGAAACGGACCGCTGACGCGTGCATGCTGGAGCTGTGCGATCCAAAAACCCTGCTTCTGCCCGATGAAGGCATTGACGACACGGGTCTGTTTAAAGGCATCCTGATCCGTTATTTGCTGCTGCTGCTTGAAGAGGCGCCCGAAGAGGACGCCGTACGCCGAATGATCCAGTGCAACGCGGAAACGCTATGGGAGAAGGGAATGCTTGAGGATGCTGGTTTATGCGGCCCTGCCTGGGACGCTCTGCCGACTCTTCCCGTTCAACTGAGCGTGCAGCTGAGCGGAATGATGCTGACGGAGGCTGCGGCCGTGTTGAGCAAATAGCCTTGATTCGCTGTCAGCGATGATGGTGTCTTGTGAATGATTGGAGAAGAGGACGCAAATTGGCGTGCTCTTTTTCATTTTATTTCCTATTCCACCAATTCGAGATGATTGTCATATGACAATATTCATGACAACACACACTGTTGGTCGCACGGGCCATGCGTTATATTTATGAGGTAAATCACATCCTGGCTTGGATACAAAATATGATTTCAGATGCTCTGTGAAGTAAGGTCATATCCGTTCATGAGGTGATGTATGTCCATTAATCTGAAAATAGAAGACGTTTGTATTCAGCTAGGAATTGACATTCATAAATTCAACTTGGAGAACACTGAAATCAAGACCGAACCCGTCGTCCTCTCCCCAAGTTACCCTCATCAACCGTCACCGCGATTTGGCAAACCTCTGTCATTCCCTAAAATCTGATCGATGTCATATGACAATTTAATGACACCACTCACTATTTGTCGCGCTGCCCTTCTATTATATTAAATATGTTCGGTACAACAACGATGATTGTCATGAATAAGGCCATGCTTGATTGCAGATGTTTCGCAGCGTCAATACATACGGCAAGCCATGAGAACAGACCACCAAAAGGGATGGTCTGTTTTCCCCATTCGTTCTGCCGAAGATTGCGGAACCGAGCCTACTGCATATCAGAAGAAAAGAAATGCCGCAAGCTTTTTGCGATTGATATAGCACGGCAATGACGAATGCTATAATAGCCTTAATTAGCCTGCGATCATTAAATACGCTGTTACATATAATCAGGGAGTGGAACTTTATGTTTGAAATGCCAGGATATCAAACATTGGACGTAATCCATACTAATGGAGACATTCAACTCTTTAGACTTTCGCGTTCTATCGACGGTTTGCGCGTCTTAGCCAAGACAACGCGCGATGCAGGTCCGGAATCGGCCATGGTGGCTGCTTTTCGATACGAGTATGACGTATTGAAGAAGCTGGATGGCCGTGGAGCCTTGGAAGCGTACAGTTTGGAGATGATCGCAGATCGGCCGGTTCTTATCCTGAAAGAGATGGCCGGGGTTACATTGGAACAGCTGCTGCGGGCATATTCTGACGTTCCGGAACTTCCGGATCTCCTGCGCATGGCTGTTGCCATAACCGATTGTCTTATTCGGATTCATCGAGAGAATATGACGCTGAACGAAATCACGCCCTCTCATCTGATGGTCAATCCCCGCACCTATGAAGTGAAGCTGATCGATATCCGTATGTGTTCAACCGAAGCGGGCAAAAGCCCGTTGTCTTCCTTAAGCCGGCCGGATGCGTTTCTTCCTTATATATCGCCCGAACAGACACGCAGAACGGGAATGACGCCGGATTACCGATCCGATTTTTATTCCCTCGGGATCATATTATACGAGTGGTTGTCCGGTACGTTACCCTTTGAACATATCGACCCTGTAAATACGGTATACCGCCATCTTGCCGGCACCCCTGAGCCTCTGCACCGCAAATTCCCCTTCATCCCCAAAATAGTGTCCGATATTATACAGAAATGCATGGAGAAGATGCCCGACGATAGGTATGTCAGCGCATTCGGTATTCAAACGGACCTTGAGGAGTGTTTCAATCGGCTTCAGGTTACAGGCGAGGTGGAACCATTCCGACTTGGAAGCCGGGATATACCGGAACGATGGGTGGAATCGGCCCAATTCTACGGACGGCAAGCCGAGCTGCAGATGCTGAAGGATGCCGTGCGGAGGGCGGCTAACGGGTCTGTTGTGCTGGTTGGCGTTAGCGGTACGGAGGGGATAGGAAAAACTTCTTTTCTCATGGAAGCTCTGGAACAGGCTGCATCTATGGACTATTTCTTCATCAGGGGCAAGTTCGGCACCCATCAGACGGCTCAGCCTTACGATATTTGGATTCAGGTGATCCGTAAACTGATTCGTCAACTGCTGACCGAGGGCAAACTGCAGGCCGAAGTATGGAAACTGCGGATTCTTCAAGCGGTTGAGGATTACGGGAAAATTCTGATTGAACGGGTTCCCGAGCTGGAACTGCTGATAGGCCAACAGCCGCCTGTTCAACCGCTGCCGCCCGTGGAAGCCCAGGAACGGTTTCATCTGATCATGAACCGATTTATCCAGTTGTTCCTTCGTCCGAACTGTCCCCTGGTTCTATTTCTTGACGATCTTCAATGGGCGGACGAAGCATCTCTTCGATATCTGGAATTTCTTCTGGACGACAGAGCAACCAAGCATTTGCTGGTTGCATTGGCTTACCGTGATCAAGATGCCGACCCGATCCGTCGATTAGAAAACCGTTTGACTCATGATCGTATAATACGGAATCGTATCGACCTGCAGCCGCTTGCCTTGGAGGATATAAACCAGCTGTTAAAGGATGTCATGCGTCATAAAGATGGCGATGTAGAGGAGCTGGCTGTTGCCTTGCTTAGGAAGACAGACGGCAACCCCTTCTTTCTCAAGCAGTTTCTTGGAGATTTAATTGCCCATGGCCATGTGTTCTTTGATCCATCGAGCAAAAGCTGGTCATGGGATTTGCCGTTTATTGCCGAAATGAACATTCCCGATAATGCGGTCTCCTATCTGACGGATCGATTGCAAGTAATGCCACCATCCACAAAGATTGTGGTCGGCTATGCTTCATTTCTCGGAAGCCGATTTGATCTGGAAACCCTCTCCATTATATCCGGGCTCCACATAACGAAACTGGCGAAGGAACTGGAGATGGCAGAAAGGATGTCATTGGTGCAGCTCATCAACGACGGTAGCCGAAGCTCCTATAAATTTCAACACGACCGCATCCAGCAGGTGGCTTACACGCTTGTTCCGGAAGAAGAACGCTCGGAATTGCATTGGAGCATCGGCTTGCTCTTCCTTGACCGAATGAATCTCGGTCAGGGAGAAGGTACGGAGGCTTTATTTGAAGCTGTTAATCATATGAACCTTGCCGGGGAGGGGAACCGTCAACCTGAACAGAGAACAAGGATGGCGGAGCTGAACCTTAGGGCAGGCTTGAAGGCAAAAGAATCGACCGCCTATGAGACTGCTCTGCGATATATGCGCCTTGCAACGGCTTATTTGGAGGCGGACGGGGATAACTGGGGGACAAATTATGAGCTCGCTTTTCAGGCTAACCGGGAACGAGCCGAATTGGAATATTTATGTGCCCATTTCCAGCTCGCCCACGACTTGTTCCAATCTTTGATGGAGAAGGCGGTTACCCCTTTGGACAAAGCATCGGTTTGTGTACTGAAGATGCATCTGAAGGCAAGTCAGGACCATTATGGGGAAGTGATCTCGTTAGGTCAAGATGCCTTAAGGCTGCTGCAAGTTGATTTTCCGTCTGATTTCGGTTCATTCGGATTGACTCTCCAGTGGTTACGGCTAAAGCGGAAATTAGGCAAGTATTCGATGAAAGAACTGGATCAATTGCCTCCCATGACGGATGCGTCCCGGCAGCTGGCCATATCCGCGTTGGTTCATATGAGCAATGCCTCGTTCTATGTCAATCGGAAGGGATGGCTTTCTTATACTCTAACGATCGTCGATATGACGCTGCGTTACGGCATGACCCCGGAGGCCTCCATCGGGTTTATGGGCTACGCCCTGTTCATGTATTATCGCTTTCGTCATGAAGAGGCATTTAAATGGGGAATGCTCGCATATCGCTTGTCGAAACCATACCCGCAGCTGCATGTGAGAACGCTGACCGCATTTACTTTGTGTTCCGATAGTTGGCGGCGATACGACCCGGCTCTACTCGGGGTATTTACCGAGAAGGCAGGCAAGATCGGGTTAGAATCCGGCGACTTGTGGCAAGGGAATCAAAGCGTGCTGATCAATTGTGGTTCCCTCTTACAGTTTGGTCATCCGTTAGGTGAGATATATGACCGGCTAATCGCAAGCTCAGGGAATATCTTAAGACATCATAATCATCTTCATTCCAAGCAGCTTAAAGTATTTATTGCGCTTCTCATTCGGTTGACGGGCGTTCGATCACCTGATGATCCCTTCGATACCGGGCAGATTACGGATGCGGAGTTTGCCGAGTCGGTTCACGGGGATTCATTCCATGTGATCGAAGAGTTAGTATGCATTTACCGATATTTGCCGGGGTATCTGTTTGGCGAGTATCGGGAAGCGAATGAAGCGTTAGCGAGGTCAGCCGTTATCTTGGAAAAGCGGAAAACGGCTGGTGATCCGATTCTTCAATACTATTACGAGTCGCTGGTATGGGCAAAGCTTTACGAAGAAGCGCCGATGGAAGTGCAGAACGATTATATGGGGAAATTGCGCAAGCGGCTAAGCAAAATGAAAGAATACGCCATTCGCTGCCCAGAAAATTATCAGCATAAATATTTGTTGATGAAAGCGGAGATATTTCGGTTGATGCGGAGGAACCGTCAAGCCGAGGAGTTATACGAGCAATCGATAGAGGCTGCCCGCCAATATGGACATATTCACGATATGGCGATGGCGGCGGAGTGTTACGGCAAATATGGCTTGCGTCAAGGCAAGCCGCGTCTGGCCAGAATATATATGGCGGAGGCTTATGAAGCTTACGTGCAGTGGGGGGCTTTGGCGAAGGCTGCGGTCCTTAAGCAGGAGCACCCTCATCTGCTGCAATTGAGGCCCGAGTCTGGATTGGAACGCGTGGATACGCTCTCGGTCATGATGTCCGCACAGGCTTTATCGGGTGAAATGGAGATGAGCCGGCTGTTGGATTCGCTGATGCGAATTATGCTGCACAATGCGGGCGCGGAGTATGGAGCGGTTATTTTCGACGATGAGGGCAAATGGACAATTGAGGCTTGGGGCACATCAGCGGATATCCGGATCGAGTCCGTGCCGTTGGGGGAGGAATCCGAAATCGTACCTGCCCCCATTGTCGGTTATGCAGCCAGAACGCAAGAGGTCATTGTTCTCCATGACGCGTCGAATGAAGGAATGTTTGTACGCAATACGTATGTCAGGAACAATGGGTTAAAATCAGTGCTGTGTCTACCGATTATCCATCAGAATCAACTGACTTGCGTTCTATATATGGAGAATAAATTATCGCGCAGCATATTTACGCCCCAGCGGCTCGATATATTGAAATTGCTAGGCTCTCAATGCGCAATTTCGATTAAAAATGCCAAGCTGTATACCGGGATTCAATATTTGAAGGAAAATCTGGAGCTTCAAGTGGAAGAGCGAACGCGAAGTCTGGAGCGATCGATGAGGGAAACATCGGCCGCGCAGGCTGAGGCCTCAGTCTATGAGGAACGGAATCGTATCGCGCAAGAGATTCATGATATTGTTGGGCATACGCTTACTTCGACGATTCTGCAGATTGAAGCAGGCAAAAGGCTGCTTCATAAGGATATGCAAGCCGGAGTTCAGCGGCTGAACGAGGCACAAGATTTGGTGCGCCACAGCCTCAATGAAATCCGGGGCTCGGTACACATGTTAAGGGAGGACAAGTATGCCCATCTTCCCAATATGCTTCAGGGATTAATCCGGGATACGGAGCGAAACGCTGGAGTTACCATCCATGCGTCTATCCATGATCTGCCCGAATGGTTGTCTACAGCATGTAAGAAGACGATCTATCATGCGCTGCAGGAGGGATTAACTAACGGAATACGACATGGTGGAAGCAAGGTGTTCCATTTTAATCTGATGCTCGTGGGGTCGGAGCTTGAGTTCAGGCTTCAAGACCAAGGTATCGGGGCTCGCACAATCGTTAATGGTTTTGGACTGAAAACAATGAGAGAACGCGTTGAACAATTGGGAGGCAGCTTGACGGTGGATTCCAGACCTGGTCAAGGGTGTCTGCTTCGGATTAATTTGCCTTACCAAAAGCAATGGATTGGGGAAAAGGAATGGAAAAAATCACGATTGTAGTGGCTGACGACCAGCTGTTAACACGCGAAGGGCTACGGACGATACTGGATCTGGAAGACGACATGGAGGTTGTAGGGGTAGCCAAGAACGGGGAAGAAGCTTGTGAATTGGCGGATGCCCTCCAACCAAAACTTGTACTGCTCGATATTCAAATGCCCGTCATGGATGGAATCCAAGCGCTGAAGCATATAAAACAGAGCCATCCGGATATCTTTATTCTTATTTTAACTACGTTCATTGAGACGGATTACATCGTAGAAGGAATGGCGCACGGAGCGAACGGATACATGTTAAAGGATATGGATGCGGATAAAATGATTGCATCGATTCGGGATACGATTGCGGGACAGTTCATTCTTCCTGCTCCGGTTGCTGCTAAATTGGCGGCAAGAATGAGCAGAATGTCAGAAGGGCATTCTGGTATGCTAAGAAATCGGTTGGATCGAATCCGGTTGACCGAAAGGGAAGAAGAACTGGCAAGACTGATGGTCCAAGGGTTGAACAACCGGGAAATCGCAGATATGCTGCATATTGCGGAAGGCACAGCCCGTAATTACATTAGCAATCTCTATAGTAAATTGGAGGTTGTCGATCGGGCACAGGCTATCGTCCGGCTTCAGGCGATGTTGTGAACGGGTGCGACGAACGAAATGACCCAGGATCTGCTGATCTGTGCAGGATGGACGGTCATCTCCATCGTTGCAGCTGCCGCGGTGTACAGCCGTAAACGATTCGATCGATAGCGCTGGCTGTCGTCGGTACCGGCCATTAGGTTCAATTAAAAAGGTCTTTCCCAAAGCGAACCGGGGAAGACCTTCTTGCCGTTCAAACTTCCCTCAACCGGATCCGGCGACCGCAATGCCGCTGAAGGAGACCGGACCGCTGAGCAGCAGTGAATTTTCGCCGGGGGAGACTATATAGAGAGTATACCGGATCCATCCTTGGTTAACGACCGCGGCGGGAGGGAAATCACCGGCCGTCAGGGAGATGGGAAACATATTGAACGAGAGGTTCCCGGGATCGACGAGCTGCTCGTAAATGATCGTTCCGGAACCCGGCGTTCCGCTGCCGTCTCGCTCAATCAATAGAGTCATGGAGGAAGGCGCTGCCTCGGTTGTGGCCGGACGTAACAAGGATACCGTGCCGGACAGCCATACGCGCACGTCCGTGACGTTGACCGTTCCAAGCGCCGGGATGGTTTGAAGTCCGATATCTCCGATAAGGAGCGGCTCGGAAATATCGATGGGTTCACTATCGCTGGCCCGCATCGGCATATGGACGGATAGACGCATGTCCAACAATTGAATCGGCATGGAGAGAAAACACCTCCTTTTAGGATAGTATATGATCCGCTTCATGGAAGGTGTGCCAATCTGCAAGTGTTCGGTCCATCTGCGGCCGTCCGGTGGCCAAGTCCATAGAAAAGGCAGCCTCCTGGGCCGGGAAGGGCCAAGGGGCTGCCGAGAGCATGATTATTCGAATGTGATAAGCCCCGTGGTATGAAGCAGCACCAGAAATACGAGAACCGGCGCAATATAACGGAGCATGAACAGCCATACCCGGAACCAGCCTGCTTTCAGACCAGCGGCATCTGCCGCCTTCTTCCAGAAGTATCCCGCGAAGATGGTGGTGATCAGCCCCCCGACCGGAAGCAGGATGTTGGATGTGATGAAATCCAGCCAATCAAAGAAATTTTTGCCGCCGATATCGGTAAGTCCTGGCACGATGCCGAATGACAACGCGGAGGGTAAGCCGACCAGCAGAACCAGTGCGCTGATAACCACAACGGCTTTGGTGCGTCCCCAATGCCAGCGGTCCATGACATACGAGGTCGGAACCTCCAGCAAGGAGACCGCGGAGGTTAAAGCGGCGATGGCTAGAAGGACGAAGAACAATCCTCCGAAAAAAGCACCCAGCGGCATGGCCGAGAAGGCAGCCGGCAAGGCAATGAAGACAAGGGAAGGGCCGGCATTCGGCTCGATCCCGAACGAAGCGGTTGTCGGGAATATGATAAGCCCGGCAATAAATGCATAGATCAGGTCGCCTGCGCCGATGGCGAGGGTAGCCGGACCAAGGGATTGCCGCTTATCGACATAAGCCCCGTAGGTCAACAGAATTCCCATCCCAAGCGAGAGGGAGAAGAAGGCATGTCCCAGCGCGACGAGTGCCGCTTCCGGGCTCAGCTTCGAGAAGTCAGGATTCAAGAAGAACGATACCCCTGCTCCGGCCCCTGGCAAGGTTACAGCACGGATCATTAACACAATTAACAGAATGATCAGTCCCGGGATCAGGACCTTGTTGAATTTTTCGATTCCGCCGGAGATGCCTTTGGCCACTACCCATCCTGTGATCGCAATAGCGACAATCTGCCAAATGATCGGCATGTAGCCTTCGGTAAACGCGGTGAATTGACCGCCGAAATCGGTATTGCTGTACAGATTGCCGCTAAACGACATGACGGCATAATGAAGCGTCCAGCCTGCCACAATGACATAGAAGGTCAGGATGAGAAACGGCGCGATAACCTGGAGCAATCCAAGCTGTCCGAAGACTTTCGGTCCGCCCGCTTTAACGAAGGAAGTCGCGGCACTCCCGCGGCCGGCTCGTCCGATGGCAAGCTCCGCCAGCAGGACGGGCAAACCGATCACGATGAGACAGATAATGAAGAGCAGGAAGAAAGCTGCGCCGCCGTGCTCTCCCGTAATGTACGGGAACTTCCACATGTTTCCGAGGCCGACAGAGCTCCCGATCGCGGCCAGGATGAATCCAGCAGAGGAAAAACGATCGCTTTTCCCCGGTGAAGCTGGGTTGTTAAGCTGAGATTTCATAGATGTTCCCCCAGTTGTTTAAAGTTAAGTTCCTCTATTATATTTCATGTGCTGCCAGAAAGGCATAAGCAATTTTTCCTAAGGGATGAAGACCTGCATTTGTATTATGCTGCGAACACCAAGTTTTCAATACTAACATTAACCACGATTTGTAAATAAATAAACCTTAAACACCAAGTTTAAGGAAAGGAAGGGACTTTCGATAGGAAAATAATCACAAATGCGCCTGACGGCAATGAAGGTTGGCAGGGGTTGACAAATACCTCTAAATAATATATCTTTATATTAAGATAAATAAACAAACAAATAACGGAAAAGAGGGATATCATGATCCAAAGCTTAACCCGGATTAACGAATTGGCACAAAAACAGCGGGAAGGAGTGCTCACTGCTGCGGAAAGAGCCGAACAGCAAGTTTTGCGCACGGAATACCTGCGCGAAATTCGCGGACAGGTGCTGAGCACCTTTTCGGGATTAAGCATCGTGGATCCCGCCGGTAATGACGTGACGCCTGAGAAACTTCGCAATGAGCAAAAGAACTGGAAAATCGAATAGCCATGACGATGTAAATGCTTTTACACAGCATGGTGAACATAGTGGAACAAGAAGAAGGATCGCCATGACATGGCGATCCTTCTTCTTTTATTTTTCTAACACCAAATATAAGTGGCGCCCTCTATCCAAACCGCTCCGTCTTATACCACTTGGATTCCCTGCCCGTAATCTTGTCCACGATCATGGAGTAAAACGCCTTAATGGAGATGACGAGGAACAGCTGAGCGTAGGTGAAGTACGACACGCAGGATAGAATGAAGTTGCGCGTGGTGCTTTGGCCGATGTCCGTTGCGAGCGCCAGGTTAATCTGCAGGACGTAGATGTAATACATTAAGGCCCAGGCAATGACGAGATACATGTAGACATCCCCTTCAAACCGGAAAGGGGAGACGACGGCTGGATTAAACAGCGCGATGATCTGATACACGATATTGGCGATAAATATAATATCCGAGATGATGATGGCAATCATAAACCAGAAGTAACTGGCCGCGTAATACAGCACATGCAGCTTAATCCGCCAGCTGCTCCGGTCGAACAGATGATGAATATTATCCGTGACGACGCTGTAGTTGCCTTTGGCCCAGCGTTCGCGCTGCTTCATGTACACCTTCAGATCCTCGGGCTCCTGCTGATAAGCTTCGGCTTGGGGAGCCAGGGCAATCAGCTGCCCTCTCGTCAGGATCTCGAACGAAATCGCGGTATCTTCGGTGATCGCATGCTCATCCCATCCGCCGATGTCCTGAATGAGCGCGGTTTTCACGATAAAGTTCGTGCCGGGAATGGTACCCAGCTTAAATAGCTGCCATAACCCGGTATGATGCACGCGCTGAATGGTCACCAGCTCCAGATTGATGCAGCGGGACAGGAAATTCTGCCCGCGGTTTCGGGCCTTGTTGCGTCCGAAGACGGCCCCGTAGCGTTCGGGCTGCTCCATCGCCTTCTGCGTGAGGAACAACAGCGCATTTTTCTCGGGAGCGGCGTCCGCGTCGTAGACACAGATCCATTCGCCGGTTGCCTGCTTGAGCGCGTCGTTCAAAGCGCCCGATTTGCCGCCGGTTCCCGTTCTCTCCAGGATCAGAAAGTCGCGGTCCCGGTAACGCTCATTCGCTTTCAGCGCTTGTAACCGCTCGGCCGTATGATCCTTGCAATTGTCGGCGATGACAATCAGCTGCATTTTGTGGTGAGGGTAATTCATCTGCAAAATGTGCTCGACCGTTGCCTGGATGACCAATTCCTCATTGTGCGCGGGCACCATGACCGTCACGGTGGGATAATCCTCCAAATTGCCGGGATTCACCAGCTTCTGCCGGCTTTGTTTATGAATGAACACGATGGCGCCGGCCATGATAATAATCGACTCCAGTACGGCAATCCATATGCTGATGATGGAGATAACAAGGAAAAAGTCAGTCACTAAACTTCCCCCGATCGTACTTTCGTTTGATTTTCGAACGGAAGCTTAAGGTTGCGATCGTCAGTATCATGATGGCGGTGGAGAACACGATGCTGACCCCGATGCATAGAGGGATAAACCAATGGGTATACGACATCGGCTGCAAGCCTCCTTTTTCAAGGTGATGATAACTTCGTTAAATATATTCACCGATGAGGTCGGTCTCGGTATTACGTTCTAAAGCGGAGATGACATCATCGATATGTTCGTATCGGCTGAACTGCTCTTTCTGGAATACGAGGCCGCCGGCTCTTACCACTAGCTTGAGGGACATGCCTTTTTTATCCCGGAAGGGGACGTTCATCATGGCGACTTTGATGCGGTCCATGAGGCTTTTGAGGTATTCCGGCTTGGTGAGCGGACATAGAATGATAAACCGCCCTTCGCCGATGGAGAACTTATAGTCTTCGTAACGGATCTGCTTCTGAATCGTATTGGACAATTCCACAATCAGCCTGGCAAAGCGGTGGGAGCCGACGTTTTCTCTGGTCAGGGGGAGGAAATCGAGCTTGAACATCATAATGCAGAATCCGTATTGATCGGAGTACCGGTTTGCCAGATTTGCTTGTTTCACCAGCGTGCTTTCAAAAGCCTCCTTGCTGCCGAGCGAGGTATCGATGTCGATGTCCGGGTTGGTTTTCCTCAGTTGCTCGAGACGGCGGATAAATCTTCGGCTTCGCACGAGGGCCAGCTTAATGAAGACGGCAATGGCGGTATTGGCGGGCAGCAGCAAAATCCAGGACAGCGTAAGCGCGTGGATTGGAGCCAGCGTGGACAACCAGACGAAATACGTGACCAAATACACAAAAACGGCAACCGTCGAAACGCCGACCGGCAGAAAGAACCCGATAAGTAAAGCGGCCAGCGAGCCGGCGCTAAACATAAATTCCATGAAAGTAAAACTTTGGTTTACATGGATGTGCCAAAATAATAACGCCTGCTGGACGATGGCAAGAGCAATCAGCAGAAAATAACCGAATTCGACGCGACGTAAAGGGGTGGATTTTTTCATGTGTTTCCCTACTTTCTAAGCTCTTAAACCTTTTACGTTTGTGGTGAGGTCATCCCATATGTTATTTAAAAATTACCCAAATGTCGATAGATTTATCGTACCTTGTCCACAATGTTCATATTGGATCGCGAACGCAGCGTTTGTTGACCCTCAAACTCTCCGATAAACTGCCCCTTTTAGAGATCGGGATCTATAGGATAGAGTAGGATTAGGGCGTCTTGATGTCACAGACGGTAGTGTTCATCTGTCTTATATGTGGTGTAGCTTACTGCCGACAATATACAGAGTAAGAAGGTGTGCCTGATGTTATGGGATCAAATCTATATCGAATACAAGCCGATGATGTTCGGCCTGGCTTACCGGATGCTGGGGAGTGCGGCGGATGCCGAGGACATCGTGCAGGATGTTTTTTCCCAATTCGTGCAGATGGATCGGGGAGAGGTGATAAACGAGAAGGCATATTTGGCCAAAATGACAACGAACCGCTGCATCAACCTGCTGAAATCGTCCAGGCGCCAGCGCGAAACGTATACCGGCCCCTGGCTGCCGGAGCCGATGCTGGATTATGACATGATAAAGCGGTCCGATCCTGCGGAACGCCGCGAGAATATCGGCTATGCCTATCTGGTGCTGCTCCAACGCCTGACGCCGCTGGAGCGTGCCATCTATATCGCCAAGGATACGCTGGGTCTCGAATATCATGAAATCTCGGAGATGCTTGGAAAGACGGAGATCAGCTGCCGCAAGACCTTCAGCCGTGCCCAGCAAAAAATGGGCCGACATACGGAGAGGCCGGTGGGAGAAGGGACCCGTACGGAAAAGCAGGAACGCTTCGTTGAAGCCTTCCTGCGGGCGTCCGATTTGGGTAATTTTAAACCGCTGCTCTCTTTCCTGAAGGAAGAGGTTACGCTGCTGTCGGATGGCGGCGGCAAAGCAAAAGCAGCCATCAATCCGATACTGGGCGTGAAGCGGGTACGGGCTTTCTTCGAGGGATTGTCTGCCAAAGGCTCGTTTCGGGAAGGGTTTGAACCCGTCTCCATCAATGGGGAGCCCGGTGTATTGCTGAAGCGGGAAGGCAGGGTCTCCATGGTGCTTACGGCAGAGTGGGAACCCGATTTGTCCCGCATCAGCCGGATCTTTCTTGTGGTCAATCCGGATAAATTGCAGCTGTTTAATCAAAACAGCCCGGGAACAGCCCTGTAGCAACGCCGATCCGGTTCCAGGCATTGATGGTCGTAATCGCCATGACCAGATCGACGAATTGCTTCTCGTCAAAATGCTTGCGCACGCGTTCGTATACCTCGGCGGGAACGCCGGCTTCGGACAGCTTGGTCACGCACTCCGTCAATTCGATGACGGCCCGTTCCTCATCGGAATAGATCGGCACTTCGCGCCACATTGGCAGAAGAAGGAGGCGGTCCACGCTCTCGCCCATGGAGAGCAGATCCTTCGAATGCATATCCACGCAGAAGGAGCAGCCGTTGATCTGGGACGCCCGGAGCTTAATGATCTCGTACAGCTTATGATCCAGTCCGCTTTTTTGGGCCGCTTGCTCCAGGGCTAGCAGGGTTTTGAAGGCTTCGGGATTGGCCGACCGGTAATTCATTCGCAGTTCCATGTTCAGTTCCCCTTTACGTTTGATGGTTGATGTTCACCAATATGACAGTCTGCCGCCCAGAATTGTGACATGTGAACGAAAAAAAAGAAGAAACCCTTCATTGATGGGGTACGAAAGATACGAAAGGGGCAGCATTTCTTGGCAGAAATGCTGCTCCGGGTAACGTTTTCGTCCTCTGCATGGGGTTTCTTTATCGTTTATAACGCTGTATAGGTTTATTTTCCGGTTTTGAGCGGAATGCGCAGGACGTCGTCCCGCTTATGGGTGGTATAGTTCCAAATATAAACCTCGAGCTCGGTCTTGTCGAAATTCTTATACACGTCCATATGTTTATTGCTGTCATCGCCGAGCAGGCCGATGATGGCCGGCATGCCATAGTTCCGATCTTCGCCGTCCAGATAATAAGTCTGGTTGACGCCGCCGAACGCCGGGTCGGAGCTCAAGGATTCCACATAGAGGTTGTGGTCCTTCATGTAATAGGTCCACGTGATCGGATAGCCGGCGATGCTGGACGTTAAGGTCTGATGCTCAGCCGAAATATCGGTCAAGCGGATCGGATTCTTATCTCCGGCGAATTCATCGACGCGGTGCTTGGCGACCAGAGACACGGGGCGGTTCGCCAGAGAGGCTGCATCCAGTCCGGTCATTTCAAAGCGCAGCTCCGTTTTCTTGGACTGGCCGGGCACATGCCACATGCTTCCGCTTAACAGCGTTCCGCCTACGTCCAGCTGATAGTCCATGTATGGAAAACGGGCATGCTTTTCCTTATGGGTCAGGATCAGCCGGACTTGGGTTGGCGTCACGATCATTTCATGGATCTTCGATTCGCCAGGCACCTGATCTACAGGGATATTCAGCACGTCCTTCCATGTGCCGTTGGCCATTTGTTTCTTGGATAGAGCCATATTCAAGCTCCAGGTATCATCGACGCTTTGCAGCGTGCGATCATAAGCCAACTGGAATGTCGTACCTTCCGCACGCAGGGAATCGGACTTGAATATTTGCTGGCTCAGGTATTCTCCGGTGGCTGCCGGAGTTCCGAAAGTAGAAGGTTTAACCTCCTTAATCATCTCATTCTTGTCATCGGCTGCTTGAATTCGCACCCAGCTTCTGCTGTTCATTTCAGGGTCCGTAAATCTAATGGCCGATTGAAGCAGGACATTGCCTTCGGCCTGCTCGAAGGACTGCAGGGTCACGCTGTCAATGCCATCCTTTTGAATGGGGAATACCTGCGTATTCGGGTTTTGAGGGTCGTAAGGAATGGACTGTTTTCCATCGCCGGTAAAACGAATATTCTCCATCGCAAACTCGATATCCGCGATCTGGCCCTCAGCAACCCAATCGGTCTCGAAATACCCCTGGAATACGCCTAACTCCTCGCTCCACTGATGCGAATAATGACCCTCGACGGAATGGCCTTCCTTATCTTTAAGCCCGATTCGATCAAAAGCGATTTGTTCGCCGGCCCGCTTCGAGCCAGGATCCAGGCTGTAGAGCAGGAACGTGCGGTTCTCATCGATAAACGCCGTGTGCACCGTTAGCGTGATGCCATCCTTCGTAACGGATTTCTCAATTGCCTGGCCAAGCCCTTGTTCTAACGCAGTCTGGATCCCGGCCTTGTAAGACAGAAGATGGGACCAGTCATAATTCAAGGCTGCATAGACCGGCGTAGCCATCAGGGCGACGGATATCCCGGTAATGATCGCAATTCGCTTTCGCTTACGCGGACGAAGCGGAGTCGATTCCCCTCCGGCCACCTTCAATTCGTCCTGCTGTATGCTGCTCCACATCCGGTCAAAATCAGGATAAGACACGTTATTCGCTGTGTTCATCTGATTTTTCAGAGTATTCTCAAAACGTTCCAAATTGTTTCTCCCCCTTCAGCCAAAAGCCGTTATGATGCTCGAGCTTTTTGCGCATGATTTTCAATGCTTTGTGAAGCCTTGATTTAACCGTTCCTACAGGGATCTTCAACGTTTCGGCAATTTCCGCCATCGACAGCTCGCCAATATAGCGGAGCGTGACCACGGCCATCAGCTTGTCCGGGAGCTGCCGCAGCAGGCTCTCCCATTCCGCCGCCGCTGCTTTTTCCAATACGATGGTGTCCACGGATTTAACCGATGCCGCGGTCTGCTCGTGGAGCCAAGCGACCTGGCTTTGCTTTTCCCGCTGGGTCTGATTCCTTCTAAGCAGGTTCAGGCAGTGATTCATCGCGATGCGCATGATCCAGGCGCGTGTATGTTCTACGCTTCTCCAATCCTGGCGAAATACGGTGACGAATACGTCGTGGCAGAGATCTTCCGCATCTTGGGCGTTCCGCAGCATGTAGTAGCAGGTACGGTACACGTCCTTGTTGTATGAATCGAATAACTCGCGTTCCGTCAATCCAAGGCACTCCTTTCTTTGCGTTATGTCTAATAAACAAATGACCCTTGGAAAGGGTTCATATTTTTTTGCGGAGGTGGCCTTATAACGAAGGCGGAGACATTTTCTTATATTTTCGGATTGACTTCATTCTAACAAAAAAGAACATCTGCCCATCGTATAAAACGTAGGGCAGATGTTCTATGGATATCTGTAAGATAGGGTGCCGCTGACAGGCTCGTTAGAACCGTCGATTAAGCATATTACAGAGGGTTATCACTAGATCGCTGGCGGCTTAAGCTATGCGGAACCAGCTGATCTGCACCTCGCCTTTCATGAATAGGAAGACGTCGGCCCGTCCTGCTAACCCCGTCAGATCGGCCTGAACCGTCGTCCAGGCCTGGCGCCCTCCGGTCGGCAGGACCCTGCAGCTTCCGGCTGCGGGGCCATCCGGGCTGCCGGTCGTAACGACGATGTCGCCGCCCTTGATATGTCCGCTCACCCTGGCCTCGAACGTGGCCGGAGAATCGCCGAGATCGGCGTCATGGAAGGCGATCCATCCCGAGTCGCCGATTAAACGGATGCTTTCGCCGCCTTCGCGGCATTCATCGAGGAAGACACCCTGGTAGTCGTCATAATTCACTGCTCGAACAGGCTCCCGCAGCGTGCGTGGCGGGATCGTTTCTCCTTCGACTTGAAGGACTGCGGTGACCGGCAGCCGGCCGGAGGATGGTCCAGCCATGAGCGTATAGGTCCCGCTTTCCACGCAGTAACGCTCCCGGGTGACATCCCAGAAGGCCAGATCCTCGGCTTTGAGCTGAAAGGTTACCGTTTCCGAAGCGCCTGGAGCCAGATGAACGCGGCGGAAGCCCTTCAACGTTTTGAGAGGACGAATGACGCGGGAGGAGTCAGCCTTCACATACAGCTGAACCACCTCATCCCCGGCCAGCTGGCTCTCGTTCCTAACCGCAACGGTGACGGTTACGCTGCCTTCGGCCGTGATCTGCGGACGGCTAAGCGATAGACCGCTGTATTGGAAGCGGGAATAGCTGAGGCCGTGACCGAACGGGTACAGTACATCCCCCTCGAAATATTGATAGGTCCGCCTCCCTTTGATAATGTCGTAATCCATGATGTCCGGAAGCTGTTCGGTTGACTTATACCACGTCATGTTTAAGCGGCCGCCCGGATTATAATCTCCGTACAGAACGTCGGCCACCGCGTGGCCCAGCTCCTGCCCGGCGTGAGACGTAAAGAGGATGGCCGGCACATGCTCCTGTTCCCAGTTCACCGCGAACGGATACCCGCCTACGATGACCACCACCGTATGGGGATTAGCTTCGAACACCGCCTGTATCAAGGCCTGCTGTGCAGGCGGAAGGGTGATGTCGGGTCGGTCGATCGTTTCCTTGCCGTTAATGAACGGGCTGTTTCCCACGAAGACGATGGCGGTTTCAGCCGATGCTGCCGCTGCAGCGGCTTCAGCGATGCCGTCCTTTACCGTTTCGATGGTAAACGGCGTTCCCGTTTCCTCGATGCCGCCAACAACAAGCCGGCCATGCTCATCGAGCAGGATCGGTTTGCCTTCCCAGTTTTTCATCAGGAAGCTTCCATCCGGCAACGCTTCGAAGCCGAAAGCCTCCTTCACGAACCAGCCGCGAGCTTCGTCGGCCGCTGCTTGCAGTCCCGTCTCCGTTTCGGTTACGAATTTGCCGCTGCCGACCAGGCGGAGCGTGACAGAGCCCCAGCCCCAGTCGTTTCGCTCGAATACGGCGGCATCGGCGGATGCTGACGTGCCTGCAAACAGGATGCCCTGCTCCTCGGAAGACAGGGCGACATACGTGCCGCTGACGGCAGAACGAAGGCGCACCTGATCCAATCCCGTATGGAATTGAACGTTGCGGTCTCCCGCTTTGGCCTGCACGCCCTGAAGCGGCGTAATCCGGTAGGGAGGCGTGCCGCTGTACCAATCCGTGAACGCTTCGTTGGCGAGCGGTCCGATCACGGCCGCGGATTTGAACGGATCACGCGGAAGGGGCAGCAAACCGTCATTCTTCAGCAGCACAATCGACTCACGGGCGGCTCGAAGAGATAATTCGGCATGCTCCGGCGCGCAGAGCTTCGTCTCCGGTACGCGGCTGTAGGGATTCCGCTCCTCCGGGTCGAATTCGCCAAGGCGGAAGCGGACGCGGAAGGTATTGCGGAGGGCATGGTCCAGATGCTGCTCCTCAAGCAATCCTTGCTCCAAAGCATCGCGGAGAGCGCGGAAGGAGATGTCCTGATCGTCGGTGATGCTGTCGATTCCGGCTTTGACGGAACCCGCAACGGCCTCTGCGTAGGAAGCGACATAATGATGGTCCATGACGGTACCCAGCACGTCACCCGCGTCCCCTACGACGAATCCGTCCATGCCCCATTCCTGCTTGACGATATCGTTCACTTCATGGTTCAGGTTGCACGGCGTGCCGTTGATGCCGTTATACGCGGTCATCATGGAACCGGCTTTCCCTTCCCGGAACGGAGCCTCGAAAGCCTTCAGATAATATTCGCGCTTGTTCCTCGGATCGATGCTTACCGAGGCGCTGCCGCGGTCGGCTTCATTGTTATTGCCGTAGAAGTGCTTCAGGGTAGCTACCGTTTTGTAGTAGAAGGGATGGTCTCCCTGCATGCCCTTCACCAGCCCGGTGGATAGCTCCCCGGTCAGGTGCGGGTCTTCCCCGTAGGCTTCTTCCGTTCGTCCCCACCGGGGATCGCGTTCCAGATCCACTGTCGGCGACCAGATGGTGAGTCCGTTGATGGCCCGGTCGCGCTGGTAATAGACCCGGGCTTCCTCTGCGATGACCGAGCCGATTTCACGCATCAGCCCGGGATTCCACGTGCACGCAAGTCCGGTGTTTTGCGGAAAGACGGTCGCTTCGCCAAGCCATGCCACGCCGTGTGCGCCTTCGGTGCCATGCTTATATTTTTGCACGCCGAGACGGGGGATTTCCGTCTGGTATTGGCACATTAATTCGATTTTTTCGTCCAAGGTCAATCGGGATACCAGATCGTGAACCCGCTCTTCCAGCGGCAGATCCGGATCCTGGAACGGATATTTCATGAGCAAAACCTCATTTCTAAGCAGAGTTGGAATGGAAACGCTCTCAGATATACATGCAAAAAGTGTGCGTTCCCCTTAAACCGTTAATCCAACTCCATCATAGCGCGCAAGGCGGAGTCATGATACACCGAGAATTAGCGCAGTTTTCATGTGGAAATTTCGAATGTTTGCCCAACCTCTGCATGCTTGAAGGGAGGTCGTTAATCAGACGGCAGTATCATTTCAGGAGAGAATTCGTTTTTCTAGAGCGGGTAATGGAATCATGTGGTGATCACGAATCCTTGGGTGCTGGCGTGTAAATGAAATTCATGAAAGGGGCCATGAGAATAAGAAACCTCTGTTTAGATACGGGTTAGAGTACTGCTGTTGACTCCGTGTTCCATTCAGAGGTTTTTTGTCGATGTCCGTTACATTCGGCAAATCTCTTTAGGGCAGTCCTCACAGTGGCAAATATTCCGCAAATAGGCGGGGTCATTCAGAACGATGCGCCCCCGCTCGGTAGAAATCACGCCAAGATCCTTAAGCTCGTTCAAGATACGGTTGACGCTTTCGCGAGTAGAGCCGATCATCTCCGCCATCTCCAGATTCGTGATCCGCTTGCCGATGATGGCTCGGGTATCCTTGACGCTCCAGCCGGTGCCGTACATATTGTACAGCCGCAGCAGCAGAGAGCATAGGGCGCCGGATTTGCCATGCAGCAGCAGATCGCGCAGTTTGCTCTGCGTGGTACGCTGCATAAGCGCCATCCAGCCCATATATTCCACGGCAAAATCGCCGTTGATGCGGATGATTTTATCCAGCTCGGTCTGGGGCACGACGCCGACCTCGCTATCCTCCATGGCCCTGGCTTCGAAATGATGCACGGCTCGTCCGAACGGATCGGGCTCACCGAACAGATCGCCCGGGATGTGGAGCGACAAGGTTGCCGACAATCCGCCTTCCAGCAGCTTGGATACCTTCAGGCTTCCCCGGTTTACGAAGTACAGCCGGTCGGCAGGATCGTTCTCCTGATACAGACAATCGCCGGCAAACAAACCGATTGGCTCGGCCATTTCCCGGATTAAAGCGAGATGCGGCGGCGAAAAGACGGAGGAAGTGCCCGCAGGAAACAGCCCTCCATCCTTCGCATCGGACCTTGCAGCTCGATTCTGTTTCATACGATCTTCTCCTTTTCGTAACTTATTCGGCAAGCTGATAATCGTCATTCGTCAGTTTGAATGTATCCGTCAGACCTGAGGTGAGATAGATTTGATGGTCGGTGGTGACGAAAATGGCATCGGCGTCATCCCGGCTCTCGACGAACTGCCGACCTTCCGTAAGCCCAAGCGAAAAGACGGAAGTCGACATGGCATCGGCGTCCATGGACGTGTCGGTCACGATCGTTACGCTGAGCAGGTCGTTATCGACCGGATAACCGGTGAAGGGGCTCAGAATATGGTGATACACTTTTCCCTCTGCTTCGAAGAAACGCTCGTACACGCCGGAGGTCACGATCGTCTTATTGACGACTTCAAGCGTCCCCAGGGATTGCCCGCGATCTTTACCGGGGTCCTGAATGCCGATGTTCCACGGCGAGCCGTCAGGCTTCGAACCCATGGCCAGGATGTTGCCCCCGAGGTCGATAATGGCGGAGCGAAAATCCTGCTGCTGCAAATAGTCCGCGATGACATCTGCGGCATATCCTTTGGCGATGGCGCCTAAATCCAGCGACATTCCCTCCTTCTCCAGCCGGATGGCGTGCGATGCCGGATTTAAAATCACATCCTTGTAGTTCATTCGCTGCATGGCGGCAGTCAGCTCATCTTTCTTCGGTACAGCGGGGTGTTCGCCTCCAATGCCCCAGAGATCCACAAGCGGGCCTACGGTCGGTTCGAAATGTCCGCCGGAAGCCGCCGCGTAATCGATAGCGGTCTGGACCACCTTGAAGGTCTCTTCCGAAACGCCGACCTCGGATTTGCCCGCCGCTTGATTGACCTGATCGATCTCGCTGCCGGCCAGTTGCCGGTTCATACGCTGGTCGATCCGTTCCAGCAGAGCCTTAACCTCGTCGAAATGCCGGGGTGTCATCCGTTCATCGTAAACACGGAGACTTACAATGGTATCGAATATAAAGTAACGTTCGGCTGCCGGTTCGGTGCTGGCGGCTGTCTTCTGATCCGCTTTGGTTGTGCAGCCGATCGCTCCCGTCATCAGCAGGGCGAGCATGATCAACAGGCTGCCGCGGGAAAGAAACTTCCTATACATGATAGTGCCTCCTCTTCGAATTCTGATGCTGTTTTTGCATCGAGTTCCGATGATCTCAGCGTATCAGACCCTTATCCCGCTGAATGTGAGAAAAATCATTTCTGGCACTTGGTGCAGCCCTGATAATGAAGATAAGCAAAGCGAAGTGGAGAGATGCTGATGAAACGCGGAGATATTGGAATAGCGCTTGTGCTGATAGCGGCTGTCGCCTGGTTTGGAATATCCAAGTTTATGGGGGAAGACGGAACGGCAAAGGGAACTTATGCCATGATCGAGGTGAACGGAAAGCATTATGATACGGTGGCGCTGACGGAAGAGCCCCGAGACATAGAAATCCGGACGGAGCGGGGATACAACCTCTTGAGGATCTCGCGCGAAGGGATCGAGATGGTGGAGTCGGATTGTCCGGATCAGCTCTGCATCGGGTTCGGCCACGTTCACGACATCCATGGCACCATCGTATGTCTGCCTAATCGCGTGTTCGTGGAAGTGACCGGAGAACAAATTAAAGGAAGTGAGCCGGATGCCGTTGTCTCCTGATCCGTATGCGCTCCGCAAGCTGGTCGTGATCGCCATCTGCGCATCATTATCGGTGGTGCTGGGCATTGTGGAAGCCCTGATTCCGTTCGCGGTCACGATACCCGGCGCCAAGCTGGGGCTCGGCAATATTATGGTTCTGACCTGTCTGGTCTGCCTTGGGGGCAGGGATGCCCTGTGGCTCATTGTCTTAAAAACATTGTTGACCGCCTTTATACTCGGCAGCTTCTCGACCTTTCTGTTCAGCATGTTCGGCGCTCTGGCGAGTTATCTGGTGATGTATGTCATGCTGAGGCTCGGGGGGAGCAATTTCAGCTTAACCGGCGTGAGCATCGCTGGCGGCATCGCTCATAATATCGGGCAATTGACGGCAGCCTCGCTGGTATTGGGAACGGCAAAAATTTATTATTACCTGCCCTTTCTGCTCGGGGCGGGCGTGGTGACCGGGATCTTCGTCGGATGGGCCGCAAAATATCTGATCGAATCCCTGCGGCGTATTGATCCGTTCGGCATGTTTCACACAGAAAGCTAAGGGGGAGGCGTTAGGCATGGCGGGCATAACCGATAAGTCAGAGCATGCAGTAAAGCTTAAGCATGTATATTACGGGCAGGGCTGTACGAACGTGCTCAAAGATGTCTCGCTGGCGATCCCCCATGGACAGTGGGTATGCATCGCCGGAAGAAATGGGGCAGGCAAGTCCACGCTCATTCGGCTGTTGAACGGCCTGCTCCTCATGAGCCGGGGACGCATTCTGATCGATGGGCTGGAGCTGAACGGCCGCACGCTGGGCGACATTCGCCGTCATATCGGCATGGTGTTTCCCAACCCGGACGATCAGTTTGTCGGCCTCACCGTAGAGGATGATATCGCGTTTGGCCTGGAAAATCTGTGCCTGAGCCGGGAAGAAATGCAGCAGCGGATTCGAACCTATGCGGAGCGGCTGGATATCGTCCATCTGCTCCAACGGCATCCGGCCACTCTGTCCGGCGGACAGAAGCAGCGGGCGGCCATCGCTGCCGTGCTGGCGATGGAGCCTTCCATCGTTGTCATGGACGAGGCGGCCTCCATGCTGGATGAGAAGGCCAAGCATGAGCTGCTGGGCCTGATGCGGGCCATGCACGCCGAAGGCAGGTACACGCTCATCTCCATCACCCATGATGTGGAGGAGATGGCCGAAGCCGACCGGATGGTCGTGCTGGACGGCGGCATGGTGGCAGCGGACGGCAGTCCAAAGGAGCTGCTTCTGCAGGACGACTTGCTGCGGCAGTGCAGGCTGAAGGCGCCTTTTGCCCTCCAGCTGTGCAGGGAGCTGAAAGCGAGAGGAATCGATATCGGCGAGCTGGTCAGGGAGAAGGAGGTGCTGGAGGCATTATGGTCATATCATTCGAAGAGGTTTCTTACCGCTACCGGGACCGGGGGATGAGTCCTATTCTTGGGCTTGACGGCCTGAATCTGGAGCTGGAGGAAGGCCGAATGATTGCCGTCCTCGGTGCGCCGGGCTCGGGGAAATCAACGCTTCTCCAGCATATGAACGGTTTGATTCGGGCGGATGACGGCCTGATTCGCATTTTGGATTTCCGCCTTGAATCGGGCGACGGCAAGAAAATTCCCGCCGGGCTGCGGCAGCGGGTCGGCCTGGTGTTTCAATATCCGGAGCAGCAGCTGTTTGAAGAAACGGTGGAGAAGGATCTCTTGTTCGGACCCCTTAATTTCGGACGGAGTCCAGCTGAAGCCGCAGAGGCGGTCCGCAGAGCGGCATCCTTCGTCGGATTGGATGAGGAGCTGCTGGGGCAGAGTCCCTTCAAGCTAAGCTCGGGCCAAATGCGGAAAGCGGCGGTCGCGGCCGTATTGGCGGCCGATCCCGACATTTTGGCTTTGGATGAGCCAACGGCCTCCCTCGATCCTGCCAGCCGGGAGGATCTGATGCAGCAGCTGCATGGATTAACGAGGACGCAAGGCAAAACCGTCCTCGTCGTCACTCACCGATTGGAGGAAATCGTGGCCTTTGCCGACGAATTCGTGGTAATTAAGGACGGCAAGGTCCTGTTTCAAGGAAAGGCCGGGGAGCTCGTACACCGGCAGGAGGTGCTGGAGCAGGGAGGCCTGATGGCTCCTTCCTCCATGCGGATGGCGGGTATGCTGGCCGCACAGCTTGGACTCGAACCTGCGGAAATGCTTCCGGATGCGGCAGCATTGGCGGAATGGTATGCGGAACTGCTGGGATCATAGGACAGGGCCGGCAGGGCTAGGCAGAGGAGATAGGAGGGAGCCGACATGAAACGAAAAATCATCCTGGGCCGATATATGGAAGGCGATTCATGGGTTCACCGTCTGGATCCCCGCGCCAAGACGGCGGCCATGCCGCTCTTTATGGTGGCGGTGTTCCTGGTTGACGGATATATGGGGGTACTCGCGCTGCTGCTGTTCACTGCGGTGGTGATCCGGACCACGCGCATCCCGTACCGCTATTACATCAGAGCCATGAAACCGCTGATGTTCCTGCTGTTGTTCATCCTGGTATTTCACATCCTTTATGATGCGGGAGGCGGGAAACTGCTGGATGTGGGCGCGTTCAAGGTATATGCCGGCGGATTGGAAAAAGGGATCGTGTCCGCTTCGCGGATGGGACTCTTCATCATGCTGGCGGCGGTGCTGACCTTCACGACCCAGCCGGAGCAGCTGGCCCAGGGGCTCGGCAGCCTCCTGCGGCCGCTGACCTGCATCGGAGTGCCGACGGATCGGCTGGTGCTGATGCTCGGCATTGCCCTCCGGTTCATACCGACCATCTTCGAGGAAGCCGAGCGGCTGTGGAAGGCCCAGCAGTCCCGGGGACTGGACCTGTCATCCCGCCCGCTGAGGGAGAAGGCGCGGCTGATCATTGCCCTGCTGGTCCCGGTAACGACAGGCGCTTTCCGGCGCGCGATCGGGCTGGCCGATTCCATGGAGGCCCGGGGCTATCGCCTGGGTGCGCGGCGAAGCAGGTTCAGGACGTTTGTATGGAAGCGGGCGGACACGTTATTCGTGGCGGCATTTCTGCTGCCCGTGGCCGCAGCCGCGCTGCTGTAACGGCGGTCTGAAGAGCATGAAAACCGCAGTCCTTAAGGACTGCGGTTTGTGGTTCATTGTTACTCGAATTGGATAGGAAAGGTCCCGCAAACGCTGGTGGACGAGTTGCTGCAGCCTTCTGGCTCTGATTCGTTTTCAATGTCTTTTAATAGCTTTGAGAATTCACCTAGATAAGGCTGAAGGACATGCTTCTTGTTATTGATTTTCCCTTGAACGATCCTGGCAAACCGTCCGTTCTCCGGTACTTCTCTTGCAGAGACGAGTCTCCCGTTCTTGTAATCCTCTACTCTATAGTACTCTTCGTCCTCGAAGCGTTGATTCAGTCCAGTATAGAGCTCCATCACCCCGTAGTCACCCGTTCGATATACGCCTTCGCTGACGGAACTCCCGTAGTCCTCCATCTCGTTTGCATATGCGAACCCTTTGTAGTCAGGCGTGAACTTATCCCTTTTGTAATAATTCAGCAGTTGAATGCGGCCGCGGGCCAATTTGGATTGCATCAATTCATTTGCCTGCTCCTGGTCCGATACGGAAAACTCCAAGAGAGTGTTCCCATTCCGGTATTCAAACCAAAGGATGTCCAGGGATTGCATCACGGTATAACCTGACAGCAAGTCATGATCCTTGAAAATGCCCTTCGAGATTACATGAAATTCAAGATCAGGGTTGCTTTCGCTCCGAATTCCCGTTCCGTTAGGACGATCGTTTCGCCATTCCCCTTCGTAGACGATTTTCATATCCTCGGGAAGCTTGTCCGATATGTATTTGCCTGTACCGGATCTTTGCCCATGGTACCACTCGCCGCTGTATACTTTGGAAGGTCCCCATCGCATCGTGCCTTTTCCGTGAGGTTTGTTGTTCTTCACTTCACCATAGTAGCTGGCCCCGTTAGGGAGGGTCAAACTAACTTTTTGGCTGGAGGCTTCCGTCTCTTCATGGGTAAACATAAGAAACAGCAATGCCAGTGTAAAAAAGCTTAGGTATGTTCTGATCACGTTGTAATACGTCTCCTCTAATCTGCTGATTTTTAATTTTGGCGTATCCCATAAGGTGGATGATTTACCCAGTCAAATCATAGATGAGATGCATGTCTGCCGTAAAGTTATAATATGGGAATTATATCAGTGAACTGGGATTTGACCATCTTTTTTGTAAGTTTTACAATGCATCTCATAGAAAATATAGATAAAAAACACCGATCCTTTACGGAACGGTGTTTTTGTCATACCTATTCATTCATCGGCATCGGTGTATCCGTCGGCTCGATCCCCTCGTAGGCCCGGTCCACGGACTGCCGGATTTCCTTCAGGCTCAGCCCCTGCTGCCTGCCGTCCAGGTACATGTTCGTAACGTCCAAGCAGGTTTGGCAGAATTTCGCGTGCGTGGTTGGCGTGAGCCTGCCGTCTTCCTCTTGAGCATAGTAGCAATTGAGGTTGCTGCTATGGCCGGCATCGCCGCATCCGCAGAAGCAGGGCATGAAGGCCAAGTGGCTGGCATGGAGGATGGCTGCATTGTATTCCTTCACGCTGGACATATGTGGTAGAGGCGTATCGGGATGCAGCAGGTAGTCGGTTTTGCCGTCGGAACGGCCAGCAAGGGCTTCCGCATAGAGGATGTCGCTGCGATACGCGCCGCTTACCACTTGAACGCCGTTCACGCCTTCAAAGGTTTGCAGCGTAAGCGCAATGGCTTCTACCGTCCGTTCTCCCTCCTCGGAGCCGGTAAAGGCACGAAACGATGGGGACAGCTCCACCACGGTCACCCCGTGTTCGGTTCGGATTTCTACGAAGTTTACGCCGGCCGGGATGGCACTTTCAAGTTCAGGCGGCAGCAGATCCGAAAGCTGGGTCAGCATCGTCATGGCACTGACTTTGGGATAGCTGACGGAGGTATCCGTCTGCACGTACTGGGATACCCGCGTGAATAAACCGGTATGCGGGTCATAGGCATGGAGGGTTACGCTGGGCATCGTGCTGGGGATGGCCGAGAGAATCGTTCCCTTGGGCTGACGTGTACCGTTCACAGCGATATCTTCCAGCTCCCTCAGGATCACGTCGCTTGATATATCTTCGGTCAGTCTTCCGAGTTCTTCCTCCTGAGCGTTCAGGAACAGGATGGTCGGGTGCTCCGTAATACCGTACCGGTTAACGGCTTCCGTATCCTCCGAAATGCTGAAATACTGGTAACGGTAGTCCGGCGAGGTTGCTTCCATCTGCTCCATGACGCCCAGCGCCTTGGAACAGCCGCCGCAGCCCTTGAGCGCAAAAATGGCGATGGAGCTCACTTGCGTGTCAACGGTCTCCTGTTCCGCAAGAGGAGATGTCCTGAATAGCATGAAGCCCCCGGCAGCAAGCAGGAGCAGGAAGGCCGTCAGCGCAATTCGCCACCGCCAGATTCGTGTGCGATGCATGTCTATTAAACATCCTTTCATATCGAACAGGGATGCATCCATGATGGACGTATCCCTGTTCGTTTGGAGTATATGGCTTCATGTCTGTCTTTAGGGCAGGAAATAATGGAGCAATGCCTGCAGATCATGCTGAGCCGGGTGATCCGCGAAGTCGCCGATCATGCGCTGGGCATGTTCCGCATAGGAACGGGCAAGCTCTTCGCTCTGCTCGATCGCGCTGCTTGCGGCGATGCGGTGGATGACGTCATCCATGTCTGCCGCGGCGGAATGAGGGCCGAGCTGCCTGATTCTAGGTGCAAGGGCAGGATCGTTTAGGGCGTAAAGCACCGGCAGCGTAATGTTGCCGTTTCGCAGGTCTGCGCCAGCCGGCTTGCCGATGGCCTCCCTGGGCTTCGTGAAATCGAGCAGGTCATCCCGGATTTGAAAGGCCATGCCGAGCGACTCCCCGAATTGAAAGAGCCGTTCAGCGGTTCCGGCATCCGCATGGGCTGCTTCCGCGCCCGCTTTCAGGCAGTGGGCCATCAACAGGGCCGTTTTGCAGCGCGTTTTCTCCAAATACTGCTCCATCGTCAGTCCGAAGTCGAAGCGGTGTTGAAGCTGATCGTATTCTCCCATGCAGAGCTCGGTGACCAGCGCCGCAAGCTCGGCTAATCGGTAGGCCTCGTCTTCGGAGACGTCTTCGCTGTTCCCGTCCGGGTCGCCGCCCGGATGACCGGCGGCCCATTCGATGGCACGGGCAATCATGTAGTTGCCGATGTGCACCGCCGTCTGGACATCGGTCGTCTCGTGCAGGGTCGGCATGCCGCGTCGCATATCGGATTGATCGATAATGTCATCGTGCACCAGCGAGGCCATGTGCAGATATTCAAGCAGTACGGCGGTTTTCATGACGGCCGGCTCATGGCCGCTTTCCCCGAAACGGCTGCCGAGCACGACCATAAGCGGGCGCAGCCGCTTGCCGCCGGCATTAATGAGATCCATGACGCTGCTCAGCACCACGGAGGAAGGGGGGAGGTCGCGGTCTGAGCTGACGACCTCCCGGAGCAGGCGATCGAAGGAAGCGAGATCCACTCCGATTCGGTTATGAAGGTTCATCTGTATCCGCGCCCCTTTCCATGGATGGCTCCTTACGCGCTCCGCTGCTCCAGATAGCTGCGGATTTCGCGCTTAAGCTCGTTGAATATCCTTTCGGGTGAAACGTTCTTGAGCAGGCTGAGCTGCATGCGCTTATGAAAGGGGAGAAGCCGGGACAGCAGCTTCCATTCCTTTCGCTTGACGGCTATCCGGTACATGAGTCCGGTCAAATAATCGCCGTCCAGCAGCAAACGCGTCAGTCTCTCGTTATCCTTCGCTTGCAGCTTGCCATGCTTGTTTAGCGCAGTATGAATCAGGATGCAGCAAGCCAGCACCGTCATTTTGCGTGAATAGGCGAGTTCATAAGCGTTGAGCATATCGGCGATGTCCCTCACCGGTCTGTTATCCATCTCCATCCAATCGATATCCGTTCCGGAATCGATATGCGACCGAAGCAGGTCGATCGTATCCTGTAATAGCTTCATATCCATCGTTATTGACTCCTTCCGGAAGGCTCGTGTTGATCAGAGTGTGAATGCCGGCAGAACGGTTAGGGCTTGAGCTTGATTCGTCAAAGCGCGATACGATCAGCCGTTCTATTGAATAGAGAAGAATTAGTCCGTATACACGTACCAGCGCCTTACGATCGGTATTCGCTTCCACACCTTTTTCAGCCAAGGGTACACATAGTAGTCAAGTCCGAACGTGCTGCCCGATCCGCCGATCAAGGCGATTCCTGCTGCCAGGTACCACAGCATCTCGTTAGGCGCCATACCCGATACCCAAACCATGGCGCCCATGGCGACGCTGGCTACGGCTGCAGGTGCCGTGAACAATCCGACGATCAGCAGGATGCCGACGATCAGCTCAGCCAATACCATCGAGGTCTGAAACACATAGGCAAGCGAAGTATAGCCGCCGTCTCCGGTATAGAACATCAGGTCCATCGACCAGTCGACGATGGATTTCAAGAAATCCGGCACCGGAAGGGCTGTGACCGCTTCTGCGGTATAAGCGGAGGCGGCGGATACCGCGTCTGCCGCTCCGGCTCCGGCTGCATCGGCGCCTGCAGCGGAAGCTGCGCTTACGCCGTCGGCTGCTTTGGCAGGAATGAGGAACATTTTATTCGGATCGTCAATGATCTTATGAATCTTATCCCACCCTTGGGACAGCCACATCCATCCGGCAAAAATCCGCAGCGGAACGAGCCAGAAATTCGGCGAGCGTTTGGCAAAATGCCCGCCCACGAAGCTGCGGTTGTTCCGGACATGGAAGAATTCATGCAGCATATAATGATATACCTTGTTGAAGCCGCAAACCTGGAACAGATAGAGCATGTTGATCAGATGTTTGACCAGCATGGCCGGGAAGCCGCTGAGCCTGAACATATGGCCCGGCACGCCGACGTTGGCTACCCCGTAGCGGCTGCCAATACAGACCATCGTACCGTGGAACGTCGGCTTGTAGGATTTCATCGGTTTGTTCGATATTTCAGCGACGATGTTATGCGCAATGACCGGGGCCGCGAGTTCCGCGTTTTCCACCATTTGAGGTACGGGTGCAGCCGCGCCCTCAGGAATGTAGAAAATATTGTCCCCGACGACGTATACGTTCGGATGAGCAGGAACTTGAAGCTTGTCGTTGGTCAAAATCCGCTTGCGGCCTTTTTGCTCGACATCCATGCTGCCGACCACATCGGAGCCTTCCACCCCCGCGGTCCAAATAACGGTGCGGGATTTGATGTCGCTGCCGCCGACGGTAACGCCGTCCGGCTTAACCTCCGTAATCTTGGAGCCGGTGATGATGTTGACGTTCATTTTGCGCAGCCGCTTCTCGGCTTTGCGTATTAACGGCTCCGGCAGGATTGGAAGGATCTTGTCGACCATGTCGGCAACGTGAAGCGTAACCTCGCTTGGATCCACGTAGAATTCCTTGCATAACTGCTGCGTGAACTCGGCCAACTCGCCGATCATTTCCACGCCGGTGAATCCGCCGCCGACAACGACGAAGGTCAGCATTTCCTTGCGGACCTGCGGGTTGCGCTCAAGAACCGCTTTGCGGAACATATTCAGGGTATGTTCTTTCAGGCGGACCGCATCATCGTAAGACCACAGGGTAAAGGCGTGTTGATCCGCACCCGGTATGCCGAAGAAGGTCGGCTTGCTGCCTGTACCGATGACTAAATAGTCGTAGTTGTAGGTCCGTTTCTCTCCCTGGAGCGTTTGGCCGTCAAAGTCGATGCCGCCGATTTCATCCAGCACCACGTCCACGTTCCGGAATCCGGAAAATACTTTTTTCAGGTCGATTTTGATGGAATCCTCCTCGACCCGGTTGGCGGCCACTTCATGAAGCTCGGTCAGCAGCGTATGATACGGCTTGCGGTCGATGAGCGTTATCCGCAAATCCTTCTGTTTGCGCAGTCGTTTAGCCAGCTTCTTGGCGGTAAGTATACCGCCGTATCCGCCGCCCAGCACGATAATCTGTTTCATGCGAATCTCCCCTCAAGGAATAGTTGTCTTCTTTCTATCGTACTTGTGGCTTATTTGGCGCCTTCGAGCGCCTTCGCTGCCAGTTCTACGAATCCGTTGACGTGGATGGATACCCCGGAGATGGCATCGGTTTTGCCGTCTTCACCCGTTACGATGGCCTGCGGATCTTGCTTTTCGATCAAATACTGCTCGGCTTGATAAGCCTGCTCGTGCCATTCGGATTGAGCCCCGCCGTTCTTCATGCCGTACTCGCCCGATTTGGAACGGGTGACTTTGTCGGTGCCTCCGTCTTTATGAACGCCGTTCCAGCTGACTGCGGCGATTTTCCCGTTAATTACGGTAACGTCGACGGTTTCCTTCCAGCCGGATTTGGCATCGAAGTCAGCCGCTTCCGCGTGGTAGCTGCCGTCTTTGTATGGTCCTGCTTCAACAGGTCCCGCGGCCAGTGCTTTTGCTGCCAGTTCCGTAAAACCGTTGACATGGATCGACACCCCGGATACGGCATCCGTTCGGCCTTCGTCGTTCAAGGCGAGCCCTTCAACCGACTGCTGAGCCACCAGGTATTCCTCCATCTTGGCTGCCTGCTCATGCCATTCCGCTTGAGCGCCGCCTTTTTCCTTCATGCCGTAGAAGCCTTTTTCGGAAAATGTCTTTTTGTCCAACCCGCCGTCCTTATGAAGACCGTTCCAATTGGCGCTGACGATTTTACCGCCTTCGACTTTAATCGCGACGAGTTCCTTCCAGCCGGAATCCTCGGCAAATTCGCCTTCGGCGTAATATAAGCCGTCCTGCAGGGCCGTTCCTTCTTGGGCCGGTTGCTCCGCGTTTCCGGCATTATCCGTGTTTTGGCTCTCTGCCGGTTTGTCCGTGGTGACAGGCTCTTTGTCTCCGTTGCCTCCGCAGCCTACGAGCAGCGCGAACATCAACATGACGGAGAGGGATAGAGAGAGTGTCCTTTTCATTCTGGTTTCCTCCTATAATTTTGTGAATTACTTCACAAATATTGTTCTTGAGTTCATTGTATTCTGAAAAAGAATAGTTATCGGTGAAAAAAATCACAAACTGACGCGGTGCTTCATGTCCAGGCGAGCATGCTGAATTTCAGGAAGTTGAGCATCCGTCAAATAATGCCTCGAATGTCATCCAGGGATTGAATGCCCTCGTTCTCCATCAGTTGAATCAGTTCTTCAGCCAGGGTATCTCCCGCACGGAGGTTGATGAAGTTGTACGTACCGATTTGTACGGCTGCGGCGCCTGCCATGATGAATTCGAGGATATCCTCGGCACTGCAGATGCCGCCGATTCCCACCACCGGGATGGACACCGACCGGGCCACCTGATGGACCATCCGCAGGGCGATCGGCTTAATCGCCGGCCCGGATAATCCGGCGTAGGCTCTGTCAAAAACGCTGCGACGTTCCCGAATATCAATTGCCATCGCTTGAATCGTATTGATTAGCGAGAGGCCGTCGGCCCCTTCGGCTTCACACATCCGTGCCATTTCCCTCAAATCCTTCGCCCCGGGAGAGAGCTTGACGAGCAAAGGCAGCGTGGTGGCGTTGCGGACTGCGCGAACCACCTCTCGAGCCTGCTCATTCTCGATGCCGAAGGCAAGCCCGCCTTCCTTGATGTTGGGACAGGAGATGTTAAGCTCGATCATGTCGACGGCCCGTTTGCCGGCTGAGCGCAGCTTGCGGCCGGCTTCGGTAAGCAGCTCGGCGCCCTCCGCATATTCCCGTACAGTGCCGCCGCCGAGATTGACGATGACCGCTGTCCCGTGCGAAGTCATGTCGGATAATTCGTGCTCCAGAAAAGCCCGGATTCCCGGATTCTCCAGGCCGATGCTGTTCATGATGCACGATGGCGTTTCATAGATCCGCGTACCCGTATTGCCTAGCCGCGGGGTCAGGGTCAATCCCTTGGAGACAATGCCACCGAGCTTGCGAAGCGGATACAGATCCGCATACGGTTTGCCGAAACCGAAAGTGCCCGAGGCTGCTAATATCGGATTCGACAGCGGCACTCCCGCCAGTTCACAATCGATGGAGATCATTCCAGTTCACCTCCTTCGCCAGAAATACGGGGCCGTCGGTGCACGCCTTGCGGTTCGAACCCGCGGCAGTTAACGTGCAGCTGTTGCATGCCCCGATGCCGCAGCCCATTCGCTTCTCGATGGAAACGTGGAGCTTGGCGTTTGTACCTTCGGCTTTTTGCGCCAAGCTGTGCATCATCCCAACCGGGCCGCAGGCAAATATCGTGTCATAGCGGCTCGGGTCCACTGCATCGACGATGGTGCCGCCGGACTTCACCGTGACATCCCGGCTGATTTCGTGGAATCCGTTGACTCCGAAGGGAACGCCGGCGTATCCCAGATACACGCTGGCTTCGGGAATTTCCTTAGCTGCGAGCAGCAGCGGAGCCACTCCGATACCGCCTCCCACCAATGCCGTCCGTCCTTGGGGTTTAGGAAACCCTTGCCCGAAAGGCCCTTCCAGCTGTATTTTGTCACCCGCTTGAAGCGCCGACAGCAGCCACGTACCGGTTCCCTGCACGCGATATAAGAAGGAAACGGAATCCTCCGTCAGGTTATGAACGCTGATCGGCCGTGACAGCACGGGGTAGGCATCCCAGCAGCGAAGCATGAAGAACTGTCCCATTCGTGCCGAATAGCTGCCTTGAACGGTAAGTCGATAGATGCGATGGGCCAGTCTGACATTTTGAATAACAAGGGCCACGTTCTCATTCTCCTCCCTTGGCGTACTTTTTCCGCCCGCTATGTTCCTTGCTACAGTATCACAGACAGATAAGGCTACCTGTGACATTTCTCATATTCGGGCGTTGCCGAGGCTTGATACTTTTTGTATACATAACGCTTGGCGAGAAAAGGGTGGGGATCATACATGAAAACACTAGTGATCGTTGCACATCCGGGTCTGCATGAGGGATCACGGATCAATCGCGAGCTAACCGAAACGGTGGGACATCATCCTGAGGTGACGTTGCATGACCTGTATCAGCGGTATCCGGATGGCATCATCGACATCGCGGCCGAACAGCAATTGCTGCTTCGGCATGACCGCATCGTGTTTCAATTCCCTTTCTGGTGGTACAGCTCGCCGCCTCTTCTGAAGCATTGGTTCGACGAGGTGCTGACCTTCGGATGGGCTTATGGCCCGGGCGGCGACAAGCTCCGGGGGAAAGAGTGGGGCGTGGCCGTGACGACCGGCGGAGCAGCGGAAGCCTATGGCAACGCAGGATATAACCGATACACGGTGGAAGAGCTCACCCGGCCTTTTGAAGTGGCGGCCAGTCTGGTAGGGGCGGTCTACTTGCCGGTATTTACCGTGCATAATGCCATGCAGCTGACAGATGAAGAGCTGCGGCGTCATGCGGAGGATTTTGCGCTGCACGTGACAGGCGCGGTGAGGGCCGGATAATAAGTGGGGCTGAGTATCATTTTTCGATTCGGAAACGAAGGATACGGTTTTACAAAATGAAAAAAGCGAGATCAGGGATCTCGCTTTTTTTCGTATATATTGAGCTTCATAATCAGTTCGGTGGCGTATAAGCTACACCTTCTCCAACGTACCGGCCGAAATCTCTTCAATATAGTGGCAGGCCGCCTGATGGCCTCTCTGCTCTTCGACTTCCCGAAGTAACGGCGCCTCGGATCGGCAGCGATCCGTGGCATACATGCAGCGGGTATGAAACCGGCAGCCGGAAGGCGGGTTGATCGGGGACGGAACATCCCCCTTGAGAATGATGCGTTCCTTCTTGCGGTCGGGATCCATTGTGGGGATGGCCGATAACAGAGCACGGGTGTAGGGATGCTGCGGGCGCCGGAAGAGGGAGTGTTTATCCGCGATTTCCACGATCGTCCCCAGATACATCACGATAATTCGGTCCGAAATATGTCGGACGACCCCAAGATCATGAGAGATGAACAGATAGGTCAGCTTGAATTCGGTTTGCAGCGATTTCATCAGATTGAGTACCTGTGCCTGGATGGACACGTCGAGCGCGGAGACCGCTTCATCACTGATGATCAGCTTAGGGTTCACGGACAAGGCACGGGCGATCCCGATTCGCTGCCTTTGTCCGCCACTGAATTCATGAGGGTACCGATTGGCTTGATAGGCGGCCAGGCCGACCGTTTCCAAAAGCTCAATGGCACGGGACCGACGATCCTTCTTTGGCACGACATTTTGGATGTCCATCGCTTCTTCGAGTACTTGGAGGGCTGTTTTTCTAGGATTAAGCGAAGCGTAGGGGTCCTGAAAAATCATCTGCAGGTCTTTACGCCTTCGGGTCATCTGCGCTTTGTTCAGGGTGAGCAGATCGGTTCCCTCGAACAGCACCTCGCCGGAGGTCGGTTCGTCCAGTCTCAGAATAGCCCGGCCCGTGGTTGATTTACCGCAGCCGGATTCGCCCACGATACTGACGGTTTCCCCCTCGTGCACAGAGAACGAAATGTCATCCACGGCTTTGACGACGTTGACGGTACGGCCCAGGATGCCGCCTTTGATCGGAAAATACTGCTTGAGGTTATTGACGGTTAACAGCTCTTTGCTCATGACAGTACGTTCACCTCGCTTTCCGGTTCCCACTGATCGGTGTATTTCCAGCACCTGACTTGTTGGTTATCATCCAGTACCTGAAGCTCCGGCAGTTTGTCGTAACACAGCTTGGCTGCATGGGGGCAGCGTGGGGCGAAGCGGCAGCCTTCCTGCGGATCATAGGGGCTCGGAACCGAGCCCTTAATCGGCTCGAGCGTTTCCTTATCGATATCATGCCGCGGCAGCGAGTTCATTAGGCCGATGGTGTAGGGGTGCTTCGGATGCTTGAACAGGGTCCGCACATCGGAATATTCCACCACCTTTCCGCAGTACATGACCGCCACGTCATCGCAGGTTTCCGCGACGATGCCCAGGTCATGGGTGATAAAAATAATCGACATCTGCAGCTTTCGCTGCAGCTCCTTCATCAGCTCCAAAATTTGAGCCTGAATGGTCACATCGAGCGCCGTGGTCGGCTCGTCTGCAATGAGCAGATCCGGATTGCATGCCAGCGCCATGGCAATCATGACACGTTGGCGCATACCCCCGGACAGCTGAAAAGGGTACTGCCGGACTCTTTTTTCCGGGGAGGGGATGCCGACCAGCCTCAACATCTCGACGGCTTTGTCCATGGCTTGTTTTTTACTCAGACTTTCATGGATTTGATAGGCCTCCGCGATCTGGTCGCCTACGGTGAAGACCGGATTGAGCGAAGTCATCGGCTCCTGGAAGATCATCGAGATTTGATTGCCCCGGATTTTCCGCATCTGCCGGTCCGATTGTTTGAGCAGATTCTCGCCGTTATACAGGATTTCGCCTCCGACGATTTGCCCCGGATCAAAGATCAGCCGCAGGATGGACAGGGACAGTATGCTTTTTCCTGAACCGGATTCGCCCACGATCCCGAGCGTCCTCCCCTTGCGTACGGTTAGGCTGATATCATCCACGGCTTTCACTTCGCCCAGTTCGGTAAAAAAAGAAGTGCGCAGGTTCTTGATCGTCAGCAGATTTGATGCGTGCTCTTCCATCTGTCGTAGCTCCCTTCGCTTTCAATTGGTCTGACTGTATTTGCGATTATGAGGACTATGGTTTTGCTATTACTTGATTTTCTGCTTTTGTGTGCATGGACTTGAAATGAGCTCAGTTGGCCACATTAGCGTAGTTGAGGACTCTGGTTCCGCTATTTCATTAAATTCCGCCTTTTAGCAGCAGGCTGAGGACACCAGATCCGTTATTGCGAGATATTTCAGGATTAGTCGGTGACTTCGGGCGCATTAACGGATCGTGTGTCCGCATGGACTCGAAAATAGGTCGATTATCGGCAAATAGCGGATCGTGTGTCCGGACGGGCTCCCCAAATGGCTCGATTAGCAGATCGTAAGTGCGCACGGGCTACCCAACGGCTCAATTACAGTAATTAGTGGGTTGAATGTCCGCATGAATTCGAAAAATAGGTCGGTTATCAGCATATAGCGGATGGTGTGTCCGGATGGGCTCTCCAAACGGATCAATTACAGTGATTAGTGGGTTGAATGTTCCGCAGTGGCCCGTAGCTTCTGTAATCTCGGGTGTGCATGGACTTAAAATGAACTCAGTTGGCCCATTAGCGTAGTTGAGGACTCTGGTTCCGCTATTACTTGATTTTTCGCCTATAAGCAGCAGGTTGAGGACACCAGATCCGCTATTGCGAGATATTCCGGGATTAATCCGTGATCTTGGGTACATTAACGGATCGTGTGTCCGCGTGGATTCGAAAATAGGTGGATTATCGGCAAATAGCGGATCGTGTGTCCGGACGGGCTCCCCAAACGGCTGGATTAGCAGATCGTAAGTGCGCACGGGCTACCCAACGGCTCAATTACAGTAATTAGTGGGTTGAATGTCCGCAGTGGCCCATAACAACTTCAGTAAATCTCGGTTGTACATGGACTTAAAATGAGCTCAGTTGGCCGCATTAGCGTAGTTGAGGACTCTGGTTCCGCTATTACTTGATTTTCTGCCTTTTAGCAGCAGGTTGGGGACACCAGATCCGTTATTGCGAGATATTTCAGGATTAATCGGTGACTTCGGGCGCATTAACGGATCGTGTGTCCGCATGGATTCGAAAAATAGGTCGGTTATCGGCAAATAGCGGATCGTGTGTCCGGACGGGCTCCCCAAACGGCTGGATTACAGTAATTTAGTGGG
Organism: Paenibacillus sp. JNUCC32; assembly: GCF_014863545.1. Classification (NCBI taxonomy): domain Bacteria; kingdom Bacillati; phylum Bacillota; class Bacilli; order Caryophanales; family Paenibacillaceae; genus Paenibacillus; species Paenibacillus sp. JNUCC32. The sequence goes on along the minus strand of NZ_CP062260.1, from coordinate 5,204,956 downwards.
TTGAATGTCCGCAGTGGCCCGTAGCTTCTGTAATCTCGGGTATGCATGGACTTAAAACGGCTCAGTTGGCCGCATTAGCGTAGTTGAGGACTCTGGTTCCGCTATTTCATTAAATTCCGCCTTTTAGCAGCAGGCTGAGGAAACCAGATCCGCTAATGCGAGATATTTCATGATTAATCCGGGATTTCAGGCGTATTAACGGATCGTGTGTCCGCGTGGACTCGAAAATAGGTCGATTATCGGCAAATAGCGGATCGTGTGTCCGGACGGGCTCCCCAAACAGCTCGATTACAGTAATCAGCGGGTTAGATGTCCGCATAGCCTCGAAATTGTACCAATTATCGTCAAATAGCGGATCGTGTGTCCGGACGGGCTCCCCAAATGCTCGATTACAGTAATCAGCGTTTATAATATAAGTCCGCAATGGGCCCCAAACAGCTCGATGTTCGGCAGATAGTGAATCCCGCCGTGTCTGCCTACACTCAACCCGCGATCGACGAAAAATCGCCAATCAATCGAAATCAATGCGCTTGTTGAAGTACCGGTAGGAGATGTCCACGAGCAGATTCACGAGTACAAACATGATCGAGAGCACAAGCACGGTTGCCTGTACGACCGGGAAATCCCGCGCCCGGATCGAGTCGATAACGTACCGTCCCATGCCGTTCACGGCAAATACGGACTCGGTCAGCACCGCCCCGCCCAGCAGGCCTCCGAATTCCAGGCCGATGACGGTAATGACGGGAATCATGGCATTTTTCAAGGCATGCCGGTAGATGATGACGCGCTCCCGGACGCCCTTCGCCTGGGCGGTACGGATGTAGTCCTGGCCGATGACCTCCAGCATGCTGGACCGGGTCATTCGGGCAATAATCGCGGCGCCCCCGGTCCCGAGCGTGATCACGGGCAGGACGGTTTGCGACCACGTGCCCCAGCCGGAGGGACGGAACCAGCCCAGATCCACGGCAAAATATTGGATCAGCATGAGCCCCAGCCAGAAATTCGGCATCGACAGCCCGAACAGGGCGATGAACATGACGCCGATATCGGCGGGGGAGCTTTTTTTGACGGCGGAGATGATGCCGGCCAGAATGCCGAGAAATACGGCCAGGATCGTTGAGTACACGGCAAGCTCAACGGTGATCCAGAACCGGCTTTTGAAAATTTCATCGGCGATGGGGCGGCTGCTGCGGATCGAATCTCCCAAATCCCCCTGAAGCAAGCCGCTGACGTAGTTCCAATACTGAAGCGGCAGCGGATCGTTCAATCCGAGGTTCTCGCGGATCTTCTCGACCTGCTCCTTGGGCGCCCCTTCCCCGATAATGACCTGCGCCGCATCTCCCGGAATGAGGTGCATCAGCAGGAAGACAACGATGGTCACGCCAATGACGACAGGTATCGTTTGAATCAGCCTTCGAATGGAATAGATGAGCATGGCCCGGCAGCTCCCTTCATTATTTTTTCATTTTCGGGTCAAGGACATCCCGCAAGCCGTCACCCAGCAGATTAAATGCGATGACAACGAACACGATCGACAAGCCGGGAAACAGGGCCACATGAGGGTGGTCCATGATATAGTTGCGCCCATCATTCAGCATGGCTCCCCACTCCGGCGTGGGCGGCTGCGCGCCAAGACCAAGGAAGGACAGGCCGCTGGCGGTCAGGATCGCTACCGCAATCCGCAGCGTCGCCTGCACGATGATAGGGGATGTGATATTCGGCAAAATATGCCCGAAGATGATTCGGCCGTCGCTGGCGCCCAACGAACGCATGGCATCAACATATTCGAGCTTGCGGACGGCCAGCGTGGAGCCCCGAACGACTCTGGCAAAGGTAGGGATCGAAAAAATACTGACGGCAATGATCACGTTGAACAGGTTTTTTCCAAGGACACTGACAACCGCCAATGCCAACAGAATGCCGGGAAACGCCAGCATGACATCGGTCACTCTCATAATGAGCGCATCCCATTTACCTCCGTAATAGCCCGAGATGATTCCGAGCACGACACCAAAGGCTGCACCGATGATCACCGAGATAAAGCCGACCGAGAGCGTGAGACGCATGCCATGAATAATCCGCGTGAAAATATCTCGACCGTTGTGATCCGTACCAAACCAATGGTCGGCGGACGGCTTCAGCAGTTTCGTAGAATAATCCACTTTGGTCGGATCATACTGGGTGAGCAGGGGGCCGAAAATCGCGATAAGGATCATCAGCAGGAGAAAATAGCCCCCGAATAAGGCCGCTTTGTTCTTCTTCAGACGGTGGTAGAAAGATTTCCATTGTACAAGGCGGGTTCCACTAGGGAGCGATTCTGGTGTTCTGGCATCAGCGGTCATGTTAGGCACGTGAAATCATCCTTTCTCCAAGTATGGATGTCAGAATTGGTGTCGTATAAACGTGAGGTAAATCTGGCTTCTTCTGGTATAAATATCAAATAGTAAAATATATGTTAACTGTGTATAAAATATTTTCCTATTTTGATTGAGAAGGGGGAGTTTGTTTCACATGACAGGTAATAGAAGATTCAAATGGCTTGTCTGCATTCTGGTCATGCTTACCGTACTGCTGTCGGCGTGCGGCAGTCCAAGCAAGAGCAGTAACCCGGAAACGCCGCCAAGCGGCACCAATACGCCGGCACCTGAACCGGGGGCTAAAGATCCTCCCGAAGGAACAACCGACACCGGTGCGAATGAGCTTGTGATTGCCTGGCTTTCTGATCCGCCATCCATGGACCCTCATATGTCGACGGACCAGCAAACGAGCGTAATGACAACGCATATTTATAACACGTTGGTGATTCATGATAAGGATCTGAATATTCAACCGGGGCTCGCCGAGAGCTGGAAGGCAATCGATGAATTGACCTGGGAATTCAAGCTGAGACAAGGCGTGAAGTTTACGGACGGCTCTCCATTCAATGCAGAGGTGGTCAAAGCCAACATCGACCGTATGCAGGATCCGGAGGTTGCTTCTCCGCGCGCTTCGCTTGTGGGCATGATTAAAGAGGTTAAAGTCGTTGACGAATATACGGTACAGCTCGTGACCGAGTATGCTTTCTCGCCGCTGCTTGCCCATCTGGCCCACTCTGCGGTCAGCATGGTTAGTGCGGAAGCCATCAAGCTGGATTACGAGAAGCTGAAGGCAGGCGAGAAGGCAGGCGCTTATCTGGCGCAGAACCCTGTTGGCACGGGCGTATTCAAACTAGAGAGCTGGAACCCGGGACAGGAAGTGAAGCTGGTGGCGAACGCCGATTATTGGGGAGATAAAGCGAAGGTTGAACGGGTCACGTTCAAGGTGGTGAGCGAAGAGGGAACGCGGATCGCGGAGCTGGAAACCGGTTATGCGCATATTATCGACCCGGTGTCGCCGAGCAGCATCAGCCGTATCGAGAGCACGGACGGCATGTCCTTGAACCGCCAGGCTTCGCTCAGCTTGTCTTATATCGGATTTAATAACAACAAGGAGCCGTTTAACGATGTGCGGGTGCGGCAAGCCTTGTCGATGGCCATCAATAAGGATGAAATCATCTCGGGCATCTACGAAGGCACGGGCATTCCTGCCGTCGGTCCGCTGGCACCGGACGTGAACGGCTATGATGCTACCGTTAAGCCGATCGAACATAACATCGACAAAGCGAAAGAGCTGTTGAAAGAGGCCGGATACGAGGGTGGCTTCTCAACGACCATCTGGACCAATGACAACCCGGAACGAATTAAGATCGCCGAGTACGTACAATCCAAGTTGAAGGAATTGAACGTCGAAGTCAAAATCGAAGTGGTCGAGTGGGGTGCGTATTTGGCCCAAACTGCAGAAGGCAAGCACGACATGTTTGTTCTCGGCTGGTCCACGGTAACGGCCGATGCCGACTATGGCATGTATGAGTTATTCCATTCCAAGAATGTAGGGGAGCCGGGCAACCGTACCTTCACGAAGGATCCGGAACTGGATAAACTGCTGGATGCCGGGCGTAAAGAGAACGATCCGGAGCAACGCAAGCTCATCTATAAACAGGCGCAGGAGAAGCTGGTTGAGTTAGCGCCGATGCTGTATATCCATCATCAGGAGTATTTAAACGGAGTCAGCAGCAAGGTGGAAGGCTTCTGGCGGCATCCGAACGGCATCATGCAGCTGCACCAAGTGTCCATTCAGCCATAAGGATGTCCTGAAAGCTTTATAGCTTTGAATCGTCATGATATAAAGAGGATTTACAGCAAGAGGCTCCTATCCGGGGGCCTCTTTTTTGATGTTGTTCGGTGCTGGGACAGGAGATAGGGTTAACCAGCCAATGGTTCATGATCATCCTCGTCGGGCATCCGGATAGATCATACGGCTTGCGAGAAAGGAGAGGAGTTGATGTGCTGTCTTGTTTTTTGATGTCAAAAGCATGTTGAAAAAATATTATATACGTTGACACGTATATACGCATTAGTGTATATTATAGCCATGAATACTTCAGCTATGCAATTAACCCTCTTCACGATCTCGGAGCCGAACCGCTTCAACATTGTTGAACTCTTAAAGCAAGGGTCGAGATCGGTCAGCGACATCGTAGAGACTTTGGGAATCGGCCAGCCTCAAGTATCCCGCCATCTGCGGATACTGAACGAGGCCGGGCTCGTGAAAGTCCGCAAGAACGCACAGCAGCGCATTTATAGTCTCGAAGCCCAGCCGTTCCAGGAGCTGGACGTCTGGCTCGATTCGTTCAGCCGATTGTGGGAGGAGCGACTCGACAAGTTCGAGGACTATATGAGCGACTTTAACGGAGAGGAGAGTTAAGCCAATTCTTTTACTAGCTCCACAGGAAGATGCGGCTCTGCACGCAGAGCCGATTTCACAGATAGGAGGAATTCACATGGGCAGGAAGACCATCATCACGAAAGACCGGGAGCAGCGGAAGCTGACCGTGGAGCGTGTCGTATCGATACCTCTGAAGCTGTCCTGGCAGGGATGGACTAAGCCGGAACACATCGAACGCTGGTGGGGACCAAAAAACTGGAATGCCACGGTATATGAGATGGATGTCAGACCGGGCGGCGTATGGCGCTACAGACTGGCTCCCGATGCGACGGGAGAAGGGAAAGAAGCCTTCTGCAAGGCGACTTACTCCGAAGTGGCGGAGTTATCGAAGCTCGTCTATACGGATACATTTACCGATCAGGATTGGAACCCCGTTGCAGGCAGCGACATGTTGACCTCGGTTACATTCGAAGCAGTCAAGGATGGGACCCGATTAAGCATCATCACTCATTTTGCGAGCGAAGAGCAGCTTGAGGCTGCTGAAGGCATGGGAATGGTGGAAGGATACGCGGATACGCTGGAACGGTTTGAGAACGAAATAAGTTTGTACATAAAGGACAATAAAAGGAGAGATGATCATGAATTACGTGATGTCTAATGACGGTACCCGTATTTTTTATGAAAAGAAAGGGACTGGTCCGGCTGTCATTCTTGTAGCTGCGGCAGCTTCGGATCACAACGATACAACGCGTCTTGGAGAGTTTCTGTCTGAACAGTTCACCGTCTACAATTATGATCGGCGAGGACGGGGCAGCAGTACGGATGCGGCTCCGTATGCCGTTGAACGTGAGGTCGAAGATATCGATGCCCTTATTCAGGAGGCGGGCGACAGCGCGTATGTATTCGGAAGTTCCTCGGGCGCTGTTCTGGCCCTGGATGCGGCGAGCAGACTTGGCCGCAGTAAAGTTAGTAAACTGTTTCTATACGAGCCGCCGTTTATCATTGACGACAGCCGTGCATCCGTACCGGCGGAATACGTGCAGCGTTTGAATGCGCTGATGGCAGGAAATCGGCGCAGCGAAGCCGTAGAATATTTCATGACAGCCGCGCTGGGGATCCCAGCGGAATATGTAGAATTCATGAAGGCAGATCCTTCTTGGCAGGTCATGGAGGGCATGGCGCATACATTGGCCTATGACGGCATGATTATGGGGAGCACGCAATCCGGTCAACCGCTGCCGACGGATCGCTGGGATGTCGATGTCCCGGTTATGGTGATGACGGGCGAGAACAGCGGAGCCATGTTCCATGGGGCCGCGAGCGCATTGGTCGACTTGCTCCCTCAGTGCGAGCACCGAATGCTGCCTGGTCAGGATCATTCTGCCGTCGTGATGGCGCCGGAAGTGCTGGCTCCGGAGGTGTCGGATTTTCTGTTGCCTTCGGCAAATCAAATTCCGGGATAAGCGTGCTTGGCTCATCAAGAAACCGTGACCCTTAGGGCCACGGTTTTTTTGTTTCCTGTTCCGGTCGAAGTATTTATTCGGTCTTCTCAAACGGCTCAATAAAATGATTAAAGGCGCTGGTGCGAAACAGGTCGCGCCGGAATACAAAATGGACTTTGGAGCTGCGGTAACGCTTGGGAATTTGGAAGGCCTGCAATTTCCCGGCATCCACCCAGTCCTGGACGGAAGAACGCGTTAACAGCGAGATACCCAGCCCGGCGGCCACACCGCCCATGATGGCTTCCAGCGTGCCAAACTCCATAATGTTCATGGGCCCCACATTCTCCTCATGGAGCCATTGCTCCAACCGTTTACGGTGGTAGCAGCCCTTGCCAAAGAACAGCAGCGGTTTGGTGAGCAAATCGCGAAGCGCAGCCTCCGTGGGTTCCGAGATGAGGACAAGCTCCTCGTCAAAGGCCCGGATTTCGTTAAAGTCCGGGTAATCCAGAGGTCCGCTGATAAACGCCCCGTCCAGTTCATATTCGTTCAGGGCTCGGATCAAGTCGACCCTGTGGCCTGTAATCAATGACAGTTTCACATTAGGGTACCGTCTATGATAATCCAGCATGATACCGGGAAGATGTACCGCCGCTGTGGTTTCCGATGAGCCGATCCGCAGCGGCCCCGACGGTTCTTCCGAAAATTGCGTCGATTTCACGGCCTCGTCAAGCAAACGCGTAATCTGATCGGCATACTTGAGCAGATTACAGCCGGCCGAGGTTAAGGCAACGCCGCGACTGAGCCGATAGAACAGGGGCGTGTTCAGCTCGGCTTCAAGCTGCCGGATTCTAGCGGTCACGTTCGATTGCACGTAACCCAGGCTTGCGGCAGCCTTGGTTATGTTTCCTTCACGGGCAACGGCCTGGAATATCTTCAGATCCCCACTCTCCACCTTAGCAGCCTCCTTATATCCATCATTCACAGTGATGGTTCGAATCTTATTTAATTATTTTACATGATACGAAGGTCGGAATAAACTGAGGATACACTTGGTTAAGGAGAGGGGAAATCATTGGCATGAGCAAACCGCGTATGCTGTTTCTGACGATATTTACGATGCTGGTCGCGGGACTAAATTTCCCGATCGGCAAAATTGCGCTGTCCTTCGGTTCCCCATTCGTGCTGCTGGCGATCCGGTTCGTGGGAGCGGGGCTTCTGATGCTGCCCTTCATTGTAAGACGGCCCCATCCCAGGAGCGGCGCTGCCTGGCTGAAGCTGGCCACGATCGGTCTGTTTCAATCGGCACTCGTGATGAGTGGCATCTACCTGAGCATGCAGACCATTTCCTCCGGCAGCTCCTCGGTTTTATCCTCCAGCAACCCGATCTGGTTCATCGTGTTCAGCTTCCTGATTTTCGGTATAAGGTACCGTCTTCTTCAGTGGGCGGGCGTAATCATTGGTTTTGTCGGCGTGTTCATTACGCAAGGCTTGGAGATGCAGATGGAGAGCGGATTCTGGTTTGCGTTGGGTTCGGGGATGGCTTGGGGCATGGCGACGCTGCTAAGTTCCCGTTGGGGCAAGGAGTTTGACGCTTGGGTCATGGCTGCCTATCAGATGTTGATCGGAGGCATCCTCCTGCTCATCGCAAGCCCGCTGCTGGAGCAGCCGCATTTTGTATGGGATTCATCTCAGATCTTGAAGGAGCTCTTTGTTCTGGGCTGGATGATTCTGATGAGCTCGATTGCCCAATTCGTCACTTGGTATTATGTGCTGCGCAACAGCGATCCCAATAAAGCCAACGTTTATCTATTCCTCATTCCCGTGTTTGGCGTATTATCCGGATGGCTTATACTGGGCGAGCAGCTGCACTGGTACACTTTGGCTGGCACAGTGTGCATTGGGCTTGGCATCTATCTGGTGAACCGGCCTGGACGAGTGGACGCAACAAAGGATCCATTCATGATCAAGGAGCGGTGCGGTACCGCATAAAGGCAAGAAATCTAATATATTCGAATTTAGCAGGTCGCGACGATGCCATTCGTGCGGCCTGCTTTTTGCCATGACAAGCAAAGGTTTTCTGGCCTGAGTAGGTATCACGATAAGTTATGACAAGGGGAAAATCGAAGAAAAATCTTGTCCCAGCAAAATAAGTAAATTTTATTAAAAATAAATCCATGTTATATTAAATTTACTAACGCCTTTGGAGAGGGGATAGGATTCATGAGTGGTTTAAAGGAAATTGCAAAGCTCGCGGAGGTCTCGGTGTCTACGGTGTCCAACGTGCTGAACGGGCGCAAGAACGTGGGGCGGGAGACGAGGGAGCGGGTGCTGAGGTTATGCTCGGAGCACGGCTATTTTCCGCATAAGTCAACCAAATCCGATAAAAGCAACACGATTATATTCGTCTTCAGCGACTTTGATCGCGATTATTATTTAAAAATCATCAAGGGGATCAGCCATTGCCTCACGGAGAATGGATACGACCTCATCATCTGCACGAATAAATCCAGCACCAATTTTATGCGCAGCAAGTTTGCAAGCGGTACCATAAGCCTCGACCGGAACATGACGGACGAATATTTAGTCTCGGTAGCCACGCCGCAGTTCCCCGTCGTTCTCATGGACCGGATTATCGATAACGAGTATGCCAATACCAAAAGCGTGATCGTGGACAATTACCCCGTGATGTGCGAAATGGTTCAGGCGCTGGTGGATAAACAGTTCAGAACCTTTGGATACATTGGCGGACTGGAGTTTACCCTGGATCATAAGGAACGCTTCGCCGGATTTATGGATACGCTTTCGAAGAATGGCATCGCGTTTGACAGGCGGAATTACTTCCATGGCGATTACAGCGAGGAAAGCGGATATCAGGCGGCCAAGATTCTGATCCTTAGCAACGCATTGCCGGAAGTGCTGGTCTGCGCTAACGACAATATGGCTCTGGGCGCAATCAAAGCTTTGGAGGAGAATGGCATACGGGTGCCGGAGGACATATCGATCACCGGCTTCGATAATTCGGACGCGGCGGCGATGGCCGGCTTGACGACCATTGCGATCCCGCGTTATGAAAGCGGTTATTTGGCGGCGAAGGAGCTGCTCGAGATGATTAAGGGCACGACGGGCAGGGAGCCCTTTAAACTGAATGCCACGATCCAGTGGAGAAAAACGGTGAGATAAACTTTATTTTTACATCTAGTAAAATAACATGGATTTTACTAGTTTTTTTACTTAGTATTTTTATGAAAACGCGTACATTTTTTATTGACATTCTAGGTAAACCGCCCTATGATGGGTTTGTAAACGTTTTACTTTATAGAGTCCTTGAGGGGGAGGCGTGTCACTTGAAAAAAGTAAAAAAGGTATTGAGCATACTTACGGCAACGGCTTTGGTTGCGACACTCGCGGCCTGCGGCGGTACATCTGACAAAGATTCTGGAGCAGCAGCCGGAGGAAATGGGGGAGATAAGCTGAAGAAGATAACCCTCTTCCAATCGAAAGTCGAAATTACGGAACCTCTTGAAGCCTTGGTTAAAACCTATAAAGAAGAAACCGGCAACGAGGTTGAGGTATGGGGTGCCGCGGGCGATGCTTATTCGCAGCAGCTGGTGGCGAAGCTCAGCAGCAACCAGGGCCCAACGATATTCAGCGTGGCTCCTGGACCCGAGTCCGAGAAGCTGAAGTCCTATTTTTCCGATTTGAGCGGCGAGGAGTACGTTAAGAACATTGCGCCCGACATGGAATTGAAGGTCGAAGATAAGACCGTCGGCGTTCCGTACGGCGTAGAAGGCTTCGGTCTCGTATATAACAAGGATCTGGTGGATCCGGCCAACATGAAGGACCTGGACTCCTTCACCAAGACGCTGGAGCAGCTGAAGGCTGACGGCAAGAACGGTTTGAGCCTGTCCCAGGAGGCTTACTTCCTGATCGGACACATCATCAACACGCCGTTTGCGCTTCAATCCGATCCGCTGGCCTTCATCGACCAGCTGAACAAGGGCGAAGTGAAGATGGCCGACACGAAGGAGTTCCAGGAATGGGCGAAATTCATGGATGCCATCAAGGCCAACACCAAGAATCCGCTGGAAGTGAAATACGATAGCCAGATGGGCGACTTTGCAACGGAAAAAACGGCTATGGTGCATCAGGGCAACTGGAGTTATTCCATGCTTGCGGACTTCGGCGATTTCGGCTCCAAAGTCGGCATGATGCCGTTCCCGCTCGCCGGCAACGATAAGATCGCCGTAGGCGTAGCCAGCTACTGGGTCGTCAACAATCAGGCGGACGCTGAGGAAGTCAAAGCCGCAAACGCTTTCCTGAACTGGCTCTTCACGAGCGAGACGGGCAAGAAGGCCATTGTGGACGATTTCAAATTCATCCCGGCTTTAACGAACATTGAAGCAGGCGATCTGGATCCGTTGTCTCAAGCGGTGCACGAAGCAACCACGAAGGGTGAGACGATCACTTGGGCGCTGAACTACTTCCCATCGGGTATCATCACCAACGATTTGGCTCCGGCTACGCAGGAGTACTTCATGAATCCGGGCATGACAGGCGAGCAGTTCCTGCAGAAACTCGATGAAGTATGGGCGAAAGCATCGAAGTAATCTAATTGAAGCCGAAAGGCAATCATCTGACATCACAATTCCATGAAAACGAAAGCCTAGCCTCAGACGTTCTGATGATGAGCGTTAGGCTTTTGTTTTTTCTAACACGACTTCAAGGTTTGATGCCGCCTTGCGGGAATCATCCGGAACGGAAAGAAGGTATGGATTATGAGCAAAAGAAAGGATAAAGCCTGGTTTGCCCTGTTTACGGTGCCGCTTCTGTTTATTTTCACGACCGTGGTCATCATCCCGTTCATTATCGGGATCGTGTACTCCTTCGTCAATTGGGACGGCATTCCGGCGAATCCGAAAGTATTCGTAGGGTTCGACAATTACGTTCAGCTGTTCCAGGACGACCGATTCCTGTCATCGGCTTGGCATACGGTTCAATTCACGCTGCTCGCGCTGGTATGCGTCAACGTACTGGGACTGGGCTTTGCGCTGCTGGTGACGACAAAGCTCCGCTCGAGAAATGCGGCGCGGACGATGTTTTTCATGCCGAACCTGATCGGCGGCCTGATTCTGGGTTACATCTGGCAGTTTATTTTTACGGATGCGTTCAGCTTCCTGGGCGAGAAGACCGGATTCGACAGCGTGTTCTTTAACTGGCTGCTGCATCCGCAGTTTGCGCTGTATGCGATCGTTGCGGTATTCACCTGGCAGCTGGCGGGTTATACGATGATCATCTACATCGCGGGCATCCAGGGGATTCCGGATGAGCTGATGGAAGCGGCGAAGGTCGATGGCGCCAACCTGTGGCAGAGACTGAAGAGCATCGTGTTCCCGCTGTTAATGCCTTCGTTCACGATCTGTCTGTTCCTGACGCTGTCCGGGGCATTCAAAATCTATGACGTGAACCTGTCGTTGACCAAGGGCGGTCCGAGCAATGCGACGGAGATGTTTGCGATGAATATTTTCAACGAAATTTTCGCTTACGGTAATTATGGATTAGGTCAGGCGAAAGCGATCATCTTCTTCCTGATTGTGGCCGGACTCACGCTGACGCAAGTCATCATCACGAAGAGAAGAGAGGTGCAGATGTAATGAAGAAATCAGGCAAATGGCTGCTCGATATCCTGCTGTTCCTCGCCTCGCTGGTCTTCTTGTCTCCTGTCTTCATCATGCTGATCAACTCCTTTAAGGATCGTGCCGAGCTGTATGAGAATGCGCTTGCGCTGCCTTCTTCCTTCAGCTTTGAGTATTATAAATCCGCGATGGAGAAGATGAATTTCTTCACGGCACTAGGTAACTCGCTGTATGTCACCGTCATCTCGGTGATCATCGTCATCGTGCTCGCCTCCATGACGGCATGGATGCTGGTACGGACGGACAATAAGCTGAGCAAGGTCATTTTCTTCACGTTTGTGGCGACCATGCTGATTCCGTTCCAGACGCTGATGATGCCGCTGATGCAGGTGATGGACTGGATTCGCACCAATCTGCACATTCCGATGCTCAACACCCATGAGGGCTTGATCTATATGAACGTCGGCTTTACGTCCAGTATGGCGGTCTTCCTGTACCACGGGTTCATCAAATCCGTGCCCGTCGCGCTGGAGGAGGCGGCTACGCTTGACGGCTGCTCCAAGCTGGGCGTGTTCTGGCGGATCGTGTTCCCGCTGCTGAAGAACATCAGCGTGACCATCGCGATCCTGAACGTCATCGCGCTGTGGAACGACTATCTGCTTCCATCGCTGACGCTGTCGGACAAGGGGCTGCGGACAATCCCGCTCTCGACCTTCTATTTCTTCGGAGAATTCACGATCGTGTGGAACCAGGCGATGGCCGGCCTGACGCTGACGATCATCCCGGTTGTCATTTTCTACGTTTTCGCGCAGAAATACATTATCAAAGGGATTGCCGCAGGTGCTGTGAAATGAGGCGGATCATTACGAGAGCCGACGACTATGCTTCCAGCCGTTCCGCCAATGCTGCGATTGCCAGGACCGTTGAGGCCGGATTCATCAAAAATGTGTCCATTATGGCGCCCGGTCCTTATCTTGCCGAGGCCGCGCAGCTGCTGGCGCATCGCAAGGACATCTGCTTCGGCTTCCATATGACGCTGAACGCCGAATGGGATAACGTACGCTGGGGACCTGTTGCCGCGAAGGAACAGGTTCCTTCGCTTGTCGATCGGGCCGGGTACTTCTATCAGGACCCGAGCTTGTTTCAACATCATCCGCCTTCGCTGCAGGAGATCCTTATGGAGTGCGAAGCGCAGCTGGATAAACTGACTGCGGCTGGCTTCAACATTTCTTACGCGGATTCCCATATGCTGCCTGAGCGCTTCATTCCCGGGCTGCAAGAGGAGCTGGACCGCTGGATGGAAGCGAAGGGGCTCATCAACCACCGATATTACTACAACTTTTTCCCTGGCGGCGTTCCGGACGGGGCCGAGTCGTTTGAAAGGCTGCTTGGCGGCCTGACGGACGAACAGTACTTCTTCCTGTCCCATCCGGCGCTGTATTCGGAGGAAATGGTGCAGTGCGGCAATGCTCAAGTGGATGGGGAGGAGCTGGCACGAGGGCGTGATCAGGAGGCCGCTTTCCTTGCTCGGGAGGACTTGAACGAGATTAGCGAACGTTGGGGCTTCCGTGCCGTGCGATATGATGAAGCGGCGCCGATATCTGGTGTATAATGGAAGGGTCATGATGAATTTATCTTGTTATACAGGGAGAGGCGGAATAGGATGAACACGAACACGGTTCGATTATTGCCAAGAAGTACCCCCGAAAACCAAGGAATCTCATCTCAGTCCATCAAACGTTTTATCGGCTCGATTCAGGAGAAGGAGCTTGAGCTGCACAGCTTCATGCTGGTTCGGCACGGGCATTCCGTCGCGGAGGGCTGGTGGAAGCCGTACGACGCGGACAAACCGCATATGCTGTTCTCGCTAAGCAAGAGCTTTACCTCTACCGCGATTGGACTCCTGGTCCAGGAGGGCCGGATTACGCTGGAGGATCGGGTGATCGGCTTTTTCCCGGAAAACAAACCGGAGGATCCGTCCCCGAATCTGTCCGCGATGACGATACGCGACTTGCTGATCATGGGCACGGGACATGCCCAGGAGCCTGCCATCCAGTCCGATATTTGGGTGGATGATTTCTTCAAGCAAGCAGTCGAGCATGAACCTGGAACCCACTTTGTATATAACAGCGCAGCGACGTACATGCTCTCGGCCATTCTGCAGAAGGTCACCGGCATTACGCTGCTGGATTATTTGCAGCCCCGTCTGTTCGAACCGCTCGGCATTCAGGGGGCTGCATGGGAAAGCTGCCCGCAGGGAATCAACACCGGCGGCTGGGGTCTTAAGCTGAAGACCGAGGACATCGCCAAGTTTGGCCAGCTCTATCTTCAGAAGGGAGAATGGGATGGCCGGCGCCTGATTCCGGAGGCTTGGATTGAAGAAGCGACCTCCAAGCAGATATCCAACGGACCTGCGGATTCCTCTTCGGACTGGACCGAAGGATACGGCTATCAATTCTGGATGTGCCGCCATGGAGCATACCGCGGCGACGGCGCGTTCGGACAATTCTGCATCGTGTTCCCGGAGCAGGATGCAGTCCTGGCGATTACCTCCGGCCTTGGAGATATGCAGGCCGTGCTGAATGAGGTATGGGAGCATGTGCTGCCGGCGATGGGAGCAGATCCGCTGCCGGCCGATGCGGACGCGGCCTCATCCCTTGCCGGAACGCTGCAAGCGCTTAAGCTGGATCCGCCAAGCGAGGAGGCTTTATCTCCGATTGAGAAGGACGTATCCGGGATCGTCTATGATCTCGAAGAGAACGAGGAGAAGCTGCATTCGTTCTCCGTCCGGTTTGAAGAGGATGAAGGGGTGATGGAGCTTACGGGGGAACATGGCGTCAACTCGATTGCCCTTGGCCGGAGCGAGTGGAAGTCGGGAACCACGAAGCTGATCATGATGACGGATCAAGCGTATGCTGCCTCCATGACCTGGAAGGATGACCGGACGCTGCAGCTGACCGTCAGGCTGACGGAGACGCCGTTCTTCTTAACGACGGAATGCACCTTCAGCGAAGAAGGCATTCATCTTGCCTACTGGATGAACCAATCCTTCGAGGGCAAGGTGGTCCGGGAGATGAAGGGCAAAGCCAGGGCATAATGCCGACAAAACAAGGTACAGTAAAAACCTCTCCATGATCATGGAGAGGTTTTTTTGGCATGCCGTATTCAGAACCGTTCCGACACCACCTTCGGCTGAGTGAATAAGAGCAGGTAGTCGCGGCCGCCGGCTTTGGAATCCGTTCCGGACATATTGAAGCCGCCGAACGGGTGGGTGCCCACCAAGGCGCCGGTGCATTTCCGGTTCAAATACAGGTTGCCGACATGGAAATCGCGCCGTGCCTGCTCCAGATGCGCGCGGTTGTTCGAGATCACCGCGCCGGTCAGCCCATAATCGGTATTATTGGCGAATTGAATCGCTTCGTCGAAGGAGGCTGCCTTCGTGAAGGCCACCACCGGGCCGAAGATTTCCTCCTGAGAGATACGGGCAGTGCTGTCCACATCCGCAAAAATCGTAGGCTGAATGAAATACCCCTCCGGATCGCCCGGAAATCCGCCAAGTACCAGCTTGCCTTCGCTTTTCCCGATTTCGATATAGTCGAGAATTTTACGGTACGCCTTATCGTCGATGACGGGTCCCACCTGAGCCTCGGCATGGGAGGGGCTTCCGATCACCAGCTTCTTGGAGCGCTCGATGACCTTCTGCAGCACGGTATCATAAACGTCCTTATGCACGATGGCTCTGGAGCAGGCGGAGCATTTCTGGCCGGAGAAGCCGAAGGCCGAAGCGGTAATCGCATCCGCAGCAAGGTCCAAATCGGCTTCGTTGTCCACGATGATGGCGTCTTTCCCGCCCATTTCGGCGATGACGCGCTTGATCCATCGCTGCCCCGGCTGCGTTTTGGCCGCACGCTCTTGAATTCGCAGTCCAACGTCGCGGGAACCCGTAAAGCTGACAAACCTGGTCAAAGGGTGATCCACCAAATAGTCGCCCACTTCCTGACCCGGACCAGGCAGGAAGTTAACGACACCCGGAGGCAGGCTGACTTCTTCCAGAAGCTGCACGAATTTGGCGGCTATGACCGGGGTGGTGCTCGCCGGTTTCAGCACAACGGTGTTGCCGGAGACGATGGCCGCCGTAGTCATACCGGCCATAATCGCGAGCGGGAAGTTCCAAGGCGGAATGACGATGCCGACGCCAAGCGGGATGTAATCGAGATGATTCTCTTCCTCCTCGTGGACCGTCAGCGGCTGGGGCGCGCTCAGGCGCTGCATTTCGCGGGCATAGAACTCCATGAAATCGATCGCTTCGGCCGTATCCGCGTCCGCTTCGGCACGCGTCTTGCCGGCTTCGAGGGTCATCAGCGCGGAGAACTCGAGCTTGCGCCGCCGCATGATTGCCGCGGCCTTGAACAGGTAGCGAGCCCGCTCGTTCGCCTCGGTGTGCTTCCACGTCTCAAAAGTACGCGCCGCCGTCTGAATGGCTTGCTCGGCAAGCTCGGTATCCGCTTGGGACACGACGCCGATGACTTGGCGCTTGCGCGACGGATTGACCGACTTAGCGGTACGCTCCGTATGGATTTTGGCACCGCCGATAACCAAGGGGTACGATTGGCCAAGCTCGGCTTCGACCCCGGATAACGCCGCATCGTATAACTTGTTGTTCCACTCGTTGTTGAAGTCCATAAATGGTTCGTTCCGAAAAGGTGCTCGCATGGGGAGGCCCCTCCTTAACATGATATGAATCGAAGCTTCAGGCCAATGGTCCATCTGCGGATCGTCATGGTGGCATGGTTAGGATCTCCTGGTGAAAACCTCTATTTAAATATGTATGTCTTCCTGCATGCCGTCATGATTTTTGCATATGAGTTAGATAGAGTGCATTTTGGTTTACCTTGCAAAGGGGGCGCGCGCATGGACGGAACCGAGCTGTACCGTAAAGTGATCCTGACGGTGTCCGGCAATAAACTCGTGAAATGGCTGTCGATCAAGTACGGCCGGAAATTGGCTGGCCGATTCATTGCCGGCGATACCTTGGATGAGGCGCTGGACGAAATCGAGAGGCTGAACGCGAAAGGCATTCTCGTTACGCTGGATCATTTGGGGGAGGGCATTACGACGCTGGATGAAGCGGCCGGGTACCGGGAGGAATATTTGAAGCTGGTGGAAGGGATTGCGAGGCGCGAAGTGCAATCGAACGTATCCTTGAAACCGACGCAAATGGGCATGGCCCTGAACCCCGAGAAGGCTTACGAAAACATCAGGTCGGTGGTAAGAAAGGCTAAAGAGCACCGCAACTTCGTTCGCCTGGACATGGAGGATTCGCCGTATACCCAGGCAACCATCGATATGACGCTCCGCCTTCATAAGGAGGGGCTGACCAATGTGGGGACCGTGATGCAGGCCTACTTGTTCCGTACGGAGGAGGACGTGAAGAATCTGTTAAGGGCCGGCGTTAATCTGCGGCTGGTAAAGGGCGCGTACAAAGAGCCGGGAACCATCGCCTTTCAGCAGAAGCGGGAGGTCATTGACAACTACAAGAAATTGGTCAAAATGCATTTCGACCAAGGAGCCTACGTCGCGATTGCCTCGCATGATGACAACATCATCGACTGGGTGAAGGTATTTGCCGAGCAGAGCCGCATAGACAAACAGGACTATGAATTTCAGATGCTGTATGGACTGCGGATGAACGATCAAGCAGCGCTTGCGCAGGACGGCTACCGTATCCGGTGTTATATGCCTTACGGAACGATGTGGTACCCGTATTTCACCCGGCGCCTGGCGGAGAAGCCCGCCAACCTGATGATGGTGCTCAAAAATATGTTCAAGTGAGCGGGATCCGATTGCAGAACCCCGTCAAAATGCCTGATGAAATAAGTGGCTTTTTGACGGGGTTCTTCATGGTTTCAAAAAACATCAGGCTGCTTAGAAGTGCCCAATCCAAAGGAAACGGGTACAGCAGCTCTCTGTAGCTGCTGCCCCTAGAAATGATAATACGCCTCCGAGCAATTCATAAGGAAGGAGCGCTCCAGCGGCAGTCCGCCTAACCGCTCTCGAGTGATGTGCCGATGCAGGTTGATCTCCAGATCGGCGAGGGCCGATACAGCAAGTTGCATCCGTGCGGGTCCCCACTGCTGCTGCTTTCGGGCATAGCGAATGGCCTCAGTCACGGACATGCCTCTCAGCCTTGAGAAGACGGATGCCCAGCGGACCAGGTCCGAAAATTCTCTCGTGCTTGGCAGGGCATATTCGACATATCCTGCCGCGTCTTTGCAGCTGACTTTGAACAAGCCGCAGTTCCAGCCATGATCGCTCCATGGGATAAAGCGTTCGGCCGAGCCCCGGTCGAAACGAAATATCTCCATATGGCCGATAGTCTCTTCACCTAATGCAGGCACTGCGGTTTCGATGACGGGTGTAAGCGCTGCCTCGATGAGTTTCGTCATGATATGATCTACGCTCCTTTATAAGAATGTTATATGCACGGCAAATAGGCCTGGTGAGCAGAGAAACCCCGCTCTCCAGGCCTATTTATGGTTAGAGCCCCAATTCCGGCGGCCGCTATGCCAAAGCTTGGATGGTATTCTCTCTCAACAACGCGCCTACGAGGTTAGCTGACGGATTCGGACTGAGAGCACCCTACCGCGGGGCCCTTCGATCCTAGGCGCAGCGGATTCACCCCATTCACCAATCGAAGACTGGTGACTTTGGTTCCCCCGTCTCCCGGTCTGTCGGGAGCTCGGCGTATCACGTGTTTCGGATAGATGGATGAATCATACGCCGGAGGAAACGAAAAGTAAATGACCGTATGGGACGAATAGATTCCGAAATGTGATGAAAACGGTAAAAGAAAACGCGTACAATCGGCCGTGTCATCTATTATCGTGGCAAAATCTCGGTATCTCGTTGGATTGCGATAAATAAGAGAAAACAAGAGAAATACATAGTATAGAGCAGTATTCGGAAGATAAAGACGAAATACTGCTTGGTTCCTGTTCGACATAACGCTAGATGTGTTTTTGCTCACATTTACATCCTGCAGGGCCGGACGTATGATACGAACTATGAATTGACGGTCATCAACGACCAAGGCATACGGGCAGCCGTTTCATGAAGGTCTAAAGGCAGTGTGAGAGTTGCCCCTAAGCCTTTATGGATCGATGGCGAAGGCACCATGGGCCTTGCTGAGATTTGAAGGTAGAGGCGACTCTCACCGCGTGGACCTCCTGTTGCTGTGCTGTTATGCCCAGTCTGGATGACAAGTCAATGGCTAATAGAATAACATGCTACTCGTTTTTAATTTTCGCTGAGTCCTTGAATGGAAAAGGAACGGGGGAACCAGTCGGGAGATGAACCTGATCTCTCTGGGGTGAATCCTGTAGACAAGATAACGGTCTATGGGTAGGGCGACTCTCACGCCCGAATCCGTCAGCTAACCTCGTAAGCGTATCGAGAGAGGCAACGATTGTCGTGGACTTGGGCCACGGTGTATTTCACCGTGTCCTGTAAGAAGCCTGCGGGAAGAGTTCTTCTCTTTCCGCAGGCTTCTTTGTTGTTGCCTTCTCTTTCTGACCTTAGGAGGAGAAACGAAGATGGAGAAACCACAGGAATTCATCCTGGTATCCGCGCCGAACAAGGCAGGGGAGGAATTCGTCCGCCAGCTGATTCACAAACGTGTTCCGTTTGCGGCCATAGCCAACAACCGGGCTGAGCAGCAGAGGCTGCGAGAACTGGGCTGCAAACCCATCATTTTGATTGATACAAGAGACGAGCAGACCTGGATCATTCCCGAGTTTCCCGTCAGCAAGGTGTTTCTGTTCGAAAGCAGCTTGAATCTGTGCTGCCGCTACTTGCGGATCTGCCGGACATGGACCTCGGAGTCGATTTACGTGATCACCCATTCCGGCAATCCGCGCTTGATATACAAAGGGCTGGGTGCCGATGTGGTGCTTCATACGAATCATCATCAGGTGTCCTTTCTGATGGCATCCGTTATGAGCTAAGCGTTTGGACTGACGCCACAAGAGTTAGGGGAGGTTACATTCATGCAGGATTTAGTTATGGTGCTCATTTTGGGAGGAACCTACGGACTGCTCATGCTGTTTATGTCCTGGTGCGGGCGCGTGGTTTCGGAACCGGAGGCTGATCAGCCGTGATGATCATGTTGATATTCACGATTTTTATTTTTCTCTATTTGATTTATGCGCTGATTCACCCTGAAAAATTCTAGGGAAACGGCTGAAGGAGGAAGGCATCGTCATGGGCATTTTACAAATTGCCATCGTTATACTCGTTCTAGTGCTGCTGGTCAAGCCGCTGGGAACTTATCTATATCAGGTGTTTCGTTATGAAAGCAATGGAACGGACAGATGGTTCTCCTGGGCGGAGAAACCGATCTTTGCTCTGATCGGCTTGAAAGAACGCAAGGGGATGACATGGAAAGGATATGCCGTCAGCTTTGTGTTAACGAATATCGTGCTGGTTGCGGCGGGCTACTTGATTCTGCGGCTGCAGAAGGTGCTGCCGCTGAACCCGAACGGCATCGGCCATATGGAACCGACCTTGTCGTTCAATACGATGATCAGCTTCATGACCAATACGAATCTTCAGCATTACAGCGGGGAGTCGGGATTGTCTTATCTGGCCCAGATGGCCGTCATTACGATGATGATGTTTACGTCCGCGGCGACCGGGCTGTGCGTGGCGATTGCTTTTATCCGGGCGGTGACCAGCAAGGGCACGACCGTCGGCAACTTTTTTGAGGACTTCGTTAAGGCGCATACCCGGGTATTCATTCCGGCTGCTTTCATCATTGCGATGGTGCTGGTGGCGCTGCAGGTGCCGCAGACCCTGAAGCCTACGCTCAGCGTCACGACGCTGGAAGGAAGCGAGCAGCAAATAGCGGTGGGTCCGGTGGCTGCGCTCGAATCGATCAAGCATCTGGGCACCAATGGGGGCGGTTTTATGGGGGCCAACTCGGCGCATCCGTTCGAGAACCCGTCCCCGCTGACCAATGTGATCGAGATTCTGTCCATGTGGAGTCTCGGGGCGGCGCTTCCTTACACATTTGGTTTGTTCGCGAAGAGCCGTAAGCAGGGCTGGATCATATTCTCGGTAATGATGACCTTGTTTATCGGCTTCCTGTCCTTGAACTATGCCGCGGAAACCAACGGCAACCCGGCATTAAACCAGCTGGGCATCGACGCCTCGCAAGGCAGCATGGAGGGCAAGGAGGTCCGGTTCGGGATCGCCCAATCCTCCCTGTTTACGACGGTGACAACCGCGGCCACGACCGGGTCGGTCAACAACATGCATGATACGCTCACGCCGCTCGGCGGGATTTCGCCGTTGTCCCTGATGATGCTGAATTCCGTTTTTGGCGGAAAAGGCGTCGGGCTGATGAACATGCTCATGTACGCGATCCTGGCGGTGTTCCTGGCCGGTCTTATGGTTGGCCGTACCCCCGAATTTCTCGGCAGAAAAATCGAGGCCCGGGAGATGAAGCTGATCGCGATTGTCATTCTGGTACACCCATTGATCATCCTTGCTCCGACGGCGCTCGCGCTCATGACGGATGCGGGACAGGCGGGCATTGCCCATTCGGGCTTTCACGGCATCTCGCAGGTGCTTTACGAATACACGTCATCCGCTGCCAATAACGGCTCCGGGTTTGAGGGCCTTGCGGATAACACGCCGTTCTGGAACATCAGCACCGGACTGGTCATGCTGATCGGGCGCTATATTTCGATGATTGCCCTGCTGGCGGTGGGCGGCTCTCTGATGCGGAAGCAGTGGGTTCCCGAGACGCTCGGAACGTTCCGGACAGATAATAAGCTTTTTGCCGGCATTCTCATCGCGGTGGTCCTGATCATCGGTGCCTTGACCTTCCTGCCTGTGCTGGTGCTGGGACCGATTGCCGAGCATCTGACGATTCGTTAAATAGAAAAGGTGGCCTATTACCATGAATAATACGAGAAAAAAAGCGATGTCCCAAGAGATGGTCCGTCAGGCGCTGAAGGACAGCTTCACGAAGCTGAATCCCGTCCTGATGATGAGAAATCCGGTCATGTTTGTCGTGGAGGCCGGGACTCTGGTTGTGCTGCTTATGACGATATTTCCGTCCTATTTCGGTACCGAGGGCAGTATCGGATTTAACCTGACCGTGTTCGTCATCCTGCTGTTCACGCTGCTGTTCGCAAACTTCGCAGAGGCGCTTGCCGAAGGGCGCGGCAAGGCGCAGGCCGATTCCCTTAAGCAGTCGAAGCAGGAAATGACGGCTCGCAAAGTGATGGAGAACGGCGGGGTACAATCCGTGTCGTCCACGGCTCTGCGCAAAGGAGATATCGTGATGGTCGCGCAGGGCGAGATGATTCCCGGGGACGGGGAAGTGATTGCGGGCCTTGCATCCGTTGACGAATCGGCGATTACCGGGGAATCCGCCCCCGTCATTAAAGAAGCCGGCGGCGATTTCAGCTCGGTCACGGGGGGGACCCGGGTTGTCAGCGATACGATCCGCATCCGGATTACAAGCGATCCGGGGGAATCGTTTATCGACCGGATGATCTCGCTGGTCGAAGGGGCCTCCCGGCAGAAGACGCCAAACGAAATTGCGCTGAATACGCTGTTGATCGTCTTAACGCTGATCTTCCTGATCGTGGTTGTGACGCTGGCACCGATCGCGAAGTATCTTGGCATCGAGTTGACCGTTCCGGTGCAGATCTCGCTGCTGGTATGTCTGATCCCGACCACGATCGGGGGGTTGCTGTCAGCGATCGGGATTGCCGGCATGGACCGGGTAACGCAGTTCAACGTGCTGGCGATGTCCGGCAAAGCGGTTGAGGCCGCCGGTGACATCAACACGATGATTCTGGATAAGACGGGTACCATTACGTTTGGTAACCGGATGGCCAGCCGGTTGATTCCCGTCGGCGGCGAGTCGCTGGCATCGGTGTCCCAGTGGGCCGCGGTGAGCTCGCTGCAGGATGAGACGCCGGAAGGACGGTCGGTGTTGGAGCTGCTGAGGAAGGAAGGTTTCGCAGTGGATGAGGGCATGGCGGATGGGGCGGAATTCATCGGATTTAAGGCGGAGACCCGGATGAGCGGCATGAACCTGAGGGATGGCCGGAAAGTCCGGAAGGGCGCTGTGGATGCCGTCAAGGCGTGGGTGCAGTCGCAAGGAGGCGCCATCCCTTCGGATTTGTCGCCAAATAGCGACGCCATCGCCACAGAGGGGGGAACCCCGCTTGCGGTCGCCGTGGATAACCGCATCTTTGGTTTGATCTACCTAAAGGATACCGTGAAGCCGGGCATGAAGGAACGGTTTGACCAGCTGCGCCGGATGGGCATCAAGACGATTATGTGCACGGGCGACAACCCGCTTACCGCGGCGACGATTGCCCGTGAAGCGGGCGTCGATGATTTCATCGCGGAGAGCAAGCCCGAGGATAAGATTGCCGTCATCCGCCGAGAACAAGCCGAAGGCAAGCTGGTGGCGATGACCGGGGACGGGACGAACGATGCCCCGGCGCTGGCCCAGGCCGATGTCGGGCTGGCGATGAACAGCGGTACCACCGCAGCCAAGGAAGCGGCCAATATGGTGGATCTGGATTCGGATCCGTCGAAGATTATCGAGGTGGTTGCCATCGGCAAGCAGCTGCTGATGACGCGCGGCGCGCTGACCACCTTCAGCGTCGCGAACGACGTCGCCAAATATTTTGCCATCATTCCGGCGATGTTCGCAGCTGCTATTCCTAGCATGAACGTTCTGAACGTCATGGGACTGGGTTCTCCCATGTCGGCGATTCTGTCGGCGCTGATCTTTAATGCCATTATCATTCCGCTGCTGATTCCGCTTGCGATGAAGGGTGTGGCCTATAAGCCGATGAGCTCGTCGAAGCTGCTGCAGCGCAATGTGCTGGTCTACGGATTAGGCGGCGTGATCGTGCCGTTCATCGGGATTAAGCTGATCGATATGATCGTGCATCTCTGGATTTAGGCCGGAAACAGCAGCCGTCCTATCGAGATATCCCGGAGGCTGCTATTTGAGGAAAATATGAAAGAAGGGATCGAGGAACCATGAATAAGCCATTGCAGAAATCATCGCCGGCCCCTCTCGCTGGGGTGGGCGCGGCCCGTGTCTCGCTGGGCATGGCCCTGAGAACAAGTCTTGTATTTATCGTGTTATGCGGAATTCTTTATCCGCTGGTCACGACGGGAGCGGCGCACCTGCTCATGCCGAAGCAAGCCGGCGGCAGTTTGGTCACGGATCGGGGCGGAAAGGTGGTCGGATCGGAATTGATCGGCCAGGACTTTACGGAGCCGCAATATTTTCACGGCAGGGTGTCCAGCATTGAATACAACGGGGCCGGCTCAGGCAGCAATAACTATGCCCCTTCCAACCCGGATTTGATTGAACGAACGAAGGCATCAATTGAAGCGTGGACGGAGAACAACCCGGACGTTCCGGTGAGCGAGGTGCCGATCGATCTGG
Organism: Paenibacillus sp. JNUCC32; assembly: GCF_014863545.1. Lineage (NCBI taxonomy): Bacteria > Bacillati > Bacillota > Bacilli > Caryophanales > Paenibacillaceae > Paenibacillus > Paenibacillus sp. JNUCC32. The sequence continues at coordinate 5,180,648 of NZ_CP062260.1, read as the reverse complement.
TAACGAATTCCGGCTCCGGGTTGGATCCTCACCTATCGCCGCAGGCCGCGTATATTCAGATTCCGCGGATCAGCAAGCAAACCGGAATTGCGGAAGCAGAGCTTGATCAGCTGGTAAAGGAGCATACGGAGGGACGGGATTTGGGCGTATTCGGTGAACCGCGCGTGAATGTGTTGAAGCTGAATCTGGGGCTCCAAAAGCTTCTTAACCTTGACTGATCATGGATCCCTTTCGGAGAAAATCGCCGGAGGAGCTCTTAAGGTCGATTTCCAAGCTCCATCAGGGACGGCTCAAGGTATATATCGGGGCTGTGAGCGGATCGGGAAAAACCTATCATATGCTTCGAGAAGGGCAGACCTTGAGGCTACAAGGCATCGATGTCGTCATATGCGCGGTATCCACGATGCAGCGGCCGGAAACGGTGGAGCAGGTCCGTGATCTGGAACGGGTGCCCAGCATTCATTGGATGGAGGACGGCGTAGAGAAGAAGGATCTTGATCTTGATCTGCTGGTGCAGCGCAACCCTGAGGTAGTGCTTGTCGATGGGCTTGCCCATCGCAACCGGAAGGGAGCGCGGCATGCTGCGCGGCTGGATGATATCCGATTCCTGTTAAGCCGCGGAATCAGCGTCATCACAACGGTCAACGTGTATGAGCTTGAGGATGTGCAGGACATTGCCTCCAAGCTGACGGGCATTAAAGCCAGCCATACGGTACCGGCCGATACGCTGGAGAGCGCCGACGAAGTGGTGCTTATTGACGTAACGCCCGAAACGATGCTGGAACGGGCACAAGGCGGCCTGCTTGGAGACGGCAGCCTATGGAAGCAGGGCAATCTGGCGGTGCTCCGGGAGTTGACGCTCCGCCTCGTTGCCGAAGGCGTGAGCCATTCCCTGGAGCGGTACCGCAAAGAACAGGGACTCGTCGGCCCATCGGGAGCCGATGAGCGAATACTGGTGTCCACCCAATACCATTGGAACGGTTCCATCTATATGCGGCGCGGGCAGCAGATCGCGAAGCGTTTAAACGGCGAACTGTTGGCTGTTACGTTTGTGAAGCCGGAAGTAGAGCTTACGAAAGAACAGGCCGCCTTTAAGCGCTCCATGGCGAAGCTCGCGGTGCGGATCGGCGCCAAGCTGGAGGAGCTGCCCCTCCGTTCCCGGAGGGAGCTCGCTGACATGCTGGTTCAGTATGCGCTGGAGCACCACGTTACACGCATTGTGCTTGGCCATTCGAAGCAGACGCGCATGCAAGAGCTTTGGCAGGGTTCGATTATTCAGGATCTGCTCAAGAAAACGCGCGGGATTGATATTTTTATGGTGGCGGATCGGGCGGAACATGACGGGGAGCGGATCATTCCGGCCCGGCTTCATCCGCTGCGGCTTCCTTCCGAATCGTTTCACCGCTTGAACGAACAGGAGCTGGATCAGAAGATTGAGCAGGTCAAGCGGGGACGGTTCAAGGTATATATCGGCGCCGCCCCGGGCGTAGGGAAGACCTATGCGATGCTGCGGGAAGGCAACGATCTGCTGAAGAAGGGATTGACGGTTCTCGTCGGTCTGCTGGAGACGCACGGCCGGAAGGATACGCTGTCCCAGGTGGACAATCTGGAGGCCCTTCCGCGAAAAAGGGTGGACTACAGGGGATCGCGCCTTGAGGAGATGGATACCGATGAGATCCTTCGCCGGAGGCCGGACGTGGTCCTCGTGGATGAGCTGGCGCATACGAATGTGCCCGGAAGCAAGCGCAAGAAACGGTATGAAGATGTGCAGGATATTCTGTCGGCCGGCATCTCCGTCATTACGACCGTAAACGTACAGCATCTGGAGAGCTTGAATGATGCCGTCGAGCAGATTACAGGCGTCCGTGTCCGCGAGACGATACCGGATCATATTCTGCAATCGGCCGATGAGGTTCAACTGGTCGACGTGACGCCGGAGTCGCTGCGGCAGCGGATGAAGGATGGGAACATCTATGCGAAGGAGAAAATTCATCAGGCGCTCAGCCATTTTTTCAAGACGGGAAACCTGATCGCCCTAAGAGAGCTTGCCTTAAGGGAGATTGCGGATGATGTGGACGAAAGGCTGGAGTCATGGCAGCGCAGCGGCTCGCTTCGGGGGCCGTGGCGGCGCGAGGAAATTATCTATGTCGTGGTCGGCAGGGAGCCGCAAGCGGAGCGGCTCATTCGCCGCGGCTTCCGGATCGCCCATCGGCTGAAGGCAGCCTGGTATGTGGCATTCCCTCTGGAGCGTCATGACAGCCTGTCTCATGACGACGAGCAGCGCTTGACGGCGCTTCAGACGTTAACGGAGCGTCTTGGGGGCACCTTCACGATGCTGCCGCTGCCGGTAAAAAGGGGACCGGCGTGCGCCTGTTCTGGCCGATTGGTCGCCGCAGCAGACGAGGTCAAGGCGACCCAATTCATTATCGGCCAGCCGCAGATGGCCGGATGGAAGCTGTTCGCTCGGCGAAAATGGATCAGGAGGCTGCTGCGATCCTCAAGGCATATGGACGTGCTCGTGGTTGCTGATTACGATCCGCGCGTATGACGGCTGAAGCGCCGGGAACTGAATGTTTTGAGGGGACCGGTGACGCAGGAGACTTGGGAATGCTGAAAGTGCAGGAAAAGCAGTAAACGCAGGAATCGCAGAAAACGCGGATAACGCAACATTCCGGAGAACAAAAACACCGGACGTACATTCCGGAGAAAAAGAACGCAAAGACCGCAGAACGCTCGGAAACGGAAGAATGCAAGCCATACGCGCAGGCTGGCTTACTAGCGCGTAAGCGAACGGACAACGTCAAGAAGCCCGCTGACCTGTCATTACAGATCCGCGGGCTCTTTTTCATGCTGCCAACATGCCTAAAGGCTGACGTACAAGCTTGTCTTATGATTCGCCCGACAGCGTGCGGTCGCCGGTCAGATATTTCTCGGTCAAGACGGAGAGCAGGCGAATGCCGACTTCATTCTCTCCGCCTTCGGGAATGATCAGGTCGGCGTATTTCTTGGAGGGTTCGATGAACGCCTCATGCATCGGCTTGACGGTTGTCAGGTATTGATTATGGATCGACTGGATGGTTCGGCCGCGGTCCTCAATATCGCGTACGACCCGGCGAAGCAGGCGCACATCGGGATCGGTATCCACAAACACCTTAATGTGAAGCAGCTTGCGCAGATTCTCATCGGACAGCACATGCAGGCCTTCGATGATGACGATGTTGTTCGGCTTCAGCTCGATGGTCTGATCCGTGAAGCGGGCATGGGCGGTAAAATCATATACCGGCGCGAAAGCGGGTTGTCCGCTTTTTAAAATGCCGAGATGCTCGACGAGCAGCTCGTTGTCAAAAGCGAACGGATGATCATAGTTAATCGCTTCGCGTTCCTCGAAGCTGAGCTCTTTATGATCCTTGTAATAGTTATCCTGCGAAATAAACGTGACTTTATCTGAACCAAGACGGTCAATGACAGAGCGGGCAACCGTTGTTTTGCCCGATCCGGTGCCGCCGGCGATACCAATTATGAGCATGGCGAATCCATAACCCTCCCTAGAGTTTGCAATTTTATTATTGTAGCACAGCATGCGCTTCTTTTCACTATGGGAGCATAGAACAAAAGATGGGATTTCCGTATGTTCTTTATTCTTACCACGGAATAGCGAACCGAATCTGTATGACTTATCATAGAGGATATTATGACTACAATTGAAAATGTTTCGGAGGGATGATCATGCGTTATACCGCTATTTACCCATGCAAGCCCGCCATATACCTTCAACAGGGAGAGAATCGGGGAAGCGTCGATTGGAGCCGCTATGAAGCTGTGGCCCTGAGCGACACCGTGACCGGGCTTGCCGCGAAGGAAGCGACGGAGGTGCGCGCCTGCTGGAGCGCCGAATGCTTCTACGTGCAGTTTGTTTGCCAGGATTCACATATCGTCTCGGAGTATCGGCATCGGGATGACCCGCTGTATGAGCAGGATGTCGTGGAGCTGTTTATGGATGAAGCAGGGGAAGGTTTGGAATATATCGAGCTTGAGGTGAGCCCGAACAATGTTGTATTTGATGCGCGGATCCGTAACGATGGGCAAAAGTCGATCACGGACAGCGATGTCGAGTGGGACCTTACCGGCCTTCTGACCACGGTAGAAGACGACGGTAAGGGAAATTTGGTTTACGAGATTCGCATTCCGGCACAGAACTTTCAGAATCCGCCGGAAGCGGGACGATGCTGGAACGTGAATTTTTACCGCATTGACGAGGACGACCAAGGAAACCGGGAATACCAGGCATGGAGCCCCACCGGAGAGGTCAATTACCATATCCCCTCGCGTTTCGGAAGGCTGGAGTTTGTGGATGCCACATAGCCTGCACGCCCGGAATCGATTGAACGATGCCGGGCGTGCAGCATTGAAAATAGCTTTTTTGGTTTGGTGATGCCTTACGGGTCCCGTTTAAGCTTACTTAAACCGGTAAGCACGCGGTTCATTGAACCAGAAGCTGCCGTCCTGGGAGAAGTCCCGGTATGGGCTTGGGGACACCTCGTCCACCAGCTTCAAATCTTCTTCGGTCAGCTGCACGTTCAGTGCATTCAGATTGTCCGCAAGCTGCTGCTCGCTGCGGATGCCGACGACGGGAATGATGCTGCGCTGCAGCAGCCATGCCAGCGCGAACTGCCCCAGTGTGATCCCTTTGTCCTCTGCACGCCGGGCGAGCCATTCAACCTTGTCCAGTTTGGCACGGTTGCCGGGAGCATCCAAATCCATGCGCTCGCCCCGCGAATTGACCGGCAGCGGCTGCCCGGCACGGTATTTGCCGGACAGCCAGCCGCCGTCCAGCGGGGAGTAGGCCAGCGTAGCCAGGCCGTGGCGCTGTGAAGCCGGCAGGATTTCCTGCTCGATATATCGGTTGAAGATGCTGTATGAAGGCTGATTGGTAACGAAGCGCTCGAGGTTCATTTTCTCGCTGGTCCACAGGGATTCGACGATACGCCAAGCCTCGAAGTTCGAGCAGCCGATATATCTCACCTTTCCTTGGGCAACCAGATCATCGAGCGCGCGCAGCGTCTCGTCCAGCGGGGTATGAGGATCCGGTCTATGCACTTGGTAGAGGTCGATGTAATCCGTATTCAACCGTTTCAGGCTGGCCTCGACCTGTCTCATGATGCGGTAACGGCTGGCGCCTTCTCCGTTCGGTCCTTCGGCGGTCCGTACCTTGAATTTGGTCGCGACGATCACCCGGTCTCTTCGTCCTTGAAGGGCTTTGCCTATAATTTCTTCGCTCGTACCCTTGCCATAGGTATCTGCCGTATCGATAAAATTAATCCCCGAATCCAGCACCTTGTCGATAATGCCGAGCGAGGTCTTCTCGTCCAAATCCCAATCTCCGTAAGTCATGGTTCCCAGACAGAAGCGGGATACTTCAAGTCCGGTTCTTCCCAAGTAGACGTATTCCATCGTTTAGCCTCCCCATCTCCAAGTTATCTTCGTGATCGAAATCTGCTTCCATTATCGGCCTTTTATGTATGGATGACAAGCGCAGCAGCCGGAAGCGAAAATACCCGGGGTTTTTTCATAAAAGAACAAAAACGGACATCTCAACAGGGATTTTGTCCCTTTTTTTGCATGCCGCTGGACATGTTGTTTTCATTGGGGCGGGTTCTATATACTTTTTAGTAAAGGGAAAGCCTGCCGCTTGGAATGAGCGGACATGCTCTAAAACGGAGGGGATGTTTATATGAATGCTGTCATCGATGGTCTGATGACCGAGCTGGAGCAGCTGCTGGAGGAGAAGGTGGCCGAAGATCTTCGGGATCTGCTGGGCGAGTATAAACAATTGGAGGGAGCGGCCTCGGATCGATTGAAGCAATTTGAAGAGGAGTTCGGGATCGCTTTGCCGGAGGATTTCCGTTCGTTCTACAGCAAGAAGGACGGCAGCGGGTACGCATTTCACGTGCTCTATCCCGGTAACGAGGGAGATGGCGAATACACCCCGTTCTATCTGATGAGCCTGGATGAGATGAGGGAAATCAAATCATATTTCTGCGAGCGGGACGAACGGCTCGATGCGTACTACGGTCCAGAGGAGGTACAGCGGCTGGATCCGGAAATTAAACCGTACCTGTTCCACAAGGCATGGTATCCGTTTGCCACGATGGCGGGCGGCTCATTGTATCTGATGCTGGATTTCGATCCGGCTGAGCCGGGAACGTCCGGGCAGATCATCATGTACGTGCATGATCCTGATTTTGTTTACTATATCGCGCCTTCCTTCACGGAGCTGCTTCAGGCGTCCAACCGCAATCTGCGCACCGACATTGAAGAAGTGGACTACTAATTGAAGCAGAAGACATAGAACCACTCCTAATGCCCATAACTTTGCCTAAAGGCGGTGTGTTAGGAGTCGGATGAAGAACCAGCGAGGGGAGGTGACAGCATGAACAACAGACGGGTCCTCTGGGGAGTCATCCTGTTGGTGGCGGCCGTGTTGTTGACACCCGGCTATTTTATTGCGCGCACGTATGGGCTTTTTCAGCATGAGGTCGTCTTGACCAAATACCAGCTCGCCGTTGATGTGGATGGTGAACAAGTGGATGCTTGGCCGCTGCTGGCTGGCTTCGCCGCAACCGATAAGAAGGGGGAGCTGCGCCCGCTCTATTACAGACTGGAAGGGTCGGACCTCAACATGCTGTATCAATTGGCATATGGGCAGTTCGAGGTGGAGGCTTCGGAGGACAATCCGTTCTTGGCGGGGAGGGTCCAGTATGACCATCTTGAGAAGGACTATATCGAGACCCGGAAAGAGTATGTGAACGCAAAGGAATATCGGCAGGACATCATCTTTTATAATGACCGTAAAGAGCCCATATTTACATACGACCCGGCAGCCAAAGCGGACGGGGATATGGTGAAGGAGATTATCACCGCAGGCATGGCGCGCTCCAACGGCCAAGGAGGGTCGGGCGTGGTGGAGGATAAGTATCTGAATGTTACCCGATTGTTCGAGGAGAAGCTGGGCGTCAGCATGCGGGTTCGGGTGGATAAAGAGCGCAGGCTGGCCACGATCCATATGGAGCAGCTTAAATAGAATTTTTTCAAAACGAGGTGCCGTACAATGCAGCATACAAAATTGACCCAAGAGGTGGATCTCACCATCTCGCACCATCAGATTCAAATCCGCTCGCGGGATTTTGACGAGGAGCTTTGCCAGTGGGGAGAAATCAATATCAAGCAGGGCGCGGTCATTCATCCCGGTTATCTGACCTTTGATCCGATTCCTGACGATGCTTTCGGCGCTTGGGTGAAGCTGGCCCTGACAGAGGCGTTCACGGAAGACCCGAACGCGCAGCGCCGAATGGTCGTGCCGTTTGACGTTTTGGATCCTGGCAAGCTGGAGCTGCTATCCGTCATGTCGGACGCCGTCATCGAGCTTCCGCTGCAAGAAGGGCGGTATGCCTTGTATTTTGAGATTTGCGAGGATGAAGAGGTGTATTACCGTCTGACTTTCGTGCGTGAAGGAGAGTATGTCCAAGCCCGATTTTTGATGGACGATGAATGGGGCGGCAGGGCTGGAGAAGCCTTGGCGGAGGGGTATTGTTGACCAATTCATTGCAGAAAACGGGGTACTGAAAGCCGCGTCAGGCAATTCTCCCTATTATTGATATAAGAAGAGGCCTTCTCCGTGTAGGAGAGGCCTCTTTTGTTGCCGCCATGCTGCTGTGCCGTTGTCCCGACTTTGCCAGCTCTTTATGGAAAGCAGAAACGATCTGACTGCGTGGAAAATAGCTATTGTGCTGCCGTCACCGTAATGTCGCCATATTGGCTTTGGTCTGCCTGCAGCTGCAGAATGTCCGTGAGGAAAGCGAGCGGAACATAGACGTGGCCGTCTTTCATTGCAGGAGACGCGCCTAGTGAGCGCGGAGCCATTTTACCCAAAGCGTACGCATCCTTGTTCAGCGTCACCGCGCTCCAGACGGCGCCTTTGGAGATTTCCGCGGTTTTGCTCTTGCCGTTCCACTTGACGTCGAATTGGAGCTGACGCAGCACGCGGGCCGCGGGAACCATCATCTTGCCGTTGTTATCCTTGTAGTAAGCGCCTGGCTTCAAGACGGCGGAAACGGGCTTTTCTTCGGGTGCTGTACCCGGCAGCTTCACGGCAAACTCCGGCGTTCCCGTGGATCCTGGGGCGATGCTGTATTTTTGGAATACGATGTAGGCTGTTCCGTCCGCGACATAGAAGGATTGCTCCGCGTCTATGCCTTGAAATCCGTCTTCGTTCGCGAAGTAATGGTCCTGATCCGCGGCAATCGCGGTTTTGACCGCCGTATCCACGATCGATTTGTAATTCTTCCCGAACAGGTCCTCCAGCGTCACGCGCTGGGCTTCGGCTTCGTTCGTGAAGTTATACGTATCCACGCGGGGATCGCCATTGTTCATTCCCATGCCTTCCGTGATGACCTTAAGGGATATCAGGTTGTCGTCCGTGCCATCCGATGTAAGCTCATAGGTGATCGTCAGCTGATAAGGGTGCATGGTATAGCCGTTCAGTTCCGCATTTGCCGCAGCCTCGGAGGCCTCCTTTTCCCATTTGGCGATATCCTTGGAAGCATGGGATTCGATGATGTCATTTAGCTGATCTTGGTACTTGGTATCAGCCAGACCCTGGAATACAGGAATCTTGATATCCGTTTCGAGCCATTTTTCCTTGGAGTGCAATGTTTTGAACGTTATCCGTTGCGGGGCAGCAGTCGAAGCCTTCACCTGATCGGTGCTCGCTGCAGTTTTGGTTTCGGCATGGACATGAGCGGATGGCAGACCCGAAGCGGAAATCATCAGGACGCCCGCTAATCCGGCAGCCGCGAGTGTTTTGGCCAGTGGGCTTGTATGCTTCATTGTTTTCATCGTGATTACCTCCAGGTTTAGGTTTGATATCTTTAAAGTGAGAAGACAGAAGCGTTTTGGAGAAGCGAAGCGGTCTCCTTGTCCTCCGGATTCCCACGGACTCCTAAAATTTCAACAGAAAATTCGGGGGCAACGGGGATCGGAAGAACGATCTGCACTCGTAGGTTGGTGATGAATGGCGGATCTATCGAATGTATTCGTTGCTGACGAGCTGATCCGCGATGGCCTCCGTAGGGATCGTAAATTCCACGACGCCCATATAGCCGGGAGCCACATCGTATTCGTTGAAGCTGATGACCAGTTTGCCATTCTTATCAATATAGAAATTGTGATCCTTGGCGATCGATTGGAATAGATCCTCCGGTATATCGGATTCGACGCCAGGCTGCTCTACCCAGTAGGTGATTTCGGGATTATCCTGCATCTGCCGGCGCATTTGCTCCTTGATATTGTCGCTGATGACTTGGATGTAGGAATCATCCTTGAACAGGCTTGGCAGCGTGATCACCAAATGGTTGATCTTGTCGATCGTATCGTATTGTCTGGACTCGGCGGAGCCACCGGCGGATTCTACGACGTAGCGGGAAAGCGTCAGCAGCTGTTCATTGTCGGTGATCACTTCATAACCGCTATCGAGGCTGAGATGCCCGCCGCCTTCATGATTTAGCTGGGCGACTTCGTCTTTGAAGTCCTCATACAGCTTCTTGTTCTCTTCCAGGTATTTGTTATTCAGCGTTTGCTCAAGCTCCGGATTGCCCAGGTTGGCAATGCCGGGCGTTTCGATATGCACTTCCGTGCTGCCGTCCTGCTCGGCATATTCGCGGATGGTCATCACCTTGACGATCTCGCCCAGAACGGGCACATCGGACATGGCCTTGGCGAATGCGGGACTTGCGTTCACGCCGGCAAACAGCAGTGCGCATGCAGCGGCCACGCCGGCGAGCCAGGGCAGGGCTCTATTTTTTGTTCGTCTGGCTGCAATGGCTTTGTTGACCACCGAGCTTAGTTCGTCGGGAATAGGAGTGCTCTCGTACTGCTCTTTCATCCTATTCAGCTTGTCATGCATTATCGTTGTGCCTCCTCTTGGTCTTCCTCGCTTAGGTTCACCCGCAGTCTCTGCAGTCCTTGGTATAGCCTCGTTTTCACCGTGCTGACATTCTCATGGAGCACCTCGGCAATTTCGTCAATCTTCATGTCTTCGAAAAACCGGAGAATAATGACGACCCGATACTTGTCAGGCAGATCCTCCAAGGACTGGGCCAGATCCAGATTCGGATAATGGTCATGACTGCCGGGTAAGATGAACTCCAGGTTCTCGTCGTCCATGACGCGGACTTTTTTCTGTTTTCGAATGAGATCCAGGGAGGTTGTGACAATAATTCGGAAAAACCAGCTTTTTAGTGAACCCGTCTGCTTCAGCTTTTCCATGGATAAAAATGCTTTGTGGATCGCGTCCTGAACGATATCGAGGGCATCCTCTTTATTTCTGACGTAGCTGTATGCCAGCCGGTAGGCGCTGTCCTGATTTTCGGTTATGCATTGGATAAGAAGCTTCTCAAGCTTCCGGCCGCCTCTCATGTAAATATGACACTCCTTTGGGCCCGCGCGGGTAACCATCAATTGCAATTGACTTACGGAAGCAAGACGTGCGAGTCTTTCAAAAAGTTTGATTCTGCGAAAAAAAATTTCTAAAGGCGTTTCTGTCTTCATATTCAACTTATCCTTCAACAATCGCAACAAGAAAAAGCCCCCAGTTTTCACTGGGGGCTTTTAGTCTCATCGTTATTCGCTCTCATATCTCTTGAGGATAATCGCCGAGTTATGTCCGCCGAAGCCGAAGGAATTGGACATGCCAATGCGAAGCTTGACGTTTCTGGCCTCGCTGGGCACATAGTCCAAATCGCAGGCTGGATCGGCATGTTCGAGATTGATCGTCGGCGGTATAACGCCTTCTTGCAGAGACTTCACAAGGGCAATGGCCTCTGCGCCGCCAGATGCGCCCAGCATATGCCCGGTCATCGATTTGTTGGCTGTTACCGGGATACGGTATGCCTCCTCGCCAAATACCTGCTTGATGGCCGCCGTCTCCGAACGGTCGCCGATGACCGTGCTGGTGGCATGGGCGCTGATGACATCCACGTCGGCCGGGGAGAGGTTCGCTTCGGACAGCGCCAGCTTCATCGCTCTTGCCGCGCCGCTGCCGTCTTCCGGCGTAGCGACCATATGATAGGCATCCGAGCTGGCACCGTAACCGATAACCTCGCCCAGTATGACGGCGCCTCTGCGCAAGGCATGGGAAAGCGACTCCAGGATGAGGATGCCGGCTCCTTCCGCCATGACGAATCCATCGCGGTCCGCATCGAACGGCCGGCTGGCACGGCCCGGTTCCTCGTTGCGGGAGGACAGGGCAGTGGCATTCGCGAAGCTGGCCAGCGAGATGTCGGTCAATGCGGCTTCGGATCCTCCCGCGATAATGACGTCGGACCGGCCGGCTTGGATGTTAAAGAAAGCCTCGCCGATCGCCGTATTGCCGATCGAACATGCCGTAACCGGTGCCAGCGTGGAGCCCAGCGCCTTGTATTTAATGCTGATGAGCGCGGCCGCCATATTGGGAATCATCATGGGTACCAGGGTAGGACTGACCCGCTCGGGACCCCGCGACGACAGCGTGCCGCTCTGATTCATCAGGGTTTGGATGCCGCCGATGCCGGAGCCTACGTAGACTCCCATGCGCTCATGATCGATCTGATCAAGATCAAGGCCCGACTGGCTGATCGCTTGATCCGCCGCAGCCAGCGCAAACTGGCAGAAGCGGTCCAACCGCCGGGCTTCCTTCGCACCGAACAGCGCGTTTGCGTCAAACCCCTTCACGGCTCCTGCTATTTGTACCTTTTGTCTTGATGTGTCCAAATTTTCTATATGTGCAATACCGGACTCTCCTCGTACAAGCCGGGACCAGAACGTATCAACATCATGGCCGAGCGGCGATATGACGCCCATACCGGTGATAACGACTCTTTCCATGGATGAACAGCCTCCTTAGGACTTTATAACTTGTCAATCTTAAGGTTATAATGTCACGTGTAGTATCCTATTACAAGATACCGTTTATCCTAGTATAAAAACTGCTATCCTTGTTGAAGGAAGGAGGATGATAGATGAATTCCCAGGTTAGGCTGCAAGCGTTGTCCGCTTTTTTGAAAGGGCAGCGTGCCAAAATCTCTCCCGAGTCCGTCGGGCTGCCGCCCGGTACCCGGAGGAGAACACCGGGCTTGCGCAGGGAGGAGGTCGCCCAGTTGGCCGGCGTCAGTACCACTTGGTACACCTGGCTCGAGCAGGGGCGCGACATCCAGGTGTCGTCATCCGTGCTGGACTGCGTCGCAAGTGCGCTGCAGTTGAACGCGGACGAGCGCAGATATCTGTACTCCCTGGCTCTGGAGAGCGGGGCGGAGCCGTATACGGTCAAACACGAAGCGGTGCAGATCAGCCCGTCCCTGCAAAAAATCATCACCGAGCTAAAATATTGTCCCGTCATGATATCCGATCGGAAGTGCAATATCGTGGGGTGGAACCGCGCGGCCGCGTACGTGTTCCTTGATTTTGACCGGATCCCGCCCGAGGAGCGGAACATGATCCGGCTGCTCTTTACCCGCAGGGAATTCCAGCGGCTGGCGGTGAACTGGGAGCAGTTTGCCAGCGGCTTCCTGTCGATGTTCCGAAGCTATTACGGTCAATATGTCGAGGATGAATGGTATGATCATTTTTTGGAGGAAATGAAGAACGGGCATCCGGATTTCAACCGCATGTGGGAGCAGAGCCAGGTCAGCTACGCCCCGGAGGTGCATCTGGAATTCCGGCATGCCAAGGCCGGGAAAATGGTATATGAGCTCACGTCGCTCAAAGTGTACGGAAATGATGACCTGCGGTGCAGCATCTATACGCCGGCTCCCGACACGACCACGGAAGCGAAGCTGCGGCAGCTGATGGAGGAGAAGTGAAGGGAGCGAGTGCACTCGCTGCGCCAGAGGTAACGGATGCTGGATACACTTGTTGCGCCGAAGTAATAGGGCTCCATGCCGTTTGCGCTTGGTGCTTGATGTGACGGATTGCGATACTGATGGTACTTGTTATGCCAGAAAGAATGGATTCCGTGCATTTTGCGCTTGCTGCACCAGTAATTCCTGACTCCGCGCCGGCACTTACTGTTCTTGAAGTAGCCAAACTACTTGTTGTTCCCGACTAATCGGACTCCAGTTCCGTTATTTGACGAGATTACGCCCTAATTACAACTTTATCGGACACAAGATCCTTTATTGGGCTCATCACCGGCATATTCATCGTATTTTGGAGCAAATAACGGACTCACAGTCCGGTTCGTGTTCCAGTATCATGGGTTTTGGCTTAATAGCGTATTCTGTGTCCGTTAATAGAAAACATCGCCCTGTCATAGAAGCTTCAAACGCGTAACAATGTAAATCTTCTCGTAGCTCGTCAACCCCGCATATAACAAAAGCCCCGTGTCTGCACACGGGGCTTTTTGCTACGCGCAATGATGTTGTTATAGAGCAACAACTGGAAGCCGTCTAGGCGTTCCACAGGCATTCCGCACTGTGCTCCAAGGGGGCGACTGTCCACAATCGCCTAACAGCTCGCTCCTTGACGCAGCGATTACGCCCAATCGCGCCGCAGCGTGAACAAATCCTTCAGCTCATCGGTAGACAGCTCGGTAATCCAGCCCTCGCTGCTTGCAATAACCTGATCGCTTAGCTGCTGCTTGCTCTCCAGCATCTCATCGATCCGCTCTTCGAGCGTTCCCATGGAGATGAATTTGTACACTTGGACGTCCTTGGTCTGTCCCATCCGATAGGCCCGGTCGGTTGCCTGATTCTCTACGGCAGGGTTCCACCAGCGGTCAAAGTGGAACACGTGATTCGCCGCGGTCAGATTCAGGCCGACGCCGCCGGCCTTGATCGAGAGAATCATGACATTCGGCTGCTCTTCGGGCGGCAGGGTCTGGGACTGGAACTGCTCGATCATGCGATCGCGCGTCCGCTTCGGCGTGCTGCCGTTCAAGTACAGCACCGGCTCACCCAGCTCCTGATGCAGCACCTGCCGCATCATCTCGCCCATGCCGATATACTGGGTGAAGATGAGGCAGCGTTCGCCCTCGTCCCGCAGTTCCTTCACCATGGACAGCAGCCGCTCCAGCTTGGCCGAACGGTTGACCACGGCCTCGGTGTCAAGCAAGCCGCCTCCCCCCGGCAGTTCCGGGAGCGGCTCCTTCGTCAGCAAAGCCGGATGGTCGCAGAGCTGCTTGAACTGCGTCAGAGCTGCCAGAATGGCGCCTTTGCGCTCGATGCCCTCGAGCTTTTGCATGCGTTCCAGGAGGCTGTTCACGGTCTGATCGTAAAGCGCGCCTTGCTCGGCCGTGAGATGGATATAGGTTTTCATCTCGTTCTTGTCCGGCAGGTCGAGCTGAATCGCCGGATCTTTTTTCTTGCGGCGGAGCATGAAGGGCTTGATCAGCTTCTGAAGATCGGCCGTGCGCTGCTCGTTCTTGTCTTTTTCGATGGCCTGTATAAAACGGAGATTGAATGCCCGCAGGCTGCCGAGATATCCAGGGTTGATGAAGTCATAGATGGACCACAGCTCGGACAGCCGGTTCTCAATCGGTGTGCCGGTCAGCGCAACGCGGTGCCTTGCCGGGAAGCTTCGCACGGCGGCGGATTGCTTGGTGTCGGCATTCTTGATGTTCTGGGCCTCGTCGATGCCGATCGTTTCCCATTTCATGTCTCTTAACATCTCTTGATCGAGCGTTGCCGTCGCATAGGAAGTAAGAATAATGTCCGCTTGGTAAGCTTCATGATAGAAATCCTCGCTGCTGCTGCGCTTCCCGCCGTAATGCAGCATGACCCGGAGCGATGGAGCGAACCGTTCAAGCTCCTTCTGCCAATTGCCAAGCACCGAGGTCGGACAGATCAGCAGGGAAGGGAGGCGTCTCTCTTCCCGCGCCATCGTCGTCTCCTTCACGTGCAGCAGGTAAGCGATAAATTGCACGGTTTTGCCAAGGCCCATGTCATCGGCAAGGCATGCACCGAGCCCGTATCGCCGCAAAAAGGCAAGCCAGGCAAAGCCGTCATGCTGGTACGACCGGAGCTCGGCTTTCAGACCGGCGGGGACAGGGAGGCTCGGCCATTCGCTTTGCCGGCCGAGTTGGCCGATGAGCTTCACGAGATGCTCGTTCAGCTCCACTTCCAGTTTGATCCGTTCCGGATCCCGCGTTTCTTCCGCATCCTGATGAACCTGCTCCGTCTCATCGCTGTTCCCGAGCAGATGCAAGTGCAGAATATCCTGAAACGACAGGCCTTCCTCACGGTCTACGCCCGCCATCATCTGGCGGATTTGGGCGACCAGAGCGGGATCCAGCGGAATCCACTGGCCCCGGAACCGAACCAGTCGTTCGTTCCGGGCAACAAGCTCGGCGAATTCCGCTTCGGAAAGGGTAGCTTCGCCGATGGCGATGCGCCAATCGAAATTGACCAGCGCATCCAAGCCGAACAGGGACCCGCCGCTGCTTCGTTCCGCGCTCTCGCCTTCGCCGGAGCGGACTTTCGCCCGCAGCTTGGGCTTCTTCCTGCTGGCGGCTTCCCACCAAGCCGGAAGCAGCACCAGCCAGCCGGACTGGAGCAGCCGCTGGCTGTCGACGGTCAGGAACTGCCACGCGGCCTCGTCGGACAGCGGGGCGCCTAGCATGTCTTCAGCCGGAGCGTGAAGCACCCGGGCCGGCAGGGCTGCCCGCAAACCTTGGAGCCAGCCGGAGGCCCGCTCCTTGATATGGGCGGTCCATGCCTCCGGCCACGATCCGTATGCCTGCCCGTCTTCGGCCAGACGAACGGCTGCAAGCGCCGCTGCGTCCAGCTTGTCCTGCAATACGAGCCGAAGACGCCACTCGGCTTCTTCTTCGTCCGGCTCCAGCAATTGCAGCAGGGGCCGGAACGGAGCGGTATCCGGCCGCCATCCGATGGCGATCAGCCAGGACTTGTCATCCATCCCTTCGGCAGCGGTACGACTCGGCGAGAACAGCAGGGGATACTCCCTGCGCAGGTCAGCCGCGGCTTCTTCGCTGCCGTACCACTGTTCTTGAACGGCGGCGGAGAACGCGGCGCGCAAGCCTTCATTCCATATCTCGTCTTCATTCAAGACGGAGAGGCGGGCCTGCTCTTCGGCTGAGAAAGCCTCCGCATCCCAGATCCATTGCAGCTTGCCCGACTTGAAGGCGCGCAAGCTGGGTGCGTATTGCTTATCCTGAATGCAGGCTGCCAGCGAAGGCGCAAGTTCAATGAAGGGAAGGCAATCCTCGTCCCAAACCCATTCGATATGTTCGAGCAGCCGGCCGTCCGCAAAGAACGGTATGACTTGCTCGGAAGGCAAGATGATGACTTCCATATCCTGAACGGATTGGACGATAAGCTCCGTTCCGTAGAAGGAGGCTTCATGCCAAGCGAATAAACGGTGCTTCAGGTATTGTCCGGATACGTAACCCCGCATGACGGTAGAGCCGTAGATCACGGCATCTCCGTATTCGCTTAATGCCATATGGACCGTGATGGTTTCCGTGTATCTGCTCATGATATCAGCTTTCCTCTCCGAAGCTCTTCCTGGAATGCGCGAAGCCGGCTGTTGCGTACGGACAAGGAAATAATGAACAGATCCCAGCGCCCCTGCTGTTTGAGCTTTTTATATAACTTAGCCAGCCGTTTGAGCAGCTTGACGGCTGCTTTATAGCCGGCCCGGTTCTTATGAAGGATGTATCGCTCGACGGCCTGATGATAAAAAGGCAGCAGCAGCTCGGGCGCGTTCTTCTCAATCGGCGCGAGCTCGCTGACTCGGAGCTCCAGCGGCTCCCGGCCTGTGCTTAATTGATAGTCGATCCATTCCCGCCATCTGCCGTGCGTGATCAAGGCATTCTGATAGATGTCCTTCGAATAAGGGAGCATGTCGGCAAGACTGC
Source organism: Paenibacillus sp. JNUCC32 (assembly GCF_014863545.1). Classification (NCBI taxonomy): domain Bacteria; kingdom Bacillati; phylum Bacillota; class Bacilli; order Caryophanales; family Paenibacillaceae; genus Paenibacillus; species Paenibacillus sp. JNUCC32. The sequence continues at coordinate 5,163,742 of NZ_CP062260.1, read as the reverse complement.
TCCACATCCGTTCCGCTTCCCCGGGCAGGTGCTCTATGACGGCATCCCAGTAGAATTGATAGCTGCTGAGGTGCTCGTTGCGGTGACTGCCAAGCAGCGGGCCGATCTCCGGGAGCCAGCGCGCCAAGCGGTCCCAGTCTTGTCCCGAATGCAGCATGTCGAAGAAGCCCAGGACGGAAGCCGGGGGCAGGCTGCTGACCTTGTCCGCTGCCCTGATCAGGTCCCAGGACGATTCGTCTTCTCCGAGATAGAAGGACATGAAGCTCTGCGCCATATACCATGAGGCGCGCGAAAGGCTGCTGCCGAGTTCCGATTCGGCTGCCTGCAGCTGCTCCAATTCCTCCTTGATCAAGCCGTCGTTTTTTTTCGCCAACGGATGAATCCAGTACCTCCAGAGCTGCATATAGACCTGGGCGTAAAATTTACGGTTCCGCGGTTCGCTTAGCATGCTCCGCCGGACAAACGAAATCGTCTCGGTCAGCCGCTGTCCGAATGCCTCTTCGGGCTCGTTGCCCTCCAGCCCTTCATGAAGGATTCGCTCGATTCTGGCCAGGATATGATCCGCCGCCACCTGCGTATGATAGCCGATGTAAGAGCCTGAGGCATTCCAAGCGCTGGCTGGCTGCTTGACCAGCTTCTCGAGAATGAAGAGATGGGCATGGAGCTCGTATAACGGATCCATATCCGGCGGCAGCGGCGGTTTAATGTGATGGAGGGAAGCCAGCGCGTTTTTGGCGTAAAACGAATTCTGCGTATTAGCTCCCAGCGAAGCCGTGCAAACCTCGAACAGCTCATGCCATGCGGAGATCGGTAGCTCGGGCAAATGGTCGGCCTTGACTCTCCATTTCGAAACTCCGGCAGGCGGCCGTTCATGGCCTTGGCTCAAGCCGGAATCGCTTCGGTCATACGAGGAAGATGCGGCATACGTAGTCGAATGCGCATTAACCAAAGCATGGATGGATCGGCCCTGAAGCTGGGCATAGTCAAGCAGAACGGCCACCATATGCTTGCAGCCCTCGTTAACGGGACAGCTGCATTCGCTGTCGCTCAGGGAATGCAGCTGAAGCCTGATGCGGTAGGTTTCCGTTCCATCCACGGAAGCCTCGATCACACCGGACGGATCCGCCTTTTCGCTTGCGTGGACACGGCCCTGCTTATAATATTGAAATCCCCGTTTAATGGTCAAATCGCTGAAATAACCGGCAGTTTGCTGAATGAGCGTTTGCCACTGCAGATCATCTAAAGTTAGGTTTGGGTTCATCATCGTACAGTCTCCTAAGAGAAATAATTCTAAGTATCCATTTAATCTATCATATTCCCCTAGATGAAGAAACCAGCCGGAGCAGCTTCGCGCTGGAAAAGCCCGGCAGCAGGCTGCACGGACTTTTCGGCGTAGAGCGTTCGATCAGGACTCCTCATATTGAACGATGAAACGGCCGATCTGATCGCATTCCTCGGCGAACCATACCTCGCCGCCGGAATCCACGGTAATGCCGTGAGGCTCGGCTGAGGGGGTGGGGATCGGGTACTCGGTAATGTCCCCGGTACATGTCATTCGTCCGATCCGGTTGGCTCCCCACTCCGTAAACCATAAATCTTCGCGAGCTCCCGCCGCGATGGCATGGGGTCTGGCATTCCCGGACGGGAGCTTGAATTCCGTAATCTCCCCGGCCGTCGTGATCCGTCCGATTTGATTGCCGTTGATTTGAACGAACCACAGGGCGCCATCGGCACCTGCCGTGATGCCGACAGGCCCTGATTGCTCGGTTGGAATCCGGTACTCGGCGATCTCCCCGTCTACCGTAATCCGGCCGATGCAGTTGTTTTGGTTTTCCGTAAACCACAGCGCGCCGTCCGGACCGGCCGTGATATAGGAAGGGTACGAGCCTGCGCGCGGCAAGTCGTATTCCGTGATTGTCCCTTCTATTGTCATCCGTCCGATTTTATTCGCTTTGTACTCCGTGAACCAGAGGTCCCCGTTAGGGGCAGAGAGGATGGACATGACCCCCGCATCCGGTGTCGGGACATCGAAAGTACGCATATCCCCTCCCTTGGTGATTCGTCCGATCCGGTTTCCTTTTTGCTCCGTGAACCAGATGGCCCCGTCTCGTCCTGCCGCAATGCCATAAGGTCCCGACTCCCGGTTCGCTATCTTGTACTCCTGTATCGTGATCTGCATGCGAACATGCCTCCTTGTAGAAGTTGTTAGGATGCTTAAAGCGGATTCTTCATTTGATTGAGCGTGTTCAAATCTCGCGTTCGGCTTTCCCGGAATGGAGAAGGCTCCCCCTTGGATGCTTAGATGAGTTCCTGTCATCGATAATCTCTAGCCTCTCAATTGGTGTTGATAAAATAGAAAAACCCCCCACTCCGAGATTTCGGAATAGGAGGCGAATACGAACAAAGAAGATGCGGACTCTACATGGAGAAGTCTCAAACATCCACCCGTCACATATAAAAAAAGCCGCACGAATCCTATCCCGAAAACCTCGTATCGTGAAATCGAAGTGTTTTCCAAATGCTTGGGACAGGATTAGTAGATCATTGGCTTTGGGTTCACCCTTTCATTTCTGGTTGCCTAGACTTTACCATAGGATATTCCGTGGTTTCAACCTCGGTTTATCCGAAGTTTGCCTTTACAACCGTCGGTTGCGCTTCTCGTCGATGTAGAGTTCAAGCGCGGTTATGGCCCGGATCATCAATTTGATGAGGAGATACAAAGCATATAAACCGAGAAGTGCGAATAGCCCGTATACGATAATGCTGAGCATGGAAAACATGCCGAAAAAGGATATCCCCTGGTTCAAGGAGCTCACCTCCCTTCAAGGTACTGTTTTACGAATCATATCGAAGATTCCAGCTGTCGTATCCTTAAGACCAGGCGATGGCTTAACTCCCCGCTTATGCTCGGAGCTCGGATACAGGTGAGTTCGTGCCCGATCCATGACATACTGATCGTTGGTATCCCGAATGAATGCCATTAACCTTGAATTAAATATGTTCCATAATATAACAATCATTTCTGATTCTAACATATCATCTGGAATGTGGTCATGAATTTAAGTTTAAAAGCGGCAATTTTTACTGATGATGATCGAAAAAAATCGAAATCGAAATAGAGACGTTTTTCGTCATTTTTCATGGATATGCACGAACCAATTGCGTTCACCTTGCGTCTTAGTTATAGATGCATTGCTGAATATTACAAGCCAAGGAGATTAGCGAACATGATAACCCGGAAATGGACAAAAATGGCTGCAAGCGGCGCTATAGCGGCCGCAATGCTGTTAAGTACGGCGGTACAGGCCCAGGCCGCGCACAAGAAGGACTTGGAATTTTTAAACGTCAATCATTATGTAATGACGCCGGATGTCAAACCCGTCATCGTGAACGGCACAGTGCTGGTCCCCCTGAACACGGTCAAGGAATACTTGAAGCCTATGGGGCTCCGCTGGGATAACAAGAATAAGACGCTAACCGTCAACACGGGCACCGATCAAGTCACCCTGAAAATGGGAAGCGACGTTGCCGAGGGAAAAGAGAAGACCTACGCCCTGTCCGTTCCCGCGCAGCTTATGGATGGTCGCGTCATGGCTCCCGCCCGATTCATGACGGAGCTGTACGATGCTGAAGTCCGCTTGGATACGAAGGATGGCATGGTTTACATTTATACGCCGGAGGTTGACCTGTTGACGGCGGAGGAGAACAGCAATGTGAAGCTGTATCCGGTCAGCGCATCGAAATATGGCAGATATGAAGGCATGGTGGTCGAGGTAGAAGGCAGGAAGCGGGTCTTTAAGGACTGGCATGGAGGAGAGGCTACGCGTAAACCGGTCATTCATTACCAGGATGTCACAGGCGATGGAAAGCCGGACGTTGTTGTGTTCTACGTGGACGGGACGGGCACCGGTCTGTACGCGGGGGAGATGCATGTAGTGGATGCCGGTTCTCTGGAGGAAATCCCGATCGAATCGCTGGAGCAGGCCGTATCGAGCCATGTGAAATCCAGCATCGAGAAGGAAGCGGATCACTTTACGGTTAAGGTTACGGTTGACGGAAAGGAAAGCGTCCAGAAGTTCAAGGACGATTCCAAAGATAAAAGCTATCTATTTGATAAGCTTGGCTTCGGAGCCGTTGTCAGACATCGTTTGGCGGAAGGACGGCTTCTTACGGAAGCGGCAGGAAGCATGAGCCCGGCCGGTTTTGCCGGGGATCTCCGAATAACATACCGATTTAATGAAGAGCTGAACCGGTTTGAGGTGGATGACATGGAATATCGTCGCTTGGAAGAGCGAGGGCAATAACGGTTTTTCATTATAAAGCTTTAGGACTACACATAAACGCATGTTGGCGGGATGTGATCAACATGGGTTAGAAGCGGAAGGTTTCGGTCGAATGATGTGAATTCCGAATGTGAGGGCGCTGCGGCGCCCTTTTTGTGCTGTGCTTTTATAGATTTCAACGCCGTTTTCATCTCCGTAGCCGATCGCCGAAATGGGGCGTATACCATATGCTTCAAGAAGATTTCATCCCTCCTCATAGGACTTTATTACCATTTACTTGAGTCTTAAGATTCCTCTAAGATAGTTAATAAACCTGACACATTTTAGCGAAGAATGGAGATTGATTTTGAAGTAAACGCATTCAATGTTAAGTAATATAACAAGCCCATACCATGGGGACTTTGAACGGGGTGTATGTATGCAGCAATGGCTTGGGAAATCGCTAAAGCATAAATTGTCGTTGCTTATCATTATCGCTACGCTGGTGCCGCTGCTGTTTCTGGGTATTTTCTCTTTTAACATAGCCAAAAGCCTGACCGAAGAGAAGGCCAAAATTACGGGGATGAATACGCTCCGCCAACTGGAAGCTTACCTGGATACGATGGTCAAGGACGTGGAGAATATCTCGCTGTTTCTCATCGGGCATACCGGTGTTCAGGCCTATCTGAAGACCGAGCAGAGCAACTACGTTCAGCAGACGACGGTTATTAATTTTTTGACGAACCTGGCCTTTTCCAAAGATTATATCGCCAACATCATCGTTGAACCGCTCGGCAGCAAAGATGCGATTTCGCATAAATCTTTGGTACGCTCCGAGTTCCGGAATATTACCGAAACGGTTCCCGATTATTACGAACACCATCCCAAATGGTGGTCATTCGTTCACCGGCAGTGGACCTTTGAAGGCGTCAGGAAGGTCATCACGCTGGCCAGGCCGATTCGGAGCACGGATAAATACAAGCCGATCGGGAACCTGCAGATCAATCTGGATCAGGGCGTCATTGCCAATCAGTTCCGGCAAGCCGTCCTGGAGAAGACCGGATTCGTCCTTCTTCTTGACGAGAATAACCGGATTATCGCCGGTCCGCCGGATATGGAGACCAATTTGACGCTGGCGGATTATTATCCTGCGATTGGAGAGTTCGAGGGGCTTAGCGGCAATATTGACTATGGCGAGGGAAGCAGCAAGAAGACCATTCTCTATAAGAAAATGTCCAGCGTGAACTGGAAGCTCGTCGGCATCATTCCCTCGCAGGAATACCGTTCCCAGAACCAGTATTTCATCAAATTGACGGCGGTTGCGGTCACGGTGGCTATCCTGCTCGCCATTGTGCTGGTTCTTTTCCTGATCCAGAAGATTACGAATCCTCTGTCCGTCTTGACGAAATTCCTCAAGAACTCAAGCCCGGAAGAGCCGCTGCCGGCGCTGCCGGTCAAGACGGTCGACGAGGTCGGGCAGCTGATTATCAGTTATAACCGGCTCAGCTCCCGGATCGTGAAGCTTACCGATGAAGTGAAGCTGAACGAGTCGCTGAAGAAGGAGGCGGATATGCATGCGCTGCAGGTGCAGATCAATCCGCATTTCCTCTACAATACGCTGTCATCGATCCATTGGCTGGCGCTGATGAACCAGGATGTGAAGATTGCCGAGATGGTGGGGTCGCTCAGCGATTTTCTGAGGTTCAGCCTCAACAACGGGCAGGAATACTGCACGATACAGCAGGAGATCATGCATGTCCGCCATTACGTGAATATCCAAACCATCCGTTATCCGGAAAAATTCGAGTTTAAGGATCATGTGGAAGAGGATCTGTATCAGCACACCATGCTGAAGCTGCTGCTGCAGCCGTTGGTGGAGAATTCCATGCTGCATGGCATCCTGAGCCGTGACGGGATAGGGACGATTACGATTCGCGGACACCGCGAACCCGAAGGGATCCGCTTCGTGGTGGAGGATGACGGCATCGGGATGACGGCGGAGCGCCTGAAATGGCTCCAGGAGCAGCTGGTCGAAAATCCGCTGCAGTACGAGAAGGGACAAACCCCGCGCGGCAGCTACGGGCTGCGGAACGTCCATAAGCGGCTGCTCCTTCATTACGGGAAGGATGCGGGGCTGCGTGTGGAGAGCACCGAGGGTGCTGGGACGCGGGTGATGTTTACGATACCTGATTTACCTGAAATTCAACAATCGGAAATATCCGGCAAAGGGGATGGCGACATTGAAGGTCATGATCGTTGATGATGAAGTGATCATTCGAAATGGTTTGAGTACCGTGATCAATTGGGCGGATAACGGCTTTACGGTGCTGACGCCCGCGGCTTCGGCGGAGGAAGCCCTTCAGCGTATTCCCGTTGAAATGCCCGAAATCATATTTACGGACATACGCATGACAGGCCTGAGCGGATTGGACATGGCGCATCAAGTCAAGCAGCAGCATCCCGAGATCGAGATCATCGTCATCTCGGGATACGATGAATTCGCGTATGCGCAGCAGGCGATGCGGGAAGGCGTGAGCGATTACCTGCTGAAGACGAGCAGGCCCGGGGAAATTATCGAGGCTGCTGTCCAAGCCAGGGAACGGCTGCTGCAGCGCAGGCTTACACAAGCGAAGGGGAAGGCCCAGGAAATGGTGGTCAACCGGGGTTTTCTGCGAAGGCTGCTTGCTTCCGGCACTCCGCTGGATGAGTATGCCGAGGCCGAATTGTGTGAGCGATACCCGGAGCTGTGTTTGGAATCGAACGGTTCGGTGCTGCAGATCTGGATGCTGTCGGTATATCCGCTGCATCCAGAAGAGGCGGAGCAATCGAACGTTAGCGAGCTGCATCGATTAATCGGCACGGAGCTGGCCGAAGTGCTGCAATGCGCGTGGCTGGAATGGAACGGCTCCCTGCTTCTGTTGGTGCGGGCAGAGCCGAATCATGGCTGGGGGCGGGTAGATTCCGCTCTGCATAAGATGGAATCCACGCATGCCTGCCGCATCACGGCTGCCAGCGGCCGCCGGGTCGCAAGCGCCAGGGAGCTGCACATTGCGCTGGCTACCGCGGTAGAGGCCAGCTCCTACGAGTGGCTGCTGCAATCGGAACGGCATATCCGTTATGAAGATATCGAAGGACGTACAGGCATCCGCACGGTATGTTCGATGGAAGAAGAGACCAAGCTGTCATCCCTGCTGCGTTCGGGGGAATCCGCCGACTTGCAGGCATGGGTGGCGGATCTGCTGCGGCGTATCCAAAGCCAGGGCCAGGCAACGCCCGGCTCGGTTCAGGCTTACCTGCATTCCCTGATCGTTTCGGCACAGCGCTGGCTCATACGGGCTGCGACGTCTATCGGCTATACCAGTCCGGTGAAAGTGGAAGAGACGTACGATATCCGCGAGTTGACCAAGAATCCGGAGAAGGTGCTGGTCGATTCGCTCGGTCTCATCATGAAGGAGTACCGTGATATGGTGTCGACGACAAGTCCCGTCCAGCGAGCGATCTCCTTCATTCATGAGCACCTGGGACAGAGCTTGTCTCTCCAACAAGTAGCCAAGCATGTTCATATGAACCCCAACTATTTCAGCGAAATGTTCAAGAAGGAGACCGGACAGAATTACATCGAATTCGTAACCCAGGCGAAGCTTCGGAAAGCGATGCACCTGCTGCGGGAAACGCCGGCCAAAATCAGTGAAATCGCGAATGAAATCGGCTACGAGGATATCAAATATTTTAACCGCCTGTTCAAAAAGTGGACCGGACTGACCCCTTCGGAGTATCGGACAAATCCCGAATCCTGAATTTTGTCCCTCTATGGACTGAATTATATCCCCTATGTAAGCGTTACATCCTCTTTTATACTTGGGCTAATCATCTTGAAGCTTCATCATTTTCGTATATTAAAAGGGGGATTGACCATGAGACCAAAACGTAAAATAGGTCTTGTACTGCTGATGATGACACTGGTTCTTGCAGCTTGCGGAGGCGGGCAAAGCAAAGAGCAGGCCGGAGGGAACGAAGGCGATCAAGAAAAGGTCAAGCTGACCATCTGGCATAACTTTGCCGGTGACGACCTGCGCGCGAAATCAGTCCGAAGTTTTATCGATCAATTTGCTCAGGACCATCCTGAAGTTACGCTCGACGCGCAAGCGATTCCGCCGGACGGTTACCGTCAGCGTCTGAGCACCGTTGCGGCTGCGAATGAAATGCCGGACGTGTTCTTCGTTTATGCGGGAAGTCAGTCGGCCGAGCTTCATCAAGCGAAGCTGCTTCAACCGATCACGGAAGTGTTGGACGCCCATTCCGATTGGAAGGACAAATTCCTGCCGGGCGCATTTGATCCATACGAGTTCGAGGACGGCCAGATTTACTCCGCTCCACTGGGCATGTCCGCAACATCGATTCTCTACTACAACAAAGCGTTGTTTGACAAACATAACGTAAAAGTTCCGACGACTTGGGAAGAAATGATGGCGGCGGTTAAAACGTTCAACGATAACGGCATTACGCCGATCGCCCTCGGAAACAAAGCGCCGTGGGTTGCGCAATCCACCATTATCGGATCGATTGCCGACCGCGTGACCGGCACCGAATGGTTCAAAAAAGCGGCAGCACAGGATGGCGCGAAATTCACCGATCCTGAGTTTATCGAAGCACTTGGCTATTTCAAAGAGCTCGTCGACAACAAAGCATTCCAAGAAGGTGCCAACAGCATCGACAACACGCAAGCCGAGCAGTATTTCATCCAAGGCAATGCAGCGATGATGATCAGCGGCGCGTGGACGCTCACCAACTTGGCGGCTTCTTCCTCCGAAGAGCAGATGAAGGATATTGAAGTGACGACTCTGCCTGCGATCCCTGGAGGCAAAGGCGAAGCTAACACCATCTCCGGCGGAGCTGGCGGCGGTCTGGCCCTTAGCAGCAGAACGGAAGGGAAAGCGAAAGAATTGGCGCTCGAACTGATTTATGCCGTGAGTGGACCGGAAGCGCAAAAAGCGATTGCCGAGAGCAATTCCATGGTCATGTACGATACCGAAATCGATGAGTCGAAAGTTACTTCCTTGTACTACAAAGCCTTTAACCTGGTGAAATCCACAGGCATTACGCCGGTATACGATGCTTATCTGTCTGCAGAAGCGGCTGAAGTCATCAACAACGGCCTGCAGGAAATCATGATGGGCGGTGCCGTCGAAGGCGTGGCCCAGAAGCTGCAGGATGCGCAAGCCCGATCCGCTACTCCATAAGAATAGATTACCCGCTGCATAAGGATTAGGAGGGAGGAGGCTACCATGCCTACAGCGATGAGAAGCAAAGGATTTATAGCCATAGCTCTTCTTCCTGCGCTTCTGTTGTTTCTGATATTTGTCATCATTCCGGTTTTTTGGTCAGCTTACTACGGATTTTTCAGTTGGAAAGGGTTCGGAGACGCCACGTTCATCGGCCTTGACAATTATAGAGAGATGTTCAAGGATCCGATCTTCTGGCGGGCGCTTCGAAACAACCTGATTCTGGTCGTATCGTCCATTATCGGCCAGGTTCCGATCGCGTTGATTCTGGCTATCGTATTGTTCAAGAATTCGTTCTTCTCCAGGTTCATCCGGTCAGCCGTCTTCATGCCGATGGTTCTCTCCACGGTGGTTGTCGGTCTCATCTGGGGTTACATTTACCACCCGCAGTTCGGGATTGCCAACTATGTGCTGGAGATGCTCGGCCTGGAGTCATGGACCCGTGCGTGGCTGTCCGATCCGAAGGTCAACATGCTGGCGATATCGATCCCGATTAACTGGGCGAACATCGGCCCTTATCTGGTCATCTTTATCGCAGCGCTGCAAAATATTTCGCCAGAGATCCACGATGCGGCCAAAATCGATGGCTCCACCGGCTGGAACAAGCTGATGCAAATCACGCTGCCGATGGTCTGGAGCACGGTGGTCGTAACCATTGTGCTCTGTATCTCGGGAAGCCTGAAAGCTTTTGACCATGTCATCGTGATGACAGGCGGCGGACCGGCGCAGTCGACCGAGCTTCTTGCTACCTATATGTACAACAGCACGTTCAGCGTATACCGTTACGGTTACGGCTCCGCCGTTTCCACGATGATCATGATCGTCAGCGCCATTCTTATCGCGCTTAACTATTTCGCAACGCGCAGAAAGTCAAGTTAACATGAAGGAGGGAGCGATGTGAATTTACAGACGACCGGGACCGGAAGTACCTCAGGGAAACGCGTCATCACGAAGGGGTTAACCGGATTCGTAAAATTGCTGCTGATTGTGTATGCGATTCTTACGCTCTATCCCTTGTACTGGCTTTTTACGAGCGCGTTTAAATCGAACCAGGATTTCTTCAACAACCCTTACGGCTTGCCGAAGGAGTGGATGACCGAGAATTTATTCCGGGCATGGGAGCTCGGAAATATGGGCCGAGCGATGATCAATTCGACGGTTGTAACGATTACGGCCGTCGTGCTGACCATCCTGCTCAGCGTGCTGGCGGCGTATGTGCTGTCCAGATTCCAGTTTCGGTTTAAAAAGCTGGTGGTCGTATTGTTTACGACGGGGCTGCTGATTCCGATCCATAGTACGCTGGTGCCCCTGTTCATTATGATGAAAAATATCGGCCTGCTCGACACGTACGGCGCACTCATCCTGCCATATACGGCGTTTGAGCTGCCGATCGCGATCTTCCTGGCGATGGCGTACATGTCATCCATTCCAAGAGAGATTGAAGAAGCGGCCATGATCGACGGCAGCGGCTGGTGGGGAATCTTCGGCCGAATGATTCTGCCGCTCTGTACGCCGATTGTGGCAACGATATCGATTCTGGCATTCCTCCGATTCTGGAATGATTTCTCCTTCGCCCTCGTATTCATCAATACGCAGGCATTGAAGACGCTCCCGCTCAGCTTGTCCCTGTTCTCGGACGGCTTCGGCACGGATTACAGCCTGACGATGGGAGCGATGGCGATCGCGGTCATTCCGACGATCGTGGCCTACCTGATCCTGCAGGAGCAGATCATGAAGGGCATGGTGGCAGGATCCATTAAAGGTTAAACTTCAAGCGAAATTCATATTCTTGAAAGAAAAAAGCCTCTTCCGGTCAACGGAAGGGGCTTTTCGTATGATTGGTCAAACAGAGCCATCGGGGTTCATGCATTTTTTCCTCTCGAAAATATTCGTGCACGTTTTTCGGCCACGTCATGCCGGCAAAAGAAATATAATAGAAACACGAGAACAAGAGAGCATGATGATTAAGGACAACAAGCGTATGGCCCCTTAGAAAGTACATCAGAGCGGGGAGGAACCCAAGTGATATCGGCTGCCAATCAGCAGGAGTATTACCAGGCGCTGCTGGAAAAGAAATCGGAGTACGAGGGCGTGTTTTATGTAGGCGTGAAGACTACAGGAGTGTTCTGCCGCCCGACATGCCCGGCCCGGAAACCGAAGATGGAAAACTGCGAATTTTACGAGACGGCTCAAGAAGCGCTGCTTGCATCCTTCAGGCCTTGCAAACGCTGCCGTCCGCTATCGCACCCCAATCAGGTATCGGACCTGGTCCGGCTGCTCGTAGAAGCCGTTGAGGAGAATCCGGAGAAAAGGTGGACCAACCAGGACTTTCAGAAGCTGTCCGTGGATGCTTCGACGGCAAGGCGCCAATTCAAGAAGCGGTTCGGGATGACCTTCGTCGAATACGCACGGGCACGGCGAATGGGACTTGCCCTGAAGCAAATCCGAGAGGGGCATGCCGTCATCGATGCGCAGCTGTCGACCGGCTACGAGTCGAGCAGCGGTTTTAGGGATGCGTTTTCCCGCATCATGGGCGCGGCGCCTAGCCGATCGGGGCACCATAACATCTTAAAGGCTTCATGGATCGACACGCGTCTCGGACCAATGATGGCTATTGCCGATGAAGAGGCGTTGTATCTGCTCGAATTCGTGGACCGCCGGGGCCTGGAGCGTGAGGTTGAACGTCTCCGGCAGAGAACCAAGTCGGCGATCATTCCGGGCCATACGGCTCCGATCCGTTCGATCGAGCTGGAGCTCGCAGCGTATTTTGACGGGAAGTTAACGGAATTCAAGACGCCCTTGTTCTTGCTGGGCTCGCCGTTTCAACAAGAAGTGTGGGACCGATTGCTGCGGATTCCCCCCGGCCAAACGTCTTCGTATGGCGAAATCGCAGCGGCGATGGGAAGACCGACCGCGTATCGCGCCGTTGCCCAAGCGAATGGCGCCAATCAGCTTGCGATTGTCATTCCATGCCACCGCGTGATCAATACGAGCGGTGAGCTCGGCGGATATGGCGGCGGTCTGTCGCGAAAGCAGTGGTTGCTGCATCATGAGCAGTCAATCAGTGCTGGAACTAAGAATCCCCTTCCTTAACAAAGGAAGGGGATTCTTATGTTCGGCGATTAGCTAGAACGCAAATCCCGTGGAAGCACCCGCTATGCTATAATTTGGAATGTCTCCTTATGTTTTCATACAGCATTTGATTATCAATTGAACCGTTCGTCATATCGGATTGCGTCCCAACCGGAATCATGTGGAGCACGAGCCCTATTATTTTATGCTAAGACCGCATGGTTCAGCAGGTACGAAAGTGAGTGGAAGTAAACATGATGATTCCGATTCTAGCTTTGGCGGCAGCCGTTTCGGGGGGCGTTGTCGCTTCAGGAGCAGGTGTGGCCATTTTGGTCGGGTTTGTATTCTTTTTGATCGGCTTTTCCGGAAAGAAGGGGAGACGGCCGAATTTCCTGACTTCGGACGGGCTCAAGGCCATCGGCACGATTTTGGTTGTGGCCGTGTTCATGGTGTTGGCTTATTCCGGTACCTTGACCAGCGGCTCCCTGATCCGTTTTAACGGGATGGACCCTGTCTTCCAATACGAGCAAGGAAAGAAACTGCTGTTTATCGGATTGGCCTCCGCTGCATGGTTTGTCGCCAGCTTCCTGTGGCTGCTCCCGTACATTATCGAGATCAAGCCGCGGGAGTGGAATCGCAATCATCTGATAGGGGTCGGCGTTTATTTCGCGCTGGTCTTTGCCGCCGCTGGGGCTGCGATGCTATGAATGAATATATGAGGGTTCGGATATAGGAATAGCTGGCTCCGGGAAACCGGGGCTATTTTAATTTGGTTCAAATTACCTATATATGTTGTCGAAACATGTTATAATATTCCGGATTCATCTTGGAGGAAAGATTATACATATACTGGAGGATTATTCTGTGAGAAAGATGTTGTTTTTTCTGGTTTTCTTGATTGCCCTGTGCAGTTTGCCGGGGGTTGGCACCGCAGCAAGCTCGGGGAACATCACAGCTTCAAAGCTAAAAGAAGAGGGCGTGATTCTCAAGAATAACACGATGGTTCCGGCGGCCGCTGTAACCAAGGCATTGGATATCAATTTTGAAATGAATAACAAAACCGGGCAAGTTTCCATCTGGAAGGGTACGATGAAGGTGGTCGCAAAAAAGAATTCAAAATACGTGAAAATCAACGGCGTTGCCACGTCTTATACTGCGCCTGTCCAGTTGGTCGAGGGCAAACTCATGATTCCGGTCCAGCTGCTGAAAGATGCCTTCAAAATCAAAGTTTCGGCAGATTATGATTTGCTGCATGACTACTTGAAGAACGTGACGCTCCAAAGCGAAACACATAAAGTCACAGTGCCGGTAAACGATCTTTACGAATCGCATCATAAATATATTGGAAAGACAGCGTGGATTTTTAAGCACAACATGCTAATCAATAATGCCCAGGGAAGCATAGCAAACGGCGTCGGCAATCTGGCCCAGGTGAAAATAACCAAGATCAAACGCGACGGCGTTCTTGGCGATTGGTTGAACGTTTATTTTACACATAACGGCAGGACCTATTATGCCGAACTGGATGCCTACGATTTTGAATCCGGCTTCATGACAACTAGTCCGTATAAGCAATTTAATTTTCCGGAGAAATATTGGAAAAAAATCAGGGAATCCGTAATCAGCACAGGAATGACGACCGAGATGGTTTATCTGTCATGGGGATTATATGATCGTCACTATGAAGATATCTATTCATGGGGAACGACCGACATGTGGGTCTATGAATCCTCGTATGGCTCAGACCACTATCTCTACTTCTATAATGGCATTTTGGAGAATATTTCGAGTTACTAAAGTACAAAGCAGCCTAGCCCCTGCCTTTGAGGAGGAGCATGGCTGCTTCTTTATATTATAGTAGAAAAAAATTAGCGGGGGCTTTTCTCCTGCCCCGGCCTTGCCGGCACCGTTGCCGTTTCCCGGAATTTCACCGGGGACACGCCATAGTTGGCCCGGAATACCCGGTGAAAATAAGAGTAGCTTGCGAAGCCGCAGGTTTCCGCGATTTCCTCCAGCGTCATCGTGCTGTATTTGATGCGCTCTACGGCTGCGTTCAGCCTGATCTCGAGGGCGTACTGGATCATGGTTTTTCCGTAATACTCCTTGAACAGTTTAACCGCCCGGGATAAGCTAAGCCCGACATGGGAAGCAGCCTCCTCCAGCTTGAAGGTTAGGGTGGCGTGCTCCTCCACGAATCGCTTCAGCCGCAGGGCGGTGAAGGCAAGGCGATCGGTCGGCTTGATCTCGGTGATGGCGCGGTCCAGGCAGAGGCAGAGACTGCGCAGCAGGTAGTCGGTCAGTTCCCCGATTTCCCCTTCAAGGCCGCGCCGCTTCTCCAGCAGCATCTGTCTCCACAGACCGAGCAAATAATCGTCGAGCCCGACGTGACTGACGACAGGGCGGGGGATGCGGTTCCACCAATCATCAATCCAGGAGCCGTCGCAGAATATAAAATAATCCCCGCTGGACACGCGGCCATCCTCGCCGTCTTCCTTCACCCGCAGCTCGTATTCATCGCCGGGCTTCAGCAGCAGCAGGTCGCCTGCCTGCACATGGTGCTCGATGCCGTTGCAGTAGATCTCGCAGGAGCCCTCGGTTTGGAGTCGGAACAGATAGGTCGTCAAGCCGCCCCGATGGCTGTTGCTGAATTGCTGAAAGTGATAGGAATAGTCGCAGATGAGCAGCCTAGCTTCCATAATGGTAACAACCCCCAGTAAAAATATAAGCAGATAGTTCATGTTGCAGCAATATTGTTTATGTTCATTTTAGCCTATTTGCATGTATGATAGTAGCAGATAGAGCAGTAACTCATTTTTGGAATCGAGGTGCGCTATAATGAGAAGAATGAACATTGGTTTGCAAATGTATACGCTGCGCGATGAAACGGCACAGGATTTCCGCGGTACGCTACGCAAAGTTGCTGAATTGGGTTATGAAGGCGTGGAGTTCGCAGGTTATGGAGACATTCCGGCCGAGGAAATGAAAACGCTTCTTCAAGAGCTTGGCCTGAAAGCGATCGGCAGTCACGTGGGCCTGCATCTGCTTCGAGCAGACCTGCAGAAGGAAATTGATTACCTGAAAACCATTGGCGCTAAATATATGATGTGTCCATACGTGGCCGAAGAAGATCGTAAAGATGCCGAGGATTGGAAGAACCTCTTCTCCTTCCTGGAGGAAGTAGGGGCCGAAGCCCGCAAGCAGGGACTGATCTTTGGATACCATAACCATGCATTCGAATTCGAAGCCGAGGTTGATGGCCAGTTCGTTTTTGATGCGATGTATTCCGCAACGACGCCGGAAGCCGTGCAAGTGGAGATGGACGTATGCTGGGTACAATTCGCCGGACAAGATCCGCTCACTTACATTCCGAAATACGCCGGACGTCTTCCGCTGCTTCACCTGAAAGACTTCAGCAAGGATGCGGAAGGCAATATGAAGACGCTGGAGCTGAGCCAAGGCTCGGTTAATCTGCCGGGCGTCATTCAGGCTGCATCCGATGCAGGCACGGAATGGCTGATCGTGGAGCAGGACGTATGTCAGAATCCGCCGCTGCAAAGCGTGGAGAACAGCATGAACTGGCTGAAGCAGAACTACCTGAACCAATTTTAATCTATAAGCAAAAAAGGAGACTTTCAATGAGCAAAATTAAAGTGGCAGTGTTTGGCTGCGGCGCGATCGCCCAGCGCAGACATATTCCTGAATACGCGAACAATGCAAACGTGGAGCTGGTTGCTTTTGCCGATCCGGTGAAGGAACGCGCCGAAGAGATGGCAGCCCAGTATGGCGGTAAAGCCTACGCAGACTACCAAGAACTGTTGAAAAACGAGAAGCTGGACGCCGTTAGCGTATGTACGCCGAACTATCTGCATGCTCCGATGAGCATCGCGGCTGCGAATGCCGGCCTTCATGTGCTGGTGGAGAAGCCGATGGCTACGACGGCTGAAGAAGGAGAGCAAATGATCGAGGCCGCCCGCAAGAACGGGGTGTACCTGATGGTAGGCCACAATCAACGCCTCATGCCACCGCACGTAAAAGCGAAGGAGATTCTGGATTCCGGCAAGCTCGGCAAAGTGCTTACCTTCCGTACTTCCTTCGGCCACGGCGGTCCGGAGAGCTGGAGCCTGGATGGACGCGACAGCTGGTTCTTCCGCAAGGAAGAAGCGATTATGGGCGCCATGGGCGATCTCGGCGTGCACAAATCCGACTTTATCCGTTACCTGCTGAACGATGAGATTGTGGAAGTGGCAGGTTTTATCGGAACGGTCCATAAAGAAGGAACCGATGTAGACGACAACGCGACGTGCATCGTTCGCATGAAGAGCGGGGCCGTGGGCACGCTGATGGCAAGCTGGACGCATTACAGATCCGGCGATAACGGAACGGTATTGTGGTGCGAGAAAGGTGCCATGAAGATCGGTACCGTTAACGGCGACGAGGTGGTTGTAGAGCTGACAGACGGTACGGTGGAGACTTACAAGGTAGGCGCCATGGCAACCAATGAGAAGCAGGTTCCGAGCGGCGTCATCGACGCGTTCGTCGAATCCATTCTCACGAACACGCCGCCTAGCATTTCCGGTGAGGAAGGACTTCGTTCCTTGAACGTGATCCTGGGTGCATTCGAATCCCAAGAGACCGGTAAAATCGTGAAGCTGTAATAAATGAGAGTAGAGGGAGGCCGTATGCGTACGGCTTCCTTTTGTTTGTACTGCACATCAAAGCAAAGCATAGCTTAGGAATGCAAAAAAACTATTAAAAAGGCCGCTCTGCCATCTTCATGGAGAGCGGCCTTTTTAATATGGATTTTACTTGGGCATACGCGTTGTCCGATACATCCCATCCACCTTGATGCTATCACCGTCCTCCGCGACGGGAATGAAGGTCGGCCGTTCATCCGGCGTGCGGTTCGGGGTATGCACGGTCAGCATCAGCTGGCCGTTCCAGGTACGGAACACCATGCCGTGCCCGCCGTCGCTGGAATATAAGGGTTCGGGCTCTTGAAGCCAGGGACCCGTCAGCTTGCCGGTTGGCGACTTGGCAACGCCGAGCGCGTATCGGCCATCCACAAAGCTGGCCCATAATAGGAGCAGACTCCCCGATGTTGTCCGAAACAGAAACGGGCCGTCCGTCACATAATTGCCCGATCCGGGAAAGCGGGGCGAGTGGAACGGCGTGGCCCAAGCGGCTTCAGAGGCTCGGAACAGGGTCACGGGCTCCGAGGCGGCCTCCGTGAGATCGGGACTCAGGCGCATGGCGCAAATCTCGCCGTCGCCGACCTGCTGCCACTCGTGGCAGAACACCATCCACGGCCGATCCGTTTCGTCGATATGCAGCGTACCATCCAGGGAACTCCAGTCGACAGGGGTCACGGGCCCATCGCTATAGAGGGAGAAGGGCCCTGTCGGCTGCTCAGCCGACAGCACCGCAGTGCCCAGCAGATCGTTATCTTTTCGGCGGAAGGTGGCAAACATGATGTAACGCCCGTGGTAATAGTAGACTTCGGGTGCCCAGAAGTTCACGTCCGCGAAGAAACCGTCCGGTTTGCGAAAGACCGGATAAGGGCCTTCCCAATCGATTAGATCCCGACTGATATAGACATCGAAGCCGTTTCCTTCCTTCCATATATTTTTGTCGGTGCTGCCGTACATGTAGTATATTCGCTGTGTCGGGTCAGGCAGTACGTAGGGGTCCCGAAGCTGAATGTCTGCAGTTTTCACGCTTAAGCGTTCACCTCCTTCAATTAACGATAGCTAGGATAGATGATGCCGATATCCCTCTCCGTCTTCAAATCTCCGTCTGAATACTGCTGCATTTCATTGCCTTTGATCCGGATCGGAATGGATGTGCCTTGATAGCGGAGCTCGCCTTCAATGGTTCGCGCGCTCATGCCGATCACGCCCTCCAATTGTCCGCTGCGGTCCGTGACCAGCCGAATCCCGGCGGGCCCTTGAATATGAACGCGGCCTTCCCGGTATACGGTGACGTTGTCCGGGGTATTCACCAGTTCGTAGTGCAGCCCGTTCACGGTTCGGCTATAGGCCGTGTTGCCGGCGACTTCTTCCCCATGGTCCATATCGACCGGAAGCAATCCCGTAAACCACAGGCGATCCGATCCGATCGGCATGATGCCGCAGAGCCGTTCCACGTAATCCAGCAGGCACAGAATGGAGGGGGAATACGCCTCGGTAAAGCCCTCTGCACCTGTCCAAGGGCTCAAGGTTTGCGGGAAGCGCTTCGCCTTGGACAAGGCGGACAGAATCGGCTGCAGCACCCAGGTCAGCTCGACATAGCGGTGGTGATGTTCAAAGGCATGCGGCGCCCGGATCAAGCTCAGGAAATTGGACGGCCCGCCCCAGCTGTTGTAAGCGGAGGACGGATCGAACCGCGGATCGTCCATCGCCATGGACGTAAACGGATATTTGGCGAAGAATTTGCCGGTATTCAGCAAATACCGCCGCAGCATGTTGCCAAACAGCTCGTCGTCGCCCACCTCGCAGGCCATCACGCGCAGCAGCACGTCGGATTGGACCCAGACCAGCTCGTCGTTCCGATCCCGGTCATAGAAGAATTGATCGTCTTCGTCATAACAGTAACGGAAGAGGCTGTCCAGGCTGGCTTCGGCTTTGGCCCTCCAATCGGCTCCGGATTCGCCGAGTTCTTCGGCCATGCGGGCCAAATACATGCGCTGACAGTAGATGTTGGCCGTCAAATCCGGTGCCAGGAAGGGCAGAACCGGGGAGTTCGGGTGGAAGGCTGCGGCATCGTTCCGATAGGGCGTGTCCGGAACATGCCAGAACCTGGGCGACAGATCATGCCCGGTATCAAAGGTACTGAAAGCCTCCACGCAGCCGGTCCCCCGGGTGTTGCGGTAACGCGCGATCCAATCGTCGTAACGCGACATGGCTTGGTACATGGTCTTCAGGAAGGAGAGGTCCCTTCCATGAAGCTCATAGTGGTTCCAGACGCAGCGCGCCAGGGGCGTGACGAGCTGGATCTGGCGGAACGAAGGGCCGTTCTCCGTCAGTTTATAAGGGAGCAGCCCATCCTCTCTTTGCTGATCGGCAAAGGCGAGGTAGGTTGTTTCAGAGACCGAGGGAATCAGTCGCGATAGCAGCTCCGCATTGATGGTGCCGGTGCTCTCCAGCCAGCAGCCGAGATAGATACCGCCCTCCTGCAGAATCGGATCGGTGCCGTTCATCGGCACGATGCAGGCCAGCAGCTTCTCCAGCGCAGTATAATAAGCCGTTTCCAGCCGTCCGCCCGATGCCGCGAATCGGACGCCTGTCGCCTGCCACTCCTGCAGCAGCTTCCGGTCTTCCGGTTTGCCCGGCTGCGCCCGATCCGGTATCGAAATCCGGCGCAGCCGGTCCAGCATAGCTTCTGTCATGTCCGCCTCCTTGAAAGCTTGTTATTGATTCGATTCAAATATGCGCACGGTGCCGTTGTAGAAGTCCGCAACGGCCTGCTCGACGTTTTTCCGGCCGAAACCGATCTCCTGGGTCGTCGTCTGGGCCAGCTTGGAGAACTCGGCGAATCCCGGCGGATTATAACTCACGTCAAAAGGCTCGGTCTTCGTGGCTTCCGATACGAGGCTCGTATAATTGTACACAATCTCTTCCACAGGACCCGCTTCCTCCTGGAGAAGGTTGCGGTTGGCTTCCGTCACCGGCACGCCGCGGTCGTTGCCGAGGATTTTGGCCGCTTCGGGATCGTTGATCCAGAAGTCCATGAGCGTGGCGACTTCCTTCGGATGCTTGGTGTTGGCATATCCGGATAGTCCTTGGCTGGACTCGAATACCACGCCCGTACCCTTCGGACCTCTAGGTACCGGATGTAGGATGAGCGGATCTTCCGTCAGGCTCTGGAATGCGGCCAGCTGATTGGAAGGGAGGAGGCTCATGGCGGCTTTACCCGTAATCAACAAGGATTTGCTGGTATCATCGTGCGGATTGGACACCTGAAGTTCAGGCGTAACGACACCGCCGGCCTTCGAAGCCTGTTCCCAATACTCGAACCATTCCTGAATGTCTTCCTTCGCGAAGCCGAGCTTTCCGTTCTCCATATCATACAGCTGTTTTCCGCGCTGCTTCAGAAAGATATCCATTCCGTCGACGGTGAAATTATAGGTACCGTATACGCCGTCGCCAAGCTTATCGGACAATTCTTTGCTGACGGCGGCAAAGTCCTCCCAATCCCAATCCTGCTCCGGCAGAGGAATGCCTGCCTTTTCGAACAGTGCCTTGTTGATGACGATTCCCCGGGCGTTTGCGCCGGCCGAAATATGCTGCAGCTTTCCATCCAGGCGGCCGTATTCCACCATGGTGGCATCCATGCCGTCCAGCTTCAGTTCGCTGCCGACATACGGATCCAGGTTCAGCAGCACATCTTTTTTGGCATAGTCCACGACGTTTCCGCCCAGGAAGAAGATATCCGGCGCGGTGCCGGAAGCGAGCTGGGTGTTCAGCTTATCGAAATATCCGGAGGAAGGCGAGAATTCGCCGACGATTTTGATGTTCGGATGTTTGTTCTGGAACACCTTCAGGGCTTCGTTCGTAATATCGGCCCGTTTCTGGTCGCCCCACCACATCATGCGCAGCTCGACTTGGCCGCTCGGCTCGGCCCCTGCGTCCGCATTCCCGCCTTCTCCCGTGTGATCCGTTCCGGAACAGGCGGTGACGAATAATAGGAGCGAAGCCAACATGCCAACGAAACATTTCTTCAACATGGATAATCCCCCAGTCTAATCATAATTGGTTCATTTGCAGCACGCCCTCGCACGTCGGCAGGCAGCTTCTGAGGCTACTTCAGGCCGGTCGTGGCAATGCCTTCGAGAAAATACCGTTGAAACACCAGAAAAATGATCGTCACAGGCAGCAGCGATAGCGTGGACATGGCGAGCAGCGCCCCCCAATCCGATTGCCCCGAGGGATCGAACAGGGATCGGATCCCAAGCTGTACAGTGAACAAATCAATCTTGCTTAAATAAATCATCTGGCTGAAGAAGTCGTCCCAGCTCCAGATGAAGGTGAAGATGGCCGTCGTAATCAGCGCAGGGACGAGAAGCGGCACCACGATGCGGAAGAAGATCTGCGATTGTCCGCAGCCGTCGATGGTCGCGCTCTCGTCCAGCTCCCGCGGAATGCCGCGGATGAACTGAACCATCAGCAGAATGAAGAAAGAGTCATGCGCCAGCCATTTGGGCAGGATGAGCGGGAAATACGTATTGATCCAATGAAGCTCGTTATACAGAATGTATTGAGGCACGAGCGTTACGTGGTAAGGCAGCATAATCGTCACCAGCATGATGCTGAACCACAGGCCTTTGAATTTGAACTTCAATCGGGAGAAGGCGTAGGCTGCCAGGGAACAGGAGACGATGTTCCCGATGACGCTCATGACCGAGATCAGCACGGAGTTGCCGAAGAATCGGCCGAAGGAAATGCCCTGGAGCCCGCTCCAGCCGTTCACGTAATGATCCAGCGTGAAGGCAGTCGGAATGAGGCTGCTGTTGGTGAAGATAAGATGATTCGGTTTAAACGAGCTGAAGACGAGCCACAGCACCGGATACAGCATGAGCAGGCCGAGGAGGATAATGGCGGCATGCCTCCCGGCTTGAACCAGTTGTCGCTTAAGCGGCATATCCATTACCTCCCTTCCTGGTTATCCCCGTAGAAGACCCAGAATTTTGATGTAAGAAAAACGATTCCGGTGAACACCCCGATGATGACCAGCATGATCCATGCCAGTGCCGAGGCATAACCCATATCGAAGAACGAGAAGCCTTTCAGATACAGGTACAAGGTGTAGAACATCGTTGCGTCGAGCGGTCCTCCCCGCCCGTCCCCGATGACGTAGGCCGGCGTGAAGGCTTGGAACGAATTGATCATGCTCATGATCAGATTGAAAAAGATAACGGGTGACAGCATCGGCAGCGTGATGCCGAAGAATTGACGGATCTTTCCGGCACCGTCTACGCCTGATGCTTCATATAAATCAGTCGGAATCTGTTTCAGACCGGCAAGGAAGATGACCATGGCCGATCCGAACTGCCAGACGGACAGCGTGATAATCGTATACACCACATAGTCGGGGTGGGCGATCCACGAGGGGCCCGTGATGCCGAACCAGCCGAGGAACTGATTGACCAGCCCGCTGCCGTCAAAGATTTGGCGCCAGACGATGGCAATGGCAACGCTGCCTCCCAATAGAGAGGGGATGTAATAAACGGTCCGGTAAATGCCGAGTCCGCGGATGCCCTTGTTCAAGGCCATGGCGATCAGCAGCGCGAACGCAAGTCTCAGCGGCACGGACAAGAACACATAGTAGAACGTTAGCCACAAGGATCGTTGAAACGTATCGTCTTCGGTAAAAATCTGGACATAGTTGCTGAGTCCCGTCCAAGTCGGCGATGACAGCAGGTTGAATTTGGTCATGGACAAGTACAGCGATGCGATCATCGGCCCCAGCGTCAGACAGAAGAAGCCGATGAGCCAAGGCAGAAGAAACAAGTAGGCTGTCTTATTCTGCTGGCCGTATAAGGGCTTGGACAGCTTTCTCATAATGTGCCTCCCTTCAGGATGAATGAGCAGGGGCGGTTACCTGACGGCCTGAAGCGCTTACAATCGGTATGTCGGTGCGCCCGGTAAACACATCATACCGGGGGAGGAGAGAGGGCGGAATCTCATTTCTTCGGATCATCGTGTTCGATTTTTTCGGATTGCGACAGTCGGAACTCGGAAGGGCTTTGATTGAACATTTTTTTGAATTTGGAGCTGAAATAGCCGGGTGAAGAGAAACCCGTCAGCTCGGCTATGTCCCATACCGTCAATCGGGTCTCCTGCAGCAGGCGTACGGCGTGTTTCATCCGAACCTCCGTAACGTACTGGATGAACGAGACCCCAGCCCCTTCCTTGAACATTTCCGAGAAGTAGGTAGGGTGGTAGTTATACTGCTCGGCCAGCGAGGTCAGCGATAATTCCTGCATATAATTTTCCTCGATATACCGCTTGGCGGATTCAATCAGGGTAGCGTCTCCGTCTCCGGATTCTGGGAGGTTGTCAACAAAATCCTGTGCCCACTGCATCAGCAGGCGTTCCGCCTGCTCCGGAGTCTCCAGCCATAAAACCCATTCGGGTGAAATCCATAAAGGCCCCGCTCCCCGTGAATGCCGTATGTTGTCGAAAGCGGCGGATTCCATAATCAGCGTGATTTGAAAAAGGCTCCGTACCAAGCGGGCAGGCGATAGCCGGAATGACTCGCCCAGCTCCCTCCGGATGATGCTGCGGAAGGATTCCAATTCGCCCCGGATCAGGCAGCGATGAAGCGCGCGGCTTGTTTCGTCCGGCAGCAACGGACTTTGGTCGGTTACGGGTGCCTGATCCGGTCCGTGCTGGCGTCCTGCCAGATTCCAGGCCAGGAGGGAGTGGATATAACCCTCTTTCCAGCGCTCAAGTCCCGACACGGGCAGCCCTAATCCTACCTGCACCTCCACGGTTAAATACGAGGATGCCTGCGCGGCGAGTTTATCCGCGAATGCATGCTGAATGCCGTCAAGCGCAATGAAATGCATGATACCGGGATGAGCTGCATCATGAAACACTTGAACGCCGCCCGGATAAGACTCGGCGATTTCATGGCAGACCATTTGAAACGGAAGGCGGAGCTGCTCCGGCGCTCGGCCTGCGGGTGCTTTCTGCATGCCGGATTCCCTCATGCCCGCGGTGATGAAGCACACGCAGCCATCCTGCCAATCCTCCAGGTGAAACAGTCGAATCCGTT
Source organism: Paenibacillus sp. JNUCC32 (assembly GCF_014863545.1). Classification (NCBI taxonomy): domain Bacteria; kingdom Bacillati; phylum Bacillota; class Bacilli; order Caryophanales; family Paenibacillaceae; genus Paenibacillus; species Paenibacillus sp. JNUCC32. Next base: position 5,139,351 of record NZ_CP062260.1, on the reverse strand, counting down.
CCGGCATGGAGGCGGGGGGCAGGCGGTTGCCGCGCACGAGATCCAGCAGGAAGCGTTCCTTCATTTCTTTGTAATACTGGGATAACCGCCACTGCAGCATTTCCGAGTCGTTCCGTACCTTGCGGTTCTTATCCAATTCGTGTTTGATTTTGCTTAAGGCGGATTTCAGGTCGTCCCGGGCAACGGGCTTCAACAAGTAGTCCATGGCCTGGCTGCGGACGCCCGCTCTGGCGTATTGAAAATCCTCGTATCCTGTAATGATGATGATCTGGATGGTCGGATTGTGGCTCCGGCAAACGTCCAGCAGCTGGACGCCGTCCATGACAGGCATGTTCATGTCGGTAATGAGCAGGTCATACGAATGGGATTTCAAGAGCTCTTCAGCTTCCAAGCCGTTCCCGGCCTCCCCCGAAATGGCAAAGCCCATGCTTTCCCAGTCGACTTTCAGCTTCAGCCCTTCGCGAACCTCGATCTCGTCATCTGCGATCAATACGTTGTACATGATATTCCTCCTGTACCGGTAGAATCAGTTCGATGCATGTGCCGGCTTCGCTCCCGTTCCGAATATGAACGGCAAATAAGTCGCCGTAATGCAAGCGGCAGCGAGCAATTACGTTGCCGAGTCCAATGTGCCAGCTCTCGCTTCGGAGGATCGGCTCCAATTGGGAGGCCGCCGCGGGATCCTGGAGCTTGCGGATGATCTCGGAGGGCATGCCGGGACCGTTATCCGCGACGCGGAGAAACAGGCGGTTGTCCTGCCTGCTGATTTGGATGTCCACCTGTGCCGTGGTTTGATGCTGAAAGCTGTATTTGACCGCATTCTCGATCAGCGGCTGCAGAATGAACTTGATCATCACCAGCGAATCCAGCCGGCCTTCCTCGTGGATGGAGATGTGGAGTTTATGCCCGAAGCGGGTTTGCAGAATGGAGATATAGTGGCGGACATAGGCCAGTTCTTCGGTTAGGGGGACCCGGTCGTCGCTGGTATTCATGGAGAAGCGCATCATTTTGCCCAGATCCTCGATCACCTGCACGGTATCGTCCGTCCGGCGCTGCATGGCAAGACTGCTCACCAGCTCCAGGGTGTTAAACATGAAGTGGGGATTGATCTGCATGAGCAGCGCTTTATATTCCGCCTGCTGGCGGAGCAGCTTCAGCTCGAATTCGTTCTGGATATGCTGCCGGAGACGGCTGATCATATAGCGGAAGGTGGAGATGACGTAACTGACCTCGCTCTTAACGTTTTTGTCAGGAGGCAGAACGGACTCGGCCTGGTCGAAGGCTCCGCGCTGCACCTGCCTCATCGCCAGCACCAGACGCGTTAAAGGCTTGGTGACGCCATAGGAGAGCCATGCGGCGGCAAACAGGGAGACCACGATCAGAACGACCGTGACCACCAGAATCGTGCTCTGAAGCTTGTGAAGAGAGGAGTACAGCTCCTTCTCCGGCGCCAGGCCGGCCAGCATCCAGCCGGTGCGCCCCAGTTTCTTGTAAACCAGAATGTCCCGCTGCCCCTCATCGTTGGTCAGATAGACGACGCCCGATTTCAGCGGGCCGTTTCGAATGCGATCGATCTCCGATAGGGCTCCGGCGCCGAGTTCATGCGCCTGCTGGGATAGAATCGGGCTTCCCTGCTCGTTCAACAGAAAAATCGTGCTGTTCTTGGCCAAATGGATCCGGGTGAGCGGCTCCAGAAAATAAGACTCGCTGACGTTAACCTTCATCACGTTTTGCGCCGTGGCATGATGGAAGGTCCCGATGGGCATCAGCAGGCTGACGACGGGATTGCCGTGATCCCGGACGCGTTCATGCTGGTCCGTATGCGCTGGCAGCCAGCGGTCTCCGGACGCGAAGAAGTTCGTGTACCACGATTCCCGCAAAAAGGCAGGGTCGGTTTCGACTTGGTTCTCGCCGCCGACCCGAAGCCCGCTGCGCCGGTAGATGGATACGTCGGAGATACTGGTGTAGCTGTTGGTCGCTTGGGTCAGAAATCGGCTCATCGCAAGATTGGCCAGCATTTTCTCCCCTTCGGGCAGCAGCGGATCGCCGATGGCGTTATCCCAGTTCTTGGCCGTGTCACTGTTAAAGACCAGGGAAGCGACGTCATAAATCTGCATCTGGACCATATCCACGTAGGAACCGTATTCCTCCATCTTTTCAAGGGCCGAGGATTCGATGTAGGAGCGGATCACGGTGCGCGATTCCGTAAACAGCAGGAGGGAGAGCGTGCCGAAAGAGAGGACGAAGAGTGCGACGATAAAGGCGATCAAACGGCTTTTTAATGAGAAGAACATCCATTTCCTCCTTTTCGAAAAGCGGATTTCTAGGCGGTCTGCGACATGTGAAAAAAGGCTGCGCAAAATACGCAGCCTTTGAAGGAAAAATGCTTGGAGCAGCCGTGTACGGCTTAGAAACGAACCAAATTACCGATTCGTACAGGCATGCCGGTGGCGATGGCGCGGTTGGCTGCAATTCCTGTCAGTATGGATCTCGCCCCATCGATATGGTTGGCCGCGCGGGCATAAGGATCTTCCACCGGTTCCCCGAACAGATCATTCAGCAGCACCGGGTCGCCCCCGCCATGTCCGCCCTGCTGCTCCTCGACGTGAACCTCGTACGGGGCATCGAACATCGGAAGCACCCGCAGCGTTTTCCCGATTAACGCGCCTTCCAGGCTCTTGTCGCCCAGTGAATTGACGTAGGATTGTTCGACGATGTTCATCTCGATCCGGCCTTTGGTGCCGTTGATGGCGATGCGATAGCCTTCCCACGGCTGATAGGCGACCAGCGAATACGTTAAAATGGCCTTGTTCTGATATCGCACGAGGACGCCCATCGTATCTTCAATGTTGATGCCGTCCCCGAATACGCTTTGGTCCCGCTGGTAGCCGTCCTCCGGCTCGGCATCCAGGTACATGGCTTTGAGATGCGCATCGGAATCCAGATGGAGCGCAAAAGGGTCCTCTTTCGCAACCTTGTTGCCGGTCGCGCGATTATAGAATTGCGTAACGCCCCGCGCTTCGGCATTCTCTCTACCATAATACATGAGATCGCCAAATGCGAAAACGGTTTCAGGATGGGACCCGATCCAGAAGTTGACCAGGTCGAAGTGATGGGTGGATTTATGGACGAGCAATCCGCCGCTGTTCCGCTTGTCCCGGTGCCAGCGCCGGAAGTAGTCCGCGCCGTGGCGGGTATTCAGCAGCCATTCGAAATGAACCGAGGTCACCTGGCCGATGGTATCGTTCATGATCAATTCCCGTACCTTGGTATGGTGGGGGGCGTAACGGTAGTTGAAGGTGACCCTGATGTTCTGTCCGGTCCGCTTGGCTGCATCCAGGATGGCCTGGCATTTTTCCTCGTCGATCGTCATCGGCTTCTCGGTCACGACATCGCATCCAAGCTCCATCGCGCGGATAATATACTTGTGATGGGTCCGGTCGATGCTGGTCACGATGACGAAGTCGGGCTTCTCGTTCTCGATCATCCGGTCGAATTGGTCCGCGGGGTAGGTAGGCACCTCGGCGTATTTATATTTTTCCCGCAGCAGCTGATTCGCGTAATTCATGCGGGTTTGATTGATATCGCAAAAGGCAGCAAGCTCGGATTTGTCGCGGAAGTTTTGGGCCAGGGCGCCATAAAAAAATTCGGCGCGGCCGCCGGTACCGACCAATACATAGCGTTTCTTGTCACTCATCTCTATCGCCTCCTTGAATATAACTCTAGCCTATAACAAGGGAGCACTGCTTTCGCCGCATTTTATGCGTAATCGCTTTCAAATGCCGCATATTTTGCTATAATCCAAGAAAAGGGGGCAGCGACATGACGAAGCCGTTTCGAGCGGATTACCATGATCCCACCGGATATTTGGACATTGAATATGACCGCCGTATTGGATATTTCTCGATGACGGTTGACCATCTTCACGATCATTACGAGCTGTATTACCTGTTATCGGGCGAGCGGATCTACTTCATCAAGGACCGTTCTTACCGGGTTCGAGCCGGCGATCTTGTCTTCGTGGACCGAAATGCCGTTCATAAGACGCTGGACAGCGGGCGGCCCGACCATGATCGCCTTGTCCTCTACTTAAGCCCGGAATTGTTCGCGGATTTGACCGTACCGCCTGAACTGGCCGAGGGGCTGAAGGAGCCGTTCGGTTGGGATGTTCCGATTCTAAGACTTCCTTCGCCAGCGAGTGAAGCGGTGGAGCGAATGGTCGGCGACATGGTGAATGAGATGATCCATCCTCAAGCCGGAAGCAGCTGGCTGCTTCGGCACCGAACGGTCGAATTGCTGCTCTTTGCCTACCGCAGCCGGCATCTGGGCACGGTCCGTTCGGCCGATACGGAGCCGGTCCTTCATCCGAAGACCCAGGCGGTCGTACGGTATCTTAACGACAACTACCGGCAGGCCTTAACGCTGCCCGAGGTAGCGGAGGCGTTCCGGATCAGCCCCCACTATCTCAGCCGGCTGTTCAAGCAGACGACGGGATTTACCTTCAGCGATTATCTCAACCTGCTTCGGGTCAAGGAAGCGCAGCGTCTCCTGCGGGAGAGCGATGATTCCATCACGGATATCGCCTGGCGATCGGGCTTCAGCAACTTCTCCCATTTTGGGAAGATGTTCAAGCGGACGGTTCAGCTGTCGCCGAGAGCCTACCGGCAGCAGTATCGAATGCGAAGTTAGAGGGATTATGGCTATGTCTTTTTTCTTTCAGGTTTACTAGAAAAAGCTGTATTGAAATGATAGGCACCACGTTCAGCGAGTTGAATCAGCCCGTGAATGTGGTGCTTTTTGGTGTGTTTATGGTATCTTGGAAGTGACGAAAACGCCATGTTTAATAGATTCGTTGAGAGGATCGACAGTCAAAATGAAAACAAAAATACAAGAGCTGCCGCTGTCGCCGGGCGTATATCTCATGAGAGATTCGCGGGGAACGGTCATTTACGTTGGCAAATCCAAAAGTCTCAAGAAGAGAGTACAATCGTATTTTTACAACAATAAATCGCACTCCCCAAAAGTGAAGAGGCTGGTTCAGCATGTCAAAGACCTGGAGCATATCGTCACCGACACGGAGTTTGAGGCGTTCATGCTGGAATGCAGGCTCATTCAGGACATAAAGCCGATGTATAACCGCAAGATGAAAAATCCGCTAGGTTATAGTTATATCGTAGTGCGGCAAAAACGAGATTGGCGATGGCTGGAATTTACGGATACACTGGATGAAGGCAGTCACGAACCGTCTCGTTGTTTCGGCCCCTATACAGCCAGCAGACATAGTCTTGAACATGCAGTGCAGAAGGTTAAGGAATGCTGTAAAATCGCCTGCAATCATGCACCTGCCGCTTCTTCGGCAAATACTCCCTGCTTGAATTATTCGATTGGCCTCTGTCTTGGCAAGTGTCTTGGCGGCGAAACCGCGCGGCAATTTGATGAAATCATGGATCGATTCATTGCTCTGCTTCAAGGGGACGACCGACGTTTATATGATGAAATGGAGCGAACCATGCTGGGCGCCGCAGAGCGTTTCGATTTTGAGCAGGCTGCAAAATACAGGGACGGCATGGAGGCGGTGAACTTGCTCTTAAGTAAACGGCAAGTGATCGAGTTCGCCGAAGAGAAACACAGCATCGTTGTCTACGAGTATTTAAACGAAGATACGATCAAGTTATTCCTGATAAAGGGGAACGTTGTGCTGCACAGCGAGCGATGCTCTGTGGCTACCACGGCGGACATTGAAACGTTGAGGCTGAGGGTCAAAGCCTTGATCCTCAGCTATTTCACGAGTGATTTGGAATGCGAATCTACTGAGGTTACCCGGCAAGATATCGATGCTGCACAAATCATCTACAGCTATTTGCAGAGCAGCGCCTGCCGCTATCTTGTTCTTCAGGATTCATGGCTCGAAGACGGTGGGGAGCCTGATATGGAGGCTGCACTGCGGGATTTTATGAATCATTATGTTGTGTCATCTTAATTGGATCATGAACCGGGCTGCTGCAGCCCGGTTTTTTATCGCCTATATTATTTTTGAGAAGACGTTATCCCGTTGGTCGGAGATTGTATCGTAGGTAAGCTATACTATCAGCAACACATCTTTGATGATTAAGGTTTGTTAAAAAATCGCCCCATCGGCATCTCTCTCGTAAAAGTGATCCATCCATACTTATATTTCACTTCAATCTGCGTGATGGGCTGATTGTTATAAAGACGGATGCCGTAATTAAGCGGAATCCGCGAACCTTGATCGAGGGCGGCTCTCTTCTCGTCCGGCATGAGCTCGGGCTTTAACGGCACCTCCCGAATATCGACGAATTCGATATCGGGATCTTCATCAAGGCCCTCGCCGCCGACCAGATGAAGGGAATAACTGACGCCCAGCTCGGCCTTGGCGGGCTTCATGCCATTATTCACCCGCACGTCCAGCAGCTTCACATCGGCGAATCCCTTATTCATCACTTCGAAGATCATGGTATTTTCATCCGCAGAGGACGTAAATCCACCCACCTTGATGGGCGTGGGGCGAAGGAACAGCAGGCATAGAAGGATGGACGAGAGGAGCAGCCCCAGGCCCCAATACCCGAGCCGGCGGAGATGTTTGGATTTAGGTTTCATGGCAGAGCAATCTTCCTTCTCTTATTAAATAGACAGCTTTACAACGGATTTGCCTGCCTCAATATCCGCTTTCATCGCTAACAGATATTTCCGGGTGCGTTCATCCATCTCATTCCAATTTACGAATTTGGCGAAGTAGACATAGGAGTAGATATTACGAAAGTCGATGAACAACGGGATCCGCTGGATCCATTCCTCGCTCAGCGTATTCTCTTGAAGATAGCCGGATAAGAACGAGTCGAAGAATCGGGCCACAAACTCGGCTTTCCGGTTTTCCGAAACCGTCTGAACCGCATGATAGATGGCGATGGCGATATCGTAGGCGAACCAATGGTACGAGACATCTCCGAAATCGAAAAAGATGATCTCCCCGTTATGTACGTGAAAGTTGTGATGGTGGAGGTCATTGTGGACGATGCCGTAGCCTTCCTCATCCTGCGGGAGGGACTCCAATTCCTTAAGATACTGCGTCCACTGCCTATGGACTCTTTCACCTGCAGCCTCCGGGAACGCATCGGTAAAAATCACATGATCATTCCACTGGGGAAACGCCATTCGATGCACGAGTGAGGAAGCGGTGGCGTCCTTTTTGCCGAGCTTATGCATACGGCCCATCCCGCGTCCCCACTGCTTGATTATCGCAAAATCCGATGTTACATCCGTTAACGGGCTGCCGGGAGCCTTCGTAAAGGCAATGACATGGTATCGCTTGGATTTATGGGTTACCTCTTCAATAAGAAGATCCTGAGCAGATCGAATGGACACCGCCATGTTCAGACCCTGCTCGGCGAGATAGGCCATCCACGTCAGCTCGCGAATGATCGAGGCTTTGCGGTATTTGGACGCGTCCAGGAATTTCATAATGAAGCGTCGTCCGTCTTCACCGTTGTATTCAAATACATTCTGATCGAATCCCCCAAGTAACTTCAGCGAATAAGAACCTCGGCCGAATCGTTCGGCCCCTTGATCCAAGACAGCCTGTTCCATGGAAAGTCCCCTTTATCGTATTCTCGATATGATGCTCATGCTTACATACCGGAAGGTTACTGTACTCACTACCAACTACAGTCTAACGAAGATGGCGGGTGGTTGCAAAAAATGGGAGGGCATACGAAAAAGGGTGCTCCCTTAGGAGCACCCTTACATTTCTTTATCAACCTTCGAATTTCTGCGCCAGCTCACGGAAATTCAGCTCCTTCGTGCTGGACAGCACGATATCCGCATGCGGGAAATGCGCGGCGTTGCCGATCGCGACGGCGAACATGCCGGCGCCCTTGATGGCGTCAACGCCGGAGGCGGCATCTTCCACGCCGATGCAGTCGGCAGGCTCTACGCCAAGCTCTGCGGCAGCGGTGAGGAATATTTCCGGGTCCGGTTTATTGTTCTTCAGCTTGGTTACGTCGACGATCACGTCGAACTGGTCCATGACCCCAAGCCGTGTAAGCACGGCGATGGCGTTTTTGCTGGCGGACGCGATGCCGGTCTTCAGGCCGGCCGACCGGATGTCTGAGACAAACTTCGTTATCCCTGGCAGCAGGTCGGCTGGCGTGATCGTTTCGATCAGCTCGACGTACCGCTTATTTTTGCGGTCAGCCAGCTGTACCAGCTCTTCATCGGAATAGTTTACAGGCGTCTCCGCCTGGCTTAACAGGAGCTTCAGGGAATCCATGCGGGATACCCCTTTGAGATTCTCGTTGAATTCTCTCGTGAAGGGAATGCCCAGCTCGGTTGCCGTAGCTTTCCATGCCTGATAATGATACTCCGCGGTATCGGTAATGACGCCGTCCAAGTCAAAGATGGCAGCCTTCAGCTTGCGTGTTTCATTCATATCTTATAGCTCCTTTTTGAGATATCAGAAAGTATAAGCCCGAAACGGGGACTTCCGGATATCGCAAGAAAAATGACGGTTTATCGCGGTCTGTTTTCATAGAAAACTATGTCGAAAAATTTGACGATCGATCGTTTTCCTCGCAAACCGGGAGTGATGCCCTGCGCTTAGGGAAGGTAAGCATTTAATGCCTAAACATCGTTATTTGCTCTGCAGCGCATGTTTCACAGGTTTCCCGGCTTCAAGCGTTACGGCCTCGTCGTACAGCTTGATCTCGATGGATTCGCCTTCGACGATCTCCAAGGTCACGCCGTCCTTCTCGATGTTTACGCCGATGAGACGGCCGCGGAAGTTCAAGCGGAACGCATACTTCTCCCAGTCCTTCGGAATGGCCGGGGAGAGGGAAAGTCCGCTTTCCTTCAGACGCATGCCGGCAAAGCCGTAGACGATCGACATCCAGGTGCCGCCCATGTTGGCCATGTGCAGGCCGTCCTTCGTGTTGCCGTGCGTATTGTCCAGGTCGAGGCGTGCCGTCTCGATGAAGTACTCATACGCTTTGTCCATATTGCCGATCTTTGAGGCCATGATGCTGAAGATGCAGGAAGACAGCGACGAATCATGCGTCGTGATGCCTTCATAGTAATCATACGAACGCTGGATCGTTTCCCAGCTTTGCTCGTCTTCCAGCAGGAAGTGGGCGAGCACCGTATCCGCTTGTTTGCACACCTGATAACGGTAAATGGTGAGCGGGTGATAGTTCAGCAGCAGCGGATATTTGTCCTCCGGCGTGTTCTCGAAATCCCATACCGCTTTGCGAAGGAACGTATCGTCCTGCGGGTTAATGCCGAGTGCTTCATCATACGGGAGCAGCATGGCGTCCGCCGCTTTCGCCCAAGCGGAGATTTCATCCGCGGTTACGCCAAGCCGGCCGCACAGGGATTTGAAGCCTTGTGCATCGTAGGACTCCAGAATGGCGCAGCTTTTGGCGGCCCATTTCAGGTTATGCTTTGCCATAACGTTTGTGTAATAATTGTTGTTCACGCAGCAGGTATACTCATCCGGCCCCGTCACCTCATCGATATGGAAAGCGCCGTTATAATAATGGCCGATGTCGGCCCACAGGCGGGCGGTTTCGATCAACACCTCGGCCCCGTAGGACAAGAGGAAATCCCGGTCCTGCTCGGCGAGATAATTCTGAATATAGCTGTAGGCGATATCTGCGCTGATATGGTATTGCGCCGTTCCCGAAGGGAAGAAGGAGGAGCATTCCGTTCCGGAGATCGTGCGCCACGGGAACAGCGCCCCTTGCCGGTGTCCCATTTCCCGCGCTCTGTCTCTCGCCTGCTCCAGCGTGGAATAACGATACAGCAGCAGCTGGCGCGCAATGTCCGGCTGCGTCATCAGAAATACCGGGAACATGTAAATCTCCGTGTCCCAGAAATAATGGCCTTCATAACCTTCGCCGCTCAGTCCTTTGGCGGAAATGTTGCTGTGTTTGTCCCGTCCGGCGGATTGCAGCAGCTGGAATAGATTGAAGCGGATGCCTTCCTGGAGCTGGTCATCGTTCTGAATCACGACGTCAGCCGACTTCCAGTAGTCGTTCAGATACTCGCCCTGCTCGGCAAGCAAGTCCTCGAACGAAGTATCCTTCAACTCCTCCTGCAGCTGAATGCCGCGCTCGATCATCTCTTGCCCGTGACGAAGACTGTCGGTATACAGATTGTATTTCGTAAAGTGGATCGGTCCGGTCAATGGAAGGACAGCCGTGAAGGTAACCTCTCCAGTTCCGGCTTCGAGCTGAATGTCCGCATCGGCATTCAAGCGATGACGGGTCACGCAAGCGGCACGCAGCTTGGACGCCATCGTCTCGTCTACGACATAGGCATCACTGCCCTTGACGCCGGCATCGATGACGGTCATCCGTTCCGCATGCCCTGCGCCTACCCGGGGATCGTTGGCATTGGTGTAGTTCTTCACGTTGCCGTTCACGGTGGAAACGATGCGAACCTGGCCGTTGAAATTGACCGGCTCCATCCGAACGTCGATGGCGAACAGCTCGCGGTGCGCAAAGGACACCAGACGGCGGAAGGTCAGCTTGAGCTCTTTGCCCTCGGGCGATTTCCACTGCACGATTCGTTCGGAATACCCCTTGTCCATATGCAGGCGGCGTTCATGGGCAGTGATCGTTCCGTGATCCAGGCGGAAAGGTTCTTCCTCGTCGCCTAAATAGATCAGGACCGTTTGGGCATCAATATTGTTAACGAGCTTTTGCTGTGTATCGGGAAAGGCGAAGAGCTTCTCGCCGTAAGGGATTTCAATCACGTCGTGGAAAGCGTTCAGGTAGGTGCCGCGAATGGTGGACAGGCGCTCGCCGTAGCCTTCTTCGAAGTTGCCGCGCACACCCAGGTAACCGTTGCCGAGTGCAAAAATACTTTCCATATTCAGCAGGGCTTGCTGCGACAAATCAGGATTTGATATATTCCAGGTCATGGTCTACACTTCCTTCCTAGCATGGTTATGCTTGAATTTTAGAGCCAATCGGAGTTATGTTATACTAAAATATCAAGGTTTTTATCAATATTTTTAGGTGGTGGGGAAATAATGAAAGAGCCTTCACGTTCTGGAAACCAACCCTTTTACCTCTCTTCCCGCATGCATTATTTGCGCGAGAATTTTATCCATCCCCCGTTCGACTATGAGCACGAGCTGCTGGAAGCGATCCGCTTCGGCGATGAGAATAGAGCCATGGACATGCTGCGCAAAATTAACGAGCTGGAAGCGGCCGTGCTGGCGACGTATCCGCTTCGGTCGAAGAAGAATGCCTTGATTGCCTCCTGCACCTTATTTACCCGGGCCATCATCAAAGGCGGCGTGGATCCCGAGATCGCCTTTCATTTAAGCGACACGCTGATCCTGGAGATCGAGCGAATGAGCGATGTGGAGCGGCTGGTTCATTTTGAATATGAGATGCTGGTGCAGTTTGTGTCGATGATCCGCTCCGAGAAGGAAGACGTGTCGTTCTCTCACATTGTGAACCTGGCGATCTATTACATCCGGGAGCATATTTTCGAGGAGCTGACCCTGCAGAGGGTCGCGGAATATTTGAAGGTCCACCCGAGCTACCTGTCCGATCGTTTCAAGCGGGAGACGGGCGAAGCCATAACCACCTTTATTAATCGGCGGAAGATTGAGGAATCCAAGCATTTGCTGGCCAATACGAACCAGTCGATATCCGAAATCGCGTTTACGTTCAAGTTCTGCAGCCAGAGTTATTATACGCAATTGTTCAAGAATTTTACGGGAATGACGCCGAGAAAATTCCGGATAAGCGGCACGGCACGTTAAAGGACGATCCTATCGAACAACGAGAAAAGAGAGACGCTGCCCATGAAGAAACTAAAGCAGAAAATGCTTCACTTAAGTCTGGAGAAGAAACTGATTGCGGCGTTCTCCGCCTTCATCATCGTTCCCCTCCTTCTGATCGGCGGTATCGTATCCTGGGTCTACGTGGAGAATAATCGAAGCACGATGATTGATGCCGCCGTGGAAAACAACAAACAAATTATGAAAAATATCGATACCTCCCTGCAGCCGCTGCTCCGGCTGTCCATGTTCCCGATCCAGGACTCCACGGTGTATCCCATTATGCGGAAGGATTATGGCAAGGTGGCGTATCCATTGCTGGAGCGGGGGCAGGATTTCGATAAAGTGAACGGCTTGATCCAGAGCGGGATCATGCTGTATTCGGACTTGATTGACTCCGTGGTTATCTACCACGAGAACAGCCGGTCCATCATTGGCCGAAGCAACCGGGAATATATGAACTTCGCTTATTTCAAGGAGCAGTTTACCCGCGAGCCTTTTGTCCGGAAGATCAGGGAAGCGTATGGCGGCTTTGTCCCGATAGGGATTCATCAGGAGCGGCTGCTGTCAACGAAGGGAATTCCGGTCGTGTCAGTGGGCAGGGCCATCTTGGATCCGTACACGAAGGAGGATCTCGGGTTTATCCTTTTTAATATTTCGGTGGATAAACTCAAGACGCTGTGGAGCGAGTCGGCATTTTCCGAGAATACGAATTTTTACTTGGTCGACGAAACCGATCATATCGTGCACAGTGTTCACCCCGAGGAAATCGGACTGGCGGCGTCCGAGGTATTGGGAAGCGACTTTCAATATAACGCGGACGGCCAGGTCAACACGCAGATCAGCCGGGATACCTACATGATTTCTTCTTCCTCTTCCATGGCGAATTGGAAGGCGGTCACGGTTATCCCGAAGAAGGATCTGTTCTCGATCGTGTACCTGATGGTGGCTATTCTGATCGGTGCGTTGATCCTGCTGCTCGTGCTGTCCATCCTGATCTCGGCCCGGATTGCCACCACGATCATGAAGCCGCTGGCGGTGCTGAACAGCAAAATGAAGCTTGTCTCCCAAGGTCAGCTTGACGTAAGCTTTGATACGAAGCAGCACGGCGAAATCGGCGTGATTAGTCATACCGTGGACCAGATGCTGCACGAAATTCGCGATTTAATCGAGCGGATTTACGTGGAGGAAGAGGAGAAGCGGAACCTGGAGATGAATGCGCTGCAATCGCAGATTCGTCCGCATTTTATCTACAACACGCTGAACGTGATCAAGTGGATGGCCAAGATTCAGGGGGCAACGGGCATTGAAGAAGCGCTGCAGGCTTTCTCTTCGGTTATCAAGTTTACGGTGAAGAAGGAAGGCGACTACGTGACCATTGCCGAGGAAGTCGAATTCATGGAGAACTATACGAAAATTCTCGATTTCCGCTATTTTAATAAATTTGATGTCACGTACGAGGTGGATCCGGCCGTAATGAATCATAGGACCTTGAAGTTTCTGCTTCAGCCCCTTGTGGAGAACGCGGTTTTCCATGGCTTTGAAGGCATCGATTACAAGGGCAGCCTTGTCATATCGATTTATGAGGAATCGGATGCGCTGATCATGAAGGTATGCGATAACGGGCGCGGTTTTCCGGAGGGCGGACAGGCGAAGGTGGAGCAGGACGGTCCGCAGGATACCTTCAACTCGATCGGACTGAACAATATACGGAACCGGATATCCCTTCATTTCGGGCCCGAGTACGGCCTGTGGATCCAAAGGGGAGAACAGGGCGGAACGGTCGCATGGCTTCGGGTTCCGATCATCACAGAAGAAGCAGGGTGATAGCAAGTGCGAATACTTATAGTAGATGACGAGCCGCTCGTTCGGATCGGGATCAAATCGGCGATTGACTGGGAAGCTCAGGGCGTGGACATTGTCGGTGAAGCGGGGGACGGCGAAGAAGCGCTGCGTCTGATAATGGAAACTGTGCCGGACGTAGTGCTGCTGGATATCAAAATGCCGAAGATGGACGGGCTCGAGGTGCTCCGGACGATCAAGGACCGGCAGATCCCGGTTCAAACGGTCGTGTTGAGCAGCTTCGATGATATTGCCTACGTGAAGGAAGCGTTGAAGCTGGGGGCTTTTGATTATTTCCACAAACCCGACATGAATGAACGCGAGCTGACTGCGATGCTGAAGAGCGTCCGGGAGCAGTTTGGGAGCCGGGGGATTCCGGCCCAAGTCGGGCCGGGTACGGCGGGCAACCGGAAGGAGCAGATATTATATGACGCTCTCCGTGGCCATGTTCATGATCTGCATGAAACGGAGCTCAAAGAGGGCAATATGTACGTCGTTCTTTTCAGAATCAAAGATTATCACACGGTTATCAAAAGGTACGCCAAGGAAACCGAGTCGATCCTGCCGAATACGGTGCAGAACGTCGTCAGCGAGATTCTGTCCACAGAGAAGGAAGTCGAATATCTTCAGCTGGATGAACAGTGCAGTGCCGTATTCATCAGCAACAGCGAGCTGAAAAGCCTGCTGGCTTCGTTGACGCGCGTCAATAAAATGGTGCAAATGATCAGTTCGGCGCTTAAGCGGTTTGTCAATATCGACATCGTGCTGGGCATCAGCGACTGGTTTGCCGATTTCGACGGCATTCGGACGGGCTACGAGCAGGCGGGCAAAGCGCTGTCCCATCAATTTTACCACCCGGATACGTCGATCTTTTATTATCAGCATCTGAAACAGAAGGGTGAGCACGTCTATAGACAGGCCGATGCCTATGTAAGCCAGATGAAGTCTGCCCTCAGGGAGGAGGCGAACGAGCGCTTCCTGGAGCTGCTGTCCCAGTGGGAGAAGTTTCTGGCGCAAGAAGAATGCATGGAAGAGAAGGATGTCCGCAAGGTATACGAAGGTCTGCTGTTTATGATCGGAGAGGGCACAGCCGTACCGGGCGGGGGAGACGTTCAAGAAGAAACATCGGCCTTTGAAGAGATCCATGAGTTCGGGCAGCTGTCGGCCTCATACCGTGCCTTGTTCGAGGAGCGGCTCAAGCATCGCAGCCATCTGGAGCTGAGAGGTTACAGCCAGCTCACGCGCAATATTATGGAATATACGGAGGAGCACTACCCGGAGAGCCTTTCCTTGAAATTGTTTGGGGATTTGTTCCACGTCAGTCCGAATTATGTCAGCCGATTGTTTAAGCAAGAGGTCGGTCAGGGCCTGTTCGATTATATTAACGAGCTTCGGATCGAGAAGGCGAAGGTGCTCCTCAAGGACTATCGCTACAAAATTTATGACGTTGCCGAGATGGTGGGATTCAATAATCAGGCCCATTTTGCCATTGTATTCCAGAAATACACAGGCTTTTCTCCTAAACAATATAGGAAAGATGAAGTGTGATATTAGAGAAGAAAGTGTGATTTTTCATAAAAACGCTCGTGAAGTGCAATCTATTTATAAAAAAAATAGTCAATTTTAAAAAATTAATCATCATTTGATTAATTTTTTTTGTTGTCCCGGCTCTTTATCATGAAGATGTAAGGTAAAACGAAAAGAAACGTGGGGGGTAGCATCATGGGTAAATGGAACAAGAAGTTTTCGGCCATGCTGGTTTTGTGCCTGGCTCTTGTTGTGGGTTTAACCGCTTGCGGCGGCAGTAAAAGCGCTGACAATACAGATAATGGAGCCGGAGACGCTGCTGAAAAAGTAACGGTGAATTTCGGATTCTGGGGTACGGCGCAGGATTTGGAGATTTATCAGAAAGCGGCTGACACCATCTCCGAGCAGTATCCGGAGATCGAACTGAAAATCAAGCAATATCCGAGCAGCGAGCAGTTCTGGAACACGCTTCCGGGTGAAATTGCTGCGGGCGTAGCGCCTGACTTCATTAAGATGTCCAATGAAGGTGCTTACGAGTACATCAATAAAGGGCTGTTCTCGCCAATCGATGACCTGGTTCAAGCGACGGGCGTGGACATGAACCGTTTCCCGGATACATCGAAGAAGATTTGGAACGTGGACGGCAAGCAGTACGGCGTGCCGAACAGCGATATGCCGGCGATGTTCTTCATCAATGAGCAAATGTGGAAGGATGCCGGCCTTGGCGAGTACCCAACCACATGGGATGAAGTCATCGAAGCGGCCAAAGTGCTGAACAAAGGCGATGTGAAGGGCATTATCGTGAACCTGGATGCCTTCCATATCACGAACTACGTGAAGAGCTTCGGCGGCGGCTGGGGTAATGGTGAGACCATCAACTCCCCAGAGAACGTCAAAGCGCTGGAAATGATCATCGATATGTACGACCAAGGACTGGCGGTTACGCCGAAATCGCTCGGCTTCGGCTGGGACGGCGAAGTATTCAGCAATGAGCAGGGCGCTATGAGTACAGGCGGTTACTGGTACAAAGGGTACCTGAAGGATGCGAATCCGGACCTGAAAATGGTTGCCATTCCGGTTCCGAAAGGAACGACGAACGGAAGCACCATGAGCTCTGACGCTTACATGGTATTGAAAGACGCGAAGAACAAAGAAGCTGCGCTGAAGGCTGCTTACTACATGACCAACGACGATACGCAAACCGCATTCATGGAGCTTGGCTTCAATCCGGCCGTATCCTCGCTGTCCGAGCAGTATTTCGAGAAGAACCCTGAATTCAAGGCGCTGCAGCCTGCGCTGGAGTACAGCACGGACTATGGGTATCCAACGGATACCAAGCGCTTTACGGATGAGCTCGTGAAAGAATTGGAAGGCCTGATTCTGGGCGGCTCCGGTAAAACGGCTCAGCAAATTCTCGACGACATTCAAAGCCAGTTCAAATAAGAAAGAGGCAACACCCGCTCCCGCTCCTTGTTATCAGGGGAGCGGGAGCCTTTGTTCACACCACTTTGTGGGGGTTTTCCATGAACCAACCAATTTAAGTTTGGAAGCGGGGGATAACTTATGTCCGATTACAGCAGCAAGCACGCTGATATGAAGGGGAACAAGATCAGGCAATCCTGGTTCCGTTCGTTGGCAGACTCCGATAAGACGCTGGGCTGGTTGTTTACGCTGCCCTTTTTGATTTTGTGGGCATGGTGGTTTCTGTATCCATTCATCCAGTCTTTCGTAAGAAGTTTTCAGGATGCGAACTTCGCTGCCCTGGATCAGGCCAAATTCATCGGCCTCGAAAACTATGTCACCATTCTGCAAGATAAAGAATTCTTCCGGGCGCTGCTTCACTCCCTGGAAATCGTCGTCATCTCGATTCCGATACAGACCCTGCTCGGTCTGCTCTTGGCGATCCTGGTGAACCAGAAGCTGAAGGGCAAGGGGATATTCCGGACCGTGTTCTTCATTCCGTATATCACCTCGCAGATCGCGATCACGACCGTGTTCATGATGCTCTTCAAGCAGGGCACCTTCCTGACGAAATTTTTCGGAGCTTTAGGCTTCGGGAACGTGACTTGGTTTGCGGATACCAGCTATGCGCTCTTATTCGTATGTATTCTGTTTATCTTCCAGCAAGCCGGCTTCACCATGATTGTGTACTTGTCGGGCCTGCAGGAAATTCCGAAAGACTTGTATGAAGCGGGCGAGATCGACGGGGCGTCCAAGTGGAACAAATTCCGCTACATTACGGTGCCGTTCCTGAAGCCGATCACGTTCTTCATCGTGTCGGTGTCGACGATCGCCGGCTTCCAGATCTACGACCAAATTGCCGCGATTTCCCGTTATGGCGCGCTCGGCTCGCCGGCCGGCGCTACCAGCACGGTGGTGACGTATTTCTACCAGCACGGGATCCGTTACATGAACATTGGATATGGAAGCGCGGCGGTGGTGCTGTTCTTCATGATCATCATGCTGATTACGTACCTGCAAAAAAAATTCCTGGATGAGAAGGAGTGAGAGTAATGTTGACCCGTAAGAATAACGGTCGGCCGTTTCTGTACATCGGCACGATTATCCTGGGGCTCTTATTCGCCCTTCCTTTTCTCTATACCATCTATACGTCCGTCATCCCGATGCGCCATGTCAATACCCTGACGTCGCCGGCCAACTGGACGTTCGAGAACTTCAAAATCTTCTTCACGAACGATGCGTACAACGTGCCGAGATGGTTCATGAACACCGTGATCATGACCGGCGTCGTTGTCATCGGGAACCTCATCATTAACCCGATGGCCGGCTTTGCGCTGGCCAAGCTGAATTTCAAGGGAAAAGGACTGATTTACTGGATTGTAGTAGCCACCATGATGGTGCCGTACCATATGATCCTGATCCCGGTTTACGTGAACGTGGCGCAGCTCGGATGGCTGAACACGTTCTGGGGATTGACGGTGCCCTTCCTCTATCAAGGCTTGTATATCTTCATGCTCCGCCAGTTCTTCATCTCGGTTCCAAACGAGTTCCTGGAGGCTGCGCGGATGGATGGCTTGACGAAGATGGGCGCTTTCTGGCGGATCGTGTATCCCCTGGCCCGCTCATCGCTGATTACGATGTCGATTCTTGCATTTGCCGGAACCTGGAACAGTTACCTCGTTCCGAGCACGCTGGCGAATACGCCGGAAATGTATGTGCTGGTGGTCGGCCTGAACAGCGTGAAGGATATGTTCTTCGAGAATACGCCGATGATCATGGCAGGAGTCGTGCTGTCCACGCTGCCGATCATCCTGTTCTTCTTCCTGTTCCAGCGCCAATATATCGAGGGGATTTCGAACGCAGGCGTCAAAGGCTGATATAGAAGCATCGGGAGGGATTAGACATGGATAACGTGGAACAGCGTGCAAAGGACCTTCTCGCGCAGATGACCTTGGCCGAGAAGATCGGACAAACGGTGCAGTACGGCCGGTGCGAGGAGCGGGAGCTGAAGCTGGTTGCCGAAGGCAAGATCGGGTCGCTGCTGAATGTGCATGGTCCGAAAAAAATCAACGAGCTCCAGCGGCTGGCCGTGGAGGAAACGCGGCTGGGGATTCCCCTTCTCATCGGGGATGACGTCATTCACGGTTCTCGCACCATCTTTCCGATTCCGCTCGGCGAAGCCGCCAGCTGGGATCTCGAAGGGATGGAGAAGAACGCCCGCATTGCGGCAGAAGAGGCGGCAGCGGAAGGCATCCGCTGGACTTTTGCCCCGATGGTGGACGTGACGCGCGACCCCCGGTGGGGGCGCATTGCGGAGAGTACGGGGGAGGATGCCTATCTGTCCTCCCTGGCCGCTGCCGCGAAGGTAAGAGGATTTCAAAGTCCGAACGGGGACGGCAACCCGACCGTAGCGGCATGCGTGAAGCATTTTGCCGGTTATGGCTGGATTGAAGGCGGCCGGGACTATGATACAACGGACATGTCGGAGCGGACGCTGCGGGAAACCGTGCTGCCGCCGTTCGAGCACGGGATTCGGGCAGGCGCTCTGTCGGTGATGAGTGCTTTCAGCGAACTCAATGGGGTTCCCGCTTCCGGAAGCCGCTATCTGCTGCGGGATATATTGAAGCGGGAGTGGGGCTTTGACGGCATGGTGGTCAGCGACTGGGAGTCGATCGAAGAGCTGATCTACCATGGCTATGCGGAGGACCGGAAGGATTCTGCGCGGAAGGGGCTGAACGCCGGCGTCGACATGGACATGCATTCCGGCGTCTATCTCGATCATCTGGAGGCGCTGGTCCAGGATAACCCCGAGCTGCTTCAGCTGTTGGATGATGCGGTGCTTCGCATTTTGAGGGTGAAATTCCGCCTCGGATTGTTCGAGAACCCGTATGTAAGCGAAGAAGGCGAAGAAGCCGGAGAGCTGCTGAAAGGGCGAGCCATTCCAGCAGCGCATCTGGCCCAGGCCAGGGACAGCGCCCGGAAATCGATCGTGCTCCTGCAGAATCGCAGCGGGATTTTGCCGCTGGATACCGGCAAGCACAAGAAGCTGGCCTTGATCGGGCCGCTGGCCGATGATCGCCATAATTCAATGGGCTGCTGGGCTTGGAAAGGCCGGGATGAGGACGTTGTCACGGTGCGGGATGCTTTTCAATCGGAAATCGCGCCGAAGGCCGAGGTGTTCTACGAGCAGGGCAGCGGCATACTGGAGGAGCTGGACGGTGGAGTCGATCGTGCCGTTCAGCTCGCCAGACAGTGCGATGTCGCCGTGGTCGTTGTGGGCGAATCCGAAGCGATGACCGGCGAGCATTACAATGTGACCTCCATTACGCTTCCGCCCTGCCAGGAGCGTCTGATTCAGGAGTTGAAGAGGCAGACCGGCACGCCGATCATTGCCGTGCTGATGAACGGCCGTCCGCTTGCGACTCCATGGCTGCATGAGCACGCCGATGCCGTGGTGGAAGCTTGGCATTTGGGAACCGCCACAGGCATTGCGCTTGTGGACGTGCTGACGGGCGCGTACAATCCGAGCGGACGCCTGCCGGTTACCGTTCCGCGCGCGACGGGCCAAATTCCGATGTATTACAACCGGAAGAATACCGGGCGGCCCCACCTATACGAAGATTATATCGATTGTGATGATTCTCCGCTGTATCCGTTCGGGTACGGCCTCAGTTATACAACGTTCGAATATACGGATCTGCAGCTGGATCGGCATCAGATCGGCCGGGACGAATCCGTGCGTGTATCCGTGAGCATCACGAATACGGGATCCAGAGCCGGCGAGGAAACCGCGCAGCTCTACATCCGCGACTTGGTGGCAAGCTCGACCCGGCCGGTCAAAGAGCTAAAGGGGTTTTCCAAGGTGCGGCTGCAGCCTGGTGAAAGCCGTGAGGTGCATTTTACGCTGGGACGTGAAGAATTGGGACTGCTGGATGAAAGGCTTGAATTTACGGTAGAGCCCGGAAAGTTCCATGTCTGGGTCGGACCGCATTCGGAGGAAGGACTGCAGGCTGAGCTTGAGGTTGTTGAATAAAGGGGGATTTATGCATGGACTACCGCGTAATTAAAGAAGGAGACGTGTTTTTTCTGACCGGGCTTAACGGAGATATCGTCCAGGGGGACGATCAGGGCCATGGTTTGTATACGAAGGATACGCGTTTTCTGAGCCGCATGGAGCTGTTCATCGATGGCGAGAAGCCTTCGCTTCTGTCCTCCACGGGGGATAAAAGCTATGTGGCCTCCTTCCGCCTGATGAAGGATGCCAAGGATGAAGGGGCGATCGAAGTGCTTCGGGAACGCTTCATCTATGATGGCGTCTTGTATGAGCGCTGTACGTTGACCAATTACTTTGTGACCGATTCGAATATCGAGTTCGGGGTTTCCTTCGATGCGGATTTTCAGGATATGTTCCTGGTCCGTAAATACCGTACGGGCGAAGTCGGCAAAATGGAAGGGATTCGGACAGGCGATCAAGAGTTGACGCTGGCCTACGTCGGCGCCGACAAGCTGAGAAGGCAGACGCGCATTGCCTGGGATGCGGACGGCGGCAATGCGGATGATACCGGCACGGTTTCGTTCTCCTTGTCCCTGAAAGCCAAAGAGCAGAAGGTGATTACGTTCTTTGTCACGCCGATGACGGAGCGGCAACCCGCAGCAGAGACGCTGACTTATGAAGAGGGGCTGAAGAAACTCGAAGCCTCGTACGAAGCTTGGTACGGAAACAGCTCGCAGCTCCAGTCGGATTCCGCGCTGTTCAGCGGCTTGTACCAGAGAGGATTGCAGGATCTGCGCATGCTGACGACGGATGTAGGCTTCGGCGATACAACGGTAGCCGGATTGCCATGGTTCGCGGTTCCGTTCGGCAGAGACAGCTTGATCACGGCGCTGTTCATGCTTCCGGCGAACCCGCAGCTTGCCAAAGGAACCTTGAGAACGCTGGCGGCTTATCAAGGCGAGAAGACGGACCCTTGGCGGGATGAGCAGCCGGGCAAAATCATGCATGAGATCCGCTATGGAGAACTGGTCACGACGAACCAGTCCCCGTTCTCGCCGTACTACGGCACCATCGATTCCACGCCGCTGTTCCTGGCGCTGATCGGCGAGTATTACCGCTGGACGGGCGATCTCTCCTTAGCGGAGGAGCTCAAGCCGAACGTGCTGCGGGCACTGGATTATATCGATGCCGCGCTCGAAGCGGGCTCCGGCTTCATGGCCTACAAGCAGGAAGCCGAGAAAGGCTTCCCGAACCAGGGCTGGAAGGATTCCGCCAACTCGATCATCCATGAGAACGGCGAGTATGCGGAATCGCCGATCGCGCTGTCGGAGGTTCAGGGTTACGTGTATCAAGCGAAGCAATCGCTGGTACCCGTCTTCGCGGAGCTGGGCGAGCCGGAACTGGCCCGCAAGCTGGAAACGGAAGCCGAGGAGCTTCGCGTCCGTTTTGAAGCGGCCTTCTGGATGGAGGATGAGCAGTGTTACGCCATTGCGCTGGATAAGGATCAACGCCAGGTACGCAGCGTAACCTCGAATCCCGGGCATCTGCTCATGAGCGGATTGCCGGAAGAGAGCCGCTCGAAGGCGCAAGCCGAGCGGATGCTTAGAAGCGACATGTTCAATGGATACGGCATCCGCACGATGAGTACTGGCTCCACCGGCTACTATCCGGTGAGCTATCACAATGGGAGTGTATGGCCGCATGACAATGCCATGATCCTGCTGGGTCTCGGCAAGCAAGGATTCAAAGCTGAGGCAGGCAAGGTGATTTCCGGTCTGCTCCAGGCATCCGTGCATTTTGAATACCAGCGTTTGCCTGAGCTGTTCTGCGGTCATGATGCGAAGCTGGGCCATCCCGTTCCTTACCCGACAACCTGTTCGCCGCAGGCTTGGGCGGCGGGAACCTCGATCGTCTTCCTGCAGGCGATGCTCGGATTGTATCCGAACGCGGCGAAGAAGGAAATCGCGTTGTCCCCGTTCCTTCCGGAAGGGATGAACGAACTGAAGGCCGAACGGATTGCGATCGGAAGCGGGCACCTGTCGGTAAGCGTTGTGCGTAAGGCTGACAGCAGCGCGTTTCATGTGGAAGTGCTTGAGAATACAACCGGATTTGACCTGGTTAGCTGATCTTATACAAGATTTGCTTTTGAACAACCTGTCTCTTAGTGCTTAAGGGTCAGGTTGTTTTTTGTTGAAATATTAGGAACGTATGTTCTATAATAATGAGGTGATATTGAACAGATTACTGTATACATACCGGATTGGAGAGAACCTATGAATTCCTATTGTACATATGCCCTGCATCAGATCGAGGTGGCTGTCGTCTCGGTTGTCGCGATTATCGATAAGCTGGATGAACGGGATTTGCTCGTCAAGCCGACGGAAGGCAAACATTCGGTCGGAGAGCTGCTCAAGCATATCGCCGTCATCTGCCGGGCCGATTTTCATATATCCGGAGGAGCCACCCAAGAGGAGATGAGCGCCTATTACGCAGGCGTGTCGTTAAATAACCTGAAGGACATACAGGCGGAGTTATTGAGCAACTATTCATATCTGGAGCAGGCGTTCCGAGAAATGACGGAAGAGGAGCTTCATCAGGAGATGACCTCTTATTGGGGCGTCACCTATTCGAGGTACGAATGGCTGCTCGAAATCGTGGCGCACCTGTATCACCACAGGGGGCAGCTGCACGCGATGCTGGTTCACTGTAACGGGAAGGACCCGAAGATTCCTTTGTTCGAATAGCTCGTGCGCGCAGGATGATCAAGGGGGCCGGCCAAGAAGTTTTCTTGGCCGGCTTATTGATTAAGCTCGTGCGCCCGCTGAGACAATGAGTACGGATTACCCCTGCATACAAGCCGCCGCACAGCCCGCTGTCCTGAAACTGCCTTCATGGGTCTTTGAATCGCTGTACGATCATAAAAACGAGCTTCCTGCCATGATATTTATTACATTGAGCTGATATTCTTTTAAATTCGACAAAATAAAACAAATTTCGCTATAGACTCAAGCTAAATAATTCCTCTATGATAGAAACTAAATAGCTCGACAAGTTATTATGAAAGCGCTATCCAAGACTTCGCAGGACGGCATGATCCTGAATCTAGGAGGGAATCCACCAAACCAGGGATATAGCAGAATCTGTTGTTAACCGAATAGAAAGCGTATTCATGATATGCAGGTGTCTAGAAGCGGGCCGTTAACACAGATTTTACATATCGTTAATACTCGCATGATCTTATAACTCTATCATAAGAGGTGTTCATAATAAGGAGGACACGCACTTATGACAGATCAAGGGAGTCGCCGTCTTCCCGTTATTGCTTCGATTACCAAGCTGGAACAGATCGATGCGGCTGTGAACAGCGCGGTGGAACGGGTGAACCTGATGACAGGCGACATCATGAAACTAAGGGATATCGTAAACCGACTGCACTCCTCAGGCAAAAAAGTGTTTGTCCATCTGGAAATGGTAAGCGGCATCGGCCGGGATAATTCGGCAGTGCAGTATTTGGCGGATTCGTACAAGATCGACGGGATCATTACGACGAAGACGAATACGGTATTGGCTTCGCGCCAAGCAGGCATCAGCTCGATACAGCGCGTGTTCGCGATCGATACGACAGCTTTGGGAACCGCAGTGAAGATGATCGGACAAGCACGTCCGAATGAAGTGGAATTGATGCCGGGACTTATGCCTCGCGTCATCCGCGATCTGAAGAAGGAGATTCACTGTCCGCTCATAGTGGGAGGTTTTTTACGAAGCGAAGAAGAAATCGACGAGGCGCTGGCGAACGGCGCAGACCTCGTATCTACGGGAGACACGCGTTTTTGGACGTAACGGTCTCCGTAGGAATGACGGATTAACCACAATTACATATTTGCTAGGGGTGGAGACGATGAGATAACCCGAGTAGCAGCTACTTTAGCTTTTATAGGAGGTGGTGGCTCTTAGGTTGCGCTCTTTTGACGTCTCTATTTTTGTGCGCTTTTTAAGGGATAGGCGGGCTGTTTGGATGGGGATTCTCCCGTTCCTATGGGATCCGCGTGCCGTTCCAACCGGCATTCGATGAAGTGGATCGACGGTAATTTTGGATGATGAATGATGAATAGATTCGAAAGGGGACAACAGATCATCTATGAAAAAGAAATCATGGTTGTTAATGTTATTGACCATATTTATGGTGATTACCACGGCTTGCGGAGGCGGCGGTGGAAGTGAAAGCGCCGGAGGAGAGGTTTCGCTGGATGACGTGGAAGCCGCTTCGATGGATATGAAGAACGACACGACACCCGTTAAAATCCAATACTGGCATGCCCACGCGGATGCCCAGCTTGAAGGCTTGAACTACATGATTGCCGAATTCCAGAAGAAATACCCTCATATCACGGTTGAGCCGGTGTTCCAAGGCGGTTATCCTGATCTTCACAAAAAATTATCGGCTGCAGTGGCTGCGAATGACGTGCCGGCTGTTACGAATGTCGAGGTTGCGTCCTTGCCAAACTTTGCGGACAGCGGAGTGTTCTCTGATTTGGGCCCATGGATTAAGCGCGATGAAGTGAAGATGGACGATTTCGCCAAAGGGATGCTGAATGCATATGCATTCAATGGCAAGCAATATGGATTCCCTCTGATCGTCAGTACCAGCGTGTTTGTATACAACAAAACGATGCTGGACGAGCTGGGCGTAGAGCCGCCGCAGAAGTGGGATGAGATCGATGACTTTAATGCGAAGGTAACGAAAAAAGAAGGCGACAAAACGACCCGTTATGCCTTCTCCGTTCCAGGCTGGGATACGTGGTACTACGATCCGTGGAACATTAACGGCGGCGGACAAATCCTGACGGAGGACCTGAGTGCTTCCGCTGTCGAGACCGAGGATTCTCTCCGGTACCTCCAGAATTTCTACAAATGGCAAAATGAAGGCAGCATGCATATGGGCTTCGGTAAAGGAGCTTCCGACAATATGCGCCAGATGTTCCTGAACGGCGAAATCGCCATGGTTCAGCATTCATCGGCTTTGCTCAAGATGTACCGCGAGAATGCGGACTTTGAGGTTGGCGTATCCTTTATCCCTGGAGATAAAGTGCGGACCTCCAATATTGGCGGCGCGGGGATCGTCATGATGGACGGCGCCGAGGATCTGGAGAAAGAAGCGGCTTGGAAATTCATCGAGTTCATGACTTCGGCGGAGCATAACATTAAGTGGGCTGAATCCGTAGGATACCTGCCGACAAGAAAATCCGCAATCGAGTCTGAAGAAGGCGATCAATATTTCGAAAGATGGCCGCAGTATAGAGCGGTATACGAGCACTTCGACGAAGTAACGCCGCGTCTGCAGCATCCGGCTTATCCTGAATTCAGCGAAGTCTACAAAGAAGTCATCGGGGAAATGGTATTGAACAAAAAAGATCCTATACCACTTATGCAGGATGCAGCCAAGAAGATCAACGATATTCTGGCTGACTATGAGTGATGCCTATGGAGACCAATAAAGCAATGACCAAGGCGGCGTCCGATCGGGCGACCGCTTCGGTCTCTAAACGGATGTCTCATACGTTGATCGAGAAGTGGAAGGACTTCTCGTTCGCAGTTCCGGCCTTGCTGTTTATGGGCGTGTTCCTGTATTATCCGCTGGGTTATTCCATCTACATCAGCTTCACGAATTGGAACATGACCCGTCCCGTGAAGAAATTCGTGGGCGTCGATAACTATACGCGCTTGCTGTCGAACTCGGATTTCTATCACTCCTTGAAGGTCACGTTCTTGTATACCGTCATGGACGTTGTATTCACGCTGGTCATCGGGCTGCTGCTGGCCTTGCTGCTCAACGTGTCATCGTCAAGGTTGTTCGGTTTCTTGCGCGGCGTCGTTTTTATGCCCTATTACATCTCGATGGTAGTCGCGGCCATGGTATTTACATGGATTTACAATGGACAATACGGGTTACTGAATTCCATTGTTTCCTGGTTTGGCATGGAGCCGGTCGAATGGCTGACCAACCCTTCGACGGCATTGCCGGCGCTGGTTGCCGTTTCGGTCTGGAAGGGCGTCGGGTTTGCGATGATCCTCTTTATTGCAGGCATGCGCGGAATTCCGGCCGAGTATTACGAGGCGGCCTCCATTGATGGAGCCAGCAAGTTCCGGCAGTTCCGCAACATTACGCTGCCGCTCTTGTCGCCGATGACCCTGTTTCTGGTCATCACCAGCTTTATCTCCTCCATGCAGGTGTTCCAGTCGATCGACGTCATGACGGGCGGCGGTCCGCTCAAGGCAACGAATGCGATCGTGTACTGGATCTATACGATGGCCTTTGATGAATTCAAAACGGGAAGAGCCTCGGCGCTTGTCATGATTCTGTTCGTCATCATATTGCTGTTAACATTGGTACAATGGGTGGTCAGCAGGAAGAAGGTGCACTATGAAGGATAATTATATGGCTGGATCCGCCAAGAACCGAAAGACCATAATGGCGCTCCGCGTGATCGGGGCCGTGATCGTGACCCTCGTCATGTTCTTTCCGGTGTACTGGCTGCTGATCAGCGCGCTCAAGACGCAGTCTGAGATGCGGATGGCCGTTCCTACATTCTGGCCGGAAACCTTTGCCTGGCAAAACTTTGCCGAAGCCTTCCGTGTGATCCCTTACGCGCGGTTCTTCGGCAATACCTTGCTCATGGCGGTCGGAACCATTATTCTGCAGTTGAACGTGGCGCTCATGGCCGCTTATGCCTTCGCGAAGGGGAAGTTCTGGGGACGGGACGCGCTGTTCCTGTTGGTGCTTGCCGCGTTGATCGTGCCGGAACAGGTAATTTTCGTTCCCGTGTACGTCATGATGTCCAAGCTCGATTGGCTGAATACCTTCTGGGCGCTCATCGTGCCTCACGGGGCGTCCGCCTATGCGATATTCCTGCTCCGGCAGGCGTTCAAATCGATTAACAACGACGTGCTGGAAGCGGCGCGCGTGGATGGAGCCGGCCGATTCTCCATTCTGTACAAGCTATTGTTCCCGATGGCGATGCCGACGATCGTCACCATGGGCGTGTTGATCTTCATCTCGTCCTGGAACTCGTATTTCTGGCCGCTGATCATGACCAACAACAACGACATGCGCGTGCTTACGGTCGGTATTGCGATGCTGCGGGATTCCATCGCCGGGAATGAAGCGATGTTCTTCAACGTCATTATGGCGTCCAGCGTCATGGCGATCATCCCGATCGTGCTGGTCTTTACGGTGATGCAGAAGCATATCGTGGCCGCGATGGCGAACTCGACGTTTAAATAACCGCATACACCATATGATGCGGAATTCAGGACGGTGTGGAGACGGTGGGCAAGGATACACCGCCATACCGTCTCTTTGTTCGAGCGAAGGACATCAAGCTAATTCCTGCTGTGCGCAGCAGGGATCGGGAAGCCCGCGGCGAACAAACCTATAGAGCTGCAAACGGCATTTCGATTGCGTTAGTCCGTCCTCTTGCGGTGGCAGTGTGATCGAGGCCGTCAATCGACTTATATATGGAGGGAATGGCACATGGAAGTACGTGGATTGGCCCATCGAGGGTATCCGCTCAAATATCCGGAGAACACGATGCTGGGCTTTCGGAAAGCGCTGGAGCTTGGCTTCTCGCACCTGGAGCTGGATGTCCAGCTGACGAAGGACGGCGTGCCTGTCGTGATACATGATCCCACGGTTAACCGGACGACCGACGGAACCGGAGCGATCAATGCCTTCACGCTGGAGGAAATACGCAAGCTGGATGCAGGCCGGGGGGAAGTCATCCCCACGCTGGAGGAAGCGCTGCTTTTTGCCAAGGATCGGATGATCGTTGACATCGAGCTGAAGCAGATGGGGGACACTTACCCCGGTTTGGAACAGAAGGTTATTGACGTGATCAAGGATACGGGCATGGAGAAGCAGGTATTCCTGACCTCCTTCGATCATTATTCGATTGAACGGGCCCGTTCCCTTGATCCTGACATCGAGCTGGGGCTTGTGATTTACGGGGCGACGCCATCGGTCTTTCCTTATCTGGAACAGATCGGCGCTCGCTATGTGTCCGTCAAATATGTATACGTGACCCCTTCGTTTATGGAGGAAGCGCGCAAGCGGGGGATTCAGCTCATCGTCTGGACGCCGGATGACGAGGCGGTATTGGCATCCCTTGCCCAGTATCCTGAACTCTTGATCGTAACGAACAACTTGGAAGGCTGGGCCAAAGTGTACAAAGAAGAGATTGCACTGAATGCTTAGCGTTTTCAGGGACTGACTTGCGCGCAGCGGAGTGACCTATTAGGACACTTGCATTTAGGAAATGCCAAGGGTCTTTCGGGGCAAGGCGAACCTAAAGTCGAAATGTGCAT
Source organism: Paenibacillus sp. JNUCC32 (assembly GCF_014863545.1). Lineage (NCBI taxonomy): Bacteria > Bacillati > Bacillota > Bacilli > Caryophanales > Paenibacillaceae > Paenibacillus > Paenibacillus sp. JNUCC32. Next base: position 5,110,357 of record NZ_CP062260.1, on the reverse strand, counting down.
AGAAAAGGATCTGCCCTAGTCTCGATTGGGGCGGATCCTTTTATTATGAACGGCCGAATCCTGCTTGCTTCAGCTGCTTATGGCAGCGGAAAACGCCGCGGGCTTCATCTGGGCGGATGAATTTGAAAATTTAATGAAAATTTTCAGTTGACCTGCGGACAATTGTCCGTTAGAATAAAAAACGCGTTACCGGACAATTGTCCGTATAGACAAAAGACAGGGAGGATAAGGTCTTGGATATGGGAGTGGGGCCAAGTTCGGCCAAGATTGATTTAAGTAAAATAAAAAGAGGGCCGATCGTTGCCGCACTGATTATCGGAGCGTTCGTGTCCATCTTGAATGAGACATTGCTGAACATCGCTTTCCCAAGCTTGATGGAGCAGTTTGGCATTGGGGAGTCGACGGTGCAGTGGCTTTCCACATCTTACATGCTGGTTGTCGGTATTCTGGTGCCGGTCACGGCGCTGCTGCAGCTTTGGTTCACGACAAGACAGATGTTTATTGGCGCTATGTCGCTATTCCTGATAGGTACGATTATATGCGGCTTCTCGCCGGTATTCGGGGTGCTGCTGGTAGGTCGTATTCTGCAAGCCGTCGGAACGGGGCTTATGCTGCCGGTTCTGATGAACACCATACTTAGCATTTATCCGCCTCAGAATCGCGGAGCCGCAATGGGAATGATCGGTCTGGTCATCATGACGGCACCGGCGATCGGGCCGACGCTTTCCGGTTTGATCGTGGATGCGCTGAACTGGCGCTGGTTGTTCTACCTGGTCATTCCGCTTGCTGCGTTCTCCATCGTGTTTGCCGCGGTGTTCCTGAAGAACGTATCGGAACTGACCAAGCCGAAAGTCGATTACATTTCGATTATTCTGTCTACCATCGGTTTCGGGGGAATCGTATATGGATTCAGCAGTGCCGGCGAAGGTACCTGGTCTGATCCGAAGGTCATATGGTGCATTACGGCCGGGGCTATCAGCTTGCTGCTCTTCGTATGGCGCCAGCTGAAGATGGAGGAACCGATGCTGGATCTGCGTACCTTCAAATTTCCGATGTTCTCCCTCGTGACCGTGCTGATGCTGGTACTTATGATGAGCATGTTCTCCACCATGATCATGCTGCCGCTGTTTCTGCAGAACGCTCTGGGCTTGACTGCGCTATCGGCGGGTCTGGTCATGATGCCGGGCGGGATCATCAACGGATTGATGGCGCCGATTACAGGGAAACTGTTCGATAAATTCGGACCGCGCGTTCTGATTATTCCCGGCTTGGCGCTGCTGAGCATCGCCATCTTCCTGTTTTCGCGCATCGACGCTGCATGGACGGGTGGTTATGTCATCTTCCTTCATGTTATGATGATGATAGGGATTTCAATGGTTATGATGCCGGCCCAAACCACGGCTTTGAACCAGCTGCCGCGCTTGTTGTATCCGCACGGAACGGCGATCATGAATACGCTGCAGCAGGTGGCGGGAGCTGTCGGTATGGCGCTCTTTATCAGCATCATGACTGCAGGTGCTAAAAATTACGTTGAAACAACCGGGGATCTCAATCCGGTGCAAAGCATGGTTGCCGGTCTTCATAATGCTTTCGTAATCGGACTTGTTCTTGCAATCATCGCTTTCGTGCTGGGCTTATTTGTTAAACGTACGTCTTCACCCGTTGAAGAAAAACAGTCTGCCGCATAAGGTTCCCGTTTGTTTAATTAGAAAGGGATGCGTGCATTGCCGAAAGAGAATGACGAGTTGGGTCAAAAGATTTTGGATACGGCTCAGGCCTTATTTAACAAATACGGAGTCGAAGATGTCTCCATGCATCAAGTGGCCAAAACGGCGGGGATCGGTCAAGGCACCCTATACCGCCGGTATCCCAGCAAGAGCAAGATTTGCTTCACGCTGATGGAAGCCAAGATCGACCGGTTTATGGAAGGGCTGGACGTTTATCTTCGCAATAGCGAAGGCGAAACGGTAGCACACCAGCTTCGGACGGTAATGACGAAGGTGATTCTGCATTTCAACGAGGATCTGGAGTGGCTCAGGGTGATGCTGACCTCTGACCGTCTGGAGGAATCCAAGAACATTATGTGCGAGAACCCGCCCTTCACGTATTTGCGCTCACAGATCAAGCGTCTGCTGGAGCTTGCGGCGGAGCGGGGAGAACTGATGCCCCTGGATCCTCTGTTCACCTCCGTGATGCTTGCATCCCTGCCGCGGGCCGATATTATTCTGTACATGCGCGATATGGGATACAGCGCGGAACAGATTGCGGAGGAGTATTGCCGAAGCTTTGTGGACCCGCTATTTATACAACGCTAAATGATATATTCATGCACAGTGCAAAAGCCGTTTCGGGAGCTTGGAAAAGCCGCCCGGAACGGCTTTTTGGTTTATGTTCGGCCCTTGGACTTTGGATTTCAATGCAACATTTGGCAGATACGCCCGTCAGTATAGTTGTACATGATAATCTAAGGCACCTAGAAAGGATGATGAACATGAACAAACAATGGAAGAAGCAAGCAGCCATGCTGATGGTTGCCGCCATGGCGGTTTCCGGTGGCGCAGCGGCTTATGCGGCACCCCAAACCGGAGACATTCAGGAACAGAAGCCGGTGGTGATCTCGGCGGTCATTGATTATGGTGTGCTGGTCAACGGCAAGGAAGTGGCTGGAGCCGGATTCATGAATGCCGGCGCGAAGCAGGTCATGATCCCGCTGCGCAGCGTATCCGAGGCGCTCGGATTCGAACTGGAGTGGAATCAACAGGACCGCTCTGCGGAGCTAACCCAACCGGGATCGCCGATCTGGACCCTCGTGCAAACGGGCAAAGACCAGTATGCGGTTAACAAAATGTATAAGTCCCTCGGCGCTGCTCCGGTGAATGTAAAGGGCACGCTGTATGTTCCTGCGAGCTTCTTCAGCGAAGTGCTCCAGGTTAACGTCGCGGTTGATGGAACGAAGGTAAACATCACGTCCGAGGAAGAGGTTAAGAAGGAAACCGTGGTTGGAACCATCACGGAAGTTATCCATAACGAAGAACGCAAAGCCGTTCATATTAACGGTACGGGCACCGAAGGAATCGTGCTGAACGTGGATGAGAACACGGTCATCCGCGATGCGGAAGGCAAGAAGATCGAGCTTAAGGATCTTGCAAAAGGCATGAAGATCGAAGCGGTGCACAGCCTGGCGATGACGATGAGCCTGCCTCCTCAAACGTATGCTTACGAAATCAGCGTGAAGTCCGACAAGGAAGAAACGGAGCAGCTGGCTACGGCCGGCGACATCACCGACATCAATGCGGATGGCGGCAACCTGCGCGTAACGATCAAGGGCAAAGGGTTGACGGAACAATCCCCCAATGAGGTCGTCCTAAATCTGACGCCCGAGACGGTTGTCGTGAATAAAGACGGCAAAGCCTTGAAAACGAGCGACTTGACTGACGATGCGGAAATTATCGGCTACTACGGCCCGGTATTGACCAAGAGTCTGCCGCCAATCGGCAATGCCATCAAAATCGTTCTTCAATAAGTCATGAACGGGAAGAAGCCTGGCGGCAGCGCCAGGCTTCTTTCGGGATCCTTAATGATACAAGGGAGGGAGCGGAATTTCCTTATCGTAAATGGTGATATTTAAACGCTTCTGTTCATCGAGTGAAGCGAAGAATACTTGATCAAGGGGGATTCCCCGCTCACCCAGCTGAGTCTCCAGCCATTCTCCGGAAAGGTTTAACTTTCGGAGGGTAATCGTTTGAATGCGTCCTTCTTTGACGACGGCGTAGGACAGGCCGACATTCTGCCGCTTTAACTTCAGGTCCTCCAGCGTGACGGCGGTCTTCTCCATCTTTTTCAGGATGGATAAGGCACCGCTCGGCTCAAGCACCGCCATATCGACTTCCGCCATATCGAAGATCTGTTCCTTGCGCAGCATTTGCAAAATGTTATCGATCGAGTAACGTGCTTTTTTCATATTCGGATAAATGAACTGCCCGTCTTTAACGACAATCAGCGGTTCGAATGTAATCCACTTGCCGATGCGCCGGCTCTTCACAAGCAGGATCGAGGCAAGCTTCTGCAACAAGCCGATGGCAATGATCGCAAAGGCGGTATGGATATGTTCGATTTTGGGATCCGCGATGTCTGCTCCGACCACGGAGCCTAGGGACAGGATAATGATGTAGTCGAAAACGGGAAGCTCGGCGATGGAACGGCGGCCCATGAATAGGGTAACGCCCAAGAGCAGCGGGTAAATGGTATAAATTCTCCCAAGCACTAGCAGAAGATCCTTAAGGAGATCCATGGCACAGACCCTTTCCGAAGATTTTGTGGTCCTTAACTAGAAGGGTGGGCAGTTGTTATGAAAAATATGTATATACGTCCATTTCCAAGTCTGGATCATGGCTTTTTCTCCAATCTATAGACGAGATTACCTAAGCCTTCGTTTGCGCAGGTATATTCCCTTCGCATGCCGAATACTGTACAACAAAATCGTCCATGACGGATGGAGGGAAACGGATGAAGCGCAGTTGGGTGAATTCGCCGTATTCATTTTCGCTGGGCATGTTTGCCATGATGGTTCCGAGTCAGGCGTTCAGCTCCTTTTACATCTTTTTCTACGTCGATACCTTGGGTCTTGGCATAGGGCTGGCATCTCTGGCACGAACCGTATTTCTGATCTGGGATGCGGTAAACAATCCGCTCATGGGGTATTGGTCCGATCGCACCAGAACCAGGCTGGGACGGCGCAGGCCGTGGGTATTCGGGGCGATTCCGCTCTTCATGCTGACCTTCGTGCTCGTGTTCTCGCCGCCGGAAGGATTGTCTGAGAACGGACTGTTTATGTGGTTTTTGGTTGCCCTTATCCTGTATGAAGCCGTGGCAACCGTATTATGGGTCAATTATGGGGCGCTGTTCCCCGAACTGTTCCGCGGAGACCGCATCCGGGCGAAGGCCTCGGCCATCCAGCAGGGCTATCAAGTGGTGGCATTGTTGATCGGTACTGCGCTGACTCCGATCATCTATGACGCCATGGGATTTTCGAACATGGCGATTCTGTACGCGCTGCTGTTCGGCGTGTTCATGTTCCTGTGCATGATGAGCGTCCGCGAGGAAGAGGCGTACAGCGCAAGCGAGCCGCTCAAGCTTGTCCACGCGTTTCGTGAAACGCTGCGAAACAAGAAGTTCTGGGTGTTCAACATCTCCAATTCCTTTGCCCAGACGGTGAATGGACTGATAAGCTCCACGATCCCTTTTTACGCAAAATACGTGCTCCGCATCCCGGACAATCAAGTGTCGATTCTGCTGGCGGCCGTGTTTGTATCCGTCATCCCCTTGGTGTTCGTGTGGTACTGGATGATCCGCCGGATGGACGGCGTGAAGGCATGGCGTTTGTCGCTGGGGATATATGCGTTATCCGTCATCCCTCTGTGGTTTGGCTATGATCTGATGAGCGGCATTCTGGCGGGGATCGGGGTAGGGTTCGGACTGGCGGGATTTCTGGTTACGCCGGCCATGGTTAGCGGAAACATCATCGATGAGGATGCGGAGCGGACAGGGCTTCGCAGAGAAGGGATTTATACGGCGGTCAGCGGGTTTATTACCCGTTCCAGCGGATTGATCTCCGCCCTGGCGTTTTTTGTCGTAGGCATGATATTCGGATATGAGAGCGGTGACAACCCGGGAAGCGATCCGGAATCGACCTTTCGGTACTTAATCAGTGTCGTTCCCTTATGCCTGTTGGCCATTTCCTTCGTGCTGTCGTATGCAACCAAAATCGAATTCTCAAAATCCATAGGAGGCGGGCATGACCATGGAGCGAAGACTGATCATCAACTGTGACGATTTCGGACAGAGCAAGGCCATGAATGAGGCGATCCGGCATCTGCTGGAGGAGAATAAAGTTTCATCGGCGACCATCATGACCGTGGCCCCCGGCTTTGAGGAGGCAGCCTCCTGGGCCGCACGCCGTCGCCAACCCAATGTGGGGCTGCATCTCACCTTGACGAGCGAATTCGAAGCTTTGCGGTGGAAGAGCTTGACCGGTCATTCTTCGTTGCATGACGCTAGCGGTCATCAATACCGGACGGTTCAGGAGTTTGAACGGGGGGCGGAGACGGGCGCCGTGCTAAAAGAGCTGGAGGCGCAATACCGGCTGGCGAAGAAGGCCGGCATCCGCATCAGCCATGCGGATAACCACATGGGCAGCCTTTACGGGATGGAAACGGGGCGGAGCCTTATCCCGCAGATGCTGTGGAAGACTTCCCGCTGGCGCCTCCCCGCGCGCTTGTTTCGCTATATTCATCCGGAGGATCCGCTGCTCAGCACGCTGCCGAATATCGAGCGGCCGGTGGCGCTTGCCTCCAGCCTGGCCGATACGTTCGGCGTGCCGATCCCGGATTATCTGCTCTCGCATCCGTTTCCCGTCGTCGAGGGAGAGACCTACGAGAGCTTCAAACAGTCGCTGATCGATAAGCTGTACAGACTCCCCGAAGGGGTCAGCGAAACGTACGTTCACCCGGGGGCGGAGGATGAATGGATGCTGGCGAATATTCCGAATTGGGAGAAGCGGGTATGGGAGTACCGCCTGCTGTTTGATGATGATTTTGCTTACGGTTTGCGGGATGCCAAGGTGATCCTGACGGATTACCGCTACGTGGAGGAGCATTTGAAGCGTCCCCGCGTGCGCTCGGCGGTGAAGCTGATGAAGGCAATGGCCAAAAAAACGTAAGCCTATGCTAAAAACAAGCCCTGCCGCGGCACCGGCAGGGCTTGTTTTCGGTTAAGTACGCTGGGCTCGCACTGTCATGTACGGTCTCGTATCGACGTTACTTCGCTTCAGCTTCCAGCTTGGCAATCTGTGCCTTGTATTGGTCCAGCAGTTTCGCCAGCGCTTTTTTAATGGCGTCGGCGTCCTTGGAATCCATCGCTTTGAAGAGGTCGATTCTGGCATGGATAAACGCCAGATCCTCATCGTCGATCTTCACTTCCAAACTTTCTGCATCGCTGAGCTTCACTGCCTTCACGCTGGCTGTCTCGAAACGGATCACGTCGTGTTTCCCGTTGCCGGCATCAGTTTTCACGGCTTCCGCTGCTTTGATGGCGGTACTTTCGAGAGGGGCAAGCTCCTTAATCTTGGTAATCTGTATATCCTTGATATCGCCACTGTCCACGAATCCCTTGACAGCTTCAGCCGGAACAGCCTTCACGGCAATGGATATTCCGAATTCGCCTTCTGCCGCGACCGGCTTTACCTTGCCGTTATCTGCAGTGACAGCCGCGGCCTCCGAGAAAAAGAAGGTTCCCTCGGTTCCGGCAAGCTTCCCGTATTTCGCCAGCGTATCCTTCCAGTCCTGAACCGTTTCCGGCGCGTATTTTTCAGCCAATTCCAACGGATTCGGCATAACGGAAATGGTTGCCGTGGTGGCAACGGGCGCGCTTTTACCTGTTTGGTTCGGTGCATCGGCTGGGGTTTCGGCACCCGAGGCATGGACGGGAAGAGCTGCTGTTCCAAGAAGGGCAGCGGATAGGGCGAGCTTGCCAAATAGTTTGTGTTTCATCGTATTAACACTCCTTATCGGGGTTGGTTTGTCTTACAGTACCCAGTGTACGAATCAGCATTGGCAGAACATTGGTGTATTTGTGGAAAAACAATGGCATTCCCCATTCGCTTTGTGCCGATTGGTATACTAAAGAGGAGATGAAGCTCGGAGGTAATGATATGAACCAAACCTATCTCATCGCCGTTGTGGATGACGATTTGCATATACGAAATTTGGTGGAGGCTTATTTGCGCAAGGAGGGTTACCGGACGGTGGGCCTTGGCACGGCGGAGGAAGGCTGGGACATGTGGAGAACGAATCCGCCGGATATGTGGGTGCTCGATATTATGCTGCCCGGCATGGACGGTTTCGAATTGTGTCGGCGGATCCGCGCGGAAGCCGAGGTCCCGATCATCATGATCTCGGCCAAGGACAGCGAGGTGGATAAAATATTGGGGCTTGAGCTGGGAAGCGACGACTATATGGTCAAGCCGTTCAGCCCTCGCGAGCTGGTCGCCCGAATCAAACGGCAGCTGAGCCGTTGGTACAAATTCAACCGAGCGGAGAATGTCCCGCGGCTTGCGGCCGCTTCCCCGGAGCTTAGCAATGGGCGGCTTCAGTTACTGCTGGAGGAGAGGCGCGTGTTCTGGAACGGGGAAGAAGTGGATATGACCAACAAAGAATTCGAGATGCTGAGAGTGTTTGCCGAGCATCCGAACCGTGCGTTTACCAGGGACGAACTGCTGACCTCCGTATGGGGGGACGATTATTTCGGGAGCGACCGGGCGGTTGACCATCTCATTAAACGGCTGCGCAAGAAAGTGGAGCAGCTGCCGATCGAGGCCATATGGGGACATGGATACCGAATGAGAACGGATGGGGAGGAATCATCGATATGAAGCTGGTCCATCAGATCAATCTTGCGTTCGCTTTGTCGCTTATACTCGTGCTGTCCGTGACGGCCGTCGTCATTCATTATGTGCTGCTGGACCACTTTATCGGCACGCAAAGAAAGGACATGCAGTCCATTGGGGCGGCGCTAACGGCAAAGCTGGAAACAGCGGCTGCACAGAGCATCCCTATCGAGAGCGAGCCTTTGACCGTTAGCGGGTTTGCCTCTGCGCAGGTTGCCGAGGTAGGCGTTATTATTCAGGACAGCCAAGGGAATATAGTCCGCTCGACTCCTGTAACCCCTACCGCCCAGTACATGGGCATAGCAGCAGCCAGACCCGATAGCATAGCTTCGTTTAAATCCTCATCGGTGGACGGGCAATTCCTAACCGAGGTTACGGCGGTTCCCCAAGGGACGATGACGCTGATTACGCCAGTGAGCAAAATCAAGGCGATTGAGCAAGCGCTGCTGGGGCGCTTGATGCTCGTATTCGGCGCAGGGGCCGTGGTCATGGTGATCTTAAGCCTATTCATCACCAAGCGGCTGATTAAGCCGCTGATGCATCTGCGGGAAGAATTGAAGAAGGTGAAGGAGCGCCAATTCTCCGAAGTCCGGCGCGTGTCGGCAAGCGGGGAGCTCGGCGCCGTGGCAGAGTCCGTCTACGAAATGGCCGGTGAGCTGGAGCGGTACAATCATGTGCAGAAACAATTTTTCCAGAATGCTTCGCACGAGCTGAAGTCGCCGCTCATGTCCATATCCGGATATGCGGAGGGAATCCGGGACGGCATATTCGAAGGGGAGGATATTCGCAAAGGGCTCGATATCATTATGAGCGAGAGCGGCCGGATGAGAAATATCGTGACCGAGATGACGCTGCTGGCCAAGCTGGACAGCGAAGATGATATTTTCAAGGCCGCAGAAGTCAATATGAAAGAGCTTGTAGAGGAAACGATCGAGAGGATCAATCCGGTTCTGGTGAAAAAAGGGCTGTTCGTGCATCTTTCGTACGGGGATAACGAATCGTTAACGGTGTATGCCGACCGGGATAAGCTGCTGCAGGCGCTGCTGAACATCGTTTCGAACGGGGCGAGGCATGCAAGCAAGCATATTTACATTCAAGCCGGTCTCCAAAAAGGTCGGGTGGTGCTCACCGTATCCGATGACGGCGAAGGGATCTCCGAGGAGCTGCTGCCTTATCTGTTCCATCGGTTTGTGAAGGGCAAGAACGGGGAGACGGGACTCGGTTTGGCGATTGCCCGGGCCATCGTGGAGCGCTGCGGAGGCCTGATCACGGCGGGGAATCGCCAAGAGGGAGGCGCCGTGATTTCGTTAGGCTTCCCGGTGCATAGGAAGACCTCCATGGCTTAGAGTTTGTAACCATCCATCGTGACGGACGTCAATGGAAATCAAGCCGTTTGGGGTAAGAGGGGCTTTTTCTGGGTAATTATACTTAGAGAAAGCCTCATTTTTTGCGCAATCACACATATTATTCAATATTCCCTAACAAAACGCGTAAGCTATAGAGGATTTCAAGTTGAAAGGCAGAATTCTGTATATATCCGGGCAAGCTGGATGATAACAGGTGACAAGCAAGATACAAAATAATCAAAAGGCGATGGTGATGTTGTCCATGGATATGCAGTATCGAGTGGAGAAAGATTTTCTGGGGGAAAAACAGCTTCCTATAGATGCCTATTACGGCATCAATACGGTCCGGGCGGTAGAGAATTTTCCGATCAGCGGGGTGCCCATTCATGCCGAGCTCATTTCTGCTCTCGGAGAAGTAAAGAAAGCGGCCGCGCTGGCTAATATGGAACTTGGCCTGCTGCCGAAAAAGATAGGCAGCGCCATTATAGAGGCGGCAGACGAGATCATCGCAGGCAATCTCCGTTCCGAATTCATTGTCGATTCCATTCAGGGCGGGGCGGGCACTTCGATCAATATGAACATGAATGAGGTACTGGCGAACCGGGCGCTGGAGATTTTGGGAAAACAGAAGGCCGAATATTTCTACTGCAATCCTAATAATCATGTCAATATGTCGCAATCCACGAATGATGCCATTCCGACGGCGATCCGCATTGCGTCGTACCGTCTGACCCAGGATCTCCTTGGCGTGTTCCGGACCTTGGTCGCCGGCATTCAGGACAAGGCCAAGGAATTCGACGATGTCATCAAGATGGGACGCACGCATCTGCAGGATGCGGTACCGATCCGGCTTGGACAAGAGTTCGGGGCTTATGCCAACGTGCTGACAAGGGACATCCACCGCATCGAGCGGGCAGCGCAAGGATTATTGGTTGTGAATATGGGCGCGACGGCCGTAGGCACCGGGTTAAATGCAACGCCGGACTATATGCAGAGCGTCGTCCAGCATTTGATTGAGCAGACAGGTTTCTCCCTGAAGCAAGCCGAGGATTTGGTGGATGCCACCCAGAACACGGATGCTTACATGGAATTGTCGGCTGCGCTCAAAGTGTGTGCGGTGAACTTCTCGAAAATGTGCAACGACATCCGCCTGATGGCTTCCGGACCGAGAGCCGGCTTGAACGAGCTGAACGTGCCTCCGAGACAGCCGGGCTCGTCGATCATGCCGGGCAAGGTCAATCCCGTGATGGCGGAGGTCATGAACCAGGTGTCGTTCCAGGTCATCGGCAATGACCATACGATCAGTTTGGCTTGCGAAGCCGGGCAATTCGAGCTTAACGTCATGGTTCCGGTGGCCGCCAACAATCTGATGCACTCCCTGAAAATCCTGAAGAACGGCATGGATGTGTTCTACAAGAATCTGATGGTTGATCTTACAGCCAATAAGGAACGCTGCAAATACTTCGTGGATAACAGCTATGGCATCATTACGGCATTGAACCCGCATTTGGGCTATGACGTAGCCTCCAGGCTGGTAAAGGAAGCGCAGAAGACAGGCCAAAGCATCAAGGAGATCATCCTGGAACAGGGGCTTTTGACAGAGGAGCAGATTCTGGTCATTCTGGATCCTTATCACATGACCTCGCCGGGCATTGCAGGAGAAGAGTTCCTGTTGAATCAATAAGGATGTCTTTAACGATAACGAGTGATAGAGCTGACCCCGATTCCATTCGGGGTCAGCTCTATTTTTTGCATTTATGGATTGTCGAGTGCCGCTATGAGGGAGGCGATGACGTCCTTCTCGGCATCATGTAGCACCTTGTTCGTTTGCCATTGATGGATTTCTTGTTTCACTTGGGCAACATCCTGGTAACCGAGATGGTACGCTATGCTTGAGATGACGCTTTGCTTACTTGCTTCGTCACCCAAATCAGCAAGTGCCTGCACCACGCCCTCCCTGTCTTTCGTAAACAATTCACCGACGATGGCGGCATATTGCTCGGCAGAGGCACCGTCGAGATTCGTTGTTGCGAGGAACAGGCTCGTATAATGCTCGGTTTGGATGAGGGAGCGGTGGGTATACAGCAGCTCCAGCGTTTCCAGCGTTTTGCCGCTGCTCAGGCGGTTATATTCCGTCCAGTCCATGCCCTCCAAGTGAGCCAGCATGTTCGTGGCTTTATCCTCGGCACTCATGTCCTCTCCTTCGAACAATGATAATACGCGCTCCGCCGGACTTTCATGGTCCGTCACTGCACTCTTCGCAGCTTCGGAGGGCGACGAAGCCGGCGCTTTGGATGGGGTGCTCGAGCAGGCTGTTACAAGAATCAGAAGAGCAAGAGCGAAGCCGTAATAAGCAGCATGACGTTTGAACATGGATTCTCATCTCCTTTATAGTCTAAACGGATATTTCCTGTAAATAGTTACATAAAAAGGAGGGAGATATAGAGCTCTTTCCCATGATAAGATGAAGGCTGCATATTCGCATGCTCATTAAGTTTACGGTTGGGCTCCATTTGCCGATAAAAGTGTTAGAATAAACATATGTGACATGAAAGTGGCAGTATGATAAAAAGGGGTATGTGATTTTGAACAATCGATTTGGTGTGATAACCGATCAGGAGATCATTCAACAAGCAAAGCAGCAGTGTATAGACAAGGGGATGAACCCGGAGCTTCTTCCAACACATACTTATCGATTGAATGCTGAAGCACTGGCTGCAAGGCGTGCCAAATATAACGAATATATCGAAGTGATCCAAGTCTTCGTGAATAAATTCCTTTCCTCCGGATCCGGGAACCCTGTCGTGATTACGATGACGGATAACGAGGGCTTCATTCTTGATATGGAGGGGGACCCGACCATCATAGAAACGGCCCGTTATTTGGGCATCATGGAGGGCAGCGGGTATTCCCAAGAAGACGGCCCCAGCTCGATAGATCTGTGCCTTCGGTACAAACGGCCGTTTACGTTGATAGGAGAAGATCATTTTCATCACATTCTTCACCGCATGGCCTGTTATTCGGCTCCCTTTCACGGCGAAGACGGGAAGGCGATCATAGGGACGATCTCCCTAATGACGAACAAGGAGTTTGTTCACCCGCATTTATATGCCTTGCTCTGCACGATGGCCGATTCCCTGGAACGGGAGATGGTGACCCGCAAACAGAACACGCAGCTGCAAACCTTGAACCAGGTGCTGCTGGGAACGAAGCATTACGGCGTGATCATCACCGATGCGGAGGGCCAGATCCTGCAGATGAACGAAACCAGCGTAAGCCTGCTGTCCCCGGATGCCGGTGACCGTGACCGGACGAAATACGTGGGCCGCCCGGTGTTCGGCATCAAGCCGATTGGCGAGTATTATGAGCGGGTGATACACGGACAGGAGATTTGCATCGGAGAAGAGCTGTCCCTTGAGTTATTCGGAAGCATGCACCACTATATCCTGGATGTTCAGCCGGTGTATGACCGGGAAGGGCAGCTTATGCGGGTCGTGGGCTCCCTGCGCGACATTACGGAGATGAAGCGTACGGAGGAAGTGCTGCGGAATACGGAGAAGCTGGTGTTTGCCGGCCAGGTTGCCGTCAGCATCGCCCATGAAGTCCGCAATCCCCTCACGACGGTAAAAGGAATGCTTCAGCTGGCCAATAAGGATGCCGCTCTCCGGCACTATGACCTGATCATGTCCGAGCTGGAGCGGGCCAATCTGATGGTAGGGGAATTCATGATCCTGGGCAAGCCCCAGGCGGCTGTGTTTAAGCTTGAGAATTGCGGCGAGATTCTGGAGGAAGTGCTTCATTTGTTTGCCATTCAGGCAAGCCTTGGCGGCATAAAGATGACTCAATGTTTCGGCCGGAATGCAACGATTCTATGCGACCGGAACCAGATCAAGCAAGTTTTTCTCAATATCTTGAAAAATGCGATGGAGGCCCTTCCGTATGGCGGAAACATTCACATTCAGATGGATGTGGAGGATGAATATCAGCGCGTGACCTTTACGGATAACGGCTCCGGCATGACGGAGGACGTGCTTCGGCGGATTGGGGAACCCTTCCATACCACCAAGCCGGACGGCAATGGGCTGGGCATCATGATCGTTCACCGCATCATGGAGAGCCACAATGGCCGGATCGTCATCCGGAGCGAGGAAGAGCGGGGAACATCGGTTGAGATCCGTCTGCCGGTCTCGGGTCAGAGCCTTTCTAATTAATCTGATTAACCATTAAGGTTATGCAGCATGATGCGGATCAACAGAAACAGCGCTGGCTTAGGCCGGTCCCTGAACCTCAAAGGACAGGCGGCAGCGCTGTTTTTTGGTAATTATGAAGAATCTTAATCATTATTCCCAGTAACGGGACATGATGTCCGTAGCCCATTGGGGCTGCTTGGTCTTTGTCTTCGGCAAAAATTCTTTCATGACAGGCTTGATATCAACGACGGGAGTCCCGTCTACGGCATCCAGCCCTTTAACGAAAACGGACCTGCCCTCTCTGCTTACCAGCTCCACTATGGTGGCTCCTAGCTTGTTGGGACGGTTCTTGCCGCGCTGGGCGAAGATACCGACCTTGGGAAAGCTCGGATTATTTCGCGGATGTCTCGCCGTGTATTGGATGCTGTCATCCTGGACGAGATGGAAGACATAAATGATTTCAAGGTGGCTGAACGTCTCAATCCCATCCAGGGAGCTTTCATTCCATTCTTCGCCCAGCTTGATCTTCGAGATGACATCCCCCCAGTAATCATCCTGAATCGCCTTTCTTTCGTTATGGATCGTTCCGATCGCCTGTATCGTAAACATGCTGTTACCTCCCTTAGATTTATCGTTTCTTCATATAAACTTCCGGCGTCTTACCAATCACCGCTTTGAAATCCCGTATAAAATGCGATTGGTCATAATATCCCATGTCCATGGCTAATTTCAGCATATCCTGATGATCGGGGCCTTCGAGCATCTCGGCGGCATTCTGCAGCCGGTACAGGCGGATGACCCATTTGGGGCTCACCCCGACGTATGACTTGAATAGACGCTGAAGCGATCTCGGGCTCATCCGGAACCCATCGCTAAGCTGTTCCACCCGGAGGATGTCGCGGTTTCGATGAATCTCATCCACGATCGCGTTGATTCGTTCAATCGATTCATCTTTGTCGGGCAGTATGCGGCGAAAGAGCTCCTCCATGCGGTGGACCTTGTGATCCGGCTGCTCTGCAGTCAATAGCTGGTCTTCCAGCACTTGAGGCTCAACCTGAAGAATCTCCATGGTGCCTATGGAGGAATCCGTTAGACGGTCCATGGCCATGTTCGCGAACGGATGGAATCCGCCGGGCCTGAATTTGACGCCGAATACTTGCCCCCTGCCCTCCAGATGGTGGGAATGTCTCGTGCTCGATACGCCGTAAAAAGCGGTCCGACGGGATTGAACGACCAGATTGGCACAAGGGTTGGGAACGACATCCTGCTGATGGGGCTCCTGGCCGGTTAAATCCCAATGAATGATCCAGTAATGCCTGATGAAATGGGAAAGGTCCTCCGACGGAGGGACGCGCAAGAGCTGGAATTTCTCTCCGGCTTTTTTCATGTTCAAGATGCCGAGGCTGGGCTGATGAGAACGCCGTATCATGACATAACCACCTCCGATAATTCCGCAGCAGGCTTGATTTGGCACGGCACGGTCCTCGTACGGGACTTGATTGCACGCCATGTTCACTGGAAGCAACCCGTCGCATTTTTACAATACTTGGATGCGGCTGCTTGATAACATCATCATATCACAGGAGGACAAGCCGGTCTTCCTGCGCATTATATAGAGGGTAGGAGGAAACTGCATGGAGCCGCTGCAATATGAGTTTTATATCGGAGCCTCGCCGGAGAAGGTATGGGAAGTCTTGATTTCGCCGGAGGGGACTCGAGCTACCTTTTTCGGGAGCGAGCTGAGGTCTTCCTTCCGAGTTGGAGAGCCTTTCGCTTATGTAGGCCCGGGGAATGACGGGGAGGAGACGGTTCATGTTTACGGGAATGTTCTGGCTTATGAGCCGCAAAAGGTGCTGAGCCTGTCCGAGCATCCCGGTCCGTCGTATTATGCGAACCATGAGGAGCTGGAGTCCCGCATCACGTTCACCCTCGAGCCGGTAGGGAACTGTACCAAGCTGACGCTCGTCAATGATCAGTACACGCCCGATCATCCGTCTCGCGCCAAGGCGGCGGACAGCTGGTGGATGGTCATGAGCATTTTGAAGACCTATGCGGAGACGGGAAAAACCCTGGATCTGGGCTGGTAGTCTCAAGGACAACAGCTTCGCCCTGCCGTATAAATGGTGCGAAGCAATCCTGAAAAGAGCCGTTACGGCTCTTTTTTGCTGTGAAATGGCAGGGGCCTGTTTAGGGGGAGTCCAGCTTCCGCTTGCCAAATTTTCGATAGCGGGTATGATTTAGGTATCCGTACCGGCCTGCTCATGCACGGCTTCTCGGAAATGGGAAAGATGGGAGTGAAGGCATCATGACGGAGCGGACCCGCCCCCCTGTCCAGCAAATCCGCATCGGTATTATCGGAACCCGGACGATCGTTGACAAGATCATGAAGGTCATAGAAACCTTTCCTTCCTTTGACCCTGCGCCGCTGGTTTTCCAGGATGAAGACGAAGCGCCTGCACTGGCGGAGCGGATCGGGAGCGAAGTCGAAGTGTTGTTCCTCTCGGATCCGTTGTCCCAGCGCAAGGTGAAGGAGCTCGGTCAGGTCAAGATCCCTGTACATTACGTTCCCGTCACGGACGCGGGTTTATATAAAGCGCTGTTCCATGCCGGACAGCAGGAACGACTGGATGGAGGCATATCGGTGGACACCCTAACCGAGACGATGGTGGTTCGGACCATGAAGGATCTGGGCATCCCTGCTGTACAGGCTGTCGTCTACGACGGGCCGGCTTACGCCCCGAAGAGCAGCCTGATCGCGTTTCATCGCCATCAATACGAATCCGGCAGTTGCTCTGTTGCATTCACGGGCGTGGAATCCGTGGCCCAAGAACTGACGCGGCTCGGAATACCCAATGAATGGCTGCTTCCTTCCGATCAGGATATCGTGGTATCGCTAGAGCGAGCCCTGCTGTCCACGGCATCCCGCCGCAGCTGGGAAGGCCAGATTGTGGTCGGGATGATAAATATAGACGATTTCGGCACGCAGGCGCTGAGACGGAACAATGAGCATGAGGTGCAGAAGCTGAAGCTCGATATTCACCGGATGGTGCTCGATTATGTGGAATCCCTGGATGGTTATCTGACCCATCTGGGCGGGGACGAGTATCTGTTTTTCACGACGCGCGGCATCTTCGAACGGGAAACCGGAGGTTACAAAACGATCCCCTTGGCCAAAGACGTGAACAAAACCTACGGCATTTCGCTCAGCATCGGCATGGGATTCGGCAGGTCGGCCAGTATGGCCGGAACCCATGCGCGCATCGCGATGCGGAAGTCCAAGGAGGTTGGCGGCAACGCCTGTTTTATCGTGCGTGAGGATGGTACGCTGATAGGGCCGCTGGAGATGGCCGATCCCGTGCTGGAGGTGCTGTCTTTTACGGATGCAGGGCTGATCAAGCGGGCAGAGGATGCGGGCATGACGAGCGCCTATTTGAGCAAGCTGCTGAACCAGCGCGCCCGTTCGGGTAAATACGAATACAAGGTACATGAGCTCGCCCACCTGCTGGACATTACCGTCCGCAGCGCGCATCGGCTGCTTCAGCTTTGGACCGACAACGGGTTGGTGGAGATTTCGGGGATCGAGAAGGTGCCGAGAGGAAGGCCGAGGCAAATCTTCCGATTCACCTTTTTGGAATAAGATATCAGGCGTTTCCTATAATGGAAGATGAGGTGATGGACTTGAAGCGAACGAGAGCCCCGTTTTCCCGCTTAGAGAAAATCTTCATTTTTACGCTGCTCGGACTGGCTTCCCTTTTTATCGCTGCCTTCTTCGTGCTTCGATATATCGTGCTGAACGTTTCGTTTGCTCCCTGACATCAGGGGGCTTTTTTTGTGTGCCGTTTATTTAAAGACGATTTAAAGATTTGTCTTTATATCAAACGGGGCCGTATGATGAAGAAGAATCATCAATCGGAGGAGGAGATTGTTCATGTTAACCGTTGCAGCATTAGAAGCGAAGCTGGCGGAGCCTTCAGCACAGCTTGTTGCCGATTTGGCGTCTTTGGAAGGGGATATCCTGGTGCTTGGCGTCGGCGGAAAAATGGGGCCCAGCCTTGCAAGGCTGGCCGCCAACGCCGTGCGCGAAGGCGGTGGCGGCAAACGGATCATCGGCGTATCCCGGTTCTCGAACCAGGAGGCCAGGCGCGAGCTGGAGGAGGCGGGCGTACAGACGATTTCGTGTGACCTGCTGAACGACAGGGAGCTGCAGCAGCTGCCCGAGGCTCCAAACGTGATCTATATGGCCGGCAACAAATTCGGCACGACCGGCCGCGAATATTTTACTTGGGCGATGAACTCGTATTTGCCGGGCAGGGTGGCCGAGAAATTCAAGCAATCCCGCATGGTGGTGTTCTCATCGGGGAATGTGTATCCGTTCTCGCCGGTGGGCAGCGGCGGAGTCAACGAATCCGTTGCGCCGGAGCCGGTCGGGGAATATGCGCAATCCTGTCTCGGCAGAGAGCGCGTCTTTGAATATTTCTCCCACCAGAATGGTACGCCGATGGCAATCTACCGTCTGAATTACGCCATCGATATGCGGTACGGCGTTCTGCATGAGCTTGCCAGATCGATCCATGAGGACCGGCCGATTCACCTGGCGATGGGGCATGCGAATATCATATGGCAAGGGGATGCCAACGAGATGGCGCTCCGTTCGCTCCTACATTGCAGCGCGCCTCCCGAAATCATCAACATTACCGGACCGGAGACGATGTCGATCCGCTGGGCGGCACAGGAATTGGCGGCACGGATGGGCAAGGAAGTGACCTTTACAGGTACGGAATCCGAGACCGCACTCCTGAACAACGCCTCGAAATCCCACCAGCTCTTCGGTTATCCGAAGGTGTCTCTGCTGCAGATGCTAGATTGGACGGCAGCATGGGTGCAATCCGGCGGCGAGAGCTGGAACAAGCCGACGCACTTCCAAGAGAGAAAGGGGAAATTCTAATGAGCGGACAGATTCCTGCAATGCAGAGGTTGGCCCCCGAGAAGCTGAAAGCTCTTCACGAAGGGCTCGTCATACCGGCGCATCCGCTGGCTTTGGACGAGAACCGGAAGCTGGACGAACGCCGCCAGCGGGCGTTGACCCGTTATTACGCCGCATCCGGTGCGGGCGGTGTGGCGGTCGGCGTTCACTCTACCCAATTCGAGATCCGCGATAAAGGCATCGACTTGTATGAACCGGTGCTGCGGTTGGCGGCGGAAGAGGTCCGCAGGGCGGAGCTTGACCGCCCCTTCTTGATGGTGGCCGGCGTGTGCGGCCCCACGGAGCAAGCCGTGGAGGAAACGGAGATCGCCCGCAGGCTCGGCTATGATGCCGTCCTGCTCAGCATGGGCGGGTTAAGCGGCTGGAGCGAAGAGGATATTCTGAAGCGCACGGAAGAGATCGCGCAGAGAATGCCGGTGATCGGGTTCTATCTTCAGCCATCGGTTGGCGGCAACATCTTCTCCTTCGAATTCTGGCGTGCCTTCGCAGAAATTCCGAATATCGTAGCGATCAAGATGGCCCCCTTCAACCGCTATCAGACGATTGACGTCGTTCGTGCCGTCTGTTATTCGAGCCGCAGAGACGATATTGCGCTCTATACGGGGAATGACGATAACATCGTCAACGATTTGCTGACGACCTATCGATTCCAGGTGGACGGAACGCCGGTCGCCAAGCCTATCGTCGGCGGTCTGCTCGGTCACTGGGCGGTCTGGACCAGGAAAGCTGTGGAGCTGCTGGAGGAAATCAAAGAGGCGCGCAAGCAGGAGCAGTTCGCAAAGGAATGGCTGACGCGCAACGTCGAGATTACCGACTCCAATGCGGCCTTCTTCGATCCCGCGCATCAGTTTGCGGGCTGCATCCCGGGCATTCATGAGGTGCTCCGCAGACAGGGACTGCTGCAAGGCACATGGTGCCTGAATCCGCATGAAACGCTGTCTCCCGGACAATCGGAAGAGATTGATCGGGTCTACCGGGACTATCCCCATTTAAACGATGACGATTTTATTCGGGAGCACTTGGAAAGTTGGCTGGCAGACTGATACAATGAGGGCAGAATAGTCGAAAGTGGGGAATCGCGCATGCGGTTTAAAGATGTGTTTTCTATTATTGGGCCCAGCATGGTGGGGCCTTCCAGCTCCCATACCGCTGGGGCCGTGCGGATCGGAAGAGCCGCGCGGCGCATATTTGGAGCATTCCCCGATCAGGCGGAAATTGTGTTCTATGGATCTTTTGCCGAAACCTACCGCGGCCACGGCACCGATCTGGCTGTCGTCGGCGGGCTGCTTGATTTTGCCACGGACGATATGCGCATCCGGAATTCGATCGAGCTTGCCGAAGCGGCAGGCATTGAACTTACCTTCAAGACGGCACAGAATGTGGCCTTTCACCCGAATACCGTGGAGCTGAGGCTGACCGACGGCGATCATACCGATGTCATTGCGGGCGCTTCCATTGGCGGAGGCAGCGTGGAAATGCTGCGCGTGAACGGTTTCGACGTCAAGTTTACGATGAATTATCCGGTGCTGCTGGTCTTTCATGACGATACGCCGGGCATGGTCGCGCATATCACCCGGCTCCTGGAGGCCGGCGGCGTCAACATTGCCTATATGGACGTGGACCGCAAGGGAAGGGGCGGCGATGCCATGACGGTGGTGGAGTCGGACGAAGCGGTTCCGGCCGAATTGATGAAGCATATCGAAGGACTGCCGAGCGTGCATCGGGTCGTCATCGCGGATTTGACAGTAGAGGAGGCGCAGTCATGAAGTTTTCTACGCTGGAGCAGATCATTGCATGCTGCCGGGAGGATCAGGTGACGATCGGCCAGCTGATGCTAAATGAACAGATCAAGGAAACGGGGAAAAGCCGGGACGAGACGTTCAAGCAAATGGCCGATTACTACGGCATCATGAAGGAAGCGGTGCACCGGGGAATCCATGAACCCGTCCCTTCCAAAAGCGGCCTGACCGGCGGCGATGCCGTGCGCGTTCATCAATATATGAGCAGCGGGGTACCCGCGCTTGGTACCGACGCTTGCACGGCGCTGGCCTACGCCCTGTCCGTGTCCGAGGTGAATGCCTCCATGGGGCGCATCGTGGCGACGCCGACGGCGGGCTCATGCGGCATTATTCCCGGGGTGTTCGTCAGCACGCAGGAACGCTTCGGCTGGGAAGACGAGCATTTGGTGATGGGGCTGTTCAGCGCTGGCGCAATCGGCTACGTCATTGCCAATAACTCGTTTATTTCCGGTGCGGAGGGCGGCTGCCAAGCTGAAGTCGGCTCAGCTATCGGTATGGCGGCAGGCGCTTTGACGGAGCTGCGGGGAGGGACGCCGGAGCAGGCTGTTCACGCCGTCGGGCTTGCGCTAAAGAATTCCTTGGGACTTATCTGCGACCCGGTGGGCGGGCTTGTCGAGATTCCTTGCATCGTGCGCAACGGCTTCGGCGCCGTGACGGCGCTGGCGGCATCGGATATGGCGCTTGCCGGCGTGCGCAGCGTCATTCCATCCGACGAAGTGATCGACGTGATGCTGGAGGTTGGCACGGCCATGCCGTCCAAGCACAGGGAAACGGCGAAGGGCGGACTTGCGCAGACGCCGACCGGCAAGAAAATCCTGAAGGATCTATACGGCAAGGAAGGCAAAAAATTGCGGGAGCAGGGTGCCAAAGCGAAAAAAGAAGAAACGAGTGATTGAATTCACACCCGTTTTGATGGACGCCGATGATGTTCTGCTTCATGAATATACGATGGGGAAGAGAAGAAATTTAACATCTTCCGTGAGGGATTTCGTGATGAAATCCCTCTATTTTTTTATCTATTTCTACCGCTTTAGCATTTTCCACATGCTCAAAAAGCCTGATGTTATGCGGGTTTTCGGCATTTCGCCCGCTTGAAGAAGAAAAAACGCCATCTCGCAGAAATACGCTTCTTTACGAATCATGGAAGCGTTTTTATGATGTGGATGGGTAGAAAATTCCGTGCCGGACCCTCGGCAGCGGATGCCCGATCATTTTAGAATATTCCTGCGACAGGCCGGGATCTTCGTCAACAAGGAGGCATGATAGGAAGCATCTTGATTTACAAACGTAGACCGGATGAGTAAGCAGACACACAGATGAGAAGAAATGACGGGGGTAGAGTAGCGATCGCACAGATTCAGTCAGCCGCATTCAAATGATGGATTTAGAGGAGGAACGCAAATGACAAAAAAATGGTTTCGCATGGCACTCGTGTTCACATTAATCATTTCAATCTTGGCCGCATGCAGCGGAGGAAATAAAGAGGCAGCTCCCGGAACGGACGGAGAAACAGCACCTCCAACGGCACCGGCAGATCCGGATCAATATGGGGATACTGGCGGTCTCGCGCTTCCGCTGGTCGATAAACCGACAACGATCAATTGGATGGTCGTCAGCGAGAAGACCAACCTGAACGATTCCTTGCTTGCCAAGGAGATCGAGAAGCGTACCGGCATCAAAGTGAATTTCCAACCCTATTCTTCGGCTACGTTTCAAGACAAGCTGAAAGTAACCGTTGCATCCGGCAAGCTCCCGGACATCATCCACGGATTGACGCCTCCGGAGCTGAAGAAGATCGGCAAGCAGAAAGCGGTCGTTGCCATTAACGAATATGTCGACATGCTGCCGAACTTCAAAAGAATGTATGTGGACGAGAATCCTTGGGTCATTCCGTCCTACGGAGACGAATCCGGCAACATCTATACCTGGCCGGTTGCAAACATCAACCGTGACGTGAACCACGGCTTCCTGTACCGCAAAGACATCTTCGATGAGCTGGGCATCAAGGAATGGACGAATACCGACGAATTCTATCAGGCCCTCAAAAAGTTGAAGGAAGCCTATCCGGATTCCTATCCTTACGCCTCGAAAACGAAAGAGAACATTTTCCGCGATTGGGCCTTCGGCTGGGGAATCGGCGGAGCCAACTATCCGACGTATTACGACGAGACGGCCAAGGTATGGAAGTACGCTACCATACAGCCTGAGCACAAAGAAATGCTCGATTTCATGAAGAAGCTGTACAACGAGGGACTCCTCGATCCGGAATTCATGACGGACACCGACGATTCCTGGACGGCGAAAATGACGTCAGGCAATAAATCCTTTGTCACCTATGACTGGATCGGACGTTTGGACCTGTTCTACAACCAGGTCAAGGACCAAAATCCGAACTATGACCTGCGATACGGCAATCCGGTCGGACCGACCGGCAACGGCAAGACGATCGAGAGCATCACGAACGGCTTCAGCATCGCGGTAGCCAACAACGACAACAAGGAAGCTTCCCTGAAGCTGCTCGATTACCTGACGAGCCCGTCCGGCGCCACGCTGGTGACGATGGGCGTGGAAGGCGAGACGTTCAAGATGGAAGGCGATAAAGCCGTCTATCCGGAGCTGACCGACGTGCCGCTGGTGGATATCAGCGTGCTGGAGGACCGCTATGGCCTGTGGCTGCAAGGATTGTATGTCAATTCCGACAAGCGCAGCGTGTACTTCAACTATACGGAGAAGGAGCAGGAGGCTCAGGATAAGCTCCTGAACGGCAATAAATTCGAGCCGCTGGATCCGGTCGTGAACTTTACGGATGACGAAACCGCAAAGATTGCGGAAATCCAAACCTCCCTGAAGAAATTGGCGGATGAATTTAACGCGAAATACATTCTCAACAAAAACTACGGCGATGCGCAGTGGCAGCAATGGCAGGCGCAGGCTGAGAAGCAGGGAGCCAAGCAGATCGTCGATATTTTCAACGCAGCCCAGAAGAGATTGGATGAAGCCACGAAATAATTCGCAGAAGAAATAAGAGTGATGGCGGCATCCGGGTACGACGCTCGGGTGCTGCTCATCATCTTAAGGAGGGAACACCATGTCAAGTGCAGGGACAGAGACAAATCTCGCCAAACCCCGCGGCGGGTTTGGGAGAAGAATGGTTTCGGCCTTTCAGCATATGAAGCGGGACAGACAGCTGTTGATTCTGTTTATCCCGTGCCTGTTGTTTTACGTTATTTTCCGATACGGGCCCCTGTACGGCTTGATCATTGCCTTCAAGGACTACAGCGTATTTACCGGCATCATGGAGAGCGAATGGGTAGGGCTCAAGCATTTCGAGAAATTTTTCGGCAGTCCGGATTTCTGGCTGCTGTTCAAGAATACGCTCCTTCTTGGCGTATACAATCTGATTTTCGGCTTTCCTTTTCCCATCATTCTGGCGATTCTCCTTAACGAGGTCAGAGTGAAATGGTTCAAAAAGTCGGTTCAAACGCTCAGCTATCTGCCTTCGTTCCTGTCCGTGGTCATTATAAGCAGCATGATTATCGACTTCCTGTCGCCCAATCAGGGGATCATTAACCAGCTGATCGCGGCGTTAGGTTTCGAGAAGACGTATTTTCTCATTGAGCCGAGCTGGTTTAGAACCATCTATGTTTCATCGGATATCTGGGCAACCGTCGGTTATGAAGCCATCATCTATATGGCTGCGATTGCAGGGATCAGCCCGTCGCTTTACGAAGCAGCTAAGGTGGACGGTGCCAAAAGGCGCCACATGATTTTTAAAATCACGATTCCCGCCATTCTTCCAACGATTATTATCATGTTTGTCTTGAAGACCGGATCGATGCTTCGGATCGGATACGAAAAGGTATTGCTGCTTTACAATCCGATGACTTACGAGGTGGCGGACGTATTCTCGACTTATGTCTACCGGAAAGGCCTTCTGGAGAGCAATTATAGCTATGGCGCGGCCGTAGGCTTGTTCGAAGCCGTTGTCGCCATGATATTGCTGTTGTCCTCCAACTACTTCAGCAAGCGACTGGGAGGTAGCGGACTATGGTAAACAACAAACGATTCAGCCTTCGAAACATCTCGTTATTCGGCATTATCAACACGCTGATTCTGACATGCCTTGCCATTATTACCGTGTACCCCGTCGTCTATATCACCGCCGTTTCCCTCAGCGCGACTTCCGAAGTGGTGCAAGGGAATATCACCTTGTTTCCCAAGGGTTTTAATCTCGACGCTTATGCCCAGGTGCTGAACGACGACCGGGTGCCGCGCGCCTATCTGAACACGATTTTTTATACAGCGCTCGGTACGGCCATTAACCTGCTGCTTACGGCGGTAGCGGCTTATCCGCTCGCTCGCAAAAATTTCTTCGGACGCAAGTTTTTCCTGTTGGCAATCATCATGACCATGTTCCTGAACCCGGGGATCATTCCGAACTACCTGATCGTATCCGAGCTTGGCCTGCTGGACAGCGTATGGGCACTCGTGCTTCCGAATGCGATCTGGACCTTTGAGCTGTTGATCCTCAAAAGCTTCTACGAGAACATGTCGGAATCCCTGCGCGAGGCAGCCGTCGTCGACGGCGCTTCCGAGTACCGCATCCTGTTCCAGATTGTGCTTCCGCTGTCCAAACCGGCACTGGCCTCGATCGGATTGTTTTATTTCATGGGCCATTGGAACAGCTTCTTTATCCCGCTGATTTACCTGAACGACGCGAATATGTACCCGCTTCAGGTCGTGCTTCGGGATATGCTGATTTTCAGCGAGAACGGAAGCAATCCGAGCCTGGTGGATGCGTCGGCGCTTGCTCCGCAGGCCATGAAGAACGCAACGATCGTGTTGTCGATGATTCCGGTGCTGCTGATCTATCCGTTTGCCCAGAAGTATTTTGCCAAAGGGGTCATGCTCGGTTCCGAAAAGGGGTGATGGGAAGGTGCCGGGGGCTATCATGTTGAATATGAAGGGATGACATCCAAGAGAGGTGAATCCGTATGAATCGATTGATCGCCAACAGAGGCTTGCTCCAGATTTTCTTCGCTCTGCAACTGGTCATCGGCATCATGTTCATATTCAATTACATCGTGTACAAGAATTCCATTACCGGAATTTACGACAAGGTGAGCGAGAACAACCGGATGGTGATCAGAAACATTATTCAGTCGTTTGATACCAGTTTCTCCTCCATTAACAATTTGATTTTTAACATTCATGCGCTTCCTTCGGACCGGATGCAGCTGGATAACGGCAAACTTGACATGGAGAAAGTCATCTCTCTGCAGGACAGCGTCACCAGCATCGTATCCAACGTGGATATCGTGGAAGATGTGGTCATTTCGTTCGACAATCACGATTTGGCCATTACGACACGCGGAACCAGCAATCTGGACGCATTGTTTGACAGGCGGTATAAATCCCAGAAGTTCAACTCGATGTTCTGGAAGACGTTTACCCGATCGGAGCACGAGCTTACGGTTTTTCCAGCGGAGGTTTATGCGGATCAGAGCAGCGGGTACGGCCGGAACCTGATGATTGCCGTAGACGGCAACAAGGTCAGAATGTCGAACAAAAACCTGATGATCCTGATTAACGTAAACCGGCTGCTTAAGGGGGTCGATTTGAATTCCATGATTCCCGGGGCCTCGCTTATCGTGCTGGATGCGAACCGGAACGTCATCTTGAGCACCGAGAAGGATCTGGATTTGGTGGGCATTCTGAACGACGTGTACTTTAACCCGTCGCAGGAAGCCTCCCTCACGCACGACGATTTTGAGTACAATTTCTACAAATCGGACTATAACGGTTTTATATATATCAATAAAATGCCGTACAAGTTTCAAAATATCGATTCCGTCACCGATGCCAATACGTGGATTATGTACGGCGCGATTGCGTTAAACGTCATGCTGTCGGTGCTGCTCAGCATTTATCTGTACCGGCCGGTGAAGAACATCGTGCAGCTGCTCGGGGGCAGTTCTCTTCGAGGGAATGATTTCGTGAAAATCCAGAGCGGCATCGTCAAGGTGCAGCGGGAGAACGAATCCCTCAAGAAGCAGATGGATCTGGTGGATGAGGATATCCGCCGAAGCGTGTTCCTGCAAACGCTGGACGGCCATCACCATTCGCGCGAGCAGGAAATGCAGATGCAGAAGCACTACACGCATTTCTTCCAGTGCCGGCATTTCATGATGGCGGCCGTGTATTTGCAGCCTGCCGGCAAGGGGGCGGCCAAGTCGGATTTTGTCCTGGAAGAGCTGACGTCTCAGATCCGGGGCGGCCTGGAGGAGCGCTATGGACATGTGGTGGTTTATCATGTCGAAGAACTGAAATTCCTAGCGTTAATCGGTCTGGATCAGCCGTCCGAGCGCAAGCAGCTGGTCAGGAAATTCGAGGAGTATGTTAGGCGGTGCAACGAGGATTATCATGATACGTTCACGGTGTGGGGCTGCGTCAGCCGAACGTACGAATCCAAAATCAGCAATTGCTCCGAAGCATACCGGAATATTAATGATGGGCGGTTGTACCGAAATGTGAATGCGGACACGGACTTGGTCGATGCGGAGCAGATTCGGTACGTCCCGGATATTTATTATCCGCTTCAGAAGATCGAGAAGCTGAGCAACTGCATGCTAAGCGGCAAGGTGGATGAGGGACTGCAGATCGTAAGCGATATTTTCCAGCAGAATGCGGATCTTCGCATCCATCACCATCAGATGGTGCATATTGCGAAGAGCATGTTCTTCCTCGTCATGAAGCAGGCGGATTCGCCGTCCGTTGACCGCAACGAGCTGTTCCGGCTGGAGAGTGATTTCATCCGCAAGGTCGATCAAGCCTTCACCTATGAAGAGATTCAGAAGGCGCTGATGGAAGTGATGCGCGTGGTGGCCAATACGCGGAACCACGATCCGCGAAGCAAGCTGAATCCCGCATTCATCTCCCAATACATCGAACTGCATTACATGGAGAACCTCTATTTGGATCATATGGCCGAAGTGCTGGATACCAGCTCGAAATACTTCTCCAATTATTTCAAGAAAACATTCGGCGTGAACTACGTGGAGTACTTGAACAAAGTCCGATTATCGCATGCGCGTGAATATCTGCGGAACACGGACCTCAGCATTGCGGAAATCGGAGAGAAAACAGGGTATTCGAACTCTTCCACATTTACGACGACCTTTAAGAAATACAGCGGCGTCTCGCCGAGCGAATATCGGAAAGCATCAGGAAAATAAGGTGGAGCAGGAGGGTCCAAATGAAGGCTGTTGCCACGATTCATGGAAACGTGATCGTTGATCATATCGAGAGGCCGGCGGAATTGCCGGCGGGTCATGTGCGGATTCGCACCGAATACTCGGCGGTCAGTCCGGGTACGGAAATGATCTTTATACGAAAGGCTTCGGATCAAAAAGTCATTATGGGTTACAGCGCGGTGGGTATCGTCGAAGACTTGGGTGAAGGCGTGAAGGGGCTTGCCGTGGGTCAACGGGTGGCCTGCTATGGAGCACCTTACGTGCGCCATGCCCAGTGGCTTACCGTGCCTTCGAACCTGACGGCCATCGTCCCGGACGGGGTGGATCCGCAGGAAGCCGCTTTTGCGGGGCTGGGAGCGATTGCGATCCATGCCCTGCGGGTTGCGGATCTGCGCTTCGGCGAATCGGCCGTGGTGGTCGGGCTGGGCATCCTGGGGCAGATCATTGCCCAGATCGCGCATGCGGCGGCTTGCCCCGTTGCGGGATTTGACCTGAACCCGGAGCGGGTGCAGGGGATGAGGCAGCATATTGCCTATGCTTATGATAACAAGGAGCAGCTTGAGGAGCAGGTTGGGCGGATGACGGGCGGACATGGAGCCGACAGCGTCATCCTGTGCGCAAGCGGTCCCGGTGAAGAGCTTATCAACGCGTCAATGGGATGGATTCGGGATAAGGGGAAAATCGTCATCGTCGGCGATTTGTCTACAACCTACTCCAGAGGGCTGATGTTTGGCAAGGAAGCGCAGGTGCTCATATCGCGGGCCGGCGGTCCGGGCCGGTACGACGCAAGCTATGAACTCAACAATACGGATTATCCGATCGGCTTTGTGCGCTGGACGGAAGGCCGCAACATTGCGGAATATATTCGTTTGCTGGCCGAAGGGAGAATCTCGATCAAACCGCTGATCTCCCATGTGGTTCCCGTAGATGAGGCGGGCAAGGCTTATGAGCGGTACGGCCCCGGGTCAACGACGCTCGGAACGATATTTAAATACGATCATGAGACGGTTGGTGCCAAGGCCGACTAGAATACAGCGATATCGAGGTGCGGTGCATATGCAGAATCATATAGAGGCGGATATCATCATTCTGGGCGGAGGACTCGGCGGCTGCGCCGCTGCGCTTGCGGCGGCGAAGGCGGGAAAACGCGTGATTATGACCGAAGAGAGCGATTGGCTCGGCGGCCAGATTACAAGTCAGGGCGTACCGCCCGACGAGCATCCCTGGATCGAGCAGTTTGGCTGCACGGCCAGCTACCGTGAATTCCGGAATCGGATCCGCGATTATTATAAGGAGTTATTTCCGCTCCGGGCCGAATCGCGGCAAGAGCGTTATCTGAATCCAGGCAGCGCACTGGTCAGCGGCATTGCCCATGAGCCGAGAGCGGCGCTGGCCGTGCTGCAGGGGATGCTGGCACCTTACGTGCACAGCGGAAGGTTAACGATCCTTACGGAGCATGCGCTGGTGGAAGCGGAGTCCGGCGGGGATCAGGTAACATCCGTCCGGCTGCGGGACAGCAGATCCGGCGACATCGTCAAGCTGACCGGCGCATTTTTCCTCGATGCTACCGAGGAAGGGGATTTGCTTCCGCTGGCCGGCATCGAATACGTGACGGGTTCCGAGTCGGCGGAAGAGACCGGTGAACCGCATGCATTATCCGGTCCGGCGGACCGGGCGGACATGCAGGCTTTCACTTGGTGCTTCGCGATGGATTACCGGGAGGGCGAGGATCATACCATCCCGAAGCCGATTCGGTACGATTTCTGGAAGAGCTACCGGGCGGATTTCTGGCCCGATGCCATGCTGAGCTGGACGGGGCTAGTACCGCATACGCTGGAGCCGGTCACCTACAGCTTATTTCCGGACGGCCGATCGTTTTCCCTGTGGAAATACCGGCAGATCCTGAATCCGGAGCATTTCGAAGGCGGGTTGTTTGACAGCAGCGTCACGGTCGTGAACTGGCCGCAGAACGATTATTGGCTCGGCTCCATTATCGATGTCGTCCCGGAAGAGCGGGAACGGCATCTGGAGGAATCCAGGCAGCTGAGTTTGTCCCTGCTCTATTGGATGCAGACGGAAGCCCCGCGGCCCGATGGAGGAAAGGGGTATCCCGGACTCCGGCTTCGGCCGGACGTGATGGGAACGAAAGATGGCTTGGCAAAAGCCCCTTATATCCGTGAATCCCGCCGGATCCGCGCCGAATTTACCGTGAAGGAGCAGCATATTGCCGCCGAATGCCGTCCGGACGGGCGGGCGGAGACGTTCCGCGATTCCGTTGGCATCGGCTGCTACCGGATCGATCTGCATCCAAGCACGGGATTGCGGACGTATATCGATATTTCGAGCCTGCCCTTCCAAATTCCGATGGGGAGCCTGATTCCGGTACGGGTAGCCAATGTGCTGGCAGCCTGCAAGAATATCGGCACGACGCATATCACGAATGGGTGTTATCGTCTGCATCCTGTGGAATGGAACATCGGCGAGGCAGCCGGTTTTTTAGCCGCTTACTGCATAGAGCATGGACTGAAGCCGCGGGAAGTACGGAATACCCCGGACCACTTGGAAGCTTTTCAGCGGCGACTGACGGAACAGGGGATCGAACGGTCATGGCCGTCCGTTCATGCCGTTTGACGTCTTGTCGGAAATAAGGGGAATGCCTACCGAAATAACGATAGCCGTCTTTCCGGGCAGTGGGATGCTGCTTGCGGAAAGACGGCTATTCATGCTGGTAGACGAATCATGACCGGTAAACTACTAATTTACAATAATATACAATTCTATTATACTTGTATGTAGATATGGATCCTACCTCTTTGTATATGGAGGCAGTTGCATATCGGACATCAGCTAACTTCGTGGTACTTTACATACGGGCAGTCTCCTCGTTTCCATCGATCATGGGAAGGGTGGTGGTTTATACCGAAACCGGTTTACCAGGCTGTAGCGGTCATGGCTTTCCAATTCGAAAACCAAAGGAGCGAAACGTTGATGAAAGTATTCCGAAATTCGATTATCCGTAAGTCGGCGGCGCTTTTCTGCGCTGTTCTGCTGATCTTGCCGGCCGGGTTGTCCCTGGCGGCCAACAAGCCCTTTCCCCAGCATACGTCCTATACGAGCGGTTCGATTAAGCCGAACAACGTAACGCAGACCGCGATGGACAATGCGGTCAAGAGCAAATGGAACAGCTGGAAAGGGTCTTTTCTGAAGCCGGCTGCAACCGGGCAATATTACGTCAAATACAATTCCGCGGGCGAGACGGTATCCGAGGCTCACGGTTACGGAATGATTTTCACCGTTCTGATGGCGGGATACGACAGTAATGCGCAGTCGTATTTCGATGGGTTATATCGCTATTACAAGGCGCATCCGAGTGATAACAATCCGTATCTGATGGCGTGGAAACAGAACAGCAGCTTCCAGAATATAGAGGGGGCCAACTCGGCAACGGACGGCGATATGGATATTGCATACGCACTCCTGCTTGCGGACAAGCAGTGGGGAAGCAGCGGATCGATCAATTACCTGCAGGCCGCGAAGGATATCATCAATGCCATCATGAGCAATGACGTCAATCAGTCGCAATGGACGCTGCGTTTGGGCGATTGGGCTACCAGCGGCAACTACAATACCGCCACGCGGCCATCGGATTTCATGCTGAACCATATGAAGGCGTTCCGTGCGGCTACCGGCGATGCCCGTTGGGATAACGTCATTAACAAAACCTATACGATCATCAACTCCATCTATAACGGTTACAGCTCCAATACCGGTTTGCTTCCGGATTTCGTCGTCATGTCGGGCGGCAATTATCAGCCAGCGGCAGCGGGATTCCTGGAGGGGGCGAACGACGGGAAATATTACTACAACTCGGCCCGGACTCCATGGCGGATTACGACCGACTATCTGATGACCGGCGATACGCGCGCGCTGAATCAATTGAATAAAATGAACACGTTCATTAAGTCGGCTGCAAACAGCAATCCTGCCAATATCAAGGCAGGGTATAATCTGAACGGGACCGCGCTGGTGACTTATAACAGCGGAGCGTTCTATGCACCGTTCGGCGTAAGCGCGATGACTTCGTCCAGTCACCAGAGCTGGCTGAATTCGGTATGGAATTATACGGCGAACGCATCTGCAGAGGGATATTATGAGGAGAGCATCAAGCTGTTCTCGATGATGGTCATGTCGGGAAATTGGTGGACATATTAACGCATAACGCCCTTTAGTTTTATATAAATATAAAACAAAAACCTGATCCGTGTTGGATCAGGTTTTTTTGGGTCTTTCCTACCATTAATTAATTTATGGAGAAAAACATGAAGAATTAGCATTGATATTTCATAAGGCTCAGTGTTAATATCTTATCGAATATAAAATGTTTTATATTATTCTAAATTAAACAGCCAGAGGTATCGCCATAATGGACATCTTGTTTTTTTATTTATGAAAGGGTTTACAAAAAATCGAGGCGAGGGAGAATCGTATGAACAAGAACATGCTGCGTAAGACGGCTGCCGCAGGAATTGCCGCAATGTTAATGGCAGGAGGCTTAAGTACGGCAGGCCAAGGACCTGCGGCCGGCGTTCCTGACGTGTACGCGGAAGCGGCTCCGCTGAAGAAGGGGGAGAAGGCACCGATCTTCCGGGAGGCTTCCGTGCACGATCCGTCCGTGATCAAAACAGGGGATACCTACTATGTGTTCGGTTCCCATCTGGCCGCGGCCAAATCGAAGGACTTGATGAGCTGGGACATGGTCGCGTCCGGGGTCGCGACCGGCAATCCGCTGATTCCGAACGTAACGGAGGAATTGAGAGAAACGCTGGAATGGGCGCAAAGCGACACATTGTGGGCGGCCGACGTGATTCAGCTGGCA
This sequence comes from Paenibacillus sp. JNUCC32, assembly GCF_014863545.1. Classification (NCBI taxonomy): domain Bacteria; kingdom Bacillati; phylum Bacillota; class Bacilli; order Caryophanales; family Paenibacillaceae; genus Paenibacillus; species Paenibacillus sp. JNUCC32. The sequence continues at coordinate 5,077,466 of NZ_CP062260.1, read as the reverse complement.
GACGGCAAATTCTATATGTACTATAACGCCTGCAAAGGGGATTCCCCGCGATCCGCCATGGGGATCGCCGTTGCCGATCGGATCGAAGGCCCGTATAAGGACACCGGCATCATTCTGAAATCCGGCATGTGGGACGAGATCAGTGAGGATGGAACCATCTATGATGCAACAAAGCACCCGAATGTCGTCGATCCGGATGTGTTCTTCGATAAGAACGGCAAGCTGTGGATGGTATACGGCTCCTATTCCGGCGGCATTTTCATTATGGAGATGGATCCCAAGACCGGAAAACCGCTGCCTGGGCAAGGATACGGGAAGAAGCTGCTGGGAGGCAATCACAGCCGGATCGAAGGGCCTTACATGGTTTATCACCCGGCCACGGACTATTACTACCTGTACCTGTCGTACGGGGGGTTGGATGCGGTTGGCGGCTACAATATGCGGGTGGTCCGATCCAAAAATCCGGATGGTCCTTTCTACGATGCGGAGGGCAATGACATGAGAGAAGTGAAGGCTGATCCTTCCCTTCCGCTTTTTGACGATCGTTCGATTGAGCCGTATGGCGTGAAGCTGATGGGGAACTACTTGTTCAAGCGCCTGGTCGGTGATCCGGGGGCGGGGATCGGCACCGGGGCCGTGTCGCCTGGCCATAACTCCGTCTATTACGATGAGCGGAGCAAACGAACATTCCTTATTTTTCACAGCCGCTTCCCGCAGCGCGGGGAAGAGCATGAGATTCGGGTGCATGAGTTGTATATGAATCAGGACAGCTGGCCGGTATCGGCTCCATACCGTTATGCGGGCGAGGAGGCCACGGAGGCTAAGAAAGTCACGCCGAAAGATGCGGCCGGAGACTATAAGCTGATTCAACACGGGAAAGATATTTCGTCCGTCGTCAAAGAATCGGTGCCGATCGAGCTTCATAAGAACGGCAAAGTAACAGGTGCAGCCGAGGGGGCTTGGAAGATCAGCGGAAAGCGGGATGTGACGCTTACGCTGGATGGAAAGCGTTATAAAGGCGTAATGACTCCGCAATGGGACCCCGAAGTGAAGCGGCAGACGATGACCTTCACGGCCCTTTCGGCGGACGGTACCGCGATGTGGGGCGTACGTCAGCTTGATCGCAGCGACAGGGAACTCGTGGATGCCGTGAAGAGGGACCTTTCCCTCGGGGATGTGAGCGAAGTTTTCTACGATCTGGCTTTGCCGTCCGAGGCTTCCGGAGGTGCCGTCATTCGCTGGACCTCCTCTCATCCCGAAGTCATATCGGCGGAGGGAAAGCTGAATCGTCCTGCTGCCGGGGCGGGGGACGCGAGGGTTACGCTGACCGCTCAGATTACGAGCGGTAAAGCAAAGGCTGCCAAAGCGTTTGACGTAACCGTGCTGCAGCAGTCGGCAGGGCCGCTGCTGCTGAGCTATCCGTTCAGCGAGAATAAAGAAGGCGCGGCGTTCGACGTCTCGGAAAACGGATTTCATGGAAAGGTCCTTGGCGGAGTCCGGTGGAATGAGAAGAGCCGGCATGGAGGCGGCATGGACTTTAACGGCTCGGACGGCTATATTGAACTGCCGAATCGGGTCACCGATACAGAGGACTTCACCTTTGCGGCCTGGGTTTATTGGAAGGGAGGAGCACCGTGGCAGCGGGTGCTGGATGCCGGCAGCGGGCTTGCCAGGCATATGTTCCTGACGCCATCCCAACACGCCGGCGTCCTTCAGTTTACGATTCACGGCAGCGGCGGAGACCAGAGCCTCCTTGGCAGCGCGCCGCTTCCGGTGAATGCGTGGACGCATGTAGCCGTGACCCTTCAGGGGGATACGGGCAAGTTATACGTGAACGGACAGATGGTTGCCTCGGGCGATCACATGAAGCTGAATCCAAGCGGGCTGCTGACAACGGAAGCTTATTTAGGGAAAAGCCGGTTCGCGGCCGATCCTTACTTTAACGGAAGCTTGGATGAGGTGCGGATGTACAGCAAGGCGCTGACCGACAGTGAAATCAAGAAGCTGGCCGAGTAATCGGCCGTCGTCATGAGGCTCCATCGCGGCAGCCGCTCATATATTCAGGGGATCCGCCACTTGGCGGGTCTTTTTTTTGAGCTGTATTTAAAAATAACGGTTGACAGGAGAGCCTGCATCATATATCTTAATATTAAGTTAAGTGACTATATAAAAGTTAGTCGATTGAAAGGAGTAAGTATAAAGTGCATAAACGTTAGCGAAGTAAACCAGGTTAATCATTCTACACCTATATATCTTTATATTAAGATATCGATGGATCGTGTCGATGAATTTCTATAAATAATGAAACTGAATATGGAGGCGTATAAAATGGCTATAGATATTGGATTGTTGATACTTCGTTTGGTGGTTGGGTTATCGTTCACGGCGCGCAGAAGCTGTTTGGGTGGTTTGGCGGTTACGGGCCGAAAGGGACCGGCGGCTGGATGGAATCGGTGGGCATTAAGCCCGGCGTCGCGATCGCGGTGTTGTCAGGTCTGATGGAGCTGGTTGGCGGGCTGCTGCTGGCAGCCGGATTTCTCACGGTGCTCGGCGCAGCGCTGATCACGCTGACGATGCTGGGCGCAATCGTGAAGGTGCATGGCCGGAACGGGTATTGGTCCACAGCGAATGGATACGAGTATAATTTGCTGTTGATCGCAGTGGCCGTTGCATTGGCACTCACGGGTGCAGGCGCATATTCGCTCGATGCGGTAATCTTTAACTAATCATGATGGGGGCGTGCAGATATGAGTGATCTTACTACATTAATTAAGAGCCGGAGGTCGGCTAATCTGTTTATGGAAGGGATTGAAATCCCGGATCAGGATTTGAACGATATCTTTAATGAGGTTAAATATGCTCCTTCGGCTTTTAATTTACAGCATACGCACTATGTGGTGGTTAAGGATCCCGATATCAAGCACACAGTTTACGAAGCCGCCAACAAGCAGCATAAGATACTCACCGCGTCGGCCGTCATCGTGGTGCTGGGGAATAAGCAGGCCTACGAGGATATCGGAAGAATGAACGAGGGCTTTCTGAATTTGGGCGTGATCGACAAGCTTGAATATGACATGACGGTTGAATCGGTCACGAGCTTTTATGAAGCGGGCGGAGAAACCTTTATGAGGGATGAAGCCATTCGGAATGCCAGCCTATCCGCGATGTTATTGATGATGGTGGCCAAGGACAAGGGATGGGATACCTGCCCGATGATCGGATTTGATCCCGATGCCCTGCAGAAGGAACTGAACATTCCGGACGCTTATGTGCCCGCCATGCTGATCGCGATCGGCAAGGAGGATGCGCGCAAACCGCGTCCCCGCGGCTACCGCAAGCCGGTATTGGAATTTGTGAGCTATAACCGATTTTAAGGGATGCAAGATAGGAACAGAAGCTCTCGAACAGGTTTTTAAACCTGGCGGGAGCTTTTTTTATGTCCATGATAAACATTCCACTCCATAATGACGATGATGAATATAAAGAGGTCGGTGTCGGTGTTATGCCGGTTTTTCGTTATATAACGGGGGTGAACGAAATGAAAAGGGGGAAGCGGCCATATCGGCGGAATGGACAGCTCATGGTTCTGGCCGTCATCATGATGATGCTGACAGCTTGCGCGAAGGAGGCGCCGATAGCCGTTCAGACAACGCCGTCGACTGTCGCCGCACCGGGAGGAGGGGAAGCCGCGAAACCAGCGGAAATGCCGTCGGCGGCTAAGGAGAGTTTGCGTACGGCATTCCCGCAGGAAGATCCGGACCATCGCCAGGTCAAGCAAGAGGCTGAGCAGCCGAAGGGAGAGTCTGATCGCGATCCCGTCGAAGCGGTTCTCGACATGTACGAATCGCTTCAGGCTAACGATTCCGCTTCGTATTTCCGTCATGCAGACATTCCGAGCGTCCGAATGTCCCCCGCCATGCTGAAGGTGCTGTTCGAAGAGGCGGGCAAACGTGAAGTGAGAGCGGAACGCTTCAAGGTGTTTGATAAAGAAGGGCTGGATGAGGTAAGCAGCCGGTTATTATCCCTTACGTACGGGAGCCAGGCCGAAATCGTACTGGAGGAGCTCAGCCAGGGCGATCAGAATCTGTGGTTTGTGACGGCGTTCGCGGATGGGCTTAAAGTGGTGGAGCAATCCACGGTTTATCCGGGGGCTTACGAGCTTGGAAGGGAAGCGACGATGGAAGAGCTTATCGCGGTAGAAATCCAGCATACCGCTGAAGACAGGGCATTCTTTGCCGCGAAAGCGAAGCAGCCCGTATGGAACCCGGTGCAGACCGTTTCCTTGCTGTATCAGGCAGCGCAGGCGGAGGATGCAGAAACCTTTCACGCGATGTCGGGCGGGGGCGAGGGATATTTCTCAGGTCAGTATGACCGGGACATGGTGGAATTTACGGAATGGATGAAATCTTTTGAAAGCGTTCAGCATATGTCCATCGAATCGGTTTCGCGCGAGAATATCGCAGACGGTTACAGCCAAGAATACGATGAACGCTTCGGCGACGGTTGGCAGTTCATTGTGGCCTGGGACCCTCGGGATGAAGCAGGCTACCAAGGGACATCCTGGATTATGGCCCCAAGCGAAGACGGGACGCGTTATGTCGTAAAGCAGACGCTTACCGCCAATCTGGAATCCTTTTTTGAGTGAGGAACGAAACACATACATAACGAAGCAAGCATAGCAGCCCTGCTCCTGAAGAGCAGGGCTGCTATGCTGTCGGCAAGGGATTGCATGATTATGGCTGGAGATTTTGGAGCATATCCATCGTTTCGTTAATTTTATTGACGGTTTGAACGATGTTGGAATTCTGGAAGTCGGTCACTCCGTTCTGGATTCGATCCATATAACCGTTGATGTCGGTCAGCAGCGTGTCGTTTAATCCGACCAGCTGTTCATGGATCGTCTGCGCAAAGGCAGGGGCTTCGATGCCGTTAAACTCCGAGATCCGGGTTTTCATCGCTTCGAGTTGCTGGGTCAGCGTTTCCTTGGCATCCGTATTGGTGGCTGCCTGCTGGGCGAGCTCCGGGATGGACTCGGCAAATTGGGAAGCTTCATTGATAAAGGTCGTAGCTTCCTTCGTATAATCCAAGGAATTGTTCACGCTGTCCACCAAGGAACATCCGGAGAGAACTCCCAGTACAAGTGAAATCAGCAATAATCGTTTGATCATTTCTCCTCCTCCTGTCGTGTAAAACGCAGTTCTTTTACGTTGTATACGGATGACATGGAGAATGGTTGTGTTTTTTTCGCGTGAGCGGGCAGGTGCTTTCAGGCAGCCTTAAGCAGAACGCCGGTTGCCGGCAGGATTAATATTTGCCCTGCAGGAAACGAATGAGTTCAATCAAACCTGCCAGGAAGCCGCCCGGCCTTGGGCTTTCGGCCGATGGAGCGGGCTTCTCGGGCTGGATGCCTTCTCCCAGCGAAGTTACGTCAACGGATGAGGAAGGACCCGTATTCCCGCATAGATGGGGTTTGAGCTTTTGCCCGCTTTTGTCGGCGAACACGATATATTCCTTGCCTGTTTCAAAGGATTCCCAGCCATTGGAATATAGGGTAACGGCAGGGGCATCCGATTCTCCCTTCCACCACTCGGAAACCTGGAATACATATTTGCTTTTGGATATATCGGCTTTAGGGTGGGATGAGGCCAACGTGCCCCTGAATACCGCATCCGAGGTTTTTAACTCCTCGGTAACCTTGCGAGGCTCCGCGCATGACAAGGCGGATGCCGTGGAGTGATCTGTGCCAAGCCATAGTCCAATCGTAAGGGAAAGAGCCATCATGGCGAGAAAGCCTTTTTTCATATCGGCGTCTCCTTTCGGGATGATTATGTATTTAGACGAGGAGAGTATCGCCATTGTTGCAGGCGCTTGCCCAAGAATGGATGGGAGGGGGAGAGCCTGGTTTAGAATGCGCAGGGGGCTGGATGCTGCAGAAACGGCAAATACCCCGCAAGCCATAATTGGCTGCGGAGCAGATTGGACGTACACGCGTATGGAAGGCAGGCGCCCTTTTTGTAACATGATGGTGGCAGTCCATGCAGAGAGTTGCCAAACGCTTAGCAGGGGCTATATCTGCCTTGCTTCCAGCCGCTTGGCGATGATGGACAGCAGATAATTCAGCGTAAAGTACAGCAAGGATGCAAAGACAAGGGCCGGGATGACATAGGAATAGCTGGAACCGCTTAGGATTTGCACGTTGCGCATCAGCTCAGGCAGCGAAATGATCACGGCGAGCGACGTGTCTTTAATGAGCGAGATGAACTGGCTCACCATGGGCGGGGACATCCGGCGCAGCGCCAGCGGAAGAATGACGTGCCGCAGTGTCTGCATATAAGAGAGGCCCGAGGCCCGGGCCGCTTCGATTTGGCCTTTATCCACCGATACGAGGCCGCTGCGGACGATCTCGGCGATCATGGCCCCTTCAAAAATGCTCAGTCCGACAACAGCCGCCCAGAAGGTCGGGATTCGAATCCCGGTTTGGGGCAGCACCATGCCGATGAAGAATATGATCAGCAGCAGCGGCAGATTGCGGATAATATCCACCAAAAAAGCCGTGGTCCTCGACAGGAAGGGGGTCTTCGTATACCTCACGGTCCCGAGCACGGTTCCGATGATGAAGCTGAATATAATGGATAAGCCGGCAACCTGCACCGTGATCCAAAAGCCTTGAAGGAGATATCGCAGGTTTGGCCAGGAGTATGCACCGATAAAATCCATCTCATGCCACCTCCTGTATATTAGGCAAACTTCGAACGTAACATCAATTGCTTCTCGCGAATCGGCGCTCCATATAGTGGACCGCGAGACTGAGCGGAACGGTCAGGAGCAGGTAGAACAGGGCCACAAACGTATAGACGGGTATGCCTTTGAAGGTGCTCAGGTTTATGAGATCGGCATAATACATCAGGTCGAGTCCGGCGATAACGCCCAGGACCGAGGAGTTTTTGACCAGGTTGATCAATTGGTTGCCGATGGCCGGCAGTACGATTTTGACCGCCTGCGGAAGAATGATGTAGCGCATATTCTGGATATAACTCAGCCCGGAGGAGCGAGCCGCTTCCGACTGCCCTGACGGTACCGCCTGAATGCCTGCCCGAATGGCTTCGGCAATGAAGGCAGCCGTATACACCATCAGCCCGAGCGTGCCCGAGGTGAACGGGTCGACCGGTATGCCGAGGGCGGGCAGGCCCAGGAAAAAGAAAAAGACAACCACGAGGAGCGGGATATTACGGATAAACTCGACATAAATGGTGCCGATCGCCTTCAAGACGCGGAATGGAGCAATCCGCATAATGGCGATGAAGGTGCCCAGCACCAAGCTGCCGATCAGTCCCAGCAGGCTGGCGAGAATGGTCTGGCCCAGGCCGGCCATGAATTGATCCCAATGCTCGACCAGAATGTTGAAATCCCACAAGGTCACAAGGCTTCACCTCCAATGGGGATGATGATCGTTCGGCCGGTCGAATGAAGGCCGGGCCATTCTGGGAGGAAACCGTGATGGCTCCCGGTTAGGGGCAAGCCTCCTTCGGCCCGGCCAGGCCAAGTCTTGCGGCGGTTATTCCGGCTTTACGCCCATCCATTGCTCATACAGTTTGTCGTATTCGCCGCTGTCCTTCAGCTCCTTCAACAGCTCGTTGACGGTCTTCACGAATTCCGGGTTTCCTTTCTTGATCGCCATGCCGTACGGCTCATCGGTAAAGTTGCCGCCGACCAGCTCGAAGCTCGGGTCCTGCTGCTGCATGCCGAGCAGGATGGAATTGTCGGTGGTCAGGGCATCCCCCTGTCCGGCTTTGAGCGCGGTGAAGGCATCCTGATAATTCTCGAATTCGAGAATAACCGCGTCGGGCGCTTTCTCGCGGATATTTTGCGCGGACGTGGAGCCTTTTACCGTGAGCACCTTCGTATCCTTGTTCAGGCTTTCCAGACCCGTGATCGGGCTGCCCTTCTTCACCAGCAGGGATTGGCCTGCCTCAAAATAGACATCGCTGAAATCCACCTGTTCCTTGCGTTCTTCCGTAATGGTCATCGTGGCAATAATGATGTCGATATCCCCGTTCTTCAGCATGTCGATCCGGGTCTTGGAGGTGACCTCCTTCAGCTCGACCTTGGTCTCGTCGCCGAGAATTTTTTTGGCGAGCGCTTTGGCGATGTCGATATCGAAGCCCTCTACATTGCCAGTGGCCGGGTCCTGCAGTCCGAACAGCTTCGTATCATATTTCACGCCGGCCACCAGCTTGCCCCGTTTTTTGATCGCCTCCAGGGTGTCCGTGCTGCCGGCCCCCCCGCATCCGGATGCGATCAGCATGATGACGAGCGCCAGCAGGGCCGCGCTCCACCTGAAGGTCCTCGTAAATCTTCTCTTCATATCTTTCGCTTCCCCCTTAAAAAAGTTATTTTCTCTTCATGCGTTAGGCCCCGAAGGTGCAGCATTGGCGAAGTTCCATCTTCGTCCGCACATGCCATATCCCAAGGGTCACCGGCTAGTGATGCAGCAGGCGGCTCAGAAACGCCCGCGCTCTTTCTTCCTTCGGCTGATTGAAGAACTCGGCAGCCGGGGCGTCCTCGATGATCCGGCCTTCGTCCATAAAGACGATCCGGTCCGCGGCTTCGCGCGCGAAGCCCATCTCATGCGTAACGACGGCCATGGTCATGCCTTGGTGGGCGAGCGAGCGCATAACATCGAGCACCTCGCCGATCATCTCCGGGTCAAGCGCGGACGTCGGTTCGTCAAACAGCATGATCTTCGGATTCATCGTCAATCCGCGGGCAATCGCGACCCGCTGCTGCTGCCCGCCCGAGAGCTGGGAAGGGTAACTGTTCGCTTTGTCGGCGATCCCGACCCGCTGCAGGTACGTCATCGCTTTTTCCGTCGCCTCCGCTTTCGACATTCCCAGCACCTTCATGGGCGCGAGAATGATGTTGTCGATCACCTTTTTGTGCGGATACAGGTTAAAGTGCTGGAAGACCATCCCGATATCCCGCCTGAATGTATTGATGTCGATCTTTCTGTCATGCAGCTTGACGCCATTCACGACGAGCTCGCCATCCGTAATGCTTTCAAGCCGATTGATGCAGCGCAGGAGCGTGCTCTTGCCGGAGCCGGAAGGTCCAACGATGACAACGACTTCCCCCTGGGAAATGGTCAGGTCGATTTCTTTCAGAACATGGAAGGTTCCGAAAAATTTGTTGACGCGGCTAAATTCAATCAGTAGAAATCCCCTCCTATTCACTTCGAATTGGACGCCTGCATGCATGTAAGCTATTGTCCTGTTTGGGTGCCAGGCCCTTTTTACACTGGTATGGCAAAGGGAGCTTGTTCCATGCCACTTTTAGGAAAATTTAGTATCCAAGCGGTGGGGAGTGAGATATAATAGGGGGCGTAATCTTATGAAGGAGGCAACATGGAGAAACGTGCAAAATTAACCGAAATCGACCTGGTTCGGGGCTTTGCGATGATGGGCGTGCTGATGGTGCATGCGACGTCGTTCGCCACAGTTCAGATGCGCGGGGACGATTTTTTTGGCTTGTATAACTTCCTGAACATATTTTCGAAGGTTGGAACGACGACCTTCATATTTCTGAGCAGCTTCGTGCTGTTCTATAACTATTATCACCGCCCGTTCAAGGGCCGTGACCTTGGGCGCTTCTTCAAAAACCGGCTGATGTATATCCTGGTGCCGTATGTGCTGTTCTCGGTTTTGTTCTTTACGGTGGCCTGGTATCATCGCGGGGGCGAGTCCGATCTGGCGGCGATGCTGGAGAGCTTCTGGCCCAAGCTGGCGACGGGAAAATCCTACACGCACTTGTATTTCATTTTCATTAACATTCAGTTCTACGTGCTGTTCCCGCTCGTATTGATGCTGCTCAAGCGATTCCGCGGCTTCGCGGCGGTCTGCGTGCTGGTCGGCATTGTACTGCAGTGGTTGTTCTACATCGGCAATGATGCCTGGTGGGACGTAACGAACCGGAACAGCTGGTCGCCGTCGTTTCTGTCGTATTATTTTCTCGGGGCATGGATAGGTATCTACTATGACCGGGTTAAGAACTGGCTGACTTCAGCGCAGCAGGCTGCAAGACCGGCGCTGCGAAAGCTGGGCTGGATCTTGCTCTGGGCGGTATGGCTGGGCGCCGCGCTGGCGCATATCGGCCTTCGATACAATCAGCGGCTGCTGGGGACGGAATATCACCCGCTGCTTTACGATGCCTTTTGGAATGTGCATACGTTAACCACCGCCCTGGTTATGCTCCAGGTCGCGCTGCTGTTCGGGAATAAGAGCGCTTGGTGGTTGAACGGGTTCAGACGGCTCGGGGTGTATTCCTTCGGTGTTTATCTGGTGCATCCGCTGGTGCTGCTCTTTTACCGGGACTTTCCTCCGCGGACGGAGAACTCCTGGCTGCTGCTCGCGTGGTATGCCGGCGGGCTTGTCAGCGCGGTCGCGGTTTCGTATATAGCGGTCTACGGCATTAGCCGCCTTGGAGGCTGGACCTGGATCTTCTTCGGTAAACTGCCGGGCAGCTTGCGGAAGGGAAAAGCATCCATTCCTTCGGTTCCGGTCAAGCCAGTGACGGAGGTGTCATCTTAATTTTGGATTATTGGAAAGGCGTTATCTTCGATAGGAGGAGAGCGCCTTTTTCTATTGGCCGGCGGCCGATATTTCAGGATGATTCCCTGATTTTCGGAATGAGGCTTATTGTCCTGCATGACATGTTATATTTTGTTTGATGTTTGGCCTATGGGTGGAATGTCGTCGTTGAGATGGTACAGGTCAATTACATTCGTTACAGACATGGAAGCGAGGGGATGCCAATATGAATGATAGCAGAAATCCTTTGGTAAGCGGTTTCGTTAAGGCGGACGGCAAACGCGTGGTGAATGGGGACGGGCAGGAAATTCTGCTGCAGGGGGTCGGGCTTGGCAGCTGGCTGCTGCCGGAAGGCTACATGTGGAAGATGCCGGAGCAGGGAGACCGCCCGCGGCGCATCGAAGGCATGATCAGGGAGCTGATCGGCGAGGAGAAGGCGGCCGCATTCTGGGAGACCTATTATGATCGGTATATCTCGGAAGCCGATATCCGGCAGATCGCAGCGGAAGGCTTCAATTCCATCCGGGTGCCGATCAATGCCAGGTTTATCATGGAGGAAGGGCAGCATCCGCCGTTTGCCTATCATGAAGGCCATCTGAGGCTCATCGATCGGGTGATCGATTGGTGCAGGACGTATTCGCTGTATGTTATTCTGGATTTGCATGGCGCGCCCGGCGGGCAGACCGGCGCCAATATCGACGATTCCGAGCGGGATTTGCCGGAGCTGTTCACGGATCGGCTGAACGCGGAGCGGACCGTGGCGCTGTGGCGTATGCTGGCGGAACGATATAAAGACGAGTGGATCGTTGCCGGTTACGACCTGCTTAACGAACCGCTGCCCGACTGGTTCAGCGAGTACAATGACCGGGTGATGCCGCTGTATAAGGAAATCACCGCGGCCATACGCGAAGTGGACAAGCGTCATATGATCATTCTGGAAGGTGTGCACTGGTCTACGGACTGGAGTATTTTTGACGATAAATTCGATGATAACCTGATGCTGCAGTTCCATAAATATTGGAACAATCCCGACACGGAGAGCATTCAGAAGTATATCGATCTGCGCGAGGAATGGAATGTGCCGATCTTCATGGGAGAAGGCGGGGAGAACAACCCGCAGTGGTATACGGGGGCCTTCCGGATGTTCGAGGACCATAACATATCCTGGAACTTCTGGACCTGGAAGAAGATGAACACCCGGAATTCGCCGTTCTCGATTCGCATGCCGGAAGGGTGGGATAAGCTGACGGGTTACCTGGAAGGCGGTGCGAAGCCGTCTCCAGCCGAAGCGGAAGCGATTCTTGGCGAATACCTGGACCGTCTTCCGCTGGAAGCCTGCGATGCCTACCCGAACGTAGCCCGGTCGCTGCTGCGTCGGCTGCCCATTCAGATTCCGGCGGAGTTTTACGGGTATCGGGGCGAGGGCGTTTCGTATCATGTCGAGACGAAGGCCAGCCAGGATATCGGCTTCCGCATTTCTGACGGCGTTCCGATGCGGATGATGACGGGCAAGGCGGAGAAGCCGAGCTACGCTTCGGAAGGCGGCAAACCGTGGGCAGAGGATAACCTGGTATGCGTGCAGCTCCGGGAGGGCGATTGGCTTGCTTATGATGCGCTTTGCGCTGGCGCAGGCATCTTTCATCTGGATGTTCGGGCCCTGATTCCGGAAGGTACGGTGGATATCATGCTGCAGATCGGGGATCGGGAGCCTGAAGCCATCTCCTTGTCGGGCCCGGGCGAAGGACAGTGGCACGTTCATAGGCTGGCCGGGGGGATGCCGATTGAGGAAGGCCCCGTGGATCTGGTCTTCATGGTGAATAAGGGCCGCATCGAGCTGGATTGGCTGGAATTTACCGAAGCGCGTTAAATGGATAAGGTGAGGAGAGATGGTGCTGTGAAGGAACAGGCGGCAATATCAGAAGGATTGTGCCAATGGCTGGACGGCTCCGATCTGGAGTCGAAGCAGTACGAAGCGATGCTGCTATTGAGCGTAACGGAAGATGGATGGCCGAATACGGCCATGCTCAGCGTGGGGGAGGTTCTGGCCTTGGACCGGAACCGGATTCGGATTGCATTATGGCAGGGAACGGTTACGACAGGCAATCTCCTTCGGTCCGGACAGGCAACCTTGGTAGCCATTCATGATGGTGCGGCTCATTATGTTCGGCTGCGCCTCCAGGCGCTTCCTGATCTGCCCGATGCCCGGCATCCGCGGCAGCGTTTCGATGCCGAGGTAGTCGCCGTTCGCGAGGATATCGCGAAGTATGCGGATATTACGTCGGCTATCAGGTTTCAGCTGCACGAGCCGGATCAAGCATTGGAACGGTGGAAGGAAACGCTTGAGGAATTGCGGAAGTAGCGGTGTTACTGGCATAATTCCTACTCCATATATAACTCCCGGTATATGCCGGGAGTTATATATGCCTGCTTGTGCTTAATCGGAATGATGCCGAAGAAGACAACTTTAATTTTTCCGCAGAATCTTTTGCTTAGGTATTTGCTATCGTCATTCAAATGTGTTAAGATATGAATATCGAAATCGACCTGAATTCACATATTGTAGAGGGTTGTCATTTCTGGTAACCTTGTGCAATATGTGAATTTTTTTATTCCGTCTGCGAAGAAAAAAGGTCATGTAAATATATATCAAGGAGGATTCCCCCATGCAAACAGGAACTGTTAAATGGTTTAATGCTGAAAAGGGCTTTGGTTTCATCGAAGTTGAAGGCGGAAACGATGTATTCGTTCACTTCAGCGCGATCCAAGGCGACGGCTTCAAAACGCTTGACGAAGGCCAACGCGTTGAATTCAACATCGTTGAAGGAAACCGTGGACCACAAGCTGAGAACGTTGTTAAATTGTAATTACAATTGAAGACTGCCCTTAATGTGCGACATTAAGGGCAGTTTTCTTTTATACGGCGTTTCTATTTTCTAAGACGAGAATAAGGAGGAGCGTTCATGTATTCGCGTAAAAACTCGATGGAGAGTATTCCTGAGGAAATAACGGAAGTGTGGGCATGCACGAAGGAAGACTGCAAAGGGTGGATGCGGGACGATTTTGCGTTCGACACGGAACCGGTATGCCATTTGTGTCATTCCCCTATGGTCAAGGAAACGAGAAGCCTGCCGCAGCTAGTTAATACCAATAAACAACAGAAATCTCTTGCTAAGGGGATTCAGATCGAGCGCAAATAGCAGCTAATACCTAGAGAAAGCGCTGGGCAAACACTAATTCTTCTTGAAGCTACCTTCGGATTTTATGGTAAATCCGTCTATTTCTGTTTCATTGGAAGGAGAATGGTTAGTAATACGTGTACCCTTACATTCTGGGTCAGAATGATTTCGCAGCATAAGGGACGCAAAATTCAAAGGAGTGAAATGTATTGAACACGCAAACCGAGGTACTGAAGCGAAACATTGACAACATGATCATTCAGGAGAACCAAGGCGGCTTGAACGATCAGGAAAAATTCATCATGCAGAAGCTAATGCGTGAGAAATACCAGCAGGAACACGAAAGCAAACAGGAACAGCGCGAGGAAGACAAACAGGAATAACGGGGAAACCGTTTGATATACGTTAGTAACAAGGATGATGAAAGCCGCGGCGATCAGAGAATCGGCTTGGGGCAGAACATCATCGGCAAGAAGGAAGGCATGAATGGCAGCTACTGAGGCTGCTGTTCATTGCCTTTTTTTTGTGTCCCGGTCAGGAAGGGGAACGATATTTCGTTCAGGGGGCGCAATTTTCGTTCTTGCCGTTGTTTACCCGAAAAATGAGCACCTGGATACGAAATCTGAAACCTTACATGCAGACCATGTACGATTTACAATAGAAATATAGAGAATGTAAGGGTTTACAAAATGAAAGGATCAACTTGGAGGTCATAACCATGCAAAATCAACTTCATGCCGACGCATCCGAAACCGGTGTCGGTCCCTCGATGGAGCCTTCTGTGCAGGATAAGAGGAAGCTCGACAGAAAAAGGTGGCTCAGAAAGCTCTACGGCCAACGACATCTTCAAATTATGGCGCTGCTCGGCGTTGTGTGGATGATCATCTTCAACTACATTCCCATGTACGGTGTCATCATTGCATTCAAAGAATTCAACATTGTCAAATCCATCGGCGAAGCTCCATGGGTAGGGCTTGCGCACTTTAAGGAATTTTTCTCGGACGAGGACTTCACCAACGTTATGCGAAACACGCTCGGGATCAGCTTGCTGAAGCTGTTTATCGGTTTTCCGCTGCCGATCATTTTTGCGCTCTTTCTGAACGAGATCCGGTCAGTTCGCTACAAGCGAACGATCCAGACGATCTCCTATCTGCCTCACTTCTTGTCATGGGTCATCCTGGGAGGCATTCTGATGACCTGGCTAGCGGATATCGGGATCATCAACAATATCCTGCTGGCCCTGCATATTATCGACGAGCCGATCACGTATCTGGCCGAACCGAAATATTTCTGGGGAATCATTATCACTTCGGATATCTGGAAGGAGCTCGGTTGGTCAGCGATTATCTATCTGGCGGCCATTGCCAGTATTTCGCCGGAAATGTACGAGGCCTCCACGATTGACGGCGCCGGCCGGTTTCAAAAAATGTGGTATATCACGCTGCCCAGCATCAAGTCGACCATATCCATCCTCTTCATTCTTGCGGTCGGTGGTGTGCTGAACTCCAACTTCGATCAGATTTTGGTGCTGCGGAACTCGCTGAACGAAAGCGCGAGCAACGTCATCGATATTTTCGTATACCACACCGGGATGCAGAACGGACGTTATTCCTACGCGCAAGCCGTTGCATTGTTCAAGTCCGTCATTGCGATCATCCTGCTGTTGATTGCGAACAGGGTGACCAAAAAACTGAACGACACCTCGCTGTTCTAACGAGAAGGGAGAATGATATTCCATGCTTAAACGCAGAACCAAAGGCGAAGCCTTCTTTGATATATTTAATAACTTCGGCATGCTGATCGTATGCTTCCTGACGATCTACCCGATCTGGTATGTCCTGGTAAATGCCTTCAACGACGGGCAGGACGCCATGCGCGGAGGGATCTACTGGTGGCCGAGGATGTTCAGTTTCGAGAATTTCAGCGCGGTGTTTCAGAGCTCCGGCATCATGACGGCGATGGGCATCACCGTAGCCAAAACCGTGATCGGCGTGTTCATCCACGTCCTCTTCACCGCGATGGTCGCTTATGCATTTTCGCGGAAAGGTCTGATCGGCGGCAAATTCTATATTCTGCTCGGAACGGTAACGATGTTTTTCGGCGGCGGACTGATTCCAACCTATCTGTTGATCAAGGATCTGAATATGCTCGACAGCTTCCTTGTGTACATCATACCGGCCATGTTCAGTTTCTTTGACCTCATCATCTTCATGACCTTCTTCCGGGAAATTCCGGACGGTCTGGAGGAGGCGGCGAAGATTGACGGGGCCAACGACTGGTCGATCTTCCTCCGGGTCGTGCTGCCGGTATCCATGCCGGTTATCGCAACGATCGCCTTATTTCACGGAGTTTATCAGTGGAACGACTATTTCACCGGCGTCATCTATATCAACAATACCGACCTGCAGCCGATACAGACATACCTGTATAAGGTCGTCGCTCAATCGAGCTCCAATCAGATGATGGCCCAGGTGCCGGGCGGCGTAGCCAAGACGGTCACTTCCCAATCGATCAAAATGGCGACCATGGTCGTAACGACGGCGCCGATCGTATTCGTTTATCCGTTCCTGCAGCGATACTTCGTCAAAGGGATGATGATCGGCTCCATTAAAGGTTGATTGACAGGATTCGTTGTTAGCCTTCCTTTCCATCTCCCGGGGAGACCCGGGGGAGGGGAAATCTTACAGGTAGCTTCTCTTGCCGAATGTGGCGGGAGTTCTATATAATCATATTTTTAAATAAGAAAAGGGGTAAACACATGAGCAAGATGCTTAAGCCAAAGAGCCTTCTGTTGTTGATGTTCGCACTGGTCATGGCCTTTACAACAGCATGCTCGTCCGGCGGTGACAATAACGCGTCGGAAAAAGAAAAAGGGGAAGAAAAGCCGGCAGAAGAAGTGAAATTGACTCAGGATCAGCCGGGATGGGAAGTCGATACCTCCCCGATTACGTTTGATTGGTACATCAACTTCGCCTGGTTCCCGAACAAATGGGGCGAGGACATTACGTCGCAATACGTAACGAAGAAGACGGGGGTTAACGTCAACTTCATCGTACCGGCCGGTAACGAAGCCGAGAAGATGAATACGATGATCGCTTCCGGCACACTGCCTGATTTTATTACGCTGGGATGGTATGAAGACGCTGTCAAAAAAATGATCGAAGGCGACCTCGTTCTGCCGCTGAACGAACTGGCCGACCAATACGATCCGTATTTCTATAAAGTAACCGACCCTGCGAAGGTGTCGTGGTACACCAAGGATGACGGCAATATTTACGGTTATCCGAATGCCTCCTCTTCACCGAAGGACTATGAGAAGTTTGGCGATAACATTACCTCCAACCAAACGTTCCTGGTCCGCAAAGACATGTATGAGGCGCTCGGAAGCCCGGATATGCGCACGCCGGAAGGTTTCCTGAAAGCGCTTGAGGACGCCAAGAAAATGTTCCCGGACGTGAACGGACAGCCGCTCATTCCGTTTGGATTGCATGATTTCCATGAAAAAGGCAACAGCTCCCTTGAGGGCTACCTGCAGAATTTCCTCGCCATTCCGCAGGATAAAGACGGAAAGCTGTATGACCGCAGCACCGATCCGGAATATGTAAGATGGTTGAAGACGTTACGTACAGCGAATGAAAAAGGTCTGATGTCCAAGGATATTTTCGTGGATAAACGTCCGCAGATGGAAGAAAAAATCGCACAAGGCCGCTATTTCGCGATGCTGTACCAACGCAGCGATATGGCGAACCAGCAGAACGCGCTGTATGCAAACGATCCGAACTCCGTGTACATCGCGGTGGACGGACCGGCTAACTCCAATCTGGATCAGCCGACCTTGTCGGGTCCTTCGATCTCCGGCTGGACGGTAACCTTGATCTCCAAGAACGTAAAAGACAAAGCACGTGCCATTCGCTTCCTGGATTACCTGATCTCCGAAGAAGGCCAGCGTGATACCTACTTGGGCGAAAAAGGCGTGACATGGGATACGATTGACGGCAAAGACCAATTCCTGCCTGAGGTTGCAGAGCTGCTGAACAGCGACCGCGGCGCATTCGACAAGAAGTACGGAGCATCCCACACCTTCTGGATGATGATGGATAATAACGTTACGCAGCCTTGGATGCCTGCTGCAGTCGAGCCGTTTAAGCAAATGGAAGACTGGACCCGCGGCAAGACCCAGAGCTTCTCGCAATTCGATCAGCTGGATCCGGATGCCGGCTCCGAGGAAGGCATCATTAACGACAAGGTCATGAGCGAGTGGGGCAAAATCCTGCCGAAGCTGATCTTTGCCAAAACGGATGCCGAATTCGATCAAATCTGGAACGATTACCAAGCGAAACGCGAATCGCTCGGATTCGCGAAGGTTCAGGAATACAGACAGAAAGAATATGAAGAGAACGTCAAGAAGCTTGAGGAATTCTTGAAGTAAGGATTTTCTCTAGAGCGCGAAAAAAACAGAATGCAGGCGCAAGGTACCCTATGATCGATTTTGTCGAAATAGGGTGCCTTTTGTCGCATCACGAGCTAATATAGGATGGTATCCGATCGGCTGTTGCTGCCTTTCCATCCAGGACTCGGTTACGGTTATTTCATGAAACGGGATGTGACAGTCATGATGAAACGAATGGCATCGCTTATACAATCGTTTACCTATTGGATTGGCCGCAGGTCGATGCAGAGCCGTTTGGTTGCTGCCTATATTTTGATTTTGCTGATTCCGAGCATGATCGTGTCGAATTATTTTTTCAAGCAGATTCGGGATACCTATATCAGCGATGCGCTTAACCAGAACTCGTTCCTGCTGGAGATCGAGAAGATGAACATGCTGAACCAGATCGAGGCGATCGAAATGGCCGCACAGCTGGCGATTTCGGATGACGGGATCAAGGATTATCTTCGGATCAATGAAGAGCCCGAGCCGGCATGGCTGATCGATTTGGCATGGGGGCCTTTCAAGGATATACAACGGATCCAAACGAACAATCCGAATATTACGCATCTTCGGTTATACACCAACAACTCGAACGTGACGGAGATGTGGCCGATCATTTTCCATGAGAAACGGATCGCAAGCGAGCCGTGGTTCCCCAAGGTCAAGGAGTTGGACGGCGGGGAGATGTGGGTATTCAACCACCGCGATCCCGATATTCTGCAGCGCTACGCCGCCGACGTGTCCGAGGAGCAGCCGAAGGTGTCCTTGATCCGCCAAGTCCATAACGGGAATTACAGCGGCGTGATTCAGGTGGATATGCTGCTCAAGTATTTTGCCCCGAAGACCTTTGCCGGTATCGTGGATGACAGCTCGCAGATGGTCATCGTGGATCAGGAAGGGAAGCTGTTCATGGATCGAAGCCAATCGTTCATGACCAGTCACGAGGGACTCCGGGACGAGGTGGAGCTTCAATTCGCTAAGCTGAAGCTGCAGACGGGCGACTCCGAGGAGACCATGCATGCCAGGTTCAGCCTGGACGGTTCCTCGTTCCTGCTGATTGCGACGCCGATGGAGCGGCTTCATGCCCACGTGCTGAATATCGTTTCCCTGGAAGGGGCGCTGAATAACGTATCCAAGGCCCAGGGACAGATTATAGCCGCGAACGTCGTGCTGATCATTCTGCTGTCGATTATTACGTATTACTTGAATTCCATTATCCTGAAGAGCCTGCGTCGTTTAACGGAGACGATGAAGAGAGTCCGCAAGGGAGAGGTTACCGCGGCCATTGCGATCCGAGGCGGCGGCGAGGTGGGCGAACTGGCGCATCATTTTAACAAATTGATCCGCACCATCAATGAACTGATTGCCCAAGGGGTTCGCAAGCAGGCGGTGACCAAGGAGGCGGAGCTGCGTACGCTGCACAGCCAGATCGATTCCCATTTCCTGTACAACACGCTGGAAAATATTAAAATGCTGGCCGAAATCGAGGGACAGCGGACGATTTCGGACGCGCTGACCTCCCTGGGCGGAATGATGCGTTATAACTTCAAATGGTCGGGAGAGTACGTTAAGCTGAGGGATGAGATTCGCCATATCCGCAACTATATCGATGTGATGAATATCCGGTTCGACGAGCCGATCCGGCTTGAACTCAACATTCCGTCCGAATTCATGGAGCTCGAGGTATTGAAAATGTCGCTGCAGCCCATCGTGGAAAATGCCGTCAAGCATGCCTGGCCGGAGTTTCCGGATCAGGAGAAGCAGATCAAGATCGATGTCATCGCATGGGAAGAGGACCAGATTACGATTAACGTCACGGACAACGGAATCGGGATCGAGCCTTATCGGCTGGGCAGGCTGGGCGAGATTCTGCGAACGGCGGACGACGAGGAGCTCCCTTCGGGAGATTATGGGCGCGGCGGCGTGCAGGCCGGTGGAATCGGGCTTCGAAACGTGCACCAGCGAATCCGGTTGTTCTATGGGAATGAATATGGAATCGAAGTGAAGAGCGAAGAGGGGAAGTTTACGCAGGTGACCATGACATTCCCTAAAGTGCTGTTAACAGGAGGAGGCAGTGGACATGAGAAGTCTGATGATCGTGGATGATGAAAAGAATATCCGGTATGGCCTGAAAACGATGATTGAACGGGAGTTCCCGGATCAATACGAGATCCGTTTGGCTGCCCAAGGGCAGGAAGCACTGGATGCCTACAACGAACAACCGTCCGATATCGTCATTACGGACATCCGAATGCCGGTCATGGACGGAATACGCCTGATCGAGGCGTTGGCTGAACGGGAGGGTCCGCTGGGAGTTAAACCCGTCTTTCTGATTCTTAGCGGGTATGACGATTTTGAATATGCGAAGGCGGCGATCCGGTACCAGGTGAAAGAGTACCTTCTTAAGCCGATTCGACGGGATGAACTGTTCGCTGCCCTCCGAAAGACAGAAGAAGTTTTGATCCGGCAAGCGGACGTGCGTGACCGCATGGCGGCCAGTGACGCATATCTTCAACAGCTGCAGACCCATCGGCTGAAGGAGCTCCTGGAGCGGCCCCAAAGTGTGGATGGGGAGCCGGAGGCTGCCGCGGCTGAAATCGGATTTGATTCCTTCGTAAAGCCATTCCGGGTAGCGGTGATGAAATACAAATACGAAGACGGCAACTCCATGAACAAGGACGAGCTGAAGCAGCTGATTGATAACATGACGGCTTCGGTGGAAGGGCGGATCAATGCGTGTTTCCTGGACGGAAAGGGGAGGGTCGTGCTCATCGGCAGTCCGGACGGACAATTCGAGAAGCTGGCACGGCAGTTTACCGAGCGGGAGATGGACGGGCTCTTCGTCGGAATTAGCCGGAAAGGCTTCCGGTTCGAGGATATTCGGAGTTGTTACAACCAGGCGCTGACCGCTTTGAGTTATACGTTCATTCACCCCAACGTCAAACTGATGAGCCATGACGACATTCAAGGGGAGCTGAACACGTACCCGGTGCCGGAAGAGAATATCCGCAAGCTCGGCAACATGCTCGGCACGGAACGGGAACGGGAGATCAAGGCGCTGCTGCTGGACATTTTCCATATCGATGACATGCCCCATGTGGCCATCGATTATTTGGAGTTTGTCAGCAAACGGATTAATGAACGGGTGCTGGACGAAGTGTTCCGCGTGTACGGAGACTCCATGGTGGAAGTGTTGAAGCTGTACCGCAAGGTTGGGACGATGGACAATTACCGTCATTTCCATACGTATTTCAGGAATCTGGAGCATCTGCTGCTGCACGTGAACGAATATGTGAAAGGGATCCGTTCCGCCCACAGCGAGCATTCCGAGATCAAGGCAGCGGTCAGCTACATGGAGGAGAATTATCACAGGCCGCTGAACATGGCAATGGTCAGCAATTATGTATCATTGAATTATTCGTATTTTAGCGAAGCGTTCAAGGCCCATACGGGCGAAAATTTCGTGGTTTATCTCAAAAAGCTGCGAATAACGAAAGCCAAGGACCTGCTTCAGGACGGTGACATGAAGCTTGCCGACATCGGCAAAGCGGTCGGGTTTGAGAACACCAAGCAATTCTCGCGCGTCTTCAAAGAGCTGGAAGGCATCTCGCCGCATGAATACCGGATCAAGGTGCAGACGGATGCAGGCTTGCAGCAGGAATGATTTCAAAAAAACGCTGGGAGGACCAGACGCCAAAATGATATTGTCTATGAAGGGAGAACCTTGTCCGTCAAGCGGCAGGGTTCTCCCTCTTATATGAACCGGGGACTGTTATTTTACATCCGATCCCTTTTTCACGGTTGACGCCACTATTGACTAGTGAGCGTTGAGCCCGTTTCAAGTAAGGTCTTCAATCCCGACAGTACGATCGGCAAGCCTAACTTCAGCGTGTTAGCCGTATGCAGCGCCTGATCAAACTCATCATGGATAACCGTTACCAGGGTTACGCCGTTAAGCTCGGCATGGGGATCGATTTCCCACGTAATGCGCGAGGGCTTTTCGCCGGCAGTATCATCGGTTATTAACATCCTCCAACTCAGAACCAGCTTATGCGGCGGATCTATACTTATTATGGTCCCCTCTGCTTGAACCTTGCCCTCGGGGTTCTTTAGGTTGAATGGCGAACCGATTTCCCAGTTGGATTGGATCGAGCAGTTGTACCAGAACTTTGATGTCTTGGCTGGATCGGTTATGGCGCGCCATACTTGCTCGGGTGCTGCTTTAATAGCAATCTGGTTTACATGACGGGGTTTCTGTTCCATATCCGGTTCACGCTCCAATTCATTTTTAAGGGATGTTAATTCCAGCGCCCAGGGCTCAGCGTACTTGCTGACCCACCGGTCGTATATTTGACGGATCGGCACGGAATTCAGATAATGCAGCTTCTCCCGGCCTACCTTTCTCGTTGTGACAAGGCCGGCTTCCTCCAGTATATGAAGATGCTTCATGACGCCGAATCGGGTCATCGCAAGGGGAACGCACAGCTCGCTTAAGCTCTGCCCATCTGATTTATACAGCAGATCCAAGAGAGTTCGCCGGCTGGGATCCGCCAGTGCTTTAAATACTTCATTTTCCAATCGTGACATCTCCTTCTTAACAGCATGCTAAGAAAATTCAAATGGCTATTGACACGTGACCTAATGGTAACGTATTATAAACGTGACAGTATAGTCACATATTATCATACAACGAATCGTTTGTCAGCTTACGGCATTTTGAATGGACGAATGGGGAGGTATGAAAGTGACGAAGCAGCATAGTAAACAGCATAGGTCTGGATGATTAAGAATCCATAGTGGTTAAAAAGTACAGGGAGGATGAGGAAACATATGAAAATTGTTATGATCGCGGGCAGTAATCGTCAAGGAGCTACAAGTACGTTATTGCTTCGCTATATCGGGAGGCTGCTGCAAGGTCATCAAATTTCAGCCGCATGTATCGAATTGAATGAATTGGAATTACCGCTTTATTCGCCTGACAACGTGGAACTGAGCCCGAATGTCCAGTATGTATTGGATATAGTCAAAGGTGCGGACGGATTGATCTTCGCGACACCGGAATATCATGGTTCGATTTCAGGGGTGCTCAAAAATGCCCTGGATTACATGAATGTAAGTCATATATCGGGGAAACCGGTGCTTTCCGTGAGCTCTGCAGGCGGACCGGTCGGGGTGAGTTCGCTGACCCATCTTCAGAGTATTATGCGCAACTTGCATGGGGTTAACAGCCCGGAGTGGATTTCTATCGGAGTGGGATCGCAAGGCTTTGATGCGGAGGGTGTTCCATTAGATGCTGGGCTGAGGGAGAGGGTTGATGCTGCTGTAGAGAAGTTTCTCGTTCTGACCCGGTCGCTTTCTGTTGGTGTCATGTCACTACGGTAACAGGACTTTACGGATTTCTAAACTGCGATCCATCCTATGGGTAACTGTGCATTTTACGGATGACTGTATAACGATGCGCCTAATACGTGACCATTTAGTTACGTATTAGGTGGAAAGGAGAATACATGTGAAAGCAATTCAGCCAGGTATAAAGAAGACGGCAGGAACAACTGTAGAGGCAGGCGAACGTTGGTTGGGTTCCTGGTTTGCAAGCCAGACTTACTACGATGCAAGATTCACCGCCATCGATACATTGGATAACCAGACGATTCGCATGATCGTACACCCCCATACCGCCGGCTCTACCATACGATTGAAGTTATCCAATCTGTATGGTTCCGAACAGGTAGTATTCGGCAGCGTAAACTTAGCGCTTTCCAATAAAGATGGTTATACGATTCCAGGTAGCGATAGACATGTCACATTCGAACGGAAATCAATCATCATCATTCCTGCCGGACGAGAAATCTATACTGATCCCGTGGATCTTAACGTGAGTGGAGCTGTGGATGTAGCCATAAGCATATATGTTCCTCAATCAACTAAAACATCTACTTGGCATTTTTCCCCACCCCAAATCAGCTATATCGCCGATGGGGATCACGCTTCGGATAACAGTACAGAATTCTTCAAGCAAAAGACCCACTCCTGCTATTGGGTATCCGGTATGGAGGTATTATCCCAGGGAAGGAATTCACGAGTGATTGTTGCACTAGGCGACTCGATTACAGAGGGGAGTACGTCTACCGCAGGATCTAACCACCGGTGGCCAGATTTATTTTACGATCGTCTTGTTCGGGAAAAGACTGACCAGGAAATTGCGGTCCTTAATTCCGGCATCGTCGGGAATCAGATTCTAAAGAGCGGTCCAGACGTTGGTCTGCCCGTAGCCGGAGAAAATGTGCTTTCGCGTTTAGTTCACGACGTTTTCTCTCATCCTGGAATTACAGACGTGATTTTTTTTGAAGGCATCAACGATATCGGCCTTGGGAATGCGACCGCAGATCAAATTATCGCGGGCATGAAGAAGGTGGCTGTCGAAGCGCATGCGAAAGGAGTACGCATATATATAGGCACCCTCACCCCGTTCGGCAATGCAAATTATTACTCGGAGGAAAAGGAACGAGTTCGCCAAGAAGTCAACCAGTGGATTCGTACTCAACATGTATTCGATGGAATGTTTGACTTTGACAAGGCCTTAGCTAATCCCGAAGCTCCAAACGAACTGCTTCCCGCCTATGATTATGGCGATCATCTGCATCTTAGCGATGCAGGATATAAAGCATTAGCTGATAGTATCCCATTGTCTCTATTTGAGGGATAAAGAGCAGCCTGCTTTCATAATGCAAATAACCAACAAAGGAGATGTTTTTCATGAAGACCATAGAGCAGAACAATATCGAAATGGTGACCGCAAAGATCGAGGAGATATGGAATGAAGGGGATATTTATCAGACGGATCAGTTTTTTGCCGAACAGATCGCAGAAGCCTTCGAGGATCAACACTATATGCTAGCCGATACCTTAGCCCAAGGGGAGAAGGTCATAGCAAGAATTGTTATTACAGGAACGCATAATGCCAGCTTTGCAGGAAATCCGCCGACGGGCAAATCCGTTCAGATTACCCAGTTCCGGGAATTTCATATCGTAGATGGCGAAATTACGAATCACAGTGGTTGGTTCGATACAGGGACGCTGCTGCCCCAAATCCAGGCAAAGTAGCTGCGGATGTTCACGGTAAAGCAATCGGAAAACCCAACGAACAAAGGAGATGTTATATGATGAAAACAATAGAACAGAACAATATGGAAACGGTATCCGCATTTATCGAGAGTTTCTGGAATCAGAGTGATATGGACAGCACGGATCAATTTTTATCGGCCGGTTATCAAGAGCATTCTTATCAATCGAAAGAAGGCTTGAAACAATTTGCCTTAACCATACTGGGGGCATTTCCGGATAAACACTATACCGTGGAACAGATGATCGCCCAAGGGGATAAGGTATTAGTAAGAATGGCGGTAAAAGGCACGCATACCGGCATGTTTTTTGGCAACTCTCCAACAGGCAATACCATTGATGTGACACTGTACCGTCAATATCGGGTAGCCGATGGTAAAATAACCGAACATCGCGGTTGGATCGACATGGTGACGATGTGGCGCCAAATTCGAGGCAGCTAAAGATTCGGCACGATCCAGTCTTATGGACTGGGTCGTTTATTCTGCTCTCTGACCATGATATATTCCATCTCGTTTTATCCTTAATATGGTAAAATAGAGGAGTCGGAGGTGCGTTATGACGAATTCAGCAAAATGGATCTGGGTATGGATGGTAGCATTGGTGCTGGCCTGCACCGTGTTTCTGATTGAACATCAGAAGAAGATCGAACAGGGAACGAAAATGACCTTGCAAAGCATATTGGGCACATCTCTATTTCAAATATGGAGCCATTACACCGACATTTTGGAGCTGAAGTCCATGCCCCTTCATGAAGCGCGCCTTGCGGAAGTGCGGCTGAAGCTGGCGGCCATCGAAGCGTATTCCAAGACAGCGGATGAAGCCGTCCGTTCGCAGCTGCTTAACCCCATCGCAGGAAAGTTCCTGGCTCTGTCCGACAGCATACGGGAAAGCTATGCGGAGAACGGGGAGTTCTCGGAGGAAGACATCGAGAAGTACGCGATCATCATGAAGGATTCGGAAGCATTGATTTCCCTGATGTACAAGGTGTATTACGTTACGGATTCGGTTGAGGGGGGAGAAGTCAATCTGGACATTTCCGATTACGACGAATTGGTAGCGCTTAACAACAGGTTGAAGCATGATTTGGATGGTTTTGCGAAGAAGTAGTTTAGAGTGCCGGAACCCGGAGAAGAAACGACAGTAGACGGAAAAAAGACACCTGATCTGCTTTTCAAGGACATGCCTGGAATAGTGATCGGGTGTCTTTCCTATATGCAGGATTATGTAATCCCTGTGTTATTTATTGAGCTGCAGTCTCTAATGTGGACAGCGTCATTTCCATTTTGCGGGTGATTTCTTTCTGCCACTTCACGTCTCCAAGCTGGATCGCGAGGTTCAGCAGGTCCAAATAATCATCCATTTGCAGAGAACAGCGGCGGGAAGTCGTTTTCATAAGTCAATCGGCTCTCCTTTGTATATAAACTCTTCAAGCGAAAAGCGTGTAAACCTGAGTATAAATACATTCTCAACACATTCTCACTTGTCCGGTAATGATAATCATTATCATGTGGTTAATTCTCATTATAAAGGCTTCCCGCCCAGGTTGCAAGCCACTTTCTTGGATTTTGCGTAAAAATGAATTAATTCATGAAGAACCGCTGCCTGTATTTGCGCGGCGAGATCCCTTCCTGCTTCGTGAAACAGGAGGTGAAGTAGGCCGCATGATTGAAACCGACCTCCTCCGCGATCCGGCTGATGCTGAAGTCCGTCTGCATCAGCAGCATCTTGGCCTGCTCGATTCGATAGCGCTGCAAATATTCAACCGGCGAGCAGCCGAATTCCTTCTGCATGCAGCGTGCGATATAGACAGGGTGGAAGTTGATGCGGTCGCCGAGCTCCTGTACCTTGAACTCCTCGCGATAATGCTTCCGCAGATAAGCTGCGGCCCGTTCGGCACAAGCGGAGGAGGGCGAGGAGAGGGGCGTATCCAATGCGGCGGCCAGCTGCTCGATGAGCTCTTGGAACACCACCTGCTGCCGCCACAGGATTTTGGCCTGGTGACCGTACTGAACCAGCGAAGACAGGGTAGCCAGGAGCTCCATGGCCTTTTCCGGCTGAGGCAGGGTGCCGAACTGGGGAATGTTGACGGAAAAATAGTTCGGCGTCATCGCCTTCAGCTCCGGAACTTCCTCTCTTCTAGGCGCTTGGCAGGCCTCGTCCGGGTGCCAATCCCCGGAAGTCTGGAAATGGAGCCAGTAATAATCGGTCTCCTCGGTACATCCTTTCGTACCGAAATGATGGGTATCGGGACGCAGGATCAGGAACATGCCGGGTTTGATCTCATAAGGATTTCCGTTCTCGGTGACATGCAGCTCTCCCTTCCTAACGACGAGCAAATCAAAGATACCGATGTTTTTGCGGTTGGGATGTCCACTGTGAATCGGAGCCCGGGTAAGCCCGCTATTGATGTATTCCGGCAGCGGCGGAACGGTAAAATTCAGGATCGTCATAAGAAAGCCCTTTCGTGGTTCGCGAGGTTTGAATTTTGAAAGTTTTCGTTCGGAAAATGATATTATAACTCCAGTATACCATCTATAATTTGAAAAGGTTAAAGACCGTTTCATCATGAATTGTGTTTAACCCTTACATCATGGGTGGAGGTTGGAATGTTGGATAAAAACACAAACAAATTTACATTATGGGTTCTCGCATGGCCCATATTTATCGAGCTGTTCCTGCAGTTTCTGCTGGGAGCGGTGGATACATTGATGGTCAGCCGGATTTCCGACGATGCGGTGGCCGTGGTCGGCTTCTCCAATCAGCTGTTTCAGGCGATGACGACGCTGTTCATGACGGTCGCCAGCGGTGCCGGCATTCTCATTGCCCAAAAGATCGGCTCGCATCGGACGGGGGATGCCCGAACGATCGGCATCATGGCGGTAAGCGCCACCACCATCATCGGCTTGGCGTGCAGCGTGATATTGTTTGCAATGCCGGAGGCTATCGCCTCGGTGCTGCAGCTGCCGGAGCATCTGCTTCCGCTTGCGGGAACGTATATCTCCATTGTCGGCGGCGGAATGATATTGATTGCCATGATGGCTACGATGAGCACGGTCATCCGCAATACCGGCAACACGCGCGGGCCGATGTACGTGGCTATCGGGATGAATATCATCCACGTCATTATGAACTATGGGTTTATATTCGGAGCTTTAGGCTTCCCGCAGTGGGGGCTTACCGGCGTTGCGATTTCGACGGTGGTCAGCCGGTTGCTTGCCGTTCTCTTGCTGGTGTACATGTTTCTGCGCTCCTTTGAATACCGAATCAAATGGAAGGAATTCCGGGTGTTCGACCGCCCGCTGTTCGGCGAAATCCTGAAGATTGGTTGGCCGCTCGGCATCAATATGTCCTGCTGGGTTTTTACGCAGCTGATCATTTACTCATTCATTGCAACACTGGGTGCCGCCGAGCTGGCAGCCCGTACGTACATGAATACGCTGGAATCCTTCTGCTTCCTGCTTGGCTCGTCGATCGCGATGGCGGCCCAGATCCAGATCGCGCATCTGTTCGGCGCAGGCCGGATCCGGGAGGCATACCGAAGCGCGTACCGCGCACTGGGTATCGGGGCAATTTACGTGGTCGTCAATGCGTTCATCCTGTATGTTTTCGGAAAACAGCTGCTGGGGCTGTTTACGGACGATAAGACGATCGTTGCGATCGGGGCATCGCTTCTTGGGATGAACCTGATTCTCCAGCCCGGCAAAATGCTCAACATGGCGCTCGGCAACTCGCTTAATGCCGTCGGAGATACCAGGTTCACCATGTACATTTCCCTTGGCTCGATGTGGCTTGTCGCCACCGGGCTGTCCTATGTGCTTGGCATACACATGGGATGGGGTCTTATCGGCATCTACTCCTGCATGATTGCCGACGAGTATTTGCGCGGCGTGTTGTCTTTCTTCCGCTGGCGGGGGCAGAAGCACCTCCGCAAGGCAGAGCAAGTCGAGCCGGTGAGCCATCAGGCACACTCAATGGAACCGATCCCGGCGCAAGCTTAATGATTGGTTATAATATAGAAAAAGGATACTTCGGCCGTGCGGCATCGGGGTATCCTTTTTTTACATACTAAAAAAATAACGTACTCGAAAACTTTTTGCCTGCATGCCGGGGTATTGTAAGTGATTGGCCAAGTGAAAGGAGGCAAGCACGGTTTGGTACACGACCTTATACAACGATTAAAGACGGAGTACAGCGATGAACTGTTCGAACAATTGTATCGTTTATATGCGGATCGGGCGATTCGAACGGCAGCCGCAGTCACCGGAAGTTCGGCAAGCGCCGCCGACGTGGTCCAGGAAACGTTTATCCGGGTTTACCGCAATCTGGGGTCCTATGATTTGAGCAGACCCTTTGAGCCGTGGTTCAACCGGATTCTCTATAACGAGTGCAACCGGTATTTGAAGAAACATGCGAAGATGGTGCCTTCGGAAATTTCCGAGGAGAGGGATCTTCCCTCCGAGAGCGACACCTATGAATTTGACCGGCACGGCGAGGTATATGAGCTGGTGCAGCGGCTGGATGATCCGCACAGGATTCCCGTTATTTTGAAATATTTGAATGATGTAGCCGAGAAGGATATCGCGGACATGATGGAGCTGAACGTCAACACGGTGAAGTCCAGGCTGTTCAAAGCGAGAAAGAAATTAAAGGAATGGATGCTGCAGAATAGGGGAGGGAATCAGCATGGGACGTGATCCATGGGATCAAGAGATTGCAGACGGCCTGAAAAAGGGGACGGATGACGCGATGCGACATAAAGACGAGATTTGGATGGCGATCAAGGAGCGGATTCATAACGAGCAAGCCCAGCAGCCGGCGGAGCCGGAGACCCGCTTCGCGCCAAGGGAATCGAAAGGGCGCCGCCGTTCGGGACGAAGAGCGGCCGGATGGATTGCGGGAACCGCCGCTGCGGCAGCCATCGTGCTGACCGTCAGCTTTCAGACGGCACCTGTCCAAGCGTTCATTGATCAGGTGAAGGAATGGTTCGCTCCTCAGAAGACGGTTGAACAGGAGCTGGAAGGCATGCCGGAAACAAGCGTGGATCAGCTGCATGAGGGAGCGGATTACGTGATTTATATGGATGAGAGCCGGTTTAAGATGGTTCATCAATCGGGCGTGGACCGCATTGAATTGAAGGAGAAGCCGACGGATGACCGCTATCCGGAGGTGTTCATGGAAATTTCGCAGGAGGGCATTGATCCGAAGAGCGCAGCGGAGCAGCTTCAGAAGGAGCTGCAAACGTATCCGAAGGTCGAGGCGAATCTCGTGGATGAACCGATTCAAGGCTGGGAGGTGCGTGCGGTAGGCGGCACCGGCGGCAAAGAGTGGGATGATCCGGTCATACGGTATTACGTGTTCGATAACGGGCAAGGCGGCAGCTTTGTCGTGAAGCAGCAGTACTTCCTGGAGGCCTCCGAAGGCTTCGGTGCACGCTTCCATAACATGATGAAGGAATTCCATATTACCTCCAATCATAATGGAGAGACAACGAAGGAGTAGTGAGCAATGAACAAGATTAGCGTGATATGGATTGCTGTCGTGGCCGTGCTGGTGATCGGAGGCTGCAGCAACGAAACTCCCCTGGTGGAGAGCGAGCCGGTGAACACATCCGTGCAAGGGCTTGAATTATCCAAGCAGCCGCAGCCGGAGGAGAAGAAAGAGGCAACTCCTGCCGGAGAGAGTGACGAGGCTTCAGAAGATCAATCGGTAGCGAAGGCAGCCGATCCGTCGCCGTCTGTTCCGGCCCCTTCCGCGGAAAATGCAACCCCTCAAGCAGACGCTTCAACCTCGAAAGAGCAGGGAGAAGATGTTGTTTCTTCCCTGAAAGAGCTGTCGCTGATAAACAAGACGATGGAAGAAGTCCGGCAACAGCTTGGGGAGGCGAAGACGACGGCTAAAGGCGGGGGATTCACTTCGTGGCAGTATGATCATCCAGGCAAGGCAGGCTACCATTATCCCGAAACCGCCGTTTCGGTAGATGTTCAGGGCCTCGATAGCGGAAGCATGAAGGCGCAGCTCATGATTAGCTTTAACGAGAACAATTTGGTGGACTCTTATTCCATCTATCACGTGGTCGATGGTGAAATTATGGCGTACCGCGTCACCGAAGCAGGGGCTGTGGAGGAACCGGGACAGGCGGATTAAGCAGGAGGCGTTTCTACAAGATAATCGCAGCAAGCGCAATGAATGATAACAAGTGCAAGGGATAGTCCGACCGGAAGGTGATGGACTATCCCTTGTTGTTGTTTATAGCTCGGATAGAATCGTTTGCAGACGGCTTTTTGTGTTAATTTATATAACATTAAATAATCTGAATGTCTGATGATGGGCTCCATATATTTCTGGATTTTATTAAATTTAAATCTATCAAAAAAGGCAAATTAATAGGGATTATCATCTATAAACTATCATTGTAAACGCTTTTTCTACTGCATGTAATATTTGTTATATTAAATAACATTAAATAGAATGATTCTAACGAATACATAGGTTTATGTTAGATAATATCACATTAACATCAGAGGAGAGTGCCATGATGAAACCAAAGTCGAAACGCCCGTTAGCAGTATGGAGTACCGCTGCATTTACCGCTTTTGTGATTTCTTTATCGCCTGTTGGGACGTATGCGGCCCATGCTGCGACGGTAACGGAAGTGAAAGGGACGGTTAGTGCGATTTCACCCGTGCAAACTCCTGCGGCGCCAGGCCGGAATACGACGGTTCCTCCCCTGTCGGAGGCCTCTAAACAATCGGCGAAGCCGAACGTGCTGGTGGTTGCGACTGGCGGCACTTTGGCGGGCCAATCGACGGATGCTACCAGCTTTCAATCCTATCGGGCAGGTACGCTGAAGATTGAAAACATGGTGGGCGAGCTTCCGAATACGGACAAGATTGCGGATATCAGTACGCTCCAGTTCGGCAACTCCGGGTCGAGCGCCTATACCATGGCCGATTTATACGATCTTTCCCGGACCGTCGACAAGGCGCTGGAGGTGTACGATAGCGTCGTCGTGACAACGGGGACGGATACGATGGAAGAGATTGCGTACTTCCTCGATCTGACGGTGCAAAGCGATAAACCCGTCGTTATCACCGGTTCCATGAGACCTTGGACGGTGATCGGTTCCGATGCCCAAGCGAACCTGTACAACGCCATCAAGCTTGCCGGAAGCGGCCGTACGGAATCCTTCGGCACGGTGCTGATGCTGAATGACACGATTCATCTGGCGCGCGGCGTAACCAAGACCAATGACTACCGTACCGACACGTTCGAAACGCCTATGCTGGGCGCGGTCGGATATATCGATGACGAGAATATCCGTATCTACCGGGCTCCCCTCCGTGCAATGAAAGAGGAAGGTCAGGGCAAACCGGTGTTTGATCTGAGCAAAATCTCGAAAGGGGATCTGGCGAAGGTCGAAATTGCGGTTTCTTATCAGGAGGCCGGCGGCGGCGCGATCAAAGGCTTTGTGGCAGATGGAGCTAAAGGCATCGTCACCTCCGGTACCGGCGCAGGCGGCATCTCGAGAGAGATGAGCGCCGCCCGCAAAGAAGCCATCGAAAAGGGGGTGGTCTTCGTAACTACGACCCGTACAGGCTCTGGCAGCGTATACGGCGGCGGAGAGGGCATCATTTCAGGCGACAACCTGAGTCCTCAACAAGCCCGCGTTCTGCTGCTGCTCTCCCTGTCCTTTACGGATGATTTCGATACGATCAAGGGTTGGTTCGCAACCTACGGAACGCCTGAAGTGTAATCTCAGTCCCAGTCATTTTTTAGCTGCTCCTTATTCCTACTGAACGATGAAATTCCTTCCACCAATATATTTGCCGCCGGGGATGACCCGGCGGTCTTTTTTTGTTCGCAAGCACGGAGGACAAATCGATATTGGCGTTCGTCGCATCCAGCGACTGAATAGCGTTCCGGGCATTGGGGCTAGCGCCGAGAAATTGGGATCTGCAGATGTAACGGGGCGTGAGCTTGACGGATATTTTCATCGGTTTATTGCTTTCTATGTCAGCTATTTGTATACTTTACAATAGTAAACGATTACTATAAGTGAGGGATCCTATGAAGAAGCCGACCACGATACATGATATAGCGAAGATGGCAAACGTTTCTTCGGCAACGGTTTCGCGCGTGTTAAGCAACAGCAGTTATCCTGTCAGCAAGGAGCTTAAAGAGCGCATCCAGCAAATCGCGAAGGAGTCCAATTATATTCCGAATATGCTCGGCAAACAGCTGAAGAAGAATAGCAGCAATACGATCGGAGTCATCATTCCTTCTATTGTGAACCCATTTTATTCTTCCGTCATTTTCGGAATCGAAGAGGTGGCCCGGCAGAATAATTTTACGGTTATCGTATGCAATTCCCTGCAAGATCCGGCGTTGGAGGATGAATATTTAAGGACGATCATGGAGAAGCAGGTCAAAGGCCTGATCATCTCCTCGATCTCCAAGGATAAGAGCCAGTTGACCCAGCTGATGAAGCTTGGCCTGAACGTCATCGCCATCGATCAGAAGATCGATGAGGATAACATTAACCAGATCGAGTTCGACTACCACAAGGCCGGTTACATCGCAACCAAGCATCTGCAGGAGAAGGGGCATACGCGCATCGGTTATGTCACTTCCAAGCTGGATCGTCCAAGCCGCCGAAGCATTCATCAGGGCTATATGTCGGCGATGAAGGATGCAGGTCTCAAACCGCTGGTGGTCGAGTCCCCGACCGAGGAAGTGTATAACGCGATCACCGAATTCGATACGGGCAAGCAGCTCACGCAGAGACTGCTGGAACATTCGCCGCAGCCGACGGCGATATTTGCGTGCAATGACATGATGGCCTTTGGGGTGATCAACGAATTGTCGCAGCGCGACATTCAGGTGCCGGAGCAGATTTCGGTAATGGGCTTTGACGGCATTGACGTGGGGCAGATGATTCATCCGCCGCTCACAACGATAAAGCAGCCCGATTACGAGATGGGGAAGATGGCCTGCAAAATGCTGCTGGATATGATGCAGGGCGACGATAGCCCGATGTTTGATGTTATGCTGCAGCCTAAATTGCTGGAGCGAAAATCGGTCCGGGATATCCGGGAGAACAAGTGAATACAAGGATGGGATAAAGCCCGGGCATTTCAAAAACGCTCGGGCTTTATTTGTTGTTAATAAAGATATCGATTACTAACTTTTTTCCTATCCGTTTCTTGATTCAGCATGTGGAAAACAATCCCTGTTAAACCTCGGAATACCTTATATAACGCTCGAAGTCAGACTTATATTATAAAAATAATCGATGGGAGCATAGAAAACTCTATTCAAGAAAGGGCTTCCATGCTATACTCGTTACAGAAATCGATTACTATAAAATGAATACCATTGGAATGAGTTGGAGCAGAAAACACGCAATCTCTATTTGTAATTCAAAAAGGAGGGTTTTCAATGTCTAAAAAGGTAAAGGTAATCTCTTTGATGCTGGCGTTTATGATGATGTTCACCGCATGCTCCTCATCCGGCGGGTCAACCGATGAGGAGGTCTCGCCGGGGGAAGCGGAAGGCAGCAAAGAGAAGGTGACGCTCAAGATTGGGCTCCCTGGCAGCTATGAGGTGACGAGCAAAGAAATTATCGACGGTTTTATTGCGTCCCACCCCCACATCAACGTTGAAATCCAAGAA
This sequence comes from Paenibacillus sp. JNUCC32, assembly GCF_014863545.1. NCBI lineage: Bacteria > Bacillati > Bacillota > Bacilli > Caryophanales > Paenibacillaceae > Paenibacillus > Paenibacillus sp. JNUCC32. The sequence goes on along the minus strand of NZ_CP062260.1, from coordinate 5,042,478 downwards.
GCGCCGTGGGGGGACTTTACGTCCAAGATCGCCACGCAGATTGCAGGCAACACGATGCCGGATGTCTGGTTCCAAGAGAACGCCACCATACTTAGCTACGGGGAACGCGGTGTGGCAGAGGACTTGTCCTCCTACATTGAATCCGACCTGAAAGCGGACGAATACATCGACGGCCTGTTCTCCGCCAAAACGCCGGAAGGGAAGATCTGGGGCGTCCCCCACGGTATTAACCCGATTGCGCTAGCGTACAACCAGGATGTCTTCGAGAAGGCCGGCGTGCCGGTACCGACCGACGACTGGACCTTTGACGACCTCATTGAAGCCTCCAAGCAGCTGACGATCAAGGAAGGAGACCAAACCAGCCAATTCGGATTCATCGGTTCCTTTTCCATAACCAACGGCTGGTTTCCTTGGATCAAGCAGGCAGGCGGCTCGGCCTTGGACGACACCCTGACGAAATCGCGGTTTGACGATCCCAAAACCGCGGCCGGATTACAGCAGCTGTATGACGGTTTGGATCAAGGCTATTTTGCCGATATCGATTACCTGAAAGCGAACGGCGGCGAGCTCGAAGTATTCGCGAGCGGCAAGGCCGCGATGTATTTCCTTCAATACAGCCTGCAGGTGAATATGAACGAGAGCTTTGCCGATACGAACTGGGATGTCGTCAAAATTCCGAAAGGGGTTGACGGCAAGCGCTATGTTCCGATGGTAGCCAACACGTGGCTGGTCTCCTCCAGAGCGAAGCAGGAATCGAAGGATGCCGCCTGGGAGTTCCTGAAATATTACCTCGGCGATGAAGTGCAGGATATCATCGTCAAGACGGGATCCACGCTGCCCGTGAAGAAGTCGGCGCTGGATCAATTGAAGGACAGCACAACCAAACCGCTGAACAAAGCGGCTTTCACGGACGGCATTAACGAAGGCGGCGTTACCCTGGACGAGAATGCTACATGGAGCGAATGGCGCATTCTGGTGCAGCAGGTGGTCAATGAAATCATGGTGGGCAACGTTTCGGTGGAAGACGGCGTGAAGGATATTCATGCCAAGGTTCAGGATGTGCTGGACTCCGGTAAATAACTTTCATGGGATCAGGGCGGATGCAGTCTTGGCGACGTGTCGGATTGCATCCCTGCTCCGTTAACGAAAGGCAGGTGTGTCATGCAGAAACAAGGATACTGGGGTTATATCTTCACATTGCCGTTTGTCATCAATGTCGTGGTTTTTCTCTTATTTCCGATCCTCTTCTCCACGTATATTTCCTTCACGGAGTGGGATTTGTTTAACCCGCCGAGGTGGATCGGACTGGACAACTGGGTGCGCGTCCTGAACAAGCACGAGTTCTGGGTGTCCATCCGGAACGTGTTTGTGTTTGCGCTCATCTTCGTGCCGATTCAGACGTTAATGGCATTCGTGATCGCATTCATGCTGAATCAGGCCATCCGGGCCAAGGGCTTGTTCCGGCTGTTCTATTTCCTCCCCGTCGTGACACCGTGGATCGCCGGCGGCGTGGTCTGGGTGTGGATGTTCAACTATCAATACGGCGTGATTAACTGGGTGCTGGAGTCTGTCGGCCTTGCCCCCGTCAAATGGATTGACAGCAGCCATTGGCTGATGGTCATATCCAGCATCGCGATCGTTCAGGTATGGAAGGGCGTGGGCCAATCCATGATCATGATTCTGGCCGGCATGCAGAACGTTCCGAAAGAGGTGCTGGAAGCCTCGCAGATCGATGGCGCCAATGGCTGGAAGCAGCTGACGAAGGTGGTATTCCCGATGGTGACGCCGATGGTGTATCTCGTCATGATTTTGTCTACCATCTCGGCATTCCAGGCATTCGACGTGTTCCTCGGTCTGTTCGGCTCCATCACCACGGGCATACCGGAGAGAAATATGGTGCCGAATCTGCTGGTGTACCGGGACGCGTTCCTGCTCTTCAAGATGGGACCGGCATCGGCAACGGCCTGGCTGCTGTTTGTCATCATCCTGAGCTTCACGTTGTTCCAGAAGTATTTCGAGAAAAAGTGGGTGCACTATGACTAAGACGACTCACCCCTTGCTTAAGGTGCTGATGTACCTGCTGCTGATTGCCGGTGCGGTTTTCATGGTGTTCCCTTTCATATGGATGCTGTCCACGTCGCTGAAGACGGTTGGCGCCATCTCGCAGATGCCGCCGCAGCTCATCCCGAATCCGCTGAATTGGGATAACTATGTGACGATATGGAATAAAGTCGACTTCGGCCGATATACCTTGAACAGCTTTTTCATCGTTTCGATCGAGATGGTGGGATCCTTGGTCTCCAGCGCTTTCGTGGCCTTCGGGCTGGCGATGTTTACCTTTCGGCTGCGGGGGCTGATCTATATGATCATGCTGGCTACCCTAATGATTCCGTCGCAAGTGACCATGATCCCGACCTATTTCATCTGGAAGGAATTCGGGGCGTTGAATTCGTATTACCCTTTGATCGTGCCCAGCTTTCTGGGCGGGGCGTTCGGTATTTTCCTGATGCATCAGTTCATTAAATCCTTGCCCAAAGAGCTGTATGAATCGGCTACGATCGACGGCTGCAGCCCGCCGGGCATATTCTTCAAAATTTATTTGCCGCTGTGCAAGCCGGCGCTGGCCGCGCTGGGCGTATTCACCTTCATGGGCGCGTGGAACAACACGCTGGGCCCGCTGATTTACCTGCAAGACAAGGAATTGTACACATTGCCGCTCGGCTTGCTCTACCTGAAATCGGAGAACGTCAATCAAGCGCTGCTGATGGCGGGGGCCGTTATTACGACGCTGCCGGTCGTCATCGTCTATCTGTTCGCGCAGAAGCAATTTGTTCAAGGCATCGCTTCGACAGGGATGAAAGGCTGAAGGAGGAACTTACGACATGAAGAAGTACGTGCTGGTCGGCGCTGGATCGAGAGCGCTGTATATGTTTGCTAAGCCGATGGTTACCGACTGGAGAGGTGCCCTTGCCTTTGAAGGCGTGTATGATGCCAATCCGGTGCGGGCGCGCTTTCTGAGCGAGGAGTGCGGGGGGATCCCCGTCTACGATGATTTTGACGGAATGATCGCCGCCGCGAAGCCGGATGTCGTGATCGTGGCGAGTACGGATTACACGCATCATACCTATATCGTGCAAGCCTTGAGGGCAGGCTGCGACGTCATTAGCGAGAAGCCGATGACGATTGACGAAGACAAGTGCCGGGAGATACTGCAGGCGGAGTCGGAGAGCGGCAAGAAGGTGACGGTCACGTTCAACCTTCGGTTTGCGCCTTATTTTGCGACCGTGAAGGAACTGCTGCTGCAAGGAGTCATCGGAGATGTTTACCATATTGATCTGGAGTGGTTTTTGGACCGCCGGCATGGCGCGGACTATTTCCGCAGATGGCACGCCGAGATGAAGAACAGCGGCGGGCTGCTGGTTCACAAGTCCACGCATCACTTCGACATCGTGAACTGGTGGATGAACAGCCGTCCCGCGGAAGTTCATGCGTTTGGGACGAGACGGGTGTACGGGGACGACCGGCAGGACCATGGAGCACGATGCCTGACTTGCCACCGGAAAGACGAGTGTGAGTTCTATATGGATATCGAAAAGGATCCGTTTCTTGAAAAATACTATCGCCAGGCGGAAGAAGCTGACGGCTATTTGCGGGACCGCTGCCTGTTTGACGGCCGGATCGACATTTATGACACGATGTCGGTCAATGTCCGGTACGACAATGATGCGATGCTGACCTATTCCCTCGTCGCCTATAGCCCGTATGAAGGCTGGCGCGCCGCGATCAACGGCAGCAAAGGCCGGATTGAGGTCTCGAATGTATACAGCAACGCGGATATGAAGCAAGGGGAAGCGAGCCGGATTCATATTTTCAGAGCCGATGGCACGGAAGAGCTGGTCGAGGTCAATACATCGGCCGCCGGTCACGGCGGCGGGGATGCGAAGCTGCGCAAGGCGCTGTTCGAAGGCGGGATCGAAGATCCGCTAGATCAACAAGCCGACAGCTCGGTAGGCGCCGAATCCCTTCTGATCGGCGCCACGGCCAATCGCTCCATTGCCGAAGGCCGGGCGATGAAGCTGCCGGACGTTTCGCCGACGCTCGTCAACAGGAGTTCATCGAGATGAACAGCGTTCAGGAACTGGAGCAGTATGTCTGCACGCTATACGACACGCGGGATCAGTTGAAAGCGCATGTGTTCGAGCGTTCCGATGCCGCATTTGCCGCCGGGGATGCTATTCGCGATTCCATCGTCACGGCCGAGGCGGCAAGAGAGCGGCAGGAGGCCATAAGGGCAGCCTTCCTGAAGTCCATCGGCGGTCTTCCCGATGCATTCGCGAACCTGGAAAGGGAGGAAACGGCGGCCTTCGGGGAGGAAACATCGCCTGACAGCTCTCCGCTTAAGGAACGTTCGCGCTGGTCCGCGGGGGACGCCGGCAACATGTCAGGTGGCAGAACCGATACCCTTCTTAACGGACGCACAACGGGATGTATTCGCGGAACCGGCTTTCAAGTAGAGAAGGTGATGTTCGAGTCCCTTCCGGGGTATGCCGTCACGTCGAATCTGTATCTGCCCGATCACCGGGAAGAACGCTCCGCGGCCGTCCTGTTTCTGAGTGGGCACGAGCTGGGGGCGAAGCATGATGCCTATTATCAGCGCGTCATCCAGCACTTCGTCCGGGCGGGCATCATCGTGCTGGCCATGGATCCGATCGGGCAGGGCGAGCGCCTTAGCCTTCATGATTTCGAGGATCGGGAAGGGAGCGTCCTATGGGGAACGAAGGAGCATCAGCAGTATGGCGTTCAGTGCCATATGCTCGGCGACAGCGTAGCCCGATATTTCGTTCACGATGCCATGCGTGCCATCGACTACTTGTGCGAACGGCCCGAGGTCGATCCTTCGCGGATCGGCGTAACGGGAAATTCCGGCGGCGGAACGCAGACGGCCATGATGATGGTCTGCGATGAACGCATTGCGGCGGCGGCTCCCGCCACCTTCATCATGAACCGGCAGCTGTACATGCATGCCGGCGGCGTGCAGGATGCCGAGCAGGTATGGCCGGGCCTGTCCGGGCTGGGTTACGACCATGAGGATCTGCTTATCGCTTTTGCGCCGAAGCCGCTGATCGTGTTGGCGGCAGAATACGATTTCTTCCCGATTGAAGGCACGCGGCGCACCGTTGATCGCTGCAGGCGCTTCTGGGAGCTGCTCGGTCACCCGGGCGACCTGCAGCTTGTGACCGACGCCTCGACGCACCGCTATACGGATCGGCTGGCCGCGGCGGCCGCGGCATTTTTCGTCCGGCATCTCGAGGTGAAGGTTGTTCCCAACGATGCCATGAAGATCGAGGCGCTGCCTCCGGAACAACTGTGGTGCAGTCCCGGCGGTCAGGTGTACCGGGATAAGGCGGACGGAAGGACGATCCGGGACTTCAATGCCGATCGCTGCGACCAGCTGGCAGCAGCCCGTTCGCTGCTGCCGACGCAGCAAAGACAGGATCAAGCAAGGCAGTGGCTGCAGGAGAAGATTTACGCCTCCCGGAAGCCTTGCGAATTGAACCCGCGCATCATTGGGCTGGGCGCAGTGGAGGGCCTTGAGGCCGATTATCGCTTGTGGTGGTCGCAGGAGGGCATCATGAACAGCGGTTATGTATTCCGACTGGCCGAGGATACAGCCGAACGAAGGCGGCCGCTGACCGTTGCCGTTTGGCGGGGAGGGACCCGTCAGCTGAAAGCGCATTGGGCCTGGATTCAGGAAACCTGCCGATCCGGCCGCGCCGTGCTGGTGCTGAACACGTCCGGGGTCGGTCCTCATGAGCCCTATCCGATCTATGGTAAGCCCGCGCGTTCTTATTTTGGGGTGCTGCATAAGCTTGCCGATGATTTGATCTGGCTCGGGGACAGTTTGGCTGCGCTGCGCACGTACGATGTCATCCGGTGCATGGAGGTTATCTCCCACTTTGATGAGTGGCAGGCGGGAGCGGCCCCGTTCTATACGGTAGGTCGGGAAGGGTTGTATGTGCAGCTTGCCGCGGAGGTTGACCATAGAATCGGCGCGATTACGGCCATTCATCCTGTGAGCAGCGCAGCCGATCTGGTCAGGGCTCGGCAGCTTGAGGAGGAGGAAGCGATGAGCGTCGTGTTTCCCGGCATTTTCAAGATGCTTGATCCCTCCGAGCTGAACGAACCGCGGGTAGAATATCGTTGGCAACTAGAGGGAAAGGATGTGGAAGGACATGAGTAAACCAAAACCACTAACGGTCACGCTGGTCGGAGCCGGCCTTCGCGGCATGATTTACAGCGGATATGCGCTCCAGCGACCGGAGGAGATGCAGATTGTTGCCGTTGCCGATCCGGATGAGGTGCGGCGCAGCCGCTGCCAAGCGAAGTTCGGGATAGCGGATGAGCAATGCTTTGCAAGCTGGGATGAGCTGTTTGCCGGCCCCCGTCAATCGGATGCGGTCTTCATCTGCACGAGGGACCGGGACCACTATGAGCCGACCATGAAGGCGTTGGCAGCCGGGTATCATGTGCTGCTGGAAAAGCCGATGTCCCCGGAGTGGCAGGAATGCATCGATATGGGCCGGCAGGCGGAAGCCTTCGACCGTACGTTAACGATTTGCCATGTTCTCCGGTATGCGCCTTTTTTCCAAGAGCTTAAACGGCTGCTCGATGAAGGACGAATCGGCCGCCTGATGTCGATCCAGCACAACGAGAACGTCGGCTATTGGCACCAGGCCCACTCGTATGTGCGGGGATATTTCAATAACAGCGAGTCATCCAGTCCGATGATTTTGGCCAAATCCTGCCATGACTTGGACATCATGCAATGGCTGGCGGGAGGCCGATGCCTAAGCGTGGCCTCCTATGGCCACCTGTCGCATTTCCGTCCGGAGTCGGCTCCGCCCGGCGCGCCGAAGCGATGCCTGGATGGATGCCCGGTATCGCACGAATGCCAGTACTATGCGCCGAATACGTATTTGATCGAGAATGCGGGCTGGAAAGGCGAGGCTGCGAGCAACGACCCGAGTTACGAAGCGCGTTACCAAGCGATGCTGGAGGGTCCTTTTGGCCGGTGTGTGTACCACTGCGATAACGACGTCGTGGATCATCAGGTCGTCAGCATGGAGTTCGAGCATGACATTACGGCGGTGTTCACGATGAGCGCGTTCACGGAGAAATGCAACCGTACCATCAAGCTAATGGGCACCGAAGGCGAAATACGGGCCACGATGGAGACTAATGAGATCGAGATCCGCCGTTTCGGCAGCGGCAAGCAGGAAGTGATCCAGCTCGTCGATCCGGAAGGCCATGTAGGCCATGGCGGCGGGGATATGCGTTTGATCGCCGATTTTGTGAAGTCGGTTCAATCCAAGGGACAGCATAACAGTACAACCTCTGCCCAAGCATCGATCCAGAGTCATCTGATGGCGTTTGCCGCCGAGCGTTCCCGCGTAGAAAAACGCATGGTGAGGCTGGAGGAATTTATGAATAGCGGCGTTCTGGCCTAATGGCTTACATTTCTACAATGTTGTACAACAAGGAGGAATTATCATTATGCAGTTGAACATCTTGGAACATGCGGATCAGGCAGGCTTGGAGGCGGCCCGCGCTTGCGAGGCGATTCTCCGCGATACAATCGCGGAGAAAGGAAAAGCGCGAATCGTCCTGTCGACGGGCGCGTCTCAGTTTGAGTTTTTGTCGCACTTCGTGAAGCTGAATCTGGAATGGGAACGAATCGAAATGTTCCATTTGGACGAATACATCGCGCTGCCGGAATCCCATCCGGCGAGCTTTCGCAAGTACTTGAAGGAGCGCTTCCTGAAATATGCGAGCGTCGGCCAAGCTTGGCTCATCAACGGGGAGGGCGATCCCGAGGAAACGGTGAAGCGGCTGAACGAGGAAATCGTCAAAGCGCCCGTGGATTTGGCCCTGATCGGGATCGGGGAGAATGCGCATATTGCCTTTAATGATCCGCCGGCCGATTTTGATAACGATTCGCCTTATACGATCGTGAATCTCAGCGATACCTGCAAGAGCCAGCAGGTAAGGGAAGGCTGGTTTGCATCGAATGAGGAAGTGCCCAAACAGGCGATTACGATGACGGTCAAGCAGATTTTGAAGAGCCGCCATATCGTATCGGTCGTGCCTCATCAGGCGAAAGCGGCAGCCATTCAAAATACGATTCAAGGCGGGGTCGATAACCGGGTGCCGGCTACCATCCTGAAGAGGCATTCCAGCTGGATGCTGTATCTGGATAAAGCATCGGCAGCGCCGATATATCAATGGGCTTAGGCAGGGGGCACCTATGATGTGGCGTGGAAAGCTCCCGCACACCGGCGAGCCGGTTGAGGTAGAGTCGTCAGACGGACGGATCGCGGCCATACGACGGTTAGGTCAGGGGGATAAGACGGCGTTGCTGCCCTGGATCAGCAGCGGCTGGATCGATGTGCAGGTCAACGGCTTCGGCGGATACGATTTGAATGGAACCGTGACGTCGCAAAGCGACATTGAAGGCGTGACGCGGGCGCTGCATCGGTGCGGGGTCGCCGCCTACTTGCCGACGGTCATCACGGGCAGCTACGACCGGATGCGTCAAGCATTTCAGGCATTGTCCAAGTATGCCGGGTCCAAGCAGTTCGGGAGCGCCTCGATAGTCGGCATTCATATGGAAGGCCCCTATCTTTCCGATGAAGACGGCAGTCGCGGGGCGCATCCGAGGGAGTATATCCGGAATCCGGATTGGGATGAGTTTCAACGGCTTCAGGATGCGGCTGACGGGCTTATCCGGATGGTGACACTCGCGCCAGAGCGCGAAGGCTCGGTTCCATTTATAGAGAAGGTAGTCAAGGCAGGTGTTATCGTCGCGATCGGGCATACGATGGCAACCGGCGAGCAGATCGATCGGGCGGTGCAGGCAGGGGCAACGGTTTCGACGCATCTGGGGAACGGCTCGCAGCCCGTTTTGCCGCGCCACCCCAACTATATCTGGCACCAACTGGCGGACGACCGGTTATGGGCCACCTTTATACCGGACGGCCACCATCTGGCGCCCCCTGTGCTGAAAACGATGCTGCGGGCAAAACGGAACAAAGCGGTGCTTGTCAGCGATGCCGTCATGTTCGGCGGCATGGCTCCCGGAAGGTACAGCAGCCTCATCGGAGGCGAAGTCGAGCTGACAGCGGACGGGCGCCTGCATACGGTAGCGAATCCGGCGATACTGGCCGGATCCGCTTCTTCGCTGGAGGTTGGCATTGCGAATGCGATTCGCTATACGGATATGACGCTGGCGGAAGCAGTAAGCGCGGTCACGGTCCGCCCGGCTATGGTGCTGGATATGCCGCAGTTGGGCGAGCTTGCGCTCGGGAGCCCGGCGAACCTGACGCTGTTCGACTGCGATACGGACGGATCGGGCATGGTGGTCCGGGAGACCGTTGTAGCGGGCGAGAGGGTGTACGGTCCTGTTTGATGAACCAACACAAAAAAACCATCCTGATGCGAGCGTTCATTGCGCCAGCTCGCACGGGGATGGTTTTTCTTTTGATGTTATTTTTCGATATGCTCCACGAACCAGCGGACGATGTGGCTGAGGCGCCGGACCCGCAGGTGCGGATTGCCGCTGCGGGACAGGTTATGGTCCGCGCCGGGGAAGCGAATCAGCTGGGTTTCACGGCCCAGTCGCTTCAAGGCGATAAACAGCTGTTCTCCCTGCTCGATCGGGCAGCGGAGGTCCTGTTCGCCGTGAAGGATAAGCAGCGGCGTGCTGACATTCTTCACGTAAGCGAGCGGGGAGTGCTTCCACAGCTTGTCGAGATCGTCCCAAGGATTGCCCCAGATTTGATCCTGGGTAAAGGTATAGCCGATATCGCTGACGCCGTAGAAGGAAATCCAGTTCGATATCGAGCGCTGGGTTACCGCAGCTTGGAACCGGTCGGTATGACCGACGATCCAGTTGGTCATGAAGCCGCCGTAACTGCCGCCGGTCACGCCGAGACGGGAAGCGTCGATATAAGTGTAGGTATTCACAACATAATCCACGGCTTCCATCAGATCCTGGTAATCCCGCCCGCCGTAATCGCCTCTGACGGTATTGACGTGGACTTGACCGTATCCATGGCCGCCCCGCGGGTTGGTATAGAAAACGGCATAGCCGGCTGCTGCCAGCAGCTGGAACTCATGCATAAACGTGTGTCCGTACATGGCTTGCGGACCGCCATGAATCTCCAGCACGGCCGGGACCTTGGAGCCTTCCGCGAAGCCGGCAGGCTTCATGATCCAGCCTTGGATCGGCCAGCCGTCCGACGTACGGAACGTAAAGGACTCCGGCGTGCTTAACGTAAGCTCGTTCCACAGCTCCTCATTGCAGTTCGTCAGACGGCGTTCCTCGTTGCTGCCTGTAGTGAGGCTGAACAGATCGCCCGGCTGCAGCGGGTCGGCAGCGGCAAATACCACGTTTTCTTCCGGTGTCAGTGCGAATTGGTACACCTCGCGTTCACCTGCCACCACCAGCTCGAAGGAGGAGCCGTCCAAGGCAAAACGTCCAATATGGACGCCCCCATCCTGGCTGAGCTGAACGTAAACCGATCGGCCGTCCTTGCTGAACAGGGGAGGCGTTCCCGCCCCAGCTCTCATGTCGCTGACAGCGGCGTGCCCGAGCTGAACGTCCATGTCCGTGAAGAGGACGCGGGCTTCTCCGCCCGAGAGCGGAACCAGGTGGATTTTGGTCAGCGTGGCAAACCCGCAGCTGAGATCGCTGGCAAGCATGAGTACATGCTGCCCGTCCGGGGTGAACGCAATGGAACCGATCGAGAGGGTTCCGTCCGTGATTTCGGTTACCGATCCGCTGGACAGGTCCATGACAAACACATCGTTCGTCAAGCGAAGATCCGGGTCCGGGAAATGCTCCGTGGCGAGGGTGCTGCTGTATGCGATGCTGCCGCCGTCGGGTGACCAGGCAAAGGCATATACGTCAAAATCGCCTTCGGTGATTGGTTTGCATTCTTCCGTAGCCGGATTCACGATAAATAGATGATGTCGGCGGTCATTCCATAATCCGGGGCCATCGGCTTTATATTTAATGCGGTTAATGATTTTTTCTTCCGGCAGCTTGTGCTTGTCGTCTTTGTCTTTCTCTTCGCTTTCGGTAGATTCAGCCGCTTCGGCTTCGCTCCGAACCAGCAGGCGCGAGCTGTCCGGCGACCATTTAAATGCGCTGACGCCGTGCTTCAGGTCGGTAGCGGGGCGGGCTTCCCCACCGTTGGCAGGCATGATCCATACCTGTGGCTTATCGCCCTTTTTGCGCAAGAAGGCAAGCTCAGACCCGTCGGGGGACCAAGCGGGTGCTGCATCGGCTTCGCCGGAAGTGAAGGGAATATCCTGAGCGCCCCCTGCGGGAAGCAGGCGGATATGGGAACGGTAACCGTCGTGCTTTTCGCTCACGGACTTATGTACATAGGCTATGGCCCCGCTTGCGGGGGATACGACAGGGTCATTCACCCAGTGCATCCGGTACAAATCCTCGGGCGTTATAAGTCGCTTATCAGTCATGAATCATCCTCCTAATCTTCTTGTGTGAGTTAAACCTCATTATCCCAGATAATGGCATGGAAATCTAGATGAAATAGAGGGTAAGGATGTGAACGTTTCGATCCAAATGCTAGTAAAACAGAGGAGGATTTACAATAATTCTAGGCTGTAATCGAGGATTTGGAGACAGAGAAGAGCTTGTTATTCTTCAACTGGTCAATTTATGACATGAACCGTATCCGAGAATCTCGATAGGTGTCCCCTTCTCTTTTTGTTATAATTGAGATAGACTCTCAATTAGGAGTATGCAAATAAGACCAACTATATAGAGCTCGGGAGGAAATCAAATATGAACGTAAGTGAAGCTATCCGCACGCGCCGCAGCCTTGGCAAGGTCAAGCCTGACGCCGTACCGCAGGAGTTGATCGAACAGATCGTCGAAGCAGGAACTTGGGCGCCGAACCACAAGCTGACGGAGCCGTGGAAATTCTTTGTCATGCAAGGGGAAGGCCGCGACGTGCTCGGCAATGCCCTGGGGGATATTCAGGTGGCCGGCGGCGACGATACGAGCGAAGAGGCCGTGAACGCAGCGCGCGAATCGGGACGTACGAAGGCGTACCGCGCTCCGGTCGTCATCGGTGTGGCGGTTGAGCCGTCGACGGATCCGAAGGTGATTGAGCTGGAAGAGTACGGAGCGGTATTCGCCGGCATCCAGAACATGCTGCTGCAAATTCATGAGCTGGGTCTTGGCGCCGTGTGGAGAACCGGCGAGCCGTGTTTCCACGCGTTGATGAACCAAGCGTTCGGATTGAAGCCTGACGATAAAATGCTGGGTTTCCTGTACATCGGATATCCGGACATGGAGCCGAAGCAGGGGAAACGTCAACCGGCCGCGAACAAGACGGTATGGCTGAATAGTGCTGCAGACCTGTAGTTGATCTATCCCCGGCCGCAAAAATCCGGTATAATGACCCTAAGTTTATCGAAGGGTGCTGGGCATCCGGGGATTGACACTAGGGGAGTGTACATGGATGAAATTTCGGTTTAAACAGTGGGATCTGGGGAGCAAATTTATTTTTATCGCAACCTGTTTGGCGATAGCCTCTTTCTTTTTTAAATGGCTGGATATCGGCGTGGCTGCGGAGAACGGCTTTATGCAGGGCGGCGTGTTGTTCATCGTATGTTTCATCTATCCGTTTTTGAAAGTGGTTCGCGAGAAGAAGATGAACAAGCTGATTGCCTACGCTTTTGCGCTGGTCGCTATTTTCCTGACCATGATGTACGTGTCGTCCAAGACCATTGATTTTTTTGGAGAGACGATCAGAGGAGCGGCCGCTGGGCCGTATCTGTTTCTGGCGGCATGCGGGCTGCTGACCTTCGGTATTTTTAGACGCAAGGTTTAAACCGATAGGTTACATGCAAATGCCGTAACGATTAATAAAGGGCCGAGCCTATAGCAGCATGCTGCTCATAGGACGGCCTTTTTTGGCGATGAATGATGGGATTAGTTAAAAAATGTCCGCAGCCCTTGCAAGGGCTGTAACGTTGAGCGGGATACTGGGATTTTGATATACTGGAGAAAGCGGCCAAATATCCGCTGCATTACATAAACAGGAGGGATTTCAGAATGGCCAATCAAACTTTTACCGATGGACCTACTTTGAATGACGGCGTAAAAATGCCGTGGCTGGGCCTTGGCGTATGGAAGACCAAAGAAGGCGAAGAGGTTATTCAGTCCGTAAAATCAGCAATCGCTGCAGGGTACCGCAGCATCGATACCGCTGCCATCTACGGCAATGAAGAGGGCGTAGGGCAAGCCATTCGCGAATCCGGAGTTTCGCGGGACGAGCTGTTCATCACCACCAAGGTATGGAACGATGACCAGGGTTATGAGAAGACGCTGCAAGCTTTTGAGACGAGCCGCAAGAAGCTGGGGCTGGATATCGTTGATTTATATCTCGTGCACTGGCCGGGTAAAGATAAATACCTCGAGACGTGGAAGGCATTGATTCATCTGCAAAAAGAAGGCCTCGTTCGTTCCATTGGCGTCAGCAATTTCCAAATCCGCCACCTGCAGCATATCATTGAGGATACCGGCGTGGTACCTGTCGTCAACCAAGTGGAATTGCATCCGCTGCTTTCCCAGAAGGAGCTGCTGGGCTATGCACGCGAGAATCATATCGTTCTGGAAGCTTGGAGTCCGTTGATGCAGGGCAACCTCGATCAACCGGCACTCGCGCAGATCGCGGAGAAATACGGAAAAACCACGGCGCAAGTCATTCTGCGCTGGGACATTCAGAACGGCGTCATCGTCATTCCGAAATCGATTAAAGATCATCGGATCCGTGAAAACGCCGGCATCTTCGATTTCGAGCTTTCCGCAGAAGATATGGCGGCCATTGACGGCTTGAACCAAAACAAACGTTTTGGCTCCAACCCGGATGAGTTCCTGTTCTAAATTTCGTTTTCATATAAAAAAGCGAGCACCAACCCTGAGTGAGGGAAGTGCTCGCTTTTTTTGCGTATTCAATAGCAGGTGGAAAGCCCCCTTGGCATTATCGTCCTTCCTGGTCGTCCTCGGGAAACAACGGCTCGCCGATCGTGCCGAGCTTCCCATGCACCAGGTCCTCATGCAGCCGTCTTAACCAGTTCAGGTCGGTCTTGGCGTGCTCATACATCCCGATCATCAGGTGCTGCGTGCTGCGGGGGACGATATGCTGATGCTCCACGTATAGTTGGTACGCCTGGTTCACCCGGTGTTCGGCTTCCCGGATCCGGGTCTGCAGGATCGGGGCCAGAACGGCGGGGTCTGCGTGGCGCGAGAAGGGCAGCGCCATATACAGCGGGTGGTGCACGGGCTCGATGTCCCTGAACTTTTTGAGCAGCAGCTGTTCAAAAAGCTTGCGTCCGGATTCCGTGATCCGGTAGATGGTTTTGTCCGGACGGCTGTCGCTTTGGATGGTTTCCACGGCCTCGATGTATCCTTCCTTGGCGAGCCGGTCCACCGCGTAATAAAGGGAACCCATCTGGAGCTTGGTATATTGATCCATGCCCCGGTCCTTCATCTTGATCCGGATCTCGTACGGATGATGGTCTCCTTCCAGCAGCAAGCCCAGGATGGCCAGCTTCATGGACATGCCATCAGGCTCCCTTGGCTTTGGCGGGGGCTTTGGCGGGAACGGTCACCCGTTCGTTGCCCATCATAAGGACGAACACAAGCGCCAGCACCGCCGGCACAAGCGCCCACATGAACGTGTTCGCGATGGAATCGGCCAATGAAGCCGTGATCTGTTCGCGCACGTTCGGTGGGAGCTGCCCCATCACTTCAGGCGAAAGGACGGCATCCGCGTTTAACTCGGCACCGGCCGGCGCGTTTCCTCCGGCTTCCGCGAGCCGGTTGTTCAGGCCGTTGCGCTGGATGATCCCGAAGATTGTAATCCCCACCGTCATGCCGAAGGAACGAAGGAAGGAGTTCGTCGATGTTGCCGCGCCCCGCTGTCTGGCATCAAAGTTATGGATGGAGGCCATGCTGAGCGTGGAGAACGAGAACCCGACGCCAAAGCCGGTCAGGACCATGAAGAGCGTTAACAGGTAGCGCGGCGTATCCGGGCTGATCGTGCTCAGGCAGAAAATGCCTGTGATAAAGCACAAGACGGACAGGATCATGATGTTTCTAAACGAAGTCCGGGTCGTCAGCATACCGCCGCCTTGGCTCCCGAATACGCTGCCCAGCATCATCGGCATCAGAATGAGGCCCGAATTGGTTGCGGATCCACCGTACACTCCGCTGACGAAGATCGGGATGTAGATGGTTGCCACGATAAACGTTGCTCCATAGAACAAGGCAACGATATTGCTTGAAGCAAACAGGCGTTTACGGAACATTTGGAATGAAATAATGGGTTCGGCTGCTCGGGTCTCTGCGAACAGAAACACGATAAACAAAGCAATGAATCCCCCGAACAAGCCCAGAATTTGCGGGGAATCCCATGCATAGGTTTGCCCGCCCAGCTCCAGACCGAACATCAAGCAGATGATCGCGCCAACAAGCGTCGCTGCCCCGGTCCAATCGATCTTCTGTTTGGCATGGGAACGCGATTCCTTGTAAGACGTCATAATGAAAATGAAGGATACGATCCCGATCGGAACGTTGACATAGAATATCCATTCCCAGCCGATGCTGTCGGTAATAAATGCACCCAGCAGCGGTCCCATAATGCTGGAGGTGCCGAATACGGCGCCGAGCAGACCTGTCATCTTGCCGCGCTTCTCCGGCGGGAACAGGTCAAACACGATGGTAAAGGCAATCGGCATAAGAGCACCGCCGCCGATTCCTTGAATCGCCCGGTAAATAATAAGCTCTGTCATATTGTTTGCCATCCCGCAGAGGGCAGAACCAATCAGGAAGACAACCAATCCGAAGATAAAGAACCGCTTCCGTCCGTACATATCGGACAACTTGCCGAATATCGGCGTGCCGGCCATAACGGCAACCATGTAGATCGAGGTTACCCAGACGACTTGGTCGAAGCCCTGAAGATCGCGAATAATCGTCGATAACGCGGTCGCTACAATCGTGTTATCGATGGCGGCCATGAAGATGCCGAGCAGCAGACCAGCCACGACCAATTTGATGTTGCTTTGTTGTGCATTCATGTTAAGGATACTCCTTTTCCTTATTCAACTATGTACATATTATTCAAATTTGAATAATTCGGTGGTTATATTGTAGCCGGATTAACAGAAGTTGGCAAGATGTTGAATGCAAGGCCTGTCTCTACATTTTGTACAAGAAAAAACAAGGTCAACCCTGTATACGGGATGACCTTGAGATTATCGGGCGACAGCCGCCGGAATGCTGTTGCAGTCAAGACCCTTGTCGGCAGATTCGTTTCGGAAAGCGGCCGCATGGTTCGGATAATTTTTCAGCTCTGCATGTTTCGTGTGGTAACTTGCACGGGATAATGAAACGGAGATCAAGCGGATACTTATTTCCACAGGGGCCTCGGGTAAGGTATGACAGAGATTCGGCTGGCGATGGTAGCGTCTAACAGTTCATCTGCGGCGATTTTGGATCCAGCTGCATGAATTCGATCCGGTTGCCGTCCGGGTCCCTGGCCCAGCACTGCCAGTTGAAGTCTTTTCCTTGAACCGGCTCAACGTCCAGCTTCACGCCCTGCTTGCGAAGATGCTCCGCGATGCGCTCGATGTCTTCCACCTCAAGGCAGAGATGGGAGAATCCGACGGGCCGCTCTACACGGGCCGGTTTATTTTGTCCGCCGTAAAACAGCTCGATAAACTGTCCATCACGCACCTTAATGTACTCGATCCACGGTTCGCCCTGATCATTGGGAATATCAAAAGCACGGGTAAAACCAAGCACATCACAGTAAAAATGCAGGGATTTCTCCATATCGGCAACATCGAACGCCAGATGGGCAATTCCTTTAATCATGACGGCATTCCTCCTCGGTATGTATCAAAACATGAAATAAGATGATCTCTTATGTCCATTGTAACGCATTCTGTATACGCTTCCATATTTATTTGCGGCATCGGAAAAATAAAACCGGAATCCTGACTGAGCCGATCCGTTATGCAATGGAAAGCCTACTATCGTTATGCCGTCTTGGAATGTCAAAAACCCGAGGCCTGCGATAACAGGCTTCGGGTTTGGGGACATCGACGTGCGCTTGCGGCACGACAATTCATTCAGGCGGGTATCATGCTGCGTAGGAATGGCAAAAGCTGCGATAATCGTTGTATTCATGATTCCAGAAACCGCTATGTTTCACCTAACCGCTTTGTAAATCGAGCTATTTAGTAGAACGAATTGCCCCTAGCGCCTGTGATGCACCGGGACTTCTTTGCGACCCTGTTTCATGGGTGCCTGGCATAATGGACAGGACTTGCTCTCCCGATCCCTTGTGTTAACAGGGATACGTGCGTTGACTCGCTGCCAGCCCTTGCAATTAGGGCTGGTGCACAGCCATACGTCGACGATTTCCGTCGCTGCGGGAGCAGCCGGAGACTGCGGCTCGGGAGCAGAGCTCGACCCTGACCGTGAACCTGAACCGAAACGTTGGCTCGTCTGGTTAACGGCGCTCCCGGTCCTTCGTCCGGCAGAAGCGGAAGGCGATGAAGGCTTGGCCGAGGTTTCTATGCGGATCGTACGTTGCGCCGTAAAGGCTGTGCGGGCCGCTGACCCTGCGCCCTTGTTCGGTATGCTGTTGCCCTGTTTGCTCTGTTCATCCGTGAGGAACACGTCCCGGAAGAAGCGGGAAACCTCCGCTTTCCGTCCGCGATAAAAGCCCGGGGAGCTGATCACCAGTTCATCCCGTGCTCTGGTGATGGCAACATAAGCCAATCTGCGTTCCTCTTCCAGCGCATCCAAGGCTTTATCCTCTTTGTCCGACAGCGGGCGCTGATCGTCCCTGCGCTCGGCGTCCAAAGCGGACGTATGCGGCAGAATGCCTTCGCTAGCTCCAATCAGGCACACGGAGGGAAATTCCAGCCCCTTGGATTTATGGATGGTCATTAAGCGGACGGCATCGGCATGCTCATCCCGTTTCATGGCCGCCATTTCCTTATGGATGATGATCAGCCGGTCGACAAATCCGACGAATTCAGCGATATCGCCAAAGCGCTTCGCGGAAGCCTCCAGTTCATCCAGCCCTTCTTGAATGAATTCCTTATGGAGGGTAATCTCCTGCCGCTCGTCGGCCTCCAGGAATTTGTCGTAGAATTGGCGTCTCATTTCCTGCACGGCTTGAAGGGGCTCCATCGCCTTCAGGCTCTTGATGAGCTTGGAGCGTTCCCTTATATTCTCGATCTGGAAATCCTTCAGCCCGGGGAAGGAAAGAAGGTGCGACAGAGGCCCTTTCTTGGGCCGCGGAGCATCCTGCTGCCGGATGAAAGCCATGCCCTTGTCGCGGTTGATGTACAGCGTATGAAGCATGCCCTCCATCGCCGTGAAATTGCGCCGGTCCAGCGACAGCCGCAGATGATCCATGAGCGGCTTGACGATCCACTGCTCGTAGAACAGATCCCCATTCTCATAATGTATGAACGGAATTTCCCGCATCACGAGCTGCTCGAAGATCGCCCGGCTGTTGTTTGCGGTGCGATAGAGAATGGCATGGTCGCGGTACTGCTTCCCGTGCTCCCGGACCTGCTCGGTGATATGGGTCAGCAGCAGCTCCGCTTCTTGATCGGGATCGCCGGGTCGAAGGTAGAGCGGCACGCAGCTGCTCTTGCGGGTCGACCGCAGCTGCTTGGGGCGCCGCCGTTCATTGACGCGGATAATTTCGTTCCCCAGTCCGACGATCGAGGAGAGGGAGCGGTAATTGATATCGAGCGTCACGACCTTGGCCCCGGGAAACGTCTGGTCGAATTCCAGAATGAATTCGTTGCGCGCCCCGTTGAAGCCGTATATGGTCTGGTCATCGTCACCCACAACCATTAAATTGCGGTGCGGGGCGACGATTTTTTTGAGCAGCTCATAAGGCAGCAGTCCCGTATCCTGAAACTCGTCCACCATGACATAACGGTACCGCCTCTGAAGGGAGGCGAGCAGTCCGGAATCATGGGACAGCAGACGATAGGACAAGACCAGAATGTCGTCGAAATCCATCTGGCCATGCTCTTCCTTCCATGCTTCATACCGGGCAAAAATCTGCCGCTGTTCAACCTCGGCAGGCGTTTTGACAGGCAGCTCGTCAAGTCCGGTCATACTCATCCGATGGGCGGACCACAGCGATAGCAGCGTCTCGGCTTCGTAGCTATCCTGCAAGCCCATTTCCCGCAGAATGCGCTTCATGATAAATTGCTGATGCCTGGCGTTGCTCAGGATTTCCTGCTTGTAGCCGCGGGTTCGCAGCAAGTACAGGAAGAAGGAATGGAAGGTTCTGGCCGTTACCTTGGCTGTTTCGCTGGACCTCAAGCCGGGAAGCGCCATGATGCGTTCCTTCATCTCGGCCGCCGCCTTGGAGGAGAAGGTGACAAGCAGGATGGAAGAAGGGTCGACGCTCTTGGCGGCAATAAGGTAGCCTGTCCGGCTGACCAGCACGGAGGTTTTGCCGGAGCCTGCGCCAGCAAGCGTAAGCAGCGGTCCTTGCGTATGTCGTACGGCTTGGATCTGGGCGCGGTTCAGCAGCAGTCCCTGGGATTCCAAGCCGCGAAAAAAAGCCGCATCCGGCGCGTCATCGCGGATCAGGTCCCGGCTGTTCTCGAAGGAAGCCAGCTTCGCAAACGGAATATCCTGACGCTCACCGCCGTACGGGCGTTTATAAAAGGGTATGGATGTCATGAAATTCACCAATCATTTCGTTTATCGTTTATCGTCTTACCAGTTTAACGGATTCTCGGAAGTCTGGCAAAGTGCAGGATATGGGTAAGCGCATGGGCGAAGCTCTTATGATTCATGGCATGAATCACCGTTCATGAGGGCTATGAGCATAAGCTTCACTCCCAACTTGATAGAGGGAGAAGGTGTTATATTAAGTAGGAATGTTCAAGAGTATCCATAATCCATGTAGGAGGAGGGATGTCATGCTGGTTGTTATTACTTTGCTGCAGCTCATCATGATCGGCATTTTGCTGAACATCAACAGCAAGCTGAAACCGCGCGATTATATTGCTGACGCGATGGAGAGGGACCGCCGAATCCGGGAGGAGCGGGAGAAGAAGCAGCAAATGGAGCAATGGTCCCACGAGTCAAGCGCAGGCAGCAGGGATCATTCATGACCTGAATCTTTTATATGACTAACGAAAAATCCCGGACTTGCCATAAAGGAAGAAGTCCGGGATATCTGCGCCCTAATAGTCATCTTGTATAACGTGCGCATTGATCCCTGTACGCACGGAGCGTGGCCGGGGCATGCTTGGAGGGCTGACGGCCCTCACTTCATGTTGCAAGCCAATTACAGTATACGGCACTCGCCATCGACCATCACTCGATCCAATTCCACAGCCGCACTTCCCCGACCCGCAGATCGTGGACCCAGGATACCTCGCGCAAGGTCAGCAGCTCTTTAACAGGGCCGGTAATGACGGCACCATAGAGGCGAACGCCGTTCTGTTCCACGTAAGCTACGGAAGCGTCCACGTCAATGAAGGGAGCCACCCGTTCGGCAATCAGGTCATACTCCTGCAGAAGCCGCAGCGATTTGAGGAAGTGCTCATTCCGCAGCTCCCCGTCCCCGTAGGTGTCTACAGAAGGGTACTGTCCGCCGCTGAGGGTGGTCTTGCTAAACCATCCGGTTTTTTGCTCCTGATAAGAGGTCACTGTCAAATCGTCATGATGCCAGACGGGATAAGAAGGAAAGCCGACAGGATGAGAGATTACGCCGTCTCCGTCGCCGAATCGATCATCCGGCCCGGTATCGACGGCAAACCAGACGGCCTCCATATTCCGGTTCTCGAACTGCTTCAGCAGTTCGTCGGTCGTGAAGAAACGGTTAAACGATACATAAGCCTCGGCCACGGTGCCTTCGGGAAGCTTTTCAAGCCTGGACCAATCACCGCTCTTTGCAGAGGAGGTGCTAGCGTTCTGCTCATTTGACTGTTCGTTGGGTTCTTCTTGATTCGCGGAAGAAGTCTCCGCAGAGCTATCCGGCCGGTAGAAAATCTGGGATGAACCCGAGCTGCCATTCTTCCAATCCGTATCGACGGAGGGCAGTCCGAACAGGAAGTTGACGGTGTATTCGCCGACGGTCACGCGTTCACTCCCGACTTGCTTGACCATATCCCCGTACATTTCCTGCATGAAGAAGGCTTTACCCTGACTGCTTAGCGGGACATCGATATTAGGTTTCGAGATCGAGATGGCGGAAGCGATGGCATCCCGATATTTATCGTTACGGCTGGGATCGCCGACCCCGTAAAACAGCGCCGTAATGATCGAGCTGATGACGAATATCGCCAGAAACGCCGATATCACCGTCAACGTATTGGAGATTCGGGCCCGCCATTTGCCCCGGCGAATGATTCGCTTTTCTTTCTTGGGCGAGAGGCCGGTCTGACCGTCAGCGGCATGCGGGGGTCCGGCATCGCTCGAACGCTCGTTATCCATCATCTCGTTCACGTAAGCCTGGTATTCCTCCAGCTTCTCCATTTCCCGTTCGACTTCGTTTTTTTCCTCGTCATTCAGCTTGCCATCCGCATAGTCCTTCAGCCGCTGCTTGAATTCTTCGCTCATAAATTCCCGTCCTTTCGTTTCATGTCCCGCAGCCGCTGCCTGGCCCGAAATAACGTGATCTTGATATGGGATAAGGTGATGCCCATAATATCCGCCGCCTCCTGGTAGGTGAATTGATGAAAATCGACCAGGAGTACCGCTTGCCGCTGCTTCTCCGGAATATCGGCCAGCATCCGTCCGATTTCTCTGTGGACTTCTTGCTGGAGCAGGATGTTCTCGGGCGTATTCCGGTCTATCATCTGATCGAAAAATTCTGCGTCCCGGACGATGCTGCGGCTCGCCTTGCGCTGATAGTCCACGTAAGCGTTATGGGCAACCCGAAACAGCCATGGCTTGATTCGTTCTTCCTTCCAATCCTCGAGATACAAATAAGCCCGGTAAAAGGTTTCCTGCACCAGGTCCTCGGCCGTATGGTGATCGTAAGAGAGGGAGTACAAGTAACGATACACGTCTTTCACGTAATATTGATAAATCGATTCCAGACTGTTCAGTTTCATGTCCTCCCCTCTATGTAACACACGTATAACCAGGGCATAAAGTTACAGTTAGGCTGTGAAAAAATGACACGGGGCTTTTACCCGTAAATCGCTAAAGCAAAGGCAAAAGCCCGCCAAATGAGCGGGCTTCCGATAGCATATGAAGGGCTGCATAGAGAAGGAGGCTGCCGTAAACGGTGGGGCTCACGACGCCTCTGCAGATTCGGACATCACTGGCTGTTCTTGTTGATGTAGGCCGTAAGCAATTTGTACTGCTTGCTGTCTTTTTCGGCATAGTCCAGCGCCGTCTTTCCGGAAGCGTCTTGAAGGGAGGCATCTGCCTTGTGCTGGTTCAGCAGCTTGTCGATGTAGAAGTCATTCTTGTGGATGACCGCCAGATGAAGCGGGGTCTGACCTTCGAAATTCGGCAGGTTGTAATCAAGCTCGCCGGCTTGGCCGTCCATCTGTACAAACGGGGCGTAAAGGGAAGAATCGCCGTCTAGAATCAAATAATGCAGCAGCCCGTTGCCGGTGGCTTCATCTTGCGAATACAGCCTCGCTTCACCTGCAGCGATAACGATATAAATCTTTTGCATATTCAATTCGCCGTTGACTTCGATCAGCTTGCCGAGGTTTTTCACCAAATGACGCTCGTGAGCAGGCGCTCCTTCGGACTCGGAAGGCGCAGTCGGGCCGACCGGGATCGCCTCTCCATTCGAGGATTGGGGAAAAATTCCGATTCCCTCGGGACCGACGGAGCCGACTCGGTACCCAAGCGCTTCCGAGAAGTCCCGCACGGGGACATACAGCTTGTTCTGTATGACTACCGGAGAATCCGACAGCCGGGCTTCCGATCCGTTGACCACAATTTTGGATTGGGATGGAAATGCCTTCAGATAAACGGCGGCACCAACGGCCGTACCGGCTGTCAGCGCCACGCCGACGATCGCGCCGAGTGCAAAAGCAGGAACAGAAGAGAAACGTTTTTTCATAATATCCTCCCATGATCGCATATGGACTTTTACTCCATTATATACCAATGCGGCGTTATCTCCATTGAATATCCGGATCCAATAGGACGATTCTCTGCTCATCGACAGCCTTTTTCAGCAGATCTTCCTTCAGCTGCTTCGTACTGGTTATGACGTCAGGCTGGTTTGTCTTCATTTCCGTCGTCCGTTTATTCATGAAACGTTCGATCGATAGCATGTCCCGATATTCCGGCGGGGAGTAATCTTCCCAGTACTGATCTTCGCTGATGCCCATCGCATCCAGCATGCGCAAGTGCTGCTCTTGCACTTGTCGCGGCTGGCGCTCGAGCGTTTCCCGAAGCTGCCTTGCCCTCTGAGCCCCATCCTCCAGGCTTGCCGCAACGCCCTCTTCGTCAGCCAGCTGAAGCATCAATTCCTTTGCTGCCATTTCTCTAAGGAGCGCGGAGTCATCAGGTAGGGGGGTGTCACTCTTAGTGAGGTTATCCTTGTAGGCGGTTAAATGTGTATGCGTGATGTAGGTGGCGCCGACTTGAATCAGCGCCTGACCGTTCATGCTGTCGTTCATGTTGTCGTTCATGCGGTGCTTCCCGCCTGAGCGATGGGAAGCATCGGTAAAGTACAGGATGGTGCTTATCGTCAGGACGCTTGCTATGGCGATGCTAAGGATGGCGATGAATTTACGGTTTAATTTCATGCAGTCATTCCTCCTGGCATGAAGGTATGGAAGCTTCGATACTAATATAGACGTTTTATCAATCTGAAAGGTTCAACAAAAATATGAAAAAAACGCCTGAAAGCACAACATCAAAGTGCTTTCAGGCGCAGGCGGCCACCGTGATCGGACCGGCTTCGGGAGCGATGCTTATTTGCGAAGCAGGCGAGTCTTATGCGCGTAAATGATCGCTTTGTCCGCGAGAAATGCCGCGTAGAGCAGCAGGAAGACCGCATAGGGAAATCCGGTGCCGTCCAGGCTCGGCACGAGCCATTCGGCGGCAATAAAATACAGCAGCGTCAGCAGCACCGGTAGCTGCCGCTTCAGACGGTATTTCCAGACGGACCAGATGATGCCGGCGACCCCGGCAAACAGCATGACCAGACGGACTGCATCCAACGCGGATTGCACGATTTTTCTTGCTTCCTCGTTTCCGATGGCAGCCGCATATTTGGAGGTGCGGCCCGCAAATATGCTTCGGAACAGATGAACCAACGGATTGCCCTCGATGTATCTGGATTCCAGCCACAGCGCGGCGAGATTCCACGGACCGGACATATACCTCAATTTATTGAACAGCGGGATGTTCAGCCACCATGGAGACAAGATGAGCAGGTATCCCGCGCTAATGAGAAGGATCCCCCCGGTTACGATCTTGACCGGACTGCGGTATTTGATCCAGAAGGCAATGAACAATACAGGATACAGCAGCGCCTGGAGATTGTAGCAGGCCATAAGCGCCGTAAGCGCGCCGGCAGCCGCGTACCATCCCGCCTGCTTCAATTCAAGCGCTCCGATGATGGCGCAGACAAGAAGAAGCATCAAAGTCTGCATGGTCGTATCCGGCAGGATCAGGCGAACGGCGCCATAAGCCGGCCAGAATAGCGCATAAATCATGCAAGAGAGAAAAGCGATCCGCGTATTGAACATGTAGCGGGACAGCACAAACACCAAGTAGACGGAAAATGCATGAAAGAAGCATTGGAGCAGCTGATAGCCGATCAGGGCAGCTTCCATGCTTCCGAATATGGCGGTAAGTCCGGCAATCATAAGCGGCACACCGGGCATGACGCTGGTGGCATGCTCTTCCAGGTCTCTACCGGGGTGGCTGATCATGGCCGCACTTTGGATATACCGTTCTTCGATCACGCTGCTGATGCTGGGGGAACGTTCATGAAGACCGGTCAGCACCAGCAAACATGACATCACCAGAACCGCTGCTATCAGTACCAACAGCATCCTTCGCTGCACACGGTTTAAAGTCCATATGGAAAACAAAGGGTCCACTCCACTCTTTATATAATCTCTAGGGTTTAGTTCAGAATACATACCCTTCTATATTAAAGAAAAAACGGGGAAATAAAAAGGCTCCGCCAAAACGGAGCCCATAAGTTCAAGTTACGCTGCAGTGATAAGGCCAGTCCCATTTTTAAAAGCCGCTGTGATACTTATCGTCGCTGGATGAACGCTTCTTCGACGTGCCATCCCGCTGCTTTTCTTCCTGGCGCTCCAGCCTGGCGTCTTCCATCGGAATCGGGTCCACATGCTGCTCGCTCTCGAATTTGTCGAACAGGCTTTCTTGTTCCGTCGGATATTGTTCAGGGTGATCCATGTTGCCGGGACCATTGTGAAGCGGAAGATCCTTTTTCTTGTCAGCCACCGATCTCACCTCATTTAACGTTGTGATACTACCTTTATACCTTATTTGAGGAAGTATCAAACATCCCAAGAGATGAGAAAGGCAGAGGGGAGGTGGTCTTTAAGAGGTCTCCAGGCCGGCTGCAGGCTGCTGCTGCGCTTCGGCTTTGAGCCTTAAATAACGAATAAACAGCTCGACGAGCTCCGGATCGAACTGCGTGCCCGAGCAACGGAGCAGCTCTTCAATCCCTTCCTCGAAGGTTTTCGTTTTCTGGTAAGGCCGTTCGGTCGTCATCGCGTCGAAGGAATCGATAATGGTCAGCATCCGGCACAGCTTGGGGATTTGGCTGCCCTTGAAGCCGTGAGGATAGCCGCCGCCGTCATACCGTTCATGATGCAGTTCGATGTAAGGAACCAGTTCCTTGAACTTCTCGTTCGTTTCCGCGATGCGCTTGCCCCAGCTGACATGCCGTTTGACGGTTTCCCATTCGCCGGCTGTCAGCTTGTCCCGTTTATTCAAGATTCCCCAAGGAATCTCCAGCTTGCCGATATCGTGAATGAGTGCCCCGAGCACAAAATTGCGGCGCTCCACGCTGTCAAGTCCAAGCACTTCGCTGATGTCCATGGCGTAGCGGAAGACCCGTTTGGAGTGCTTGAACGTATCCACGTCTTTATACAGGAACAGCTTCAGCTGCTGCTCGATGTCGCGGACGTCCTCCGCAAAGTCGATCTCGGATTCCTTTTCGGCGCCGCTTCCATATACATGCACGTTGTTTTTGCCCTGCTTCTTGGCATAATACAGCGCTTGGTCGGCAAGCTCGACAAGCTGCGACTTGTCATGAATATCAATCCGGTACGAGGCAACGCCGGCAGAGAAGGAGAGACAGCCGGACGGAAAAATCTCGACGCCGTCGAAATAGGTATCGTTCAGCTTTTTGCGGAGCCTGTTAATGAAGGAACGTGCCCTATGGTCATCATAACCCGGCATCAGGATCGTGAATTCCTCGCCGCCGAAGCGGGAGGCCACCACCTCGGCCGTTTCGGATTCCACCTTGAGGTAATTGCCGAGAAATCCGAGCAGCATGTCGCCTTTCAGGTGTCCGAATTGATCATTGTATTTTTTGAAATCATCGATATCGATCATGGCCAGCGACAACGGCGTTTCATTGGTTTTGGCCTTCTTGATTTCGTCTTCCAGCAAATTTTCGAAATAGCTGTGGTTGTATAATCCGGTTCGTTGATCCTTGATGGCTTTCTCTTGTACCTGTTTATACATCGTGAAGAGCTGCTTGAAGGAATAGGACAGCATCACGCTGAGACCTATAAACAGGGTCAGCCCGAAAACGCCGTTATGTACGATGAGTATGGAGAGAACCAGCGAAAGAATGAGCGTGCTGAGGTAAACAAGCAGTGTATCTTTCATGAAGGTTTTCAAAATATCATATAACGATCCCTTGTATAACAGGTAATAGTAGAAGCCGACAAGGAATACGTTGATAACAAAATAAACAACCAACGCTGCAACATACGCACCAAATTGATCATTGTGAATAGGGCCTGCTTGTCCGCCCGCCATTTTGAAAATGAAGGAGGACCCGACAATCATCACGGTATACACGGAGAAATTAACAAAATGCTTCCAGAAGGGGATTTTTCTGTCGTAAAGCGCCATGGCAAGGGAGACGAACAGGATGACGGACAGCGCAAACGGTGCTCCATAGATAAAGATGCATGCCAGGTAAACAGAGGAATCCATGGACTGTAAATTACCCTCTGGCGGCAGCTGGAAGGTGAAGTAGTTTAAGATGAGGGCGGCGCCTAACATCGCATAGACCCATACCCACTGGGAAGGAGTATATTGGAAGATTTCCCCTTGATGCACCAGCAGGAAGGTGGAACAGCCCAGAAGAGAAAGAAAAACAAAATACAGCTGTCCCGCAAAGCCTTGAGAGAACCTAGGACGCTTAAATATGGACATAAATGATTTCTCCTCAATAAAATCAATGGTGTATTCTCCACATTTTAAGGTATATTGCGATGCAAAACAACGAAAAAGATGTAAAAAAACAGGCTGAATTTTCCAGCCTGTTTCTTATGGAAGTCGATTATCCGAATCTGTAACCGGAAGTCAGAGCGACAACAACAGAAGCAACGATGATGGCATTCAATACGATGCGGGAATACTTGATTTTATCAGTTTTCTTCACAGTTCTCCCTCCTTTCCAGGTGGTATGATGTATGATCAATTTTGTGGTTCAACACGTTCATTGGTATCGGATTTCGGTCCTAATGCTTGCACGTTGGCGGTATTCTTCCCCACGGTCATCAGGTTGAAAATGTAGAGAAAGATGCCGACGTTCATGATGATATCTCCGATACTGATCACCTGTGTTCTTGGATACGGCGGGGATAACGGTATAATGTCACCCAGGAACGGAAGGCGGGTAGAAGCGTCCATCAGATAATGCTTGGTGATAACGGTGCTGTTGCTCAGCATGTCCACGTAATAAGGATCCAGAACGGAAGCGGCGCTCATCGATACGGGCATTCTGCCGCCGTTAACCGCCATGACGAGGAAATTGAGAAAGACGCCGGCCAAGATGCTGCCAAAGCCCTTCTGGTCCCGGTTCATCCAAAGGAAGATCATGCCGGCGACGTAGATGAACATAAACACGTAGCTGCTTGCGGATGCCAGCCAGTCGGAATTCGCTTGAAAACGGAATATGAGCAGCTGTACGATCAGGAGAATTGGGAAGATGAGGCCGCCCTTCAGGCGGATCTTGCTGAATTGCTGCAGTCCGTGACGGAAACCGCCGCGTATCAGTCCGACAATTAACCCTAGTATAATGCCGTCAAATACCATGATAGAGTTCCTACTTTCATAGTTCGTTATCTCTGTAATAAGATAGTTCGACAGCGAATTGGTAATTCCTGCAACAATAATCAAAATTTATGGAAAAATTTCGGAGGGGAGTAAAAAGCTTGTCCCATCCTGTATAAATCTTATGATTCATGTACATTATAACAGATCAAAAGGATAAATCTTCCTACTTTTTTCGTGTTTCTGTTGCAGAAAGGAGCAAATTCGCCAACTTTACATACCTACGGGGGGTATAGTAAAGTGATAATGTACGACATTTTACGATAGGAGGGCGACAGCATGAAACAAGTGACATTGACGGTGGAAGGCATGTCCTGCAATCATTGCGTAAACTCGGTGGAAGGCGCGCTGAAAAGTGCGGGAGCTTCTGGCAAAGTCGATCTTGCATCCAACACGGTAGCCGTCGAATACGACGAAACCAAAGTCAGCCTTGACGCATTGAAGGAAGCGATTGAAGAGCAGGGCTACGATATCGTGTCTTAACGACAGACTTCCTGCCATATTCCCTAGCCGCGAACTTTGGCTGAAATAAGAGCCGGCTGCTGAAGGCGATCGACAGCATGCCGGCTTTTTTGCGCTGCGGTTGCAGGCAATCAAGCTTGCACTGCCCAAGCCGAAGTTTCATAATAAATGGAGCGATTCTTAAGAGCCTAAGGAGTGGATACCCGATGAATGACACGATTTCACTGCTGATGAACCATCGATCGATTCGTAAATATTCGGATCGGCCCGTGTCCGAGGAACAGCTGAGGGCTGTCGTGGCAGCAGGCCAGATGGCATCTACCTCAAGCAACGTCCAGGCATACAGCGTGATTGCCGTGACCTCACCAGAGAAAAAGCAGCGGTTGGCCGCTTTGGCGGGCAATCAGGCGTATATCGTGGAATGCCCGGTATTTCTGGTATGGTGCGCGGACCTGTATCGTTTGAAAAAAAGCGCAGAGGCGCATGTGGCGGATCAAGAGACGTACGAAGATTCGACCGAGAATTTCATCGTGGCCACGGTGGATGCCGCTTTGGCTGCGCAGAATGCCGCGATCGCGGCGGAATCGCTCGGTCTTGGCATTGTGTATATCGGCGGAGTCCGCAACTCCATTGCGGAGTTCTCCGAGGCATTGGAGCTCCCGGATTTGGTTTATCCGGTATTCGGCATGTGCCTCGGGTACCCGGATCAGGAGCCGGGGCTGCGTCCCCGGCTTCCGGTGGAGGCTGTCCTGCACCGTGACAGCTATGATCCGGCGGCCCTGGAAGAAGTGAAGAGCTACGACCGAATCTCTTCCGATTATTTGTCCAAACGCACCCATGGCAAGAACAGCGCTCCTTGGTCGGAGCTTATGGCCAAACGACTGGCGGAGCCGGTCAGGCTGCACATGAAGGACTTCCTAAAGGGGAAGGGGTTTATGGGGTGTTAGACATGAGTAGAGAGAGGAGCGGGTACGTCGCTCTCATAAAGCAATAGAGAGGGCTGGTACCGCTGCTCTCTTGGGAATACTCCAAAGGCTCGCTGTACATCGCGCGGACTGCTCCCTGTGCGCACGGTGCGTGGCCCGGGGCATGCTTGTACAGCTCCGGCTCTAGGAACCACGCTTGGCCGCGAAAGCGAGGCCCGACTGGCTTCGGATCGGTGGCGTTGGCGACGAAGTGCTCTCTGTGCACATGGTGCGTGGTCGGGGGCGTGCTTGTACGGTCCAGCTCTAGGAACTACGCTTGGCCGCGAAAGCGAGGCCCGACTGGCTTCGGATCGGTGGCGTGGGCGACGCAGTGCTCCGAAAAGTTTGCCGTAGCTTCAGAAGCTGCAAGCCGGAACGAGTTACGGACGGCAGCAGCAGTATCTAGTGGAACTCAGATCCGGATAGCAGTATCGGACCTCAGATCCGTTATTTTCATTATGGGCTCGTGTTTGCCGGATCTATCGGACACATGATCCGTTAAGCAGCGAATAATCCGAAAAATGAGAGCCTAATTCGGTGAATAGCGGACCTCATGTCCGCCAATATTCGAAAAATGGCGCTTTTGATCAAAATAAGGTCCGCTGAGTCCGCTAATGTGCAGCTATTTTGTACATCGTGCTCCGTGCTCCCTGTGAACACGATGCGTGGTTCGGGGCATGCTTGGATGGCTGGTCGGCGCTAAGCCTGAACGTAAGTCACGACACAGGAAGTGTGCAGCAATAGGGCGACGCTTGAGCGCAAGTACAACACAGAAGGCGTAACGCAATAAGGCGACGGTTGAACGTAAGTCACAACACGCTAAGCGTGGCCGCAATGTACGACTCCTGAACGTAAGCACAACACAGGAAGCGTGCCACAATGTACAACGCCTGAACGTAAGTCGCAACACAGGAAACGTGGCGCAATGTACGACGCCTGAACGTAAGTCGCAACACGGGAAGCGTGGCGCAACGTACAACGCTTGAGAGTAAGTCACAACACAGGAAGCGTGGCGCAACGTACGACGCCTGAACGTAAGTCGCAACACAGGAAACGTGGCGCAATGTACGACGCTTGAACGTAAGTCGCAACACGGGAAGCGTGGCGTAATGTACAACGCCTGAACGTAAGTCACAACACGGGAAACGTGGCGCAATGTACGACGCTTGAACCTAAGTCATAACACATATTAGGGGCTGTCCCACAAGGTCATGAAGTACGGACCAAGGGACAGCCCCTTTTTCAGAGGGCTCTTTTTATACGAGATTAATTGATCAGGATGACATGCCGATTCATTTGCCGATTCCCTGCTGGCGGTATTGACCCGGGGTGATCCCTTCCAGCTTCTTGAACATGCGATTGAAGTAGGGAGGCTGATATCCTGCGGCCTCCGCGATTTCATGAATGCGAAGATCCGTGGTCAGCAGCAATTCTTTGCAGCGGTTCATGCGCACGGTCGTCAGATAGTCCATATAATTCGTGCCCGTCATCTGTTTAAACGCTTTGCTCAATTGGGATACGCTGACGCCGGCCTCCATGGCCATGGCATCCAGGGACAAGTCCTGCATCCCGTTCTGCTCGATTTGCTCCAGCACGTTTTCGACCAGCGATTTCATGGAGCTGTTGAAGTTCTTCGTCAGCTGATCGAGATAGGGCTCGATGATTTCTTTCTGGAACCAGTCCACGCAGGCCTTCGGGTCGCGAAGCAGGGACAGCTGCTCCTGCAGGTTGGAGAAATCGTACACCTGATACGGATTTAAGCCGGCCTGCAGCATGGAGCGGTGAACGCTCGTGATTAAACGCATGAGTCCATGGTGGACATGCCACTCCGAGCCGCCCCCGGCTTGAAGCGCCGTGACGAAGCGGCTTAGGGATCGCAGCGCGTCCCCTTGCAGCCCGAGGTTCAGGGTGTGTATGAAATCCTGCTCCAATTCCAGCGGAAAGTCGATCCAGTCGTTTTTTTGGGACAGCACCGTGTCCGCTTCCAGCAGCTGGCTGCCGGCATCGAAGGATCGGTAATGCAGCGCCCGCTTGGCCTGTTCCAGAATATGGGGAACATCGGTCCAGGTCGAGCTTGGCCCGCCCAGCACGATGGTTGCCGACACCCGCAGCGTATCGCGCAGGGCCCGCAGGATCTGGTCGCACAGCAGCCTCATCATACGTGTCTGTTCGTCTGCTTTAGGAGAGGCCGGAACGATCAGGATGACGCCAAAGGAGCCGTCGAAGAAATTGATGGGATGCATATAGGCGCTAACGTCCTCTGCCAGCTCTTGAATCACGTTCAAAGCGGCATAGGTGAGAAGATGCTGATCGTTCTCAGTAAGCGGCGTCCGATCCTCCCCGTGGGTATGCTGCTGGAGAACGATCGCCGAGAACTGTTTATTGGTTATGTCTAGCTCCATCTCTTGCAGCTTGAGCACATACTCGGACTCCGTCAGGTGGGCGGCTTGCCCGCTCAAGAATTGATTGATGTAAGCCTCCCTGATCGCGGGCAAGGATCGCTTCCATTGATTTTGAAGCGTGTCATGCGAGAACCGGTACTGCTTCCACTCGTGTTCAATATAATCGAGCTCGTTGTACCGCGATGTCTGTTTGGCCTGATCGCCTCCAATCATATGCAGCATTTTGCGAATAGGGCGATACATCCTCTTGGAGGCAAACCAGCTTGCGCCCAGGGATGCCGCGAGCGCAAAAGCAAAGCAGATCAGGATGATATGGGTATACGGCTTCGTCGGAGCGATGATCGTGGACTGCGGCGTGCCGGATACATAGGTCCAATTCCGCTGCATTTTTTCAAATTGGACGGTATTCACCAGCCACACATCCTGATCGACCGGAACCTTCATCCGCAGACGATTCGTACGCTTGGCATTCTCCGGAAGCTTCAGCTGTTCCTGGATCGCGCTCATCGCTTTCGGCATGCTGCGGCTCATGCCCGATTCCCCGATGATATGGCCTTGATCGTCGAGCAGGAACGATAGATTCTCGCTGTTGCGAATCACGTGCAGCTTCGACGGATCGATGTAGATGACGATCGCCCCGTAGGGCGTATGACCGTTGAAGGGGAGCCGCATGACGAGCGCGTGGGAAGATCTCCCCTTATTGAAAGGCCGCTCCAGGTCATGTACCCAGAACATGTCCGAATCTCCCTCCATGAGCCGGCCGAAGCCTAACGCATCCTGTTCCTGATCCAATGTCCGCAGCCCGAGATCGGGCTCCATGATTTTATTTTGCTTTTTGATGTAGAGATAGACCTGATCCACAAGGGGATCGGCATTTTCCACCAGGTTGAGCGTATTAAACAGCTCGTTCGTCTCCTCGATATTCGACACAAAGTCCATATCGGACAAGGAAGGCTTGAAATGGGGCTTCACCACCATATTGAGCGCGTAGTGGACCAGCTGGGTGAACTGCTCGTCCACTTGCCTCGCCGCGTCCACCAGGGCTTCCTCGTTCCGCTGCTGATATTGGTTGATCATATGCTGGTTCCCCACGTATAGGTAAACGGCCGTAATGGCCGAGATGGGGAGGCATGTCATCAACACGGCGAGCGCGATGCTTCTCCAATACATAACACCTTTGAAACCGGATTCAGGATTCTGTTGCCTCATAACACTAACCCCCTGTTGGCATAGACAAATCCAAGGCCTGATCGAAGAAAGCCGGGAAAATCATTAAATACTATCATAGCGAAAGAGGGGATTAGTTGAAAAGATCACATTTTCCTATTGATGCCGATGAACACGGCATTCCGGCACCAAGGAAAAAAAGTGCAATTCGAGGAAATGGATGATGCGAAACGCTTGGAAGGCAGGCATTTTTCCGTATTGTGCATCGAAGGGAGAGGGGAAGGGGCCACGACGGAAAAAAAGTGGAATTGCAGGCAATTCTGCAACCGTTTACATTAGGGATACGTTCCGCGAACGGTAGGTTTGAACGAGACGACAAGGCTGAAAGTGAGGGAGTATCGATGAAAGCACAAGAAACCGTTCAGTCGGCAAAAGGAAGCGGGAGCGCCCCTATTCCCGCGAAATCCAAAACGAAGTGGGGGCGGATCCGGTCGGATGTAGCTCGCGACAAGTATTTATACATGCTGGCGTTGCCGGGTCTTATCTTTTTTATCATTTTCAAATATATTCCGATTACGAATCTCGTCATTGCTTTCCAGGAGTACTCGCCGTACTTCGGAGTGTTCGGAAGCCCTTGGGTAGGCTTCGAGCATTTCGCCCGGTTTTTCTCCAACGACGACTTCTGGATGCTGCTGCGCAATACGCTGGCGATTAGCTTCCTGAGCTTGATTTTCTTTTTCCCGGCGCCGATTATTTTAGCCTTGATGCTGAATGAAGTACGAAGCTCCTTCTATAAACGGACCATTCAATCGCTGGTGTATATCCCCCATTTTTTATCCTGGGTATTGATCTATGGGCTGACCTACCTCATGTTCTCGCAATCGGAGGGCTTGTTCAATAAGTGGCTCGTTACCATGGATTGGGGAACGGTCGATATTCTCTCCAATCCGAACTATTTCTGGGGCATGCTGACGGCACAATCCATCTGGAAGGAGGTCGGATGGGGGACCATCATCTTCCTCGCGGCCATCGCCGGAGTGGATCCGCAATTATACGAGGCAGCCGTCATGGATGGCGCAGGCCGTATGAGACGGATATGGCATATTACCCTGCCCGCGATGCGCAACGTGATCCTGATTCTGTTGATCCTCCGCCTGGGAACGATCATGGATACCGGATTCGAACAGATCTATCTGATGATGAATGCGCCCGTCACCAATGTAGCCGAAGTGTTCGATACCTATGTATACCGGGTGGGGATAAGGCAGGGAGAATTCAGCTACAGTACGGCCATCGGGTTGTTCAAATCGATCGTCGGCGTCATCCTGGTGGTCTCGGCCAACCGATTGGCGAGGCGATACGGTCAAGAAAGCCTGTACTAGAGGACGGGCGAAGACAAGGAGGAGTAAAGCATGCATGAGAAAGGATGGAAAACCGGGCTCTTCGGCTTCGTAAACAACGGCCTGCTGCTGATCATCGGTTTGGCAACGATATTTCCGATTTACTATACCGTTATTCTGT
Source organism: Paenibacillus sp. JNUCC32 (assembly GCF_014863545.1). Lineage (NCBI taxonomy): Bacteria > Bacillati > Bacillota > Bacilli > Caryophanales > Paenibacillaceae > Paenibacillus > Paenibacillus sp. JNUCC32. The sequence continues at coordinate 5,007,541 of NZ_CP062260.1, read as the reverse complement.
CATTTACCGATCCGGTGGAGTATTATCAACGAAGCTTGATATTATGGCCGCGGGATTGGACGCTGGATGCTTACAAGCATTTACTGTCCAACGGGTTGTTTGTCACCTCGATCTCCATAAGCGTGTTCCTGGCCACGGTCGGCACGATGCTCAGTCTGCTCGTTACCGGGGGGATGGCTTACGCGGTGTCCCGAAAACGGCTTCGGTTTCGCAAGGCGATCATGATTATGGTGTTAATCACCTTTCTCTTCACGCCGGGACTGGTTCCGCTGTATCTGGTCGTCCGAAATGTGGGACTCATCGACAGCGTCTGGTCGCTGATCCTGCCGAGCTTGACGAGCGCGTGGTATGTGCTGCTCATGAAGGGATTCTTCGACAGCATTCCGGACAGTCTGGAGGAAGCCGCGATGATCGACGGCTCCAATGATATCGGCGTGTTCTGGCGAATCATTCTGCCGTTGTCGCTGCCGGCGCTGGTGGCTTTCGGATTGTTCTTCGCGGTCGGCTATTGGAATACTTACTTCAACGCGCTGATGTTTATTAATGACCAGAAGATGTGGCCGCTGCAAGTGCTGCTCCAAAATATGCTGGTGGATCCCACGACAATGGGATCGGGAAGCGGCGGGGGATTTGCCTTCCAGGTGAACCGTCCGGTTCCGACGGAAACGTTGAAAATGGCAGCGGTCGTCATTGCTACCGTTCCAATCATGTTAGTGTATCCATTCCTGCAGAAGCACTTCGCCAAAGGGGCGATGGTGGGTTCCGTCAAGGAATGATCCGATATACGGTTTTCTTTTTCCAACATGGTCAGTCAGGAAAGAGGTATCATAAACAGGGAGGTCTAATGATGAAAAAAATGGATGCAAAGCCGAGCAAGTCGTTTTTAAAAATGTCGGGGGTGCTGCTCTTAGCAAGTTCGCTCTTGCTTAGCGCATGCGGCAGCCGCGGCGGGAGTCCCTCGAGCGGCAGCGAGGGCGGGACAGACAGCAGTGAACCTACAAGCATCACGATACAGACCTTGAATTATGCCACCGAATTCATAGACAACACCAATCCGCTTTGGAAAGAGCTGGAGAAACGCACCAATACCAAGTTGAATATTACGTGGTTGTCCCCATCCACGGCCGAAGAGAAAATCAATGTCATGCTTGCGTCCGGCGACCTTCCGGAGGTTACTTTCGTGGAAACGATGCAGAACCCGCAGCTGCAGAAGATGCTGAAGCAGGGAGTCTTCTGGGATCTGACCCCTTTTCTCAAAGACTACCCCAATTTAAATCGCGAAGAGCTGAAGGAAATGTGGGAAATCACCAAGGTGGACGGCAAGAACATCGTGATTCCGCGTTACTACCCAAGCTATGGGGGCGGGGTGTTCCCGATGATCCGCAAGGATTGGCTGGATGCCCTTCAGCTGGAAACGCCAAAAACGCTGGATGAGTTCCATAACGTGTTAAAGGCTTTCAAGGAACAGGATCCGAATGGTAACGGACAGGCGGATGAGATTCCGTATGCCGCTAATCCGAGCGCGCTCGCGTATATTTATAATATCTTTAATGAAACGCAAGGGGGCTGGAAGCTCCAGCCGGATAACACCCTGTCTCCGATTATTACGTCGGACGCGTCAAGGGAGGCCATGCTGTGGATCAAGCAGGCTTATGACGAGGGCCTGTTCCCCAAAGATTTTGCGATCATGAAGTTCTCCCAGGTGATGGATACGATGCGAAGCGCCAAGGCAGGGGTTGGCGGCATGTCCATGAACCATGCCTGGGTAACCGGCAAAGCCGTGAAGGATGTTGATCCCAAGGCGGATTTGATGCCGCTTGCTTACTTGGAGAATGCCAACGGGGTAAAGTATACGCCTTCAGGCTCCCCGTACTATGGCGTGTACCTCATTCCGAAGAAAGTGCCTGAGGCCAAGGTCAAGAAGATCCTCGAGTTCTTCGACTATGGCTACAGCCAAGAAGGAAACGAGATGCTGACCTACGGAATCGAAGGCGTCCATTACAATCTGGAGAACGGGAAGAAGGTCGCAACGCCGCAAGCCGTCACCGATAAGACGGGAGATGGAAACCTGAACAATATGATTCACCTCGTCAGCGACGATATGGCCATCAATGCGGTAGGGATGCCGGACGAGGTGTATGAACGAAACGTAGAGATCGTTACGGAGCGCAAGACGGTTAAGGTGCCGAATCCTTCAGGCGAGCTCTACTCCGAAGCCTATAACAAATACTATCCCGAGATTTCCAAGAAAGTAGAGGATATGCGGGTCATGGTCATTACCGGCAAGGAACCGGTTGAATCGTACGATAAATTGATCGAAACGATTAAAAGCGATCCGAAGATGAAGGAGATTACAGAGGAGATCTCGAAGGCGTATCAGGAGAAATTTGTGAAATAACCGAAATCCAAACCATAATGCGAGTGAGCTCGCATTGTGGTTTTTTTTGTTTCTTGGGACCTGTCCCTTTCAATTTTAGGCCCCTGATGTCTAACATCAAACATCCTATAATTTTACATTAAAGCATAAAATATTACATGAGGGGAGGACATAAAGTCATGAAAACGAAGGAAGGCATTAGGTTTGATATCGAGCAGGAAAGAAACAAGCTTCATAAAATGAAGCAGCGGTATCGTGATTTTAACCATCCTAAAGTCCTCAGGCAATCGATCGTGCTCGATGAACTGATTAACCAATATAACCGGTTCCTTAAAGAAAACAAACCGATTGCGTAAACAACCGGCTTGAATGGAACGGGAATTCTTTTTTTTATAGATCGTAAAGTCTAACCGCATTCTCGTAAAAAATCCTGCGAGCCTCGGAAACGGCCAGCCCGCGAAGCTCGGCCCATGCCGCCGCTGCGGAAGCCGTCATCTTAGGATGGGTCATCTGTCCGGTGAACGGGCCATCGAACGGCCAAGGGCCGTCGGTTTCGGTCATGACAAGATGCTCGGGATACATACGGGCAATATCGCGAATTTCATCCTCATAAAGAATGTCGGGCGTGAAGGAGATATAGCAGCCTTTATCCGCCATCCGCTGCAAGGTGTCACGGGAGCCTTTGAACCAATGGAAATGGGCGCGGGTGACGCCATATTTGTCGAGCAAATCACATGCGGTATCCGCATCTTCATATACAGCGTGCAGTATAACCGGTTTATGATGCCGCTTCGCAAATGCTATAAATTGCTCAAGCAGGCATTCGTAAGGGCGGTTATCCCACGGCCGACCCTCCGTTTCGGCTTCCAGCCTGGCATAATAGGGCAGGCCGACCTCTCCGACGGCAATCATGTCGTCGACATGATTAGCCATCCAATCCAGCAGCTCTTTGGTTTCTTCAGGGGAAGGGACGGGCTGTTCCGGATGATAACCGAATGCCGGCCGCACCAACGGTCCGTACTCCCTGGCCAGCTCCAGGTTTCGCTTGCTGGAAGCCAGGTTCATGGAAACGGAGATGATGGACTGAACTTCGCTTTTGCGGATATCCGCAAGAATCGTTTGCTGATCGGAGAAGGCATAAGAATCCAGATGAATATGGGCGTCCAGCAGAGGGAGATTCGTTTCCGTCTGCGTGAATGATTTCATCGTTACATCACCTCGCTTGTACGCCTCCGAGAAGCGCTCTTGAATAATGGATACAGGAGCTTAGGCATTTGTATCCTGCCTATGCGGCTCAACGCTTGTGCTGTTCTTCGCGCATGATGGCGGAGATTTCGGTTTTTAGCGCGATAAAGGACGGGGCGTTCAGGATGTCTTCCCTGCGCGGACGGGGAAAAGGGACCTCTACCCGTTTCAGGATCGTCCCGGGCCGCGCCGACAGGATATAGATGCTGTCCGAGAGCAGCAGCGCTTCCTCGATATGATGGGTAATCATCAGCACCGAACGGCGCGTATCCTCCCAGATATCGAGCAGCCAGCGCTGCATATCGCCGCGTGTCAGCGCGTCGAGCGCGCTGAACGGTTCGTCCAGGCACATAACCTCCTGCGGACTCATCAGCGCGCGCAGAAAGGCGGCCCGCTGCTGCATCCCCCCTGAAAGGGTATGCGGATACGCCTTCTCGAAGCCGGCAAGCCCGGCCCGTTCCATCCAGCTGCGGGCATTTTCCCTGGCGGCGGTTTTCGAGGTGCCTCTCAGCTCCTCGGGAAGGAGCACGTTGTCCTCCACCGTACGCCAAGGGAAGAGGGCCGGCTGTTGAGGCATATAGGCGATGCGGCCTTTCTCTCCGGTCACGTCCTGACCGTCCATGAGTACGGAGCCCGCATCCGGAGCCGTTAACCCCCCGATGATATGGAAGAGCGTGCTCTTTCCGCTGCCTGAAGGACCGATCAAGGAGACGAATTCCCCGGGCTGCACCTGAAGCGAAAGGCCATCCAGCACGTGCACTTCGCTGCGCCGTTCGCGGAAGGTGATATGAAGGCTGCGAACCTCAAGGGCAGGCGCTGGCGGGACCGCGGTAGATGACCGGCGCTGCCCGTCATGATCCGGCAGGGATACTTGATATGTCATGTCGCTAAACAGCCTCCTTTTATATAGGTTGGAAAATGTCCGTTCACCGTGGTTCTAGCCTTTTCGATTCCAGCGGATCAGGCGCTTCTCCAGCAGGGTGATCAACAGCACCATCAGCAGGCTGAGCAGGACGATGATCAGAATGGCAACAAACACCCGGTCCGTGCGGTAGCCGGATTTTTGCAGCATCATATAGTAGCCGATGCCCCGGTCCGAGCCGATCCATTCCCCGATCACCGCACCCATGACCGAATAGGTGGCCGCGATGCGGATCCCGGAGAAGATGGAGGGGAGCGCATGCGGCAGCTCCAGCTTGGTGAAGATCTGCCATGAAGTGGCTCCCGCCATCTGCATGTAATTCATCATGGTTCGGTCGGTACGCGCCAGTCCGTCCAGGGCGGCAACGGCTACGGGGAAGAAGCAGACCAGGGTAATCACGATAACCTTGGGCAGCATGCCGAAGCCGAACCAAATCATGAGGAGCGGGGCGAGAGCGATCGTCGGCACGTTCTGGCTAAGAATAAGAAGCGGATAGAGGGCTGTTTTGAGAAAAGGCACCAGATGCAGGGCCAACGAGATGACAAGGCCGATCGCCGTACCGATCATAAATCCGACCAGGGTTAATTGCAGCGTGGCCAGCGTATGCTGAAAAAGGCCGGAGGCGCCGGTGGCGGCTTCATGCCCGATGGCCGTCGGCGCCGGCAAAATATACGGCTCTATATCGAATACCGATACCGCGGCCTGCCATACCGTCAAAAAGAAAAGGACCGCCGCAGCGGGCGGCCAAACGGAGCTCCACCAGCCTTTTCTCATGGACGGTATTTCTCAGTCAGCTTATCCATGCTGATGCCGCCCGGATGGTGCGCGATTTTGACCTGGGATATGACGCTGGGACTTCCCGCTTTCACCAGCGCCTCATGCATGCGCTCAACGATTTTCAGCAGCTCGGAAAGCTCTCCTTCCAAGGTGGTTTCGAGCGCATGGACCTCGTATTTCACGCCCGACTCCTGAATGACCCGAATCGCTTCATCCACATAAGGAATGCTGTCGCCTCCATCCGGCGTTCTGGGTATCACTTGTATGCTCAAGAGGGTGTTTGCCATCTAAACTCATCCTTTCATGCAAGCTATATTGTAATGGAAGAGAGGCAGCCTGCCGGACAGGCCGTCTCTCTTCCAAATTAAATGCATCCTATGGTTTCTCCGGTAAAAATTCATTGGTGAAGGCGCTGTCCGCATCAAGCTCCTTCTCGAGCAGCTTGCGTTCAAACATCCAGTCTGCATACCCCGACCATACTTCGGCTTTCTGCTCGCCCCAGCGGGCAGCATCATCCTGATAGCGGGGACTCAGCCATTTCTGGCTGGCATGAACCAGCTCGGCATCCAGTTCGGGAACGGCCTTCGTCAGCAGGGCAGCCGCATCCTCAGGATGTTGAATCGCATAGTCGTATCCTTTTGAGGTCGCCCGCATGAATGCTTTGACAAGCTCCGGGTCCTCCTGGATCAGCTTCTCGTTCGTTACGATCACCGGCGTGTAATAGTCAAGCTGCTCGGAGTAGTCCTTCACATAGATCATGTCGAGCGGCTCGTTCCGGAGCTCGGCTTCGATACCGGTCCAGGCATAGAAGATCCAGGCAAAATCAATATCGCGTTTGACGGCCGTAAAATAATCGGCATCGCCCATGTTAACCATATTTACTTTGCTGACATCGGCACCGTCGATCTCCATGATGGATTTCATGACGGCTTCCTCAACAGGCGAGCCCCAGCCGCCGTAGGATTTCCCTTCAAAATCGCCAGCCTTGACGATCCCCTTGTCCTTGGGGGCGGCAAAGCCGGATGTATTATGCTGAATAATCGCCGCAATGGAGACAAGCGGCAGGCCTTGGGTTCTGGCAAGCGTGACGCCTTCCTGGTAGCTGATGCCAAACGGCACCTTGCCGGATGCGACCAGCGTATCCGTTCCGCCGGCCCCCGGCTGGACGATCTGGACGTTAAGCCCTTCTTCCTCATAATACCCGAGCTCCTTGGCTGCATACAGTCCGGTGTGGTTCGTGTTGGCCGACCAATCGAGCATCAGCTGTACGTCGCGGAGCTTTTCGGCCGCCTGGCCGTCTGCGCCTTCGGTACCTGTATTTTCGTTCTGTCCGCCTGTACCGCATCCCGCCGCAACCATCAGCAGGGCGCAAGCGAGAAGCAGCGCCATCCATTTTCCCTTCTTCATCTTGTCTTCTCTCCTTTGAATTCTCTTTCTCTTTCTATGACCTCGTTAACTCCACAAAAAAAGCGCCCTGAATGATATCAGGACGCATGACGGCGTAAGTGTATACCACGGCAAATCATAGCTGCCGCAAACATGGACTTCCTACGCTGGCATTACCCAGATCAGGTGTAAGGGTCAGTATCATCGGATACACTCTCAGCCGGCCAAATTCCAGCTCCCCCGGGATTTATGAAGTTTCGGACGTTACATCCGTTATTATAGTCCTAACGCAAAGACCTGTCTAGTTCGGAAGGGGATGCGAACGAGGCAGGTCTTCGTATTGGACATGGCTTGTGCGGTTGGAAGAATGAACCCCGTTAACCATTCACGGGATGAAGCATTTTGATAGGATCCTGTTCGCCAGCGGTTAGCGCTGGAAGAACTCAATCCATTCTCCTTCGGGACCGTGGACGAAGAAATAGCGGTACCCGTTCGGAAGCGTTACGATTTCCTCGTCAAGATGAGGTACGGCCAGTCCCTGTACGCGCACATATTCCGCTTCGATGTTATCGGTGCTGACGGCGAAATGATGGACGGTGCCTTCTGCGGGAAGCGTGTCGCTGTAACCCTGGATAAGCTCGATTTCCGTTTCGTCGCTGCCGTTAAATCCGAGGAATGCCAGCTGGATGACGCCATTGGTATGGGTAAGGCGATCCTTCAGTTCAAGTCCGACGACGGTTGTGTAAAAAGCAATCGTGGCTTCAAGGTCCCGGACGACAATGCCGACATGATCCAATCGTTTCTGTGACAAGGCTAAACACCCTTTCCGATTCATATGAGATATGACTGAAATATTATCATATAATTCCTATACGTCAAGTGGGTCTTGAGGACGGAAAGCTTTTGGAGCGCGATGGTTTAATAGAGTAGAATCGATGGTCTTTCTTTCACTTCCTCATCTTTACTTTTAGGTGGGTAAAAAGTATCATGAGAACTATAACTATTAATTCAAAAGACCTAACAAACAAGCATTGAAGAAAGCTTGCCTTTTGGCCGAGGAGGAATGCTTATGAGTCCAACTCCAGCAGATCATCTGTGGATTCGACTCGCCATCATATATGCATTCATTCAGATAATGACCGTTCTGTGGATGCCTGATGCTTTATTGCTTCAGCGTGTTCTAGTCATTATGGCTTCCGCTGCCGCTTCCGTCTATTTACTACGGATCAGTCGGCATTACGAGCCGCATCTTCGAAGGTTTTGGCTTATCGCAAGTGCCGGGCTGATGGCGGATGCCTCGGCTCGAATCATCGATGCTTGTTATTTTTGGCTGGGGAAAGAGAGCGCTTCCCGGACAATTTTGACTCAATTATTCTGGGGATTCGAAATCATCCTGTTTGCAGGTGCCCTCATTTATTTGTTCCGGCACGTACAAGGTTCGTTTCGGGGAGTGCGGTTTATGCTGGATATCGTGATCGTTGGCATAACGGTCATGACGGTAGGCTGGGAATATTTCATCAAGCCCGAGCTTACCGGTTTGGCGAATGAAGCCATATGGGGAAAGCTGTGGGTGGACATGCTGTACCCGCTGTGCGCAACGGTGCTTATTTTCTTCACCTTGGTGTTGTATTTTAACACAGGACAGTTAAGGAAACGGGCAGTCTTCCTGATGTGCCTCGGCGGGAGCATGTACATTGCCGCCGATGTTCTGCATATGTATCTCGTCGATTATAAGGGTGTTGAAGTTCGTTCATACCTGTACCCACTGTATACGTTATCGGTATTCATCATTGGTTTGGCAGGAGGGCGGTCAGCTCCCGATGCCCGAAATCAATCGTTGGATGAGAGGGAGCCCCGTTCGTTCGGAAATCTGATCGTAAGATATCTGCTTCCCTACAGCGTGCTTGGCGGGATGTTTGCCCTTATGGTGCAGCGGTTCGGAGGGTGGAACGGGCTTTTTACCGGCTTATCCCTCTGCGTCATCCTGATTCTGATCAGGCAGATCCTGATCCAGTTCGAAAATGACCGCTTGTTTGACCGGCTGCATCAAAGCCTGATGCAGAGCGAGACCTTGGCGCATCGCGACGATCTTACGGGACTCTATAACCGCCGCTACTTTAACGCGAGGCTGTCGAGCTCGCTGCAGGAGGCGGACCGTGCGGGTTCCCGCGTAGGGCTTCTATATATGGATATGAACCGTTTTAAACGAGTGAATGACCGCTACGGCCATCGTGCCGGCGATTTGCTGATTCGCAAGGTCGCGACCCGTCTTCAAACCCTTGAATCCAAAGGCGTTCTGGTTTCCCGTTTAGGAGGGGACGAATTTACGGTAGTGATTCATCCGGCCGGCGAGGATCAGGAACTGATCTGGATGGCGGAAGAGATCTGGACGATGCTGAGCGAGCCGTATGAGCTGGAAGGGCATGAGGTCCGAACCACGCCGAGCATCGGCATCGCGGTCTATCCGGATCATGCCAGGAACGACCAAGAGCTGATTGGTCGCGCGGATGCAGCGATGTATGCGGCCAAAGAGCGAAACGCCCGCTGGCATTTCGATGTGGAACGAACGATGCTGCTGCAGCTGTTGGATCAAAAAGTCGAATAGACAAAAGATTCGGATGTCGACAATGTGTTGTTAAGAGCAATATAAGTCGATTATTGTAGAATTTAGCGCAATCATTGCACGAATCTTGCGCATTTCTCGCAAAATAGGTCATAACTTCGATATAAAATCCATAAAATGCAAAGAAATCATATTCAAAATGCCGATAAGAAGCATAGTGAGAGCTAGCTTGCCAAGGAGGACGAACATGATTTGCGACAATTGCAGCACCTTTGAACCGATTGAGGACCAGGGGACCATTCATATGAAGCCTGCAAGTGGTGAGCTTATTCAATTGCTGGCAGTGAACGGCTACGCGGTACAAGAGAACAATGAGGGTTGTGCTGTGAACTACAAGGTACGAGCGGACCTGATCTCCATCATCGAGTGTCTGCAACCCCTTCCGCTGAAGATTCGTCAAGAGCTGTCCTTCTGTGTTACCCGTGGAGGAGCTCCGCAAATCCGGCATTCGTGGATCCCTATGCAGAAGTTCGAACTGCAGATGGAGCATTATGATATGGTGAATGTCATTTTACATAAGCAGTTTACGAGCTACATGCAGCCCATCGTGGATCCAAACGAGCAGATCGTGGCCTATGAATTTCTCCTTCGACCGGTAGAGTGGGGACTCCGGTTCCAGCCGTACGAGCTGTTTGAGACAGCCCGAAAAACCGGACTGCATTCATTCCTGGACCAGGCGGCACGCACCAGTGCGATTGAGACCAGTGCCGAGTGGCTTCCGATCGGCGTGAAGCGGTTCGTGAATTTCCTGCCGTCCTCGATATACGATGCGCAGATGTGTCTGAGCCACACCTTCAATACGATCGACAGGCTCCATCTGGATCCGAGGGATTTCGTATTCGAGGTGGTGGAAACCGAGAAGATCGACGATGTGAAGCATTTGCAGTCGATATTCGAGGTATATCGAAGCCACGGCATCTCGGTAGCCATGGATGACGTCGGCGCAGGTTATTCCACATTGGAGCAGATGATTAAGCTTAAGCCGGATTATGTGAAGATCGACCGGAGTCTTATCGACCATTGCGATCGAAATCCCGCCCAGCAGAAGCAGCTCGAAATGATCACGAACATGGCTCATGATTTCGGTGCCATGGTGCTTGCAGAAGGCATCGAGAGACGGGAGGAGTTTCATTTTTGCCGAGATATCGGGATCGAGCTTTCGCAGGGGTATTTGTTTGGGAAGCCAGCCGAGCGCCCTCCGCGTGATCCTCATACTCAACTGATCTATTCATAACATACATAATCGGCATTTCCCCCGCACGGAGGCGCAAAGCGATGGCATTTATCTGATCCCGGCTTATGGCTGAAGCCGAACCTGCAGATGATGCCAGACATGGACGAAGACGGGTTCTTCAAGAATGAGCCATGATGTAGAGGAGCCCGTTTTCTGTAAAAACAAGAGCCCTGGAAGATTTTCCAGGGCTCTTGTTTTGTATGGGCCGGCGCATTGAAGCACCGGTGCCTTTTATCTTGCAGCCGTTACCTCTCCAAATCCGCTGATGGCGTATTCCTTGCCGTTCACGTTCAGGACGGCGGGCGTATCCGTTTCGTTCACGATGAGGGTTTCATGGCCTTTGACGTTAACCTTCAGGCGGGAGCCGCGGAACATCACCTTGAAGGAGAAGGAGGACCAATGCCCCGGAATGAACGGGTTCAGATGCAATACGCCGTCCTTCACGCGCAGGCCGCCGAAGCCATGCACAACCGACATCCAGGTTCCCGCCATGCTGGTCGTATGACAGCCGTCCTCGGTATCGTTGTTGTAGTTGTCCAGATCCAGGCGGGCTGTACGAAGGTACATCTCGTACGCCTTTTCCTGGTACCCGAGCTCGCACGCGAGAATGGAGTGTACGCATGGCGAGAGGGAGGACTCGTGTACCGTGAACGGTTCATAGAAGTCGAAGTTGCGTTTTTTCGTAGCCAGGTCGTACCGGTCGCCAAGGAAGAACAATCCTTGCAGCACGTCGGCCTGCTTGATGTACACCGAACGCAGAATGCGGTCCCAGGACCAGTTCTGGTTCAGCGGCAGGTGGGCAGGGTCCAATTCCTTCACCGGAACCAGCTCCTTGTTAAGGAAACCGTCCTGCTGCAGGAAGACGCCGAGTTCCTCGTCTACCGGGTAGTACATTTTGCTGATGATATCCTGCCATTTGGCCGTTTCGGCATCCTGCAGGGCAAGCTTCGCCGTAAGCTCGGCATAGCGGGAATTCTCATTCTCTTTCAAATACTCCAGCACGTCGAGCGTGTATTCCATCGTCCAGCTGGCAATGCGGTTGGTATACCAGTTGTTGTTGACGTTGTTCTCGTACTCGTTCGGGCCGGTAACGCCCAGCATCATATACTGGTCCTTCGCCGGCACGTAATTCACGCGCTCCTCCCAGAAACGGGAGATTTCCACGAGCACTTCCAGACCGTATTGGCCGAGGTAAGAGAAGTCGCCGGTATAATTGACATAGTTATAGATGGCATAGGCAATCGCGCCGTTACGGTGGATTTCTTCAAACGTAATCTCCCACTCGTTATGGCATTCCTCGCCGTTCATCGTCACCATAGGATAGAGCGCCCCTTTGGTGAAGCCGAGCTTTCTGGCATTTTCCTTCGCCTTTTCCAGGTGCTTATAACGATAGATCAGCAGGTTGCGCGAGATGCTGGCATCGGCGGTGCTCAGATAGAACGGCAGGCAATAAGCCTCGGTATCCCAGTAGGTGCTGCCGCCGTATTTTTCCCCGGTAAAGCCCTTAGGCCCGATGTTCAGGCGGTCGTCTTCGCCGCTGTAGGTTTGGTTCAGCTGAAAAATGTTAAAGCGGATCGCTTGCTGGGCCGCCACATCGCCTTCGATGACGATATCGCTTTCCTTCCATTTGTCGCCCCAGGCATCTGCCTGCTCCTTCAGCAGCTGTTCAAATCCGGTCTCCACCGCCGGTTCCAGCACGGCACGCGCAGCATCCACCAACTCGCCGAATCCATGATTGCGGGAAGTGACGTTGGCCACGTATTTATAGATGGTGACGGCCTCGCCTTCGGATACGGGGATGCTTACGCGGTTCGCGGCATATTTCTCTTTCTCGATCAGCTCGGCTTGAAGATCCAGCTTCGCCCCGTTCTTAACAAGGTAATAAGACATAACGGAGGTAACATGGAAATCGAGCTTTTTGGTTTTTACGGTCAATGCGGCCGAGCCTTGCGCGGCTTCCTTGAATACCTCGAGCCAGAACTTCTCGTCATAGTTGGAGTCTTTGTTCTTCACATCGCCATCGAGATAAGGCGTAACCGTAAGCTCTCCAGCGAAATTAAGCGGCGTTACGGCATACCGGATGGCACCGATCTCGTGGCGTACAATGCTGACAAAGCGAACCGCCTCGATCTGGAGCTCCTTGCCGTCTTCCATGACAGCGGTGAAGCGGCGGGAGAGGAAGCCTTCCTTCATATTCAGCTCGCGCACAAAATCCTTCACCGTGCATTTGGCCAAATCCAGCGGCGTGCCGTCGATTTCAATGCCGATGCCGATCCAGTTGGTGCTGTTCAGCACTTTGGCGAAGTATTCAGGATAACCGTTCTTCCACCAGCCTACGCGGGTTTTATCCGGATAATACACCCCGGCCATGTAACTGCCCTGTAGGGAGGAACCGCTATAGGACTCCTCAAAGTTGGCGCGTTGGCCCATGAATCCGTTACCGATACTGAAGATACTCTCTGAAATTTCATGCGTATGAGGATCAAAGCCCTCTTCAATAATTGACCATTCATCAAGCTTTAAATATTGTTTCACAATCATCGGCTCCTTTAGGTTTAGGAAAAATGGTTGCATATCTATATGGGATGATGCTGCTGAATGCTGTAAACGCATGTGCTCACACGTTTATAACTCCAGCAGTCGGTCCACCGTTAACTCTTCCAGGGAAGGAAGGACGAGGTTGGCGCGCCCCAAGGTTTCGGGCGAACCGATGCCGACGCTGCGCATTCCCGCCCGGATGGCGGCTTCGATTCCGGCCTCGGCATCCTCGAATACGACACAGGCGTCAGGGTCGGCGCCAAGCTCGCGAGCTCCCAGCGTAAATACCTCGGGATCCGGCTTTGCTTGGCTGGTCTTCGTTCCATCGATGATGGCGTCGAAGTAAGGCGTCAGGCCGGTATTGTTCAGGATCAGCATCGCGTTCTTGCTGGCGGAGCCCAGCGCAACCTTGATGCCGCGGTCTTTCAAGGCTTGGATAAATTCGAGGGCTCCAGGCAAAATCTCGGATTCGTCCATATTGGAAATATACTCGACGTACCAAGCATTCTTCTTCTCGGCCAGCGCCAGCTTTGCGTCTTCATCCAGCGATACTCCGCCAACCTCAAGCAGAATATCGAGGGAAGCCATGCGGCTTACTCCCTTCAGGCGTTCGTTGTCCTGCTCCGTGAATTCAAAGCCAAGCTCTCCGGCAAGACGCTTCCAGGCAATGTAGTGATACTTGGCGGTATCCACGAGCACACCGTCCAGATCGAATAAACAAGCGGATAGGGTTGACATGATCATCCTCCTTAAGGAATTAGTGCAAACGTTTGAACCAAGCTGCAAAAATAAAGGAAGCACCAGGATGCTTCTTTATTTTGAAGTACTTCTTGCTATGCTCCGCAAATTCGTCGACACTCAAGATTTCGGCGGCGAAAACATCGAGGATTCGCGGATCATCAATCGATGCGGAATAATATAGCGGTGCGGCAGGATCGTGTTGTCATCGTTGCGAATCGTCTGGATCAACGCCTGCGAGGCGGTATAACCCAGGTTATAGATGCCGATGTCAACGCTGCTCAGCGGCGGGGTCGATAGTTCGGTCAATGAGATGTTGTTGAAACTGATAATCGATACGTCCTGGGGAACTTTATACCCCAGCTCGTGCAGTCCGCGAACCACGCCGAAAGAGACAATGTCGTCGACAATGACAAGCGCCGTCGGCCGCTCGGGCAGGTTCATGAAAAAGGACATGGCGCGATAGCCGCTCTCCTGCAGGAACTCGCCTTCGACAATCCATTCTTTTCTCATTTCAAGACCTGCATCGGCGAGTGCCTTTCCGTAGCCCTTCATCCGGTCCTGGGATACGATCAGGTTTGGCGGCCCGCTGACAAAACCGATCCGCTGATGCCCAAGCGAGATCAAATGCTTGGTTGCATCATAGGCTGCCTGCACATTATCGGTATCGACCGATAACAGGTCAGGATATTTCTCGCTCCGGCCGACAAGCACGAACGGGTAGTTGTTCGATTTCAGAAAATCAACGACCTGGTCGTCCTGCCTGGAGTAAAGCAAGATGGCGCCGTCGACGCGGCGGCCGTTAAGAAGGCGGGATACGGCTTCGACTTCCTCTTTCTCGTTGCCGCCCGAACTGAGAACGACATCGTATCCGGAACGGTTCGCTTGGGTGACGATACCGCGGATCAGCTCCATGAAGAATAAGTTGAGGAACAATTCCTCCGCGGGTTTCGGCAGAATGACGCATATGCTTTCTGTCGTTTTGGAAACAAGGCTCTTGGCCATAATATTGGGATGGTAGCCCATTTCCTCCATGATCTCTTTCACCTTGCGCGAGGTTTCGCGGCTGATTCTTGGATGGTTGGAAAGCACCCGAGAGACGGTGGAGGGGGATACGCCCGCTCGTTTTGCGACATCTTTTATCGTTACTGACATAATAGGACCTCCAGTGGAACCGTTTGCGTTTTTTTGAAAATAAGAAAGCGACTACTGGAGTCTCCCTTATTTCACAAGAGTAACTTTCCGCTGTTCGCCGACCGTTCCTCTTTATTAAATTGTGGGTCTGTCAGGCCCTGTGTATACGTGGATACCTATTGATCTAAAGGCATATTGATCCGGTATGTTAAACGGTTTCACACTGCTATATTAACGTTAATCGATAGGCTTGTAAATACGTATCCAAGTCAGTCCAACGCAATTATTTCACAAATGCATCAAAAAAGAAGCAAGGATTAGAAAACGGAAGGAAGGCCGGTATTATGGCCAGAAAAAACCGGAAAACAACTTAAAATGGCATTGTGCAAACGATTTAACAAAACGAAAGTGTGGGTTATGATAGAGTGAGATCAAAAACAGGCCGTTATCTACCGACGAAGATGGAATTAAAGCCAGACCCTATTATGTAACCGTTTTACTGGAAATATCTAGTGCTTTTTAATTCAAACGTTTGCGCTTTCTGATTATACATGAAAATACTGTACATTACATAAGCGGAATGACTCGATGAATATCAGCTTCGTGAGCGAACAGGGGGAAACAGCGTGATACGAAATACATGGGGAAGACGCAGGGCTCTGCCGATATGGCTTACGGCTTTTGCGCTTACGGGAAGCCTGCTTGCAGGCTGCAGCGGCACCGCGGTTGCGCCACAAGAGGAAGCGAAGCCGCCGGCGGCTTCGGAATTGAAACAGCCGGATACGAAAGCGCCTGCGCCAGAAGGGAAAACGGAGGTGGATGAGCAGCCTTCCGACGTCTATTACGAAATTTTCGTGCGTTCATTCTATGATTCCGATGGGGATGGGATCGGTGACTTGCAAGGGATCACTGAGAAGCTGGATTATTTGAATGACGGAAATCCGGAAACCTCGGAGGATCTTGGCGTGACGGGGATTTGGCTGATGCCGATCCATCCTTCGCCGAGCTATCACGGCTATGATGTGACCGACTACCGTTCCATTCACCCGGATTACGGGACGCTGGATGACTTTAAGGCGCTGCTTGCCGAAGCGGATAAGCGCGGGATCAAGATCATTATGGATCTGGTGGTCAACCACACGAGCACGGAGCATGCTTGGTTTCAGCAGGCTGCGAAAGACAAGGCCTCGGGCACCCGCGATTGGTACATCTGGGCCGAGGATCAAGGGAAAACGCCTTCCGGATCCAGCGCGGCGGGAAGCGGCTCCCCTTGGCATGAGATGAACGGGGCGCATTACATGGGCACGTTCTGGGGCGGGATGCCGGATCTGAACTTCGATAATCCGAAGGTCCGCGAGGAGATGAAGGATATCGGGAAGTTCTGGCTGGAGCTGGGCGTCGACGGCTTCCGGATCGATGCAGCCAAGCATATTTACGAGGATCTGATGTCCGATAAGGGCGAGGCGACCACGGCCAAGAATACGGCTTGGTGGCAGGAATTCCGAGCCAGCATGAATGAAGTGAACCCGGAGGCTTATATCGTCGGGGAGATTTGGGATAATTCCGCTGCGGTCATCGCGCCGTATTTGGAGAATGCATTTGATTCCGGATTCAACTTCGGCTTGGGCGAGAGCATCGTCGGTGCCGCCATGAACGAGAAGGATAACAACCTGGCCTTCACCCTGGAGCGGACATATGGCTTGTTCAGTCAGGTATCGGACGGCAAGTTTACGGATGCTGCCTTCCTGACGAATCATGACATGAACCGTGTCATGTCCCAGCTGAAGGATGACGTGAACCACGCCAAGATGGCTGCCGGCATCCTGCTGACGATGCCGGGAAATCCGTTTATCTATTACGGCGAAGAGATCGGGATGAAGGGAGCGAAGCCGGACGAGCAGATCCGGGAGCCGATGATCTGGTCCAATACGGGCAGCGATAAGGGACAGACGACCTGGGAGCCGCTTACGCATAACCGCGGCGATCAGGTCCAAGGCGTAGAGCAGCAGACCGGAGACGAGGATTCCCTGCTGTTCCGCTATCGCACGCTGATCCGGTGGCGGAATGAGATGCCTGCCCTGAACAGCGGCACGATTGAATCTTATGCGTCAGGGAACCAGCAAGTGATGGCCTATATCCGCCGGACAAACGAGAGCGGGGCCTTAGTGGTTCATAACCTTTCAGGCACGGAGCAGACCGTGGACCTGGCATCAAAGAACGGATCTGCGGATTTCCGGTCATTGGCGAGAACCACCGACGACAGCGCGGCATGGGACGGCAGCAGTTTAACACTGCCGCCTTATACGACCGTTATTTTGGAATAGGCTGCGATCCTGCCTTATCCAGCAAAACACAACAAGACCCCGAGCCCCTTGAAGGAGGCGTGCTCGGGGTCTTGTTTGACATCCAAGCCCTTAGGCTACTCTGAGGACTAAGCCCGAAACTGCCGCAAATAATTGGTCGTCACGGAATGCGGGCTCTCCAGAAGCTCCGCCGGTTTGCCGGAGAACAGGATATTCCCGAGGGAGCACGGCAGGTTAGCAAATCGGATGCATGAACATCGGGGATCCCATGTTACAATGACAAAAGATGAATTTACGGCATACATAAAAAAAAGCTTGCAAGGGCCTTTTTTTGACTTAAAGGCTATAGAATAACCCCTCATGGGGAGATACGAATGTTCGTACGGAAAGGAAGATTTACCATGAGCGCATGCATTCTATATATTGAGGATGACCGGGAGATCGGCGGATGGGTCAGCGAATTTCTCAGGGACAAGGGATACGAGGTGCGGTGGCTGCTGAGCGGAGAACAGGCCGTACAGGAAGCGGCTCCGTGCGCGGTCGTTGTTCTGGACGTCATGCTTCCGGGGCTGGACGGCTTTACGGTCGGGCAGCGTCTCAAAAAGGCCTATCCCGGACTGCCCATGCTGATGCTGTCGGCGCGAACCTCCATTGACGATAAGCTGCAGGGGCTTGAGTTCGCCGACGATTACCTGACAAAGCCTTTTCACCCGGACGAGCTGGCTGCCCGTCTCGAGGTGCTTCTGCGACGGTCTGTCGTGAAATCCGCGGAGCCCATCCGAGTGAAGCACTTATCGGTATATGAAGACGAGAATCGGATCGTGAACGAGGATACCGGCGAGGAGACGCTGCTGACCGGCAAACAGCATCAAATCTTTATGTATCTGCTCCAGCACCAGGGGCGTGTCATGACCAAGGAGCAAATATACGAGTCGGTCTGGGGAGAATCATATATCGAAGGGGACAAGACGCTGATGGTCCACATCCGGTATCTCCGGGAGAAGCTCGAGCGGGACCCCGCCAACCCGGAGATTATTGAGACCGTTCGCGGGCTTGGCTACCGGGTGAGAGCATGAGATGGAAAAGGAAGAAGGGAAGGTTCCGCAATTCGCTGACCAACCGGTATTTGCTGCTGATTTTGATGGCCATGATTTTCATGCCGATCATGTTTCCGTTAGCGTCGATTTTTTACTGGTTCGTGAACGATACCTTCTCGGATCGGCCGCCGGCCCCGGCCGGGAAATATACCAGCGGTGCCGCGTTAGAGAGAATGTGGCACGAGGAAGCAGCCGGATTAAGCGGAGCTTCGCCGGAGGCCATTGAGCAGAAGCTGAATTCGATACGGCAGGAGTATCCGGAGATCTCCATGTTCTGGGTGGATGGCGGCAATAAGACCAGGCTGCAGCTGCCGGTGCAGCCTAACCTGCCCGAGGTATGGAGCGCGCCCTATACCGTGCAATTTATGAAAAACTCCCTGGATAGCGACCCGTTCACCTCCGTGGCTTTTATCGGGGGAGAGGGATCGGGAGAAGGCTTCATGGTCATGCAGCTGCCGAGAAAATACCTTAATGTCCAGCAGCCCATTGCGAGTGAGACGGCGCTGTACGGGCTGTTCACGGCGTCGATGTCCGGCCTGTTCATTCTGGTCTCCTGGCTGTTCTTCGTGCGTATACGCAAGCGGCTGCTGCGGCTTCGTTCGGCCATGACGTCGTCCCATGCGACGACGGGCATACCGCAGCCGGTTACGTTAACCAAGTATGACGAGATTGGACAGCTGGAAGAGGGCTATAACGATATGGTCATCCAGTTGGAAGAGGGGCAGCGCCGCCAGCGCGAGGAAGAAGAGCTGCGCAAATCCCTGATCGCCAATCTGTCCCATGATCTCAGAACCCCGCTGACGGTGATTCGAAGCCATATTTTCTCCATGGAAAGGGAGCCGCTGAGCCCGAAGGGGAAAGAATCGCTGTCACTCATTGAATCGAAAATCGCCGATTTGGGCGGACTGATCGACAATCTGCTGTCCTACAACTTGCTGACCAGCGGCAGAGTGCAGCTGAACATGGAATCTGCAGACGTGCTGCGAATCGTCAAGGAAAGCGCCGCAGCCTGGTATCCGGTATGGGAGAAGGCGGGAATCGAGCCTGACATCCAGGTGCGAGACGAGCCGCTCCACTGGAACGTAGACGTGCTGTGGTTCCGGAGGCTCCTCGATAATCTGTTCCAAAATGTCGCTCGCCACGCCCGATCCGGGCAGTACATCGGCATTCATACCGAGGAGAGGGAAGGATTTGAGGGCGTCCTCGTCATTTCGGACCATGGACCGGGGATCGAAAGCGATTCCGGCAACAAAGGCACGGGCATCGGCCTGGCCATCGTGGACCACCTGACCAGGGAGATGGGGCTGGAAAGCCATGTGGAAAGCTCGGAGGAGGGAACGAGGATCCGCATCTGGAAGCGTTGAGCAATCAAGCGCTGGGCTATCAAGCATTCCATCAGGGGTGCTGAGGCCTGGGTTGAATAGATAAAAAGAGGAGCCGGCACGATTATCGGTTCCTCTTTTTTTTGCTGCCAATAACAGAAAAAGACGCCCTATAAGGCGTCTTCGTACCATTGCTTTTCGCTCGAGTTTCACGAGCTCGTCAGTGAACTGGGTTCATAAGCAAGGCAGGCTACAGCTGCTAGACTCAAAGAGAGATCCATTCTGAAATCAAGGCGAACGAAAACATGCATATTCATGGTTAACCACGCTCCAATCGTAACGGTGAATCGATCGATGAGAGAGAAAAGTGATCGGCATGCCATCATCAGCGTCAGGTAGCCCCCCTGTACGGACGCCATAAGCGTTTCGGCAAATTAATTATATCATATACGGACACTTGTTAAAACGTTGGATAGGCTGCCCGCTTTTTTAAAGAAAATTTAAACTTGGGGCCGACCGGCATTTAACCTTGGACATGTAGGATGTATACCTGAGGTGATGAACGTGACGGAACTCGTCATTCAAACAAAAGGCTTATATAAAATATACAAAAAGCGCGCAGCGGTCGTGGATTTGAACCTGGAGATCGCCCGCGGCGACATTTACGGCTTCCTCGGCCCGAACGGCGCCGGGAAAACAACGACCATCCGCATGCTGCTGGGACTCATTCAACCGACGCGTGGCGCGATTCATTTATTCGGCAAGGATTTAAAGAGCGAAAAAATGGACATTTTGCGCCGGACCGGATCGCTCGTGGAGTACCCATCGTATTACGGCCACTTGACGGCCGTAGAGAATTTGGAAGCGATCCGCCGGATTACCGGCGGCCCGAAATCCCGCATCGCGGAAGTGCTGGAGATCGTCTCCTTGACGAAGGAGGCCAAGCGCCCGGTTAAGGGATACTCGCTTGGGATGAAGCAGCGTCTTGGCATCGCGGCCGCCCTGCTGAACAATCCGGAGCTGCTCATTCTGGACGAGCCGACCAACGGCCTGGATCCGTCCGGCATCCATGAAATCCGGGAGCTGATCAAGAATATGCCGCGCCAATACGGCATTACCGTGCTGGTATCCAGTCACCTGCTGGGCGAGGTCGAGCAGATGGCGGACAAAGTCGGCATTATCCGCGAAGGAAGGATGGTGTTCCAGGATACGATCGACAATCTGGTATCCACGGCGTCCAGCGGTTTCCGCTTATCGGTATCCGAGCCAGAGGCAGCGCTTGGACTAGCCCTAGACTTAGGCTGCGAAGGCGTCCTGCGGAACCAGATGCTGGAGCTGGAGAGCATGCAGGATGCCAAAATCGCGCTGCTCGTGAAGCGCCTGGTGGAGAACCAGCATGCGGTATACCGGGTGGAAGAGCAGCGGAGGTCGCTGGAGGATATCTTCATGCAGATCGTAGGGGAGGGAAGCCGGGTATGATGTTCCGTGCGCTTTCCGCCGATTGGCTGAAGATCCGGGGCAAAGGCATCTGGTTTCTCGCTGCGCTCGGTCCCGTCGGGCTGGCAGCGATGCAAGGGCTGAACTTCGGACTTCGATACGATTACCTGATGAAATCCTACGCGGCGGATCCTTGGGGCGGGCTGCTGGAGAACGTGCTCTTCTTTGTGCCGATTGCCCTGTTCCTCGGGATCACGCTGGTCTGCTCGCTGATGGCCAACGTGGAGCATCAGCTGAGCTCGTGGAAGCAGCTACTGGCACTGCCTATATCCAGAACGGCGGTATTCAGTGCCAAGTTCGTGCAGGCCTTCCTGATTCTCTGCGTATCCTGTTTTCTTCTGTCGATCAGCACCGCCGTACTCGGCATCATACTGGGGATGGGGGCAGATCAAATGCCGTATGTCGATCTGCTGCGCATTGGCTTTGTGCAGTTATTCGCGGCGCTTCCCATGCTGGCCTTTCAGCTGTGGACGTCTTTGACGCTTAAGAACCAGGGGATCGCGGTCGGAATCGGGATTACCGCCTCGGTCGTGTCGATGTTCGCCCTGCAGTTTCCTGATTGGATGCCGCTAAAATGGCCGCTGCTGGCTTACATGGGGCCGGGAGAAGCCCGCGTCATCGGAGCGGGTTTGCTGCTGGGCGCGGTGATCGCATGCGCTGGCCTGATTCATTTTAACCGAAAGGATGTGGACTAAGATGGCATCCTATCTAAGAGCGGTATCCGCAGAGTGGCTTAAGCTGTCGAAATCGAAGCTGTGGCCGCAAATCTTCCTGTGCGCGGTCCTGGTCATGCTGCTAGGCATATTAAACGGAAAGCCTGAGGAGCTGGCGCCTTGGGAATATCTGATCAGCATTATGATCATTCTGCATGCCATGCTGCTGCTCCCGATTCTGACGGGGATATTCAGTGCCATGGTATGCCGGTATGAGCATTCGGGCGGGGGATGGAAACAGCTGCTCGTCCTGCCGGTTTCACGCGGCGCCGTCTATTTTGCGAAATTCTCGGTGGTAGCCATGCTGCTGGCCGTCGTCCAGTTACTGTTCATGGGCGCCGTGCTGGGAGCCGGTTTGATCCACAAGGTGGATGCTCCGATTCCGTGGGAAATGCTGCTGCGCTGCCTGCTTGGCGGTTGGGTCGCCTGCTTGCCGCTTGCCGCGCTGCAGCTTGGAGTCTCAACGGCCTGGAGCAGCTTTGCCGCTCCGCTGGCATTGAACGTCGTTTTCACCATACCGAACATGCTGGTAGCCAACTCGCAGACGTATGCCCCTTACTATCCGTGGACGCAGCCGTTTCTGGCGATGATGCCCGCGGGTCAAGCCGATTTCGGTGCATTCAACCTGCCGTTCGAAAGCCTCATGACCGTCGTGGTGGGAGGGTTTCTACTGTTCTTTCTCGCGGGCTTCGTCTATTTTCAGCGGAAAGAAGTGTAACTCTTCAGAATTGGATTTCAAAGCTGGCTTGGTTTTATGAAAAAGAGCTGCCCTCAGGCCCTTACGGCCAGTTGGAGCAGCTCTTTTTATATATTTCTATGTGTAACGAACCCTTGGTTTTGCTATTGAGGCAAATCCACCCACACATAAGGGGTGTCGGCCGCCTTCAATCCATACTCGATAATCGTGATGACGGCGACCGTTTCTGCCGGGTTGACGGCAGGCTCGCCCGTTTCGAAGAAATTCACCAGATTCTCGATGAACAAGGCGAAGAAATTCGAATTCGCGGTGACCTGCTTGAAGCCCCCGTCGCCATTTTTTATCCCCAAGGTAAACGGACAATTATCCCCGAGATGATTCACGGTGGCTTGCTGTCCGTTCCCGAAATCGATCAGCAGGGCAGGGGAGTCAGGCGTTCCGATGTACATCACCCGCTTCGGGCTGGTCCCCATCAGGCTGACGATCGGCTCGATTTGATGAATCGAATAATTGGCGAAGGCGCCCGGTCCCCAGCTGCTGATCGTTTGAATATCGCTTCGGTCCAGCTCACGGTATTCGCTGGCAAAACGGAGGGCGGACGTCGAATACATCGGCGTTCCGTGCTTTGCCGCCAGGTCGAACAGGCGGATGGCCGTTTCGCGGTCAGGCGCGAACGTTTTATCGATATAGGTCGGCTTGCCGGATTGCAGCGGCAGCTGGGACAGCTCCTCATGGAATTCCGGATTGTCCGGGGACAGCACGATCAGGTAATCGCTGCGCTCCACCACCTCTTCGATCGTGGGCAGCAGCTCAATTCCAAACTCCTTGCTCCAGGCGGCGTTCGTGAGCCCGTTCTCTTTGTCTCTCTTGCCGTAGGCGTACATGACCTTCATGGCATGTTCCGATGCCTGCTCAATCCACCCGGGATATTTGTTCGCGTGGAACTGGTCCAAATGCAGGTCGATGAATCCGATTTTTTTCATGATAAAGGGCCTCCCTGGCGTTCGAACTATAGGTTATAGGCTGTTCTGGGCAACGGGCTGAAGCGAAACCTCCGCGCCTTGGTCGGACGAGTCGTAAATCGCCTGGATGATCTGGGAGGAGAGGATGACCGTATCGATATGCGAAGGCTGTTTCTCCCCGGTTTGAATGCAGCGGATGAATCCGTCGATCTCATTCTGGAACATGCTGCCGAGATTGAATTTCGGCGTGGTTTCGATCAATGCGCCGTCCTCCGTGGTGTAGAAGGTGAAGTCCGCGCCGTATTTCAGCCGGATGCCGCCTTTGTCGCCGAGGAAGTCGATGAACATTTCTTCGGCGCCGATATTTTGCGCCCATGCGCCGTTCAGGGAAATGGTCGGGCCTTCCGTGCGGACGAGGGCCGTGACAAAATCGTCGACGTCATACGTGCCGTCATATTTCGGCGGACCTGCCCACATTTTGAGGAAGGTGTAATTCTCCATGTCTTTGCCCAGCTTGCAATAAGCCTGACCGGAGACGGTCTTCGGCTTCGGATCGCCCGTACAGTACATCACGACATCGAGGAAGTGAACGCCCCAATCGATCAGCGCGCCGCCGCCGGCAATGGCTTTGGTCGTGAAGGCGCCGCCGAGACCCGGGATCGAGCGATGGGAACGGAAGCTGGCATAAACGTGATACAGCTCGCCAAGATCGCCGTTTTGGATCATTTTTCTGATTCTGTTTACGCTTTCATTGTAACGGTTGACCACCCCGATATTGAGCGTTTTGCCCGTTTCGTGCTGAACCTTCTGCATCTCCAGCGCTTCCGCGTAGGTGCGGGCTGCCGGTTTTTCGCATAATACATGCTTTCCTGCCCGCAAGCAATCGATGGCGATGGAAGCATGGACGTCATTCGGCGTACAGATCGATACCGCGTCGACCTCAGGGTCGTTCAGGATCTGGTTGTAATCTTCGATGGCTTGGCCGCATTCGTATTTGGCGACGGCGGCATCGGCCCGGTCCTTCAAGATATCGCAGAAATATTTGATCTCGGCATCTTCGTTGGCCATGTAGGCGGGGATATGGGCACTGTTCGCAATCGTGCCGCAGCCAATCACGGCAATTGTAATTTTGTTCATCGGTTCTCCTCCAAAATCGTGGATTGATGATGCAGTGATGACATGAGCCTGTCGCTTGATTCTTCGTTATTGCTTGCCCCGAGTATAGCATGTGCGCGATCGCTTCGATTTCACTATCGTGTTTATTTATTGGATTATCGTACCGAGGCGCTAGTCCACGGTTTTAAAAGCGTTCTTTTTATAATAAGCGGGGGTCGTTCCCGTGTATTTTTTGAAAATGCGGCAGAAGTAGGGAAGCTCGTTAAACCCGACCTTGAAGCACACGTCGGTTACCGTCAGCTCGGGCTCCGTCAGCAGCCGCATTGCCATTCGTATCCGATAATTGGCCAAGTACTGGCTGAAGGTCCAGCCTGTCACTTCCTTGAAACGTCGGCAAAAGCTCGTCCGGGACATCATCGTCCGCGCGCAGAGATCCTCCAGCCACAGGGGCTGATCGAAGTGGTCGTGGATATATTGAACGGATTCCAATATGGGCTCCCGATACGGGGCGCTGCCCGCGGTTACCGATATATGCTTGCTTTGCTCGGCATGCTCGCGGTTCACGATCGCCAGCAGCTTCAGCAGATTGGCCTTCAGCAGAATATCGAAGAAGGGGCCCCGGCCTCCGAACTCGTTCAGCATTTCGGTCAGGAGTTCCTTAACGACTAGGTCACTGCCGCCGGTCAAGGTGATTTTGAGCGGGACGCGGTCTTCGGTCGTGACAAAAGGCTTGATGAAGGAAAGGTCGAACAGCTGCGGCTCGTCCGGCATTCCCTCCAATCGTTCGTTAATGAAGGCCGGCATGAATTCGCACCCGAGCACCTCCAGTTCTTTCCCGGGGACCATCTCCACGCGATGGACGCTGTAAGGAGGGAGCACGAATATATTGCCCTGGACCATCCGGTATTTTTGGCCATAGAGCGTATGGATGAATTCGCCTTTGCTGACATACCAGATTTGAAGATAGTCATGCATATGATCGGATAAACTCCCGAACTTCTCGGTAATGCGGTACATTTTGCAGGGCAGGCCATTCGCCATCTCCAGCTCCGACGTAAAGTAGGCGATTCCTCTTCGGGTGCATTCGGCGATATCCGGTTCCAGCCAGTGAATAGCCATCGTTTCTTTCCTCCTCGTACGTTTCGATCCTGTTATTCATAGCATAACTGATTAAGGACATGAAGGAAGAGAAAAATCGAAAAAGTTACTGTAATTCATGGGGGCGGGGACGTGATCGATGTCATGAGGAAGTCCAATCATGATCAGGGTCCGCAGGATTCGCTCCGCATGATTTACCGATGATCAAGCAGCCGCGTTTAATGCCATGAGATACAAGATGAAGAAAAGGTGACCATCTTCTGGTAACAAATGGGCATTGTCATACGTCTGAATGGTAGAGGTGATGTTGCGATGGGGATCATGAGGGAATATAAGCTGGCGAATAGGGGAACGGTCTTGCTATGGGTGATGGTTTTGACGATGCTGCTGACAGGCTGCGGTCTCGGTAAGGATGGGGATGTGAAGAGGTCTTCCGAAACAGGGGAACGAGCCATAACTTCAGGAATGGAGGAGGATAGCCAACTCCAAGATTATGTAACGATCCACCGCGGTCAGGGGTTCGGTAAAGTCAGTTCGGGTATTTTCGGAACGCTGGATAGCGTGAAGGACGTTGAGGTGTTCGATGAAGCCATCCGGACAGCGGTGAGGATGCAGGGAATCATGGATGTAAGAGAACCGGATTATGATGCGGTGATTCACCTTGACGGGGAGAGCACATCCATTCATCTATGGCTAGAACCCGACAGTAAACGTGGAATGTTTACCTATATAACGGATACCGGCACAGGATATACGTTGACCGAGCAGTTGACAGCCCAGCTCACGGAATTGATCGATCAATTGCGATATACGCCTGAGCAGGCCAAGAAGAATGGGGATGTTGTATTTAGTTTAGATGGGTTGATTGCCAACCGGGAGGCATGGGATCAATTCGTGAAGCAAGTGGAGGAGAAGCAGCCAGCTTCTGTACAGCTGACGCTGTATACAATAGAGGGCAGCCCCATTTTTCATGATTTGGAGCATGGTTACCAAGGCGAGTTCATCCGGCATCGGCTCGATACTACGCATGACCCGCTGGGGAAGCCGGTAAAATCCGTCGAATTCTGCAAGGAGCTGGTAGCGGAGCAGACGGAACAGGGAATCGAATACCGACTGAACGGGTGCGGTGAGGGGCGTGACCAAGAGAGCGATATTTTCCACATGCTGTTTCCTGTAGAAGAGGCAATTCATAATAGATAAAGATCAGCATCCCTTTCGTGTGCCATAATAATCGTTTCGTGCAGCAAAGAGCCGAGGTATCCTAAAGATACAGGAAACCTCGGCTCTTTTGGCGTTACGGGCAAAACTCCTTCAGCATCTGCTCCTTCACTTCTTCAATGGGGAAGTGCAGGGGATAGGTGGATATCATCAGCATGATGCCCTGAAGGGTAGAAGAAAAGTACAAGGAGCGCTTGCGCGGCTCGGGTACTCCGAGACTTTCGAATATGCGGCATTGAATCTCAAATTGCCGTGCAGCCTCTTCCACAAGACGCTTGCTGTAGGGAAACAGCTCTTGATCCGCTTCGGGCTGTGTTTGAAGATGCAAGTAAAAACGGAATACCTCCGGCTGCTGATAGACGTTGTCGATGGCTTGCTCCAAAATATATTTCAGCTGATCCGCTGGTGCTTGGAGTGAAGCGGAATTCTCCATAACTTCGGCAACGCTTGCGATTCGCTCCTCGACCATAGCGGCAAGAAGTCCTTCCTTGCCTGAAAAATAATTATAGAGCAGCCCTTTGGATGTACCGGCTTTCTTGGCTACATCGCTAATGGAAGTGGCATGGTACCCCTGATGGATAAACAAATCCATGGCAGTTTCCAAAATCTTCTCTTTTGCCATCTGGCGTATGCGTTCGTTCTCGATGGGTGAGCGTGGCATAAATCTTCATTCCTTTACGAATGGGGTGATATGAAGGGATAACTCCTCCGGATGCGTTAGCGTGACCATGTGATCCGCTCCCGCGATGGTGGCAAATCGAATGCCTGGAACCCTTCGAAATTGTTCTCCTACCTGCTGGTTATCGGTCAGTTCATGATCTCCTATGATGAACAGCGTTCTGGCCGAGATATCCTGTAATCGATCCATCGCCGGCGGCTCTGGCCAAACCGAGTCAAAGGTGGACCAGGTAAACGTCCGCTCGAAATGGTGGCGAAGCATTTGGACCATCAGCTCCCGCTCGGCGCGGTTCCTTGTAATTTCATAAGAAGGCGGCTCAATGCACAACTCGATCATTTTCTCGATATCAGGGGCAGCGGCGCTTACCCCGAGCATGTAGGTTTGCATTTCCTCAGAATAAGGGAAGCCGGACAGGGCGGGCGCTATGACAATCAGTTCCGATACCCTTTCAGGATAATGGATCGCGAACTCCGTGGCAATCCGGCCGCCCATAGAATGACCGACAATCGCAGCTTGCGGAATATCCAGATGATCAAGAAGAGATAACAAGTCTTCAACAAAATTCGGCGGCTGAGCGGGAGAGGGAGAGCGTCCGGCTCCGCGACCGTCAAAGGCAATGACGCAAAAATGCTCCGCTAAAAGAGGGACAAGATAACTCCAGTCCCGCAGATCGGCTCCACCGCTGTGAACAAGGACGATAGGCTTACCGTTTCCATGAACTTCATAGTGCAGATCCAATAGAATACCTCCATTCGATTTTCAATAATGTGAAGCGCTTGATGAACATTATTTTATTATTGAATGAACATTCGGTCAATATAAAATTGATTCGTATCTTGATTTGCTTTTCAAAGCTGGGATCCTACTGTGAATATCGCTGTGAATTAATTCACTAATCATATTTGTGAATTATGTTACAATTGAAAAAAATATATTTTTCGGAGTAGGGGGAACGGACTGTGGCTCGTTATTTTAATGGTAAAGAAGTGGAACTGTTGGCTCCAGCCGGAACATTCGAGATATTCAAGACCGTCATTGACGCAAACTGCGATGCCGTATATTTCGGGGGGCCATCGCTGAACATGCGTATGATGCGCAAGGGATACAACTTAAGTTATGAGGAGGTCGGCGAGGCCGTCCAATTGGCGCATGACCGCGGGAAACGTGCCTACATTACAGTGAACAACCTGATGAATGAAGAGGACTTGGAGGAAGCGAAGCGCTACTTCGCCTTTCTGAACGAGATCGGCCCGGATGCCATTATCGCGCAGGACCTGGCCGTGTTTCCCTTGATCCAAGAGATGAATTACACGAATATTCCGGTTCACTCCTCGGTCATGATGAACGTGCACAACCTGGAAATGATCGAAGCTCTCAAAGCATTGGGCGTTTCCCGCATCGTGGCTTCCCGCGAAATGGACCTGAAAACGGCAGAGGTGCTGCAGGCCAGGAGCGGGATGGAGTTCGAGTATTTTGTGCACGGCGACATGTGCACGGTTCACGGGGCCAACTGCCTGTACAGCTCGATGCTGTTCGGCAACAGCTCTAACCGCGGGCGCTGCATGAAGCCTTGCCGCTGGGATTACCGGGTGAAGAAGGACGGCTATCTCTATCCGACCGAGTATCCGCTCGCGGCCAAGGATATGTACATGTACGAGAGCATTCCTGAGCTGATCAAGTCCGGCATCACCAGCTTCAAGATTGAAGGACGCATGAGGGACACCGAGTTTTTGCTGATGGTCGTGAATTCGTACGGAGATGCCATCGATCGTTATATTGCGGATCCGCTGGGCTACAATCGCGAGGCGGGGGCGGACACGCTGCATAAACATCGCAAGCGCGATTTCACGACGGCTTATGCCTTCGGCAAGCCGGGACTGGGCTTCATTAATCGCCGCTATGAGGGAACGGGCAAGTTTTACAGTACGGGGAAGGTGTTCAGTACGCCTACCGCCGAACGCGAGACGAAGGAGGAACGGGTGCTCCAGGTGAAGGAATCGCTTCGCCATGCGAAGCGGGAACGGCAGGGCACGTCGATTCCGCAAATTACGGTGCATGTCAACACGGTAGAGCAGGCCCGTGCGGCATTAGAAGAAGGAGCGGGCGTCATTTACCTGACGGGGGACGTATTCCAGCCGGATCGTCCGTTTGGCCGCAAAGACATCGAAGCCTTGACGGCGGATAAAGGGGACGCGGAGATTGTCCTTGGCATGCCCCGCATGATGAATGAGCTTCAGATGGAGCAGTACCATCAGTTTCTCAGCGCAGGCAAGGAGTTTAACCATTATGGTCTGGACGGCCTGCTTGCGACCAACATCGGTGCCATGCACAGGTTTCAAACCATCGGGCTGCCGCTGATCGCCGATTTCAGCCTGAACATCTACAACCATATGGCGGCTTCGTTTTATCAGGACCATTTTGGCATATCCCGAATCAATCCGTCCCTAGAGCTTCAGCTCCATGATTTGACAAAATTGCTGCGTCATCCGGAAATTCCCCTTGAGATCATCGTTCACGGCTCGCCAATCGTCATGTATCTGGAGCATGATTTATACGCCAATGCCGCAGAGTTCGAGCCCATAGCGGAAGAGGACAACCGTTTCGTGGATAACCGTCATCTCGTGCTGCTTACGGATAAAGGGGAGAATCCCGTATACCGGGACGCCGCAGGGCGCAACCACTTGGCGCTGGCGAAGGAGCTGTGCTACATGCCGATCCTGAAGGAGCTGTATGAAGCCGGCGTCCATCATTTCCGCATCGAAGGAAAAACGTATACGACCGAGCAGCTTCGCAGCCTGGTGCGGTTATATCGTCAAGCTTCGCTGAACCTGGATGCATGCGGCAGGCTGTATCAAAGCATGGCACCGGTATACGCCGGGTTCACGCTCGGTTCGCTCCAATTCGGCCATTCCCTGGAACTGGAGCTGACGGAAGCATGATATCCGCATAGAGACGGGGCAGGAAGATGATCCGATGCGAGGCGCCGTTGTCCTCAGTCTCTTTTCACCGAACATGGAAAAACGGAAATAATCGAAAGAGGAGGAGCATCCATGAAACATGAAGGCCATACGCATACCGGTCCGGAAGCCGTCGCTGCCAAGCGCCTGCGGTACGGCTATCCTTGCACGGCGCATTTCTATAGCGAACCGCCCCAGATTGTCAGCGGCAAGATGCATAAACTTTACGGCCATGATGGCAAAGCGTATATCGACTTCTTCACGGGGGTGTCGGTTGTCGCCTGCGGCCACTGCAATGAAGCTATTACCGCAAGAACGATTGAACAGCTGCAGACGCTGCAGCATACGTCAACCATTTACCTCACCCAGCCGATGGTGGACCTGGCGGAGAGGTTGGCAAACGGCGTTTTGCCCGGCAACCTAAAGCGAACGTTCTTTGTGAACAGCGGCTCCGAGGCGAATGAAGGCGCACTGCTTGTTGCGCGTCTGCATACGAAACGCCGCAATTTTCTTGCGCTGGAATACGGCCTTCATGGCCGCACCTTCCTGACCATGAACGTGACCGGCATTCCGATGTGGCGTGCCGACGATTTCCTGGATGAGGACGTGGCTGCGTTTATTCCGCGACCTTATGATCCCGGCATGGACCAGGATGCCGCTGCCCGCCGCTCCCTGGATGCCTTGGCGAGCGTGCTCGCTGCGAAGGGAGACAGCTTTGCTGCCATGATCGTAGAGCCGATCCAAGGCAACGGGGGAATGATCGCGCCGCCGGATTGGTATTTCCGCGAGCTGAAGGCGATGCTGGAGGAGCACGGCATTCTCCTGATTGCCGACGAAATCCAGACAGGCTGCGGCCGCACCGGACGCATGTTCGCGATCGAGCATTACGGCATCGTGCCCGATATTCTCACCATGGCGAAGGCCTTGGGCAATGGCGTGCCGATCGGCGCGTTCTGCACGACGGATGAGATCGCCGCCAGTCTGAATCGGCCCTCCGCCTCGACCTTTGGCGGCAATCCGGTATCATCCGCCACGGCGCTTGCCGTATTGGATTACATCGAGCAGGAAGGCTTGGTCGAACGTTCTCTGCGCGTTGGCGGGCGGCTCATCGAGGGCTTGAGGGAGCTGCAGGGCCGATACGAGCTTATCGCCGATGTCCGAGGCAAAGGGTTTATGGCCGGAGCCGAAATCCGGGGTGCGACCGACGAGGAGAGCGCAGCACGGACGGATATTATTCTGGAGCGCATGAAGGATGAAGGCTTTATTATCGGTAAAAATGGGGTGGGCCGAAACGTGCTGGCCTTTCAGCCCGCCATGATCATCCCGGAGGAAGGGATCGAAGCGATGCTCCGTGCCTTGGATAAGGTGCTGGCAGGGTTATCCCAAACATAAACGAATGAGGTTGGATCCGGATGCAGATGATGTATAAAGTCGTTCATAAGACCAAAATGTTCGGAGAACTGGTGATGTTCTCCCACACGCTGTTCTCGCTGCCCTTTGCGATCATATCCATGGTCTGGGCCGCCGGCGGCGTGCCGTCATGGCATGTCGTGCTGTGGTCGTTGATTGCGCTGGTGGCCGCCCGCAACGGGGCCAATGCCTTCAATCGCGTCGTCGATTTGAAGTTCGACGCGGCCAACCCGAGAACGGCGGACCGCCATATGCCAAGAAAGCTTCTGCTGCCTCGCGAGGTGTACGTATTTGTGGTCGTTAACTTTGCCGTCTTTATTCTCGCGGCCGGCATGCTGAATCCGCTCTGCTTGGTGCTATCACCGGCAGCGATTGTGCTGATCTGCACGTACTCGTACACCAAGCGCTTCACCTGGCTGTGCCATCTGTACCTGGGCTTTACGATCGCTTCGGCTCCGATCGGGGCATGGTTTGCCGTAACGGGGGAGTTGGCCTTCATTCCGTTTATCATCGGCACGGTCGTGATGCTGTGGATTGCGGGATTTGATATCATCTACGCCACGCAGGATATCGAATTCGATCGCAGCACCGGCTTATGGAGCATTCCCCGCGCGTTTGGATTCGAAGGCGGACTGCTCATTTCCAGAATGCTGCACGGGATTATGGTCATGCTGCTGCTTTCCCTTTACTTTATCCAAGGTTTGGGCTGGCTCTACTTGACGGGAATTGCCGTCTCGGTGCTGCTGCTGGCCGTGGAGCATCGCATGATCAAGCCTTCCAGCCGCAGGCGGATGCAGCTTGCCTCCTACAATCTGAATCAGGTGATTAGTCTGACGATTCTGCTGTTTACTTTGGCGGATCAGTTTTTGCTCGGATAAAAAAGACTCCCTTCGACTGCCGGCCCGCATACTCGGGCTCGATGGCATTCAAAGGGAGTTTCGTGTTTATTGCCCGGCTTTCAAGATCGTAAAGCCGTAAGCAGGCAGCTTCACGGTCAGCTGGCCTTGCTTCGCGCTGAGGCCTTCGCCGTTCCACAGGTTCGTCCACTGGCGGTCCAGCACAGGGAGGGTCATCGTGTTGCCCGCCTTGTCGTTGTTGACGGCAATGAGGATCGTTTCATTGTCGTCCTCGCGCAGGTAAGCGATTTTGCCCCCGTTCTTCTCGGCCTTCAAAAATTTGAAGGTTCCCGTGCGGAGAGCGGAATGCTCTTTGCGGAGCTTAATGAGCGTTTGGTAGAAATGGAAGAGGTCTTTGTCGTGTTTCGACTCGTCCCACTCCATGCATTTGCGGCAGCCCGGATCGTGCCCGCCGTCCATGCCGATTTCGTCGCCGTAATAGATGCAAGGCGTGCCGAAGTACGTGAACTGGAACATGGCGGCCAGCTTCATCAGGCGTTTGTCGCCGTTCGCCTGCGTTAACAGTCTTGCG
Organism: Paenibacillus sp. JNUCC32; assembly: GCF_014863545.1. Taxonomy (NCBI): domain Bacteria; kingdom Bacillati; phylum Bacillota; class Bacilli; order Caryophanales; family Paenibacillaceae; genus Paenibacillus; species Paenibacillus sp. JNUCC32. The sequence continues at coordinate 4,974,070 of NZ_CP062260.1, read as the reverse complement.
GTGTCATGGCTGTCCAGCAGGTTGAACATCACTTCGCTGGCCTGTCTTGGATAGCCGGCAAGCTGCTTGCCGAGCATGAACGAGAACTTCTCGGCATCGGCGGTACGGTTGATGAAGAAATCCAGTACGGCATTCGTGAACGGGTAGTTCATGACGGCGTCGAACTGGTCGCCTTCCAGCCAGATGGAGGATTCATGCCACACTTCGCCAAGGATGTAAGCATCCGGGTTGGCTTTTTTTACGACTTGGCGGAATTCGCGCCAGAAGCTGTGTCCCACCTCGTTGGCTACATCCAGGCGCCAGCCGTCGATGCCCGTTTCCTTGATCCAGTACTCCGCAGCCTTGAGCAGATAAGCCCGGACTTCCGGATTCTCCGTATTCAGCTTCGGCATCAGCGGCTCGAACGCAAACGTATCGTAGGTCGGAATGCCATCCACCACTTCCAGCGGCAGGGAGCGAACGTAGAACCAATCCTTGTATTTGGAGTTCAAACCGTTCTTCTGCACGTCGACGAACGGGGCAAACGTTCTGCCGGAATGATTGAAGACCGCATCCAGCAGAACGCGGATTCCGCGCGCGTGGCACAGATCAACGAGTTTCTTCAGCGTGTCCTTGTCGCCGAACTGCGGATCGATTTCCATATAGTCTTCGGTATCGTATTTATGGTTTGTCGTTGCCGTGAACAGCGGCGTGAAATAAATCGCATTGACGCCGAGCTCGCTTAAATGGTCGAGATGGTCGATAACCCCTTGAAGGTCACCGCCGAAGAAGTTCTTCGGCGTCGGTTCGGCACTGCCCCAAGGCAAGGCGCCTTCCGGGTCATTGCTCGTGTCCCCGTTCGCGAAGCGTTCCGGGAAGATTTGATAGAAAATCGCGTCTTTGACCCATGCCGGCGGATGAAAAACGTCATCCGGATTGATGAACGGGTACTCGAACAGGCGGTCCGGATTGGCCGGCGGCTCCGTCAGGAAATCATATTCGGTCATCCAGCGCTTCTCGTCGCCCTGCTGCAGCAGGAAGCCGTATTTCAAGCGGCGGTATGGAGGAGTTGCTTCACACTCCCAATAGTCAAACATCTCATCCGAGGACAGCTTGGTCATCGGAATGTATTCCATCGTTTGATCCCACAGGTACTTGTCGCCTGCAAGGGCATACACTTCGGTAAGGTCGTCCTTTTTGGTGCGGATTCTGAGATGGATGGTCGTGCCGTTATAAGCGTAGGACCAGTTTTTGCGCGGGCGGTGATAGATGGCTTCCAGAAACATCGATAATTCCTCCTTAAATAGTAAAATAAAAAAAGGCACAGCCAGGACTATGAATAGCCGAGGTTGTACCTTTGTAAGATAACATTGCCTTTAAATTATGAGGTTTGAATCGGGTTGCTTATGAATTCATTAGCTGATTAAAAATATACCACGCGTTCTGAGCGTATTCAAGCCCTAAGTACAAGCGGCAGATCTCCGTGCTGCATCGAAGCCGGAACGACCAGGTTCTTTAGCGAGATCTTGCCGGGAGGGGCAGTCAAGAGGAAAGAGCCGGCGTTTGTTGTATAATAAAGGGATAAGGGCAAGCCTGACAAGCAGATACGCAATGAGGAGGACAACATATATGCAATACGACGATCAGATGAAAAACCGGATCAAGCGGATTGAAGGACAGCTTCGCGGCATTTTGAAGATGATGGAGGAAAACAAGGACTGCAGGGAGGTCATCACGCAATTATCCGCTTCGCGTACGGCAATCGACCGGACCATTGGCGTTGTCGTAAGCTCCAATCTGGTGGACTGCGTGCGCAAGGCCGAAGCGAACGGCGAGGATACGGAGAAGCTTGTGCAGGATGCCGTTAATTTGCTCGTAAAGAGCAGGTAGGGGATGAAGGACGGGCTTCGGCAAAGGCTAGGAAATTGGTAAACGGACAAAATGGGTAAAGATAAGATGACGGCTTTACTAAAAGGAGGGTACTCAGATGTCCGTGAATGAACGAATTTTACTAGCCAAGCGGCCGCAAGGCATGCCGGAGGAGTCGGATTTTACGTTTGAGGAGCAGCCTTTGCCCGTACCTCAAGCCGGAGAAGTCCTTGTACGGACCGTGTATTTATCGGTAGACCCGTATATGAGGGGCAGAATGAGCGATGCCAAGAGTTATGCCAAGCCATATGAGGTAGGGCAGGTTATCGCCGGAGGCGCAGTAGGGCAGGTCATGGAATCGACGGATCCGACCTATCGGGAGGGCGATTTTGTTGCAGGCACCTGGGGCTGGCAGCGCTTTGCCGCCGTACGCACCGGGACGCTGCGCAAGGTCAACCCGGATCTGGCACCCGTCTCGACCGCGCTGGGCGTGTTGGGGATGACCGGTTTGACGGCTTATTTCGGACTCCTGGATATCGGTCAGCCGAAGGAAGGGGAGACGGTGGTTGTATCGGGCGCCGCTGGCGCCGTTGGCATGATTGTCGGGCAGATTGCCAAGATCAAGGGAGCCCGGGTGGTCGGTATTGCCGGTTCTGACGAAAAGACCGGATACCTGACCGGGAAGCTCGGCTTTGACGTTGCGATCAATTACCGGACCGAAGATGTGGCTTCGGCTTTGGCGGAAGCTTGTCCGGGCGGGGTTGACGTCTATTTTGACAATGTCGGCGGCGAGGTGTCGGATGCGGTTCTGCGCCTGATCAACAAAAATGCGCGGATCCCGATTTGCGGCCAAATCGCGCTCTATAACCTGGAGAAGCCGGATACGGGCCCAAGAATCCAGAGCCTGCTGCTGACCAATACGGCTCTGATGAAGGGCTTTCTGGTCGGCGATTACGCCAGCAGGTACAATGAGGCGCTGCAGGAGCTGGCCGAATGGCTAAGGGATGGCAAGATTCAGTACACCGAGAATATCGTCGACGGCTTCGACAAGACGATTGAGGCGTTTCTGGGGCTGTTCTCCGGAGAAAATCTCGGGAAACAGCTGGTGAAGGTAAGCGAAGAACAAAGCTGATCCTTTGACATACAAAAAATAAAAGAGTGTCGATTTCACGACTTCGCAAGTCTCCTCGGAGGGAGCTTTGCGGCTGGAAGGGCAATTGCCTCCCGGATGGCGTGATTTTCGGCACTCTTCTTTTTGCGTTTAACTAAGTTTCATGACTGGTTACGATGGAACGTGACCGCTTATATCGCCGCCTCCGGCGTCATGAACTGCTGATACTGGCGGTACATCGAAATGCGCCAATGGACAATCATGCCGTAAGCCAGCATGAAGAACAGCGCCGCGGTCTGCGGGATGGAAATATGCTGTTCAATATATCCATGGAGCAGGAGCCTGACAGCCAGCAGGCCAAGCAGAATGTACACGAAGCTTTTCGATCTCTGCATGAAGATCTGGCCGTCGACCTTCTCGAATTTGGTGCTGCGGATCAGTGGGTACGAGAAGATGAACCAGCCTACCAAAAAGGCGATTCCCGCCCACCATAAAGGGATGCGTACCTGCGGCTCAACGAACATCAGGAATCCGGTGCTCATCGCTACGGGAGGGATGATAATCTTCTTGACGGTTACGGGGCGGTTGCTCGCCTTCATTCGAATGAAAATAACGGCCAGCGCCATAACCAGCATCGCGATCGTAGAGCCTATCTGAAGAATTGGGGAATCGAAATTAACCACAATTCAGACCTCTTTCCATAAATAAAATGACATCACAATGTGCTGCCTTATGATTATAGCACATTCTGATGCCAGGCAAAATCAGGCAGGCGCAGGAGGTACGGCCCTTCTAGCGCCGTCCGTCTTGAAGATGTAGCCCGGTGACGAAACTCCGGATCATGAAATCCAGGCTGTCGTCAACACTCAGATCCATGGCGAATTGGCCCGCGCGTTCCAGGGAAGAGAAACCGTGGCATAGACTGCGAAGGGTCCGTACGGCATGCAACGCTTCCGCCTCGCTGAGCTGGTAAGGGGCCAGGATTTGAAGCAGCAGCTCGACAATCTGATTCCCTACTCGCTGCGTCTCCTGTTCTTCGGGACGGACAGGCTGCAATGCGGCTTCGTACAATCCGGGGTGTGTTCGAGCAAAGTTGACATAAGTAAGGCATACAAGGCGCAGGGCATCTTCGCCCGACCGGCCGGCGACAGCCTTCAGCAGTTGGTCATGGAGCGTCTGGAGACCATGCCGCATCAGGGCTGCATGCAGACCGGAAAGCCCGTCTACGTGGTTATACAGGGAAGGGGAGCGAACGCCCAGCTTGGCTGCAAGCGCAGCCAGGGTCACCGCGTGAAGTCCCTCCCGATCCGCTAATTCGGCAGCGGTTTGAAGCAGTTGAAGCCGATCGATGCCGGGTCTTGGACTCATCGTGCATTCCTCCTGAACGATGATTCGGCTTCCGCAACGGCCTGCTGCATGGCACCCGCCGGATTTCTCAGCATCCGTCCATGGCCGACAGCCAGAACGGCGGGCTTGAGCGCGGTAAGCACTCCGGCGCTTTCCAAGGCCTGCTCCTTGCTCCAGGTGGCCATGGCAGGGAACGGAAACCATGGTTTCATGACGCCCGATACGGCCAATCCGCCACGCGTCTGCCAAGCATCGCCGGCGATCAGGATGCCGCTGCGCTCATCGAGAAACGCCATATGCCCCGGCGTGTGGCCTGGAGTCGCGATGGCTTTGAGGGAACCAATGGAGTCCCCGTCCTCCAGAAGAACGTCCGGAACGGTGCTAATGTTCTTCGGGATATCCCCGCGTATCGGCGTTTGCGGCTCTCCGGGCTGAAGCTCGGCATTTCCTTTCAACAGCAGCGCATCGCGCCGCGAGATGCAGACCGAGGCATTCGGAAGCTCCTTCTTTAATCCGTCGAGCGCACCGACATGGTCGCCGTGGGCATGGGTCAACACGATCCGTTTAATGGGTTTTCCGATATCGGCCGCAGCCTGCAGGATTCCCTTTTGGGAAAATGACATCCCCGCATCGATGAGGGTAACCCCATCGCTTTCTTCTACTAGGTAAACATTGATCGGAAAAAGGCGAGGAAGAAAAGAAATTTGAGTCACCTGTTCAATCGTCGTTTTTAACATAAAGCCGAACCCCTTTCGCTTAAAACTAATGTTATTAGTATAATAACTAATGATATTAGTTTTAGCAAGCCTGATTTTAACATTTTCATGAATAGAGCCTTTGAACCACTAAAATTTTTATATATTTACCAAATTTTGAGTGCAATTTTCGTCGGTTTGCGTTACCATAAAGATAGATATACGGAAAAAAATGTAGGTTGTTTAGATGAAGGATGAGGGGCGGACGATATGGATATGTTCAAACGCATCGTACTTCTGATGGTCATGTATGCCTTCTCCGCAGTTCTGTTATACGTAGCCAGCCAGCACACGCCATACCTGCTTCCTGTCATCTGGATCTCCGCTCTGATGCTGCTGTTATGCGGCATCGGTTATCTGGGATACCATTATTTCTTTAAAGGACGCAGAAGACGAAGTTAATTGGGACTGACATACAAGTCTGCCTTGCCCGGGCGGGCTTTTTTTGTGCATAAAAATAAAAAAACCGTTTGATTGGCTTAGCAGTCTTTATATAGAGTGAAGTAAACAGCGAGGCAGGTCGAACGAGGGGAAGGTATATCGGATGTTGGAAACTAAAGAGCTGGCGGCTGCGGCATGCAGGGGAGACGAGGAAGCGTTCTATGCACTCGTCACCGAGTATCGGAGGCGCCTATACGGAATTGCGTACAGTTATCTGCATAACGAGAGCGACGCTTTGGAGGCATTGCAGGAGACGGTATGCCGGGCGTGGATGAAATGCCGGAAGCTGAAGCATCCGGAGGCGTTCGTCCCTTGGCTCATTCGGATATTGATTAACTGCTGCGTGGATGAACAGAAACGGAAAAAGCGCATGCTTCCCGTAGAAGAAGTGCGCAGCCGGGAGACGGCTGCGGAGATGGTCAGCGACAGCAAGCTGGATCTGGAGCGCGCGCTGAGCCGCATGAAGCCCAAATATCGCCATGTGCTGATCTTGAAATATTACCAGGACATGACGATCAGCGATATCGCGCATATTCTCGATGTACCGGAGGGAACGGTCAAAACCCGGCTGCATCAAGGATTAAAGCTGCTTCGGCAAAAAATCGAGCCAGGAGGTGCCGTATTCCATGTATGAGAAGGAAGAGCGGATGCTGAACGAGATGAATAGGGATGCGGAGATCTACACGGCGGTTGTGTCCGATGAAGCATTGGAAGCGGCTGTTCGAAGCGGAATGCGGAGAGGACGGGGCATGCAGCGGAGCCGGAAGCGAATGGCTGCCTTTTCTTCCGTGATCGCCACTGTAGCTGCCGCACTGCTGTTCGTGGTATGGGGCGGAGATGGAGGCATCGTGGAGCCGAAGGAGCAAATGGCGGCGCAAGGGCCGTACCCGCCATTGACCGGGTTTGATCTCGGAGAAGATATTACGCTGAATACGGCTAACCAACACGGCATGATCCAGCCGGTGAATCAATCGGTGACCCGGGGGGATTATACGATAACGCTGAACGGGATACTTGTCGGCTCCCAGCAGATGGAGGTGTTTTATACGATCCAAAACGATGCGGAGTATCATGCGGACCTAAAGCGGGTCGAGATGAAGCGTAAGGGCTCCAGCCAGTCGCTGCCATATAGCATCGGGTCGTCGGGTGGAACCCAGATTAAGCCCGGCCAAACATTCCGTTCCCGATCGGATATTCATATGGGCGAGAACCAATTCGTGCCCGAAGAAATGACGTTATCTTTTAGCATCGCCCCTTATACAACGAATACGGTGCATCAATCCTCGGCAGAGGGCGAGCAGGTTCTCGATATCGACGTATCCGTTGATATGGAGACCGTCCAAAAGTTTACCCGCACGATTCCGCTCAACAAAATGCTGCAGATTGAGAGTCAAAGGTTCTATTTGAAGGAAGCCGTGTTATCCCCTGCCGGCATCGTCTTGAAAGCGAACATCCCTTCGACCAATACGATGAAGGTATCCGGTTTATGGGACGTGTATTTGGAAACCGCGGTGAACGGCGAGCAGATCCGATTGAACAGCGATTCCGCATTTTTGCCTGGTGCGGGAGGAGGGGACATGACATACTTCTTCGACAGCAATATATTGGAGAATCCGGAATCAATCACGCTGAAAGCGAGCGGATTCCAAGCGGTGGACCCCTCCGAGATGAAACTTGTAGTCGATACGGATAAGAAGGAGATTCTTCGTGCACCGGACGGCGATCTTCGGTTCGGAGCGTACACGGGGCATACGCTGACATTGGAATACGAGGAGCGGGCTGACCGGCATATGGGCAGCGTATCGATTGAGCCGGAGTTCGTGGACGGGGAAGGGAACAAGCATACAATTAACGAGGACGCAGGTGGACTCAGTTCCTCGTCCCGATCCTCTTCGGATACCGGGAAAAGCCTCATCACGCAGTATATCCACCTTAAACCCGGGGATTACCCGCAGCCGCTCACGTTTACGTTAAGCAGCTACCCTGGCGTTATGGAGCAGGCATTCGAGGTGCCGATTCGATGAGATTAGAGATGCTGAAAGCTCATCAGAATGACCAATGCGCCGAATGCCAAGGTTACTTTACCCATAAGTTTTAAGTACCATATTCTCAGATCGCTGGGTTCCGTGTCATCTCTCGATCTTCTGCACCACCAAGAGTACGGATTGCGGATGGCATAAATGCCGATCCCGGTGGAAAAAGGAACCGCCCCCGACCATGAAGGCCGGAGGACGGTTCCTTTTTTCTCATTTATTTAAATCCTGGATCATGGGTCGATGCCGCTATTCCCTGCGCTCGGTAGGGGAGCTTCCTGCCGGTCCTTTAGCATCCAGCAGCTCGATCAGAGCTTTGGGCACGCCGTTGAGGATCAGCCATTGGCGAAGCGTTTCGATGGCACGGATATGGCCGTTGCCTTCATCCCGCCAGGTCAGCAGCTCGACAACCTTAATGACGAGGAGCATCAGCTCCATTTTGTCATGCTCGGTTTGGTCTGCGCGGACTTTTTGGAATACGGCTTCTTTCTCCCAATCAAGCAATATCTCTTCCCCGATGGTCGGTCGCATGAGTGAATAGCTGTAATCGCACTCCGGGCAGTGAACCGTGGTGAACTGTTCGGATGTGAACGTAACCCCGATTTCCGTTTGACACTGGCGGCAGTGGAATTGGACTTGAATTGCCGTGTTCGTTTCCATGTCTATGTTGCCTCCTTCAAAGAGAAAGGTATCTACTTTTACCCAATAGTCGGTAACTGTGACCCATCTTTCCCTTAAGGAGCAGTTTGAAACATGAAAAAGAATCGCCCTCAATAGGCGATTTTTCAAGGAAAAAAGTCAGCGTTTCCTTCTACTCTGCGAGCTCTTCACATGGGTGAACACATTATAGAGGAAAGCGAGAACGCCCAGCGTTACCAGAACGCCTCCCACGGCAATGACCGGCTCTACCGATTCGATGCCGCTCATCAGCAGGGCAAGACCGATCATCATGACGGGCAGACCGATATTGTGCAGCCAGAAATGCACTTTGCCGGCAGTGGACTCCCCGGCAGCCGGGAACAGAACATAAATAACGCCTGCAAGAGCCAGGGACGCCCAGCCCAGAAGATTGACGTGTGCGTGAACCGAGGCGTAATCGTAGCTGTGGGTGATCGACATGTACATGCCGAGCAGCACCCCGAGCACGAAGTAAACAGCAGCGATTTTGATTAATTTAATCCCCATAAAACCCCTCCTTTATGGATTACTATTATGATATATGTCACCTGGGGCGAAGTAGACCTAGACGGAGGAGGATTTCATTAAAGAAGATGCAAAAAAAGAAACCGCGAATTTCCCTTGCTGGGAATTCACGGTTATTACGTAAGCTTTTCATGATATCCACAATCTATTCAAGCTCCAGCACGTCATAGATCAGCCATTTGCCTTCGGTTCTCTTGAGCCAATAGAGCGACGTCGAATAGATCGTTTCGCCGTCCGCATCATCGCTTTCTTCGGCATAAACGACGGCGTCTTCTCCTTGGAAGAAGACCGTCCGGAGCTCCTCCGATTTGAGGTTGAAATTCACCTCATCGAAGATGCCTTCCTCAATGCTGGTTTGGAACATCTCGTGGAAGACCGAGTCCGGGTGAATGACGGACATGAGCAGCGGGCCATTCTCCTCATTGAAGCCCTTGTACTGAATGTCGATAGACTCCACGATGGCTTTCTGCTCCGCTTCCGGCACTACGGGACGAGCTTCAAGCAGTTTGTCTCCGAGGAAATATTCTGTCTCGTACAGGTTCAAATCATAGATTTTCCATGCGCCCGACGCATCCTTCTTCAGGAGATTCTCGTAATGGAGCGTAACATCCCATGCAAACGGCCCGCCGATGCGGTCTAGGCTCACACTGGTGTAGGCGTGGATCGACGTTCCGGCTACCGCTACATCCCATACGTCCGCGGATACATGTTTGTCGTTCTTGAATTGATCCTGATAGTTTTGCTTAACCTCCGCAAGAACGGGAGATTCGGGATGGAATACGCTCATAACTTCGTCCAGTTTCTTGGCGCTTCCAGCCTCTTCAATGATATGGTAAAGCTTCTTCACCTCGTCTTCGGCTTTGGCGTTCGCACCCTCGCGGTCAATCTTGACGGTACGCGCCTTGGAATCCCACTTTACCGGGAGTCCGGTGGCTTCAGCCACAAAACGAAGGGGAACCAGCGTATTGCCGCCTTGAGTGAAAGGAGCGATCTGCAGCGTGGTTTTTGCGCCATTGACATAGGCGGTCTTCTGCCCGATCGTCATCTGCAGCTTCTGATCGAGATATGTACCCGTCACCTGCTTGTTCGCGCCGTTCCAATGGACCTTATAATCCAGGGCTTGGAACAAAGGGCGGAATTGAACGAAAGTGACTCCGTTCTTCATGATCGGCGCCGCCGCAAATTGAATTTCCCGGTTATCGAGATAGACCCTGATTTTCCCTTGATCCTTTGCCGGAGCGGCTTGGGCCGCGCTTGCGAACAAGAACAGGAAAGCGATAGCCAGTAGGCTGATTTTTTTCTTCAATGTGCTGTCATCTCCTTCAACGAATGATAGAATAGAGAGGTAATTGTGGTAATCGTACATGATAAAACCAATGGTAGCAATACATTTCTTTATGTGCAGTAATTGGTAGAGACAGCGCGGTGACGGCTTGCCGGAACGACTTAAAAAAAGGCGGTAGGCATGGGGCTCCGATGGGTAATACATAGTAAGAATCAGGCCGGGCCACCGGATCATTCATCAGACAAAGGAGTGGATCACATGACAGCAGGACAGGAACTGATATTTTACATAGGAACCTATGGTTCGGAAGAAGAGAATCGCATTCATTGGGGGGCGATGGATCGGGCTACCGGGGAGCTGCGCCTGTTAGGCGGTACGGCAGGCATCGAGAACCCGACCTATCTGGATTTCGATGACTCGATTTCCGTATTGTATGCAGCGAGCGAGAAGGGCGAAAGCGACGTGTCGGCTTATTCGGCCAATCTGGTCACCGGCGAATTGACGCTGCTGAATGTTCAGTCTACCTGCTCGTCCGGCGCGTGTCATGTATCCCGCACAACGGACGGGAAGCATCTGCTTACGACAGGGTACGGCGATGGACAAATTTCGGTGCTGGCATTGGAGCAGGACGGACGGGTCGGCGAGCTGGCCTCCAAGATCAAGCACAGCGGACGCGGCCTTCGCGATGACCGTCAATCTGAGGCGCATCCCCATTCGATATTCCAAGACCCGGTCAACAAGTATATCCTGGTCAGTGACCTGGGGATGGATGACGTGATTGTGTACCGGCTGGAAGACGGAAAGCTGGTGACCCACCGCGAGATCAGCCTGCCGCCAGGATCCGGCCCGAGGCATGTGGCATTTCATCCGTCTGGCAAGTGGGTATACGGCACGAACGAGCTGAACAGCACGGTAACGGCATACGCGAACGACGCAACGTTCGGGGATCTGAAAATATTGCAGCATATCTCGACCTTGCCGGAGGACGTCGTGATGGATAGCAATACATCGGCCCATCTGCTGGTATCTCCTTGCGGCCGTTACCTGTATGCCTCAAATCGGGGCCATGACAGCATCGTCCAATATGTAATCGACCAGGAAGCCGGTACGCTCCGTGCCGTCAACTGGGTGTCTTCCGGCGGCAAAACGCCGCGCCACTTCAATATACTGCCGGATGGCTTCCTGCTTACGGCGAATCAGGATAACGGATTGATCGCAAGCTTCCGGATCGACCCGGATACGGGGAATCTGGTCTCTACGGGCTATACGTTGGAAGTCACGCGCCCGGTGTGCATTTGTCCCGTGGAGAAGGCCAAAGCAAACAAACGTTAACTTATATGAAAGAAGAAGCAGCTTGAAGACCCGGGAAGGGAATCAAGCTGCTTCTTTTATGCGTCTCTCCTTGCCCGCAGCGACGGACAAGGAACAAGGCGTCGAAAATTCTGTCTTCGTGTGTTTCAGCTAATGAAAGATTAACTGAATGAATCCTTAATGAGCAAAAATATGATTGCCGATCTGCAGCACTTGCGGCCTGGACCAGATCCAGTCGCTGGTCGCGGTTTTAGGATTGAAATAATACAGGGATTCGTAAGTCGGATCCCAGCCGCGAACGGCATCCAATGCGGCAAGATAGGCGGAACGGTTCGGCGTCAGCCAGTATTGTCCGTCATCCACGGCCGTAAAAGCCCCTTTTTGAAAGACGACGCCCCGAATGTCATTCGGAAATTCGCTGGATTGAATGCGGTTCATGACAACGGCCCCGACCGCAACCTGCCCTTTGTACGGCTCACCGCGGGCTTCGCTGTAAATGACTTTGGCCATGACGTCCATTTCGGATTGATTCAACGTATATTTTTTCAGCTGTCTCCAGGTTTGCGCACCGGTAATTCCATCGGCTGGCACGCCGTATTCTTTTTGAAAACGGCTAACGGCTGCTTTCGTGTTTGCGCCATATTTGCCATCCAGCGGCTGCGTGTAGAAGTCCAGCGTTTTCAGGCGATATTGAAGGTCCCAGACATCCCCGTTTTCACTGCCGGGCTTTAACAGCGGAGCGGCCTCCGTCGTTTGGGCGAATGTCGGCAGGATCAGAAGAACACTAAGGAAAAAAGCAGATATGATTTTCCGTATTGGCTTTCTTATCGTGATCAACTCCTTTGGGGTAGAATTATAAGGTTGGAAACGGGTTCATACAACCATCAGTAAATGGAAATCCGCGCCGTGACCGCGTTTGTTGTACCAAAAATGGTTCTATGGTCCGAATGGTCCTAAACTTGAAATTTTTTGAAAAAAAGGTTTGACAGCAGAAGGGGGACTTATTACAATAGCAACATAACATACTAAACAGGTAGGAATTATAATATATTGTTCTCACCGTATCGACGGAGGAACGCTCGAAGAACAAGGGCAGGCACGGTTGCAAACCGGCTTGACTCTGTTCCGATGAGCCTTCCTCCGTCTTTTTTTGCCATGGGGCCTGTTTAGTAGAGAAGAATAGGGGGAGTGATCCATATGAAAAAGGTGTTGAAGCAAGGGGTTCTCATCGGATTAACAGTCATGCTGACGGCGGCGCTGACGGCTTGCGGCTCACAGAAAACAGAAACGGCCGCAACCGCCGGCGAAGCAACGCCTGCTTCGGGTTCAAGCAAGCCGAGCGTGGAACTGCTTAATGTTTCTTACGATCCGACCCGGGAGTTATACGATCAGTACAACAAGGCATTCGCGGCGCATTGGGAGAAGGAACAAGGCCAGAAGGTGACGTTTAAGCAATCGCACGGAGGTTCGGGCAAGCAAAGCCGTTCGGTTATCGACGGTTTGGAGGCGGATGTGGTGACACTGGCCCTCGGATACGATATCGATGCGATCCGTCAGGCCGGATTGATCAATGAAGGCTGGGAGAGCAAGTTTGAGCATAACAGCGCGCCTTACACCTCGACCATCGTTTTCCTCGTCCGCAAAGGAAACCCGAAAGGCATCCAGGATTGGCCGGATCTGATTAAGGAGGGCGTGGAGGTCATCACGCCGAACCCGCAGACCTCCGGCGGTGCACGGTGGAACTACCTGGCGGCATGGGGTTATGCACTCAAGGTTAACAACAACGACGAAGCGAAAGCACAGGAATTCGTGAAAGAGCTGTTCACCCATGTGCCGGTGCTGGACAGCGGCGCACGGGGAGCGACAACCACCTTTGTGGAACGCGGAATCGGGGACGTGCTGCTGGCTTGGGAGAATGAAGCCTATCTCTCGATTAACGAGCTGGGACCGGATAAATTCGAAATCGTGAACCCGTCCGTCAGCATTTTGGCAGAACCGCCGGTTGCCGTCGTGGATAAGAACGTTGACAAGCGCGGCACCCGGGAGGTGGCCGAAGCCTATCTGGAATACCTGTACAGCGAAGAGGGGCAGACGATTGCGGCGGAGAACTACTACCGTCCGACGCTTGCCAGCGTAGCCGACAAATACAAGGAGAAATTCCCGGCCATCGAATTGTTTACGCTCAAGGACGTGTTTGGAACATGGGAAGAGACGCAAACCAAGCATTTTAATGACGGCGGCATCTTTAATCAGATTTACGTGCCAGGCAGCTGATCGGCATAACCGCCGAAGGCAGGAAAGGATGAGTGGATATGACGGTACTCCCCGTACGGAAGCAAGGCAGAAATCATCGCAGGGTGCTCCCGGGTTTTGGAGTCGGCATGGGACTGACTGTCCTTTATATGAGTTTGGTTGTGCTCGTGCCGCTATCGGCGCTGCTTCTTAATCAAACCGGATTGACCTGGGAGAAGTTCTGGTCGGTTGCAACCGATCCGAGGGTGCTGGCATCCTACAGGGTCAGTCTGACGACGGCGGCGCTGGCCGCATTAGCGGATACGATACTGGGGCTGCTGCTGGCCTGGGTGCTGGTGCGGTATGATTTTCCGGGCAAAAAATGGTGGGATGCCCTGATCGACCTGCCCTTCGCCCTGCCAACGGCCGTGGCGGGGGTGGCATTAACCGCGATCTATTCCGCGAATGGATGGATCGGATCGCTGCTGGAGCCGCTCGGCATCAAGGCGGCGTTCTCTTCCTTGGGCATCACGCTGGCCCTGATGTTCATCGGCATACCGTTCGTCGTGCGGACGGTACAGCCTGTGCTGGAGGACGCGGAGCGGGACACGGAAGAGGCGGCAGCCACGCTAGGGGCAGGCCGGTGGCGCACGTTCCGCACCATCATTCTGCCGACTCTGATTCCGCCGCTGCTGACCGGGTTTGCGCTCGCTTTTGCCCGGGGGATCGGAGAATACGGCTCCGTCGTCTTCATATCGGGAAATATGCCGATGAAGACGGAGATTGCGCCGCTGTTGATCATGACGAAGCTGGAGCAGTTTGATTATGCCGGCGCTACGGCGGTTGCCTTGATTCTGCTGCTCATCTCTTTCGCGCTGCTGCTCGGAATCAATATTTTACAACACTGGACGCGGAAAACCGCACGCTAGGGAGGGGGAACTATATGGCTGGAACCGTACCCGCTGCCGTCCCGGCAGGGAAACGAGGCACATCGCCCTCTCCGGCTGCAGCGGAGAAAACCTGGGTGAAATGGACCTTCATTAGTTTGGCTGGCCTTGTGCTTCTGTGGCTTATTGTGCTGCCGCTCGTTACGGTGCTGTCCGAAGCGCTGAAGAAGGGATGGGAGGTTTATATCGCGGCCTTGTCCGATCCCGATGCCTTGTCCGCGCTGCGGTTGACCTTACTGGTGGCGGCGATTGCGGTACCGCTGAATTCGATATTCGGCGTCATCGCGGCTTGGACCATAACGAAGTTCCGCTTTAAAGGCAAAAATCTGCTGATTACGCTGCTGGATTTACCGTTCGCGGTATCGCCGGTTATCGGAGGCCTCGTCTTCGTGCTTATTTTCGGCCGTCAGGGTTGGTTTGGCCCTTGGCTCGAAAGCCATGATATCAAGATCATATTTGCCGTGCCCGGCATCGTTCTGGCTACGTTATTCGTTACGTTTCCTTTTGTGGCCAAGGAGTTGATCCCGCTGATGGAGGACCAAGGGACGAAGGAAGAGGAGGCGGCTGTAACGCTCGGCGCCAAGGGCTGGCAAATCTTCTGGCGGGTCACCCTGCCCAATATCAAATGGGGGCTGCTGTACGGCATCATTCTGTGCAATGCCAGGGCCATGGGCGAGTTTGGGGCCGTGTCCGTCGTATCCGGCCATATCCGCGGAGAGACCAATACGCTGCCCCTTCATGTCGAGATTTTGTACAATGAGTATCAGTTTTCGGCATCGTTCGCGGTGGCCTCCTTATTGCTGTTGTTAGCCGTGATTACGCTGCTGCTTAAAAATTGGTTTACGCGAAAAAATGCCCATTGACAGTCGTTTCCACCCCATGCTAAGGTTAATTCATACTATATTGGTTGGAAAAGAATGAATAATGATCGTTTACATTGTGAATGTGTCTTCGGCTGATGAAGATGAGTGAATAAATGAGGGCTTTGCCCGGTGAGGAGGCGTATCCATGGCTAAACCATTAAAAGTGGATGAAATGTGGCTCGAGCGCATAGCAAGCCTGCTGAACGACATGGAATTCGGTTCGCTGCAAATCGTAGTGCATGAGGGTCAAATCGTTCAGATGGAACGAACGGAGCGCAAGCGTTTCGAGAATACGGCCTCCGGAACGGTCAAGACGTCAGGATCGTCCCGGGCATCCGGCCAACAGCGAAGAACGAATACAAGATGACTAAGCAAAAGCTACCAGGTACCGTAAAAAGAACTTCCGCCAGATAACTGAAGTGCAGCCTGTCCAGTCGACATGGGTAAGACACCACGGGTGTTGACCAAGTAGACCAGGGGAACGCGCTTTGGGAATCATGCGGGAGTTCTTTTCTATTAGAGATAGAGTATATGAATAATACAAACAGCCCGGCCGTTGAATCGGTCGGGCTGTTTGTTAATCGTATTCATGTATCAGGCATCTTATCGCGACCGGAGCGGGCTGCTGCCGATCTCCGGCTCGCCTGCGCCTGTTGTTTCGCTTAGAGGATCGTGATCCCCGGCAGGATGAAGGAACTGCTCCATCAGCTCCGGATGGCCGGCATAGGGCCGCTCACGCCGCTTACGGGTGGCCGTTACCCGGAAACCCGCCAGATAGAGCAAGCATTGGGTAGCCAGAACGTAAGGCGAGGCTTCGCCGCCGATCAGATTAAATAAGGCCGAAGCCACAATCAGCAGATGCAGCACGGTATAAATCATGCCATGCGTTTTTCTTCTCGAATCCATCAATAAACGGTAGAAAGAGATCGTGGCAATGATATTGGAGAGCCATAAACACCAAACCTCGGGGCTTGCCCAGGCCGAGGTTTGCCTGAGTTCCTCCGCAAGGACCGCCGTCCATAGGAGCGCGGCACCCAGTGAAAGGGCAGGTACGGCAGGTTTTAGGAGCAGCCACAAGCCCATCCCCCAGCCGGGCTTCTCCAGCCGTCCAACCAGCTCGTCGCGCTCCTTCATGAGTCTGTTGATCTCGCGGTCCAGCAGCTTGTGAAGCGTCGTCAATCGGGATTCATCGCGATCGCTTAGAAAAATATCCATTTGTTCGTGGAGCTCACGCGTCAACAGGTCAGCGGATTTGCATTCCTGCAGAAGCCGGATCAGCAGATCCTCGGGGACGGCCGTCCGGGTCGGTCGATGGATCAGCGTGCCGAGAAGCCCTGCCAGCCTGGCGTAGACCGTCAAGGTCTGACGAATGCGAGCGAGCGAATCCTTGCGTGCACCGAGCAGCCGGGACGCACTGTATATGTACAGGCCCGCAAATACCGCAGTGGCAAGAAGCGCGGCCACGAGCCCGTCCAGCGAGCCAAAGATATCAACCATCCATTCCGTAAGGGACAAGCGGATCCCTCCTTCAATATTCTACCTTTCACTATTGCACAAGAAGGAAGGGATTTCAAGCCGATTCGGTAACAGGCAGCTATAGAGCGCATGGGGGTTGCGTATAACGTTACGTCATAGCTTATAGTCGCCTTAGGAGGGGATTGAAGTGAAACGAAGAAAAGGATGGATTATCTTGGGTAGCATTCTCATTGCGATACTAGCTATACTGACGGTAGCAGGCTTTCTATTCAGAGATGACGGGTCGTTAAGCGGTTTTGTTACAGAGGATGGGCAGAAGGAATATGCGGCGGCTTATGAGGAGGCGATGAGTCACTTGCCAGAACCGGTTGAGTCGATCAAGGTTCATACCGATTTTGGCGTGGTTCAGCTCTACAAGTTCCAGGGGAGCGATACGCCGCACAAAACGCCTTTGTTGCTGCTTCCGGGAAAGGGATCTGCTACACCCATGTGGGAGGCCAATCTTAGCGGCTTTTTAGAACACCGGCCTGTATACACCGTTGATTTGATAGGAGAACCGGGTTTAAGCACAGAAACCAGACGGATTGAAACCGCTGCGGACCAAGCAGCATGGTTAGGGCAAGTATTGGATCAGCTGCCGGAATCAGAGATCCACCTATTAGGGCTGTCGTTCGGCGGGTGGAGTGCGGCGAATCTGGCGCTCAAGCATCCGGAGAAGATTCACTCGCTCATATTGCTGGACCCCGTCTATGTGTTCGGCCCCATTCCATTGAAAATGATACTGGCCTCCATTCCGGCGACGGTGCCCATGGTGCCCAAGCCGATCCGGGAGAAAATGCTCAGCTATATATCCGGCGGGGCTGAAGTCGATGACAGCGATCCGACCGCCAAACTAATCGAAACCGGTATGCGGACATTCAAGAGCAAGCTGCCCATGCCCGAAGCCATCCAGCCGGAACAATTAGCTGAGCTGACGATACCGGTGCTCGGTATTTTAGCTGGACAATCGACGATGAACCATGCTGAAAAGTCGTATCAAACGGGGATGGATGCCTTGAAAGACCCTAATAGCGAGATGGTTTTATTTGAAGAGGCCTCGCATGCGATTAACGGGGAATACCCTGAAGAGTTACTGGAAACGATAGAAGCCTTTTTAGCGAAAATCGAGTAAGGGACAGGAAGGGATGGGTTCATGGGGAAAAAATATTCCGTAAAAGAAATCAGCCGATTGTCGGGAATAACACCGCGAACCATTCAGTACTACGATAATGAAGGGATTCTTAAAGCGGAGCGAGATGAGCTGGGGCATAGAGTATATTATGATAAACAGCTGTATGTACTTGAGCAGATTATGTTCTATAGAGCCATCGGTTTCTCTTTAAAAAAGATCAAAGAACAATTGATTGTGGGCACCGAGGAGCAGGATATCGAGAACATTCTAGATTACCAGGCATCGATCCTTTATTCACAGAAAGAGAGCATCCAAGCCAAGCTTGACGGATTGCATGTGGCAAAGGAAATGATGAAAGAAGGGTACAACGTACCCTGGGAGCTGTTAGCCCATCTTATGCGTTCGTTGAATGAGGTCGATATGTCGGCTTGGAAAGAATACGAATTTTCGGAGGAAGACGCGCGGCTGTTTCAAAAAGTATTTGACTCTGAGCAGGCGGTATTGGATTTTTACAATACGTTCAGAAAAATATCGCTGCAAGCTGCAGCTTATAAGGCCTCAAACGTCCCCATCGAGTCCCGTTTAGCCAGGGCCTTAGCCCAAGAATGGCAACAGATGGTTCAACGTGTGACCCATGGCGACGAACGGATTCATGCTGCCTTTTTAGCGGTCGATAACAATCGGGATCAATGGAACGCTGGAGAGCGTCAGCTTGTAATGGAAGCAGAACAATATTTGCAGGACGTCATAGAGCGCTATGCTGATCGTAAATGAGCCGCATGCTGCCCGGGTTCGCTTCCAGTGCAGGAAGCTTGATCGTATGCTACTATTCATGACGGATCGGTTTTTCTCTTGGTAAACAATGTTTCCTCAAGGTAACAAAAGGGGCCGAGCCGCATATAGTATATGAATAAGACATCGAAGAGAGGGAGGGGCCGGGGTGATGGAAGTGCAGGTAAAAAAAGCGCCGCTTCAACGCGCGAAAATGACGGTCGGTTATGTACTGCTTCTCATGTTGACGGTTTGAAGGCGATCAGGCCTTTTACCCGAAGGAGAGGATAAGTTCCTTCATCTAAACATAAAAGATGGCGCCAGAGGACACACCCTCTTGAAACGCCATCTTTTTTAATGCCAGAATGTAAGGATCGCAACGTTATCGATCGGAGTCATGAAGTTCCTTCCAGTACCTGTAGTCGTGAATGGCGAACCCGGAGAAGGAAGGGTGCTTTTCCGCCTTGGTGCATACCTTGCTCAGCTGTTCCTCCATATAGGCCGTGCCTTCCTCGAAAAAGGTAATGTAAGCTCCCTCATTGCTGGACTTGGTCTCCACGGCAATCAGGGCCTCCTTGCCGAGTTCGTCGGCTTCCTTTAGCTCGGTCGCGGCGAGGTTGTATATGTTATCCGCTTGATCGCGATAGGCCATAATGACGATCTGGTCGAACTGCTTGATCATCCAGCGGCTGATCGACATCGACTGATCCGGCAGCCGGTAGGTATGCAGCCAGAAGGTCATGTCGGAGCCGATCGGCAGATTCAGCTTGTGCGCTTCATCGACCAGATAACGGACGCTCGCTTGCCACTGCTTAACGACCGAGGACTGGTTCGTTTTCCATTCGGCCAGCACATGCGGCTCGATATCGACATGGATGCCGGTGAAGCGCTCATTCGGGGCAGCGGACGCTTGATATTCGGCGGTCCATTGAATAAACGTCTCCAGCCGGTGACGTTCCGATTCCAGCGCCCAGTTCGGCGCCCCGCCGAGGACGTGGACCTCGATCCCTTGCACTCCTGCTTGGCGGATAAAGCTGCGGTAATACTCGGGACGGACATCGCGGTTCATCTGCAGGTAGAGCACGTTCACTCCCTGGCTGCCGGCAAAGCTCAGAATGTCATCGGCGGAGTCTTTGATTTGCGGGGTATCCCAGAACCAGGTTGCCTTCTGGCTGGGTTTCGCTTCCGCGGCATCAGGATGAAGGGACAGACTGCTTAGCAGCAGCAGGCCGCCGGCGAGACAGAGAGCCAGCAAGCGGACGTATTGTTTTTTCATAGGATGGATGTTCTCCTTTTCATTACGATTTAAACATAAGCATTAGGACAATCTTCGACAAGCGTATACCATTAGTATTGCGTTAGAAGTCATTACGCCAAATATATATTTTCATAAATGTGCACTTATGTATTCTATCGGTGAAAACAATATCGCAATTCATAGGTCTAAAGATCTAATGTTTTGAGGAAAAATGAATAAGTGGAGTTTGAAGAGGTCTGCAAGGGGATAAGTAAATAGGAGGTGCGATCGACCAAGTGCGGCTATACGCGGCACCGGGTGTTCATACTACTACTTAAGATATAAGAGAACCATTCCCCATCCTGGGTGATGTAGTATAATTTTTAAACGAAGGAGCGATGAACATGAAGGTAGCATTGATTGGAGCAAGCGGGACGATCGGGAAACGCATTACGGAAGAAGCGCTGCGCCGGGGACACGAGGTAACGGCGGTGCTGCGTAATCCGGATCGCCTTGAAGCGGAGCATGAGCGATTACAGAAAGTCAAAGCGGATGTGATGGATCCTTCGTCATTGGAAGAGGCTGTTCAGGGACACGATGCCGTGATCAGCGCTTTCGGTCCGAAGTTCGGCCAAGAAGAGGAGCTTGTAGCAGCCGCGCGGACCATTGTGGAGGGAACGAGACGCGGCGGCGTAACCCGCCTGTTGATCGTTGGCGGCGCAGGCAGCCTGATCGCCGACAGCGGGGTACCGCTTATGGAAACCCCGGAATTTCCGGAAGAGATCAGACCGCTTGCCCGTGCGCATGCGGATGCTTACGACCTTTATAAGGAAAGCGATCTGGAATGGACGTATATCAGTCCGGCGGCCATCATCGAGCCGGGGAAACGTACCGGACAATTCCGGATCGGCATGGACCGCCTGGTGACGGATGAGAGCGGAAGCAGCCGGATCTCGGTTGAAGATTTTGCGGTAGCCGTGATTGATGAGCTGGACGATCCGCAGTTCATTCAGTCCCGTTTTACCGTTGCTTATTAATCGACAGGCATCAAGCGAAGTCGTCAGAGCGTTTGGGTAGGATATATCGAAGCAAAGGGGAGAGCTTGGATGTATGTTGTGACGTCCGAACAGATGAGGGCACTCGATAACTACGCGATTCGCCGCATCGGCATTCCGGCCATCGCGCTTATGGAAAATGCGGGTAAAGCGATTGCCGAGGAAGTCCTGAAATTATGCCTGGAGCGTCATGTCGCGAGCCAGTTACCGTCCACGGCGGCCGCTCGGACATGCGGAAGCGATCAAGCCTACTTGCCGGAGGATGAGAGGTGCGACCGGCCGACTTCCTTATTGGATTATTCGGCAGCGTCAGAGGGCCCTTTCACCGGAAATGAGCGGGTTATCGAGATGAGCCGCCCGTCGCCTGTCATCGACGGAGACGCGCGATTGCCCACCGCGCTGGCGGCGCAGGAGCACTGGCTCATTCTGGTGGGCAAAGGCAATAACGGCGGCGACGGCGTGGTCGCCGCACGGCATTTGCGTGACGCCGGCATAAGCGTCACGCTGCTCTACGCCGCCGAGCCGTCCGCGCTGGCCGACGAGGCGGCAGTGCAGCGGGATGCCGCGGCAGCGCTCGGCATCCCGGCTCTGGTCCACGGCCGTGCCGCCGTGGACTACGGCGCGTACACCGGCATCGTGGACGCGCTGCTCGGGACGGGCGCGACGGGCACGCCCCGCGGCGCTTACGCCGCGCTGATCCAGGCCGCGAACGACAGCGGCCTGCCGATTGTGTCCGCCGATATTCCGAGCGGACTGGACGCCGATACCGGCGCGCGGCACGAGCCGTGCATTTCGGCCGCGGTGACGGTATGCCTCGCCTTCCTGAAGCGAGGCTTGGTGCAGTACCCCGGCGCCGGGGCCGCGGGCCGGGTGGTGGTCCGCTCCATCGGCATTCCGGCATCGCTGTGCCGGGAGCAGGGCGTCAGCACGCGTCTGCTTACCCCGCATGTCCTTCGGACGGAGCTGGGCGCCGACGTGTCGCGCCGCCGCGCGCCGGACGGGCATAAGGGCACCTACGGCCACGTCCTGACCGTAGGAGGCAGCCGCACGATGAGCGGCGCAGGCCTGCTCGCTTCCCGGGCGGCGCTCCGCGCGGGCTGCGGCCTGGTGACCTGGGCGCTCCCTGCCAGCCTGGTGCTGCCGCTGAGCGGAGCCGCGCCCGAGGTGATGCTCGCCCCTGCGACAGAGGAGAGCGGCGGCTACTGGAATGAGGCCTCCGCGGAGCAGGTCCTGTCCCTCGCCAAGTCCCGCGATGTGCTGGCCGTAGGTCCGGGGCTTGGCCGCTTCGAAGGAGACGACAGGTGGCTCCGCCGACTGTGGGAAGAATGGGAAGGGCCGCTGGTGGTGGATGCCGACGCGCTGAATATGCTGTCTGCGGCTGGCGATTTCAGCGCCTGGAAGCCGCGTGCCGCGGCCACGGTGCTGACCCCGCATCCCGGGGAGATGTCCCGGCTGCTGGGCATTCCTACTGCCGAGCTGCAGCGGGACCGGATCGGTGCCGCCGCAGGGTTCGCGACCGGCCACGGGGTTACCCTCGTGCTCAAGGGGGCGCATACCGTCGTGGCTTCGCCGGACGGACAAACCTACATCAATACGACCGGTGCCTCCGGCATGGCGACCGGAGGCACCGGAGACGTGTTGACCGGCATCATTGCCGGCCTGCTGGCGCAAGGGCATGCCGGTCCGTCTGCAGCCGCGCTTGGCGTGTGGCTGCACGGCCGTGCCGGCGAGCGGGCCGCGCGGCATCGGGGGCATCCCGCCTCGGTCATCGCCGGGGATGTCATCGAAGCGCTTTGAAGCAAAGAGCCAAGGGCCCTCATCAGAGGGCCCTTTTTCCATGGGAAGAGGCTATAGCTCTTGAATCAGATTACCCAGCACAGCAGGGGAACGGCCAGGGCAAAGAACGGGGTGGCCAGCGAATTGCTGGAGAATGCATGCTTTCCCCACAAGAACAGAAGCAGCGTCAGGGTTCCGGCAGCGGCACGGAGCCAGAGCTGCTCCGGATGACCGCCCGTGAACAAGGCGAAGAACAGAAAACCGACCGCTCCATACACGGCAGCCTGTTTCCCCTTATGCAGCGAAGGCAGGAACGCGAGTATGGCATCGGCCGCGAGAGAGGCCGTCAGCGCGTAACCGTACACCCAGTGTTCTTGCGGCATGTAAAGGCCTAACCACTCCGAGGCCTGATCCGCGCCGGACGGCCACGCCCAATCCAGCAGACTCAGCAGCAGCACGACGATACCGGCGCTGGCCAGCTTGTTTAATGCATAAAACCCCATGTCCATCCGGGCGGACCGTTTGGGAATTCCGGTGTTCATTGTACACATCCTCTGCACGTTATTCGTGGAATCCTCGGATGCCTGCGGCATCCATGCTAGCTGGTTACCATCTGCCCTCCGTTGACGTGAATAGCCTGACCCGTGACATAAGAAGAAGTGATGGACGATGCCAGGTAAACATAAGCGGGTGCCAGCTCATAAGGCTGTGCGGCTCGCTTCATCGGCGAATTCGTTCCGAATACGGCAACCTCATCGGCGGAGAAGCTGGAAGGGATGAGCGGCGTCCAGACCGAGCCTGGCGCGACGGAGTTGACGCGGATGCCCTGATCGACCAGCGAAAGGGCCAGGGATCGGGTAAGGGAAACGATGGCGCCTTTGGTTGAGGAATAGTCGATGAGCTCCTTTAAACCGTCATAGGCCGTAATGGAGGCCGTGTTGATGATCGATGCCCCTGCTTTCATATGGGGCAGCGCAGCCTGGATCATGAAGAAGAACGGAAAGATATTCGTCTGATAGGTGTGATGCAGCTGTTCTTCCGTAATGTCCAGAATGCTGCGCTGCACATACTGGACGGCATGGTTGTTCACGAGAACATCCACTCTGCCGAAGCAGGCGATCGTCTCATTAACCACGGCTTCGCAGTTTTTTTTGTAGCGCAGATCGATCTTCATTAAGAGGCATCGTCTGCCGAGCGATTCAATCCGCTGCTTCGTCACTTCCGCATCCGAAGTCTCATATAAGTATGGGATGACCAGATCGGCACCTTCCTTGGCGAAGGCAATGGCGGTCGCTTTGCCGATACCGCTGTCCCCCCCGGTCACAATGGCGATTTTGCCATCCAGTTTACCGCTGCCCCGGTAGGCGGGATCTTCGCTGATCGGACGCGGCGACATCAGGCTTTCAAGGCCCGGCTGGCAGTTTTGATGCTGGGGAGGGAAAGCGATGAGCTGTTCTTTGCATTCGGTTTTGGAGCCTACGTATGGAATGGGCTGTTGGGGATTCATTTCATTCCTCCTTTGGTATACGGGATGTTATTCATGGAACGTCGATGCTTTATCTCTATGCATTCGCCCAGTCCAGGGTGCCGGTTGTGAACAGAATAGGTGAAAGGTCGTGCGCAAACGCGCGGGTTACGGATTTTTTACGATGTCCTTTGGGCTATTGTGGTAAAATATTTCCAAATTCATCAATACGGCCAAGGGGGCACGGTCACGGATGAAACCCGTCAAGCGTTCAAAATTCCGCCTGTGGGCAGGCAAGCAGTATTTTACGTACCGGCGTTATTGGGCATGGATGAGGAAGAGGGGCGGCATCGCCCGCACGCAAAGTCCTGAGCTACTGCGATATTCGGTGTTCACACACCAAACCCCGCTGAAACGCCAGCTCAAGGACGTTGATATGTGGTATCAGCATCATAAGGTGATCAACCTGCGTCTGGCCGTGCGCCATCTGGATGGACTGCTGGTTCGTCCGGGAGAGACGCTGTCCTATTGGAGGAGCATTGGACGCCCGACCCGCAGGAAAGGGTATGTCGACGGCATGGTCCTGTTCTATGGAGGCTTTAAGGCCGGCGTGGGCGGAGGGCTGTGCCAGCTGTCCAACCTCATATACTGGATGACGCTGCACACCCCTCTGGAAGTGAAAGAACGGCATCGGCACAGCTATGACGTATTTCCGGATGCGAACCGGACCCAGCCGTTCGGAAGCGGCGCTACGTGCGCCTATAATTATTTGGACCTTCAGATTTATAATCCGACGAACGATACATACCAGCTGTCGGTATATGTATCAGAGGAGGATTTGATCGGGGAATGGCGATCCAGCGCCGCTCCGCTGCATCGCTATGAAGTATATGAGCGGGACCATCGCATTACCCAGGAAGTTTGGGGAGGATATGCGAGGCATAACGTCATTGGCCGCAAAGTGTTCAACAGGGAAGGCGAACGGATTCGGGATGAGTGGATTACCGAGAACCATGCGCTCATGATGTACTCGCCGCTGCTTGCCGAACAAGGAAGTGGGTCGTCCTGATCAAGGGAGGGGCCAGGTGCCGATCTTAAACCGTATTCGCATGGGGAGCCCTGTTCGTGATCGGTTAAATGGAGCGGGCAATGGAGAACATCGGTTTGACGCATTCTGCCGGATTGACAAAAGCGCGGACACATTGATACGATGATACTAATTCTGACAAGTTTGCTCTGATTTATGCCGGTTGATGTCGGATGCAAGAGCGACTGCTGACCGGAAGACTTTGCCGTATCCTGTAAAGTCTTTTTTTTCTGAGATTCAGGCTATGGCGGTCTGACTCTATATCGAGAGGACCTTACATAGCGATCTGATGGTGCGTGGATGAAATGGTGACATTATAAGATAAGCTGAGGTGAACAATGATTATGGCGAAAGCTGTTATTATTAACGGGAGCCCTACAGCCGGATCCCGATTGAATGCGGTTATGGATTTTGCGGAGCAGGCACTAACTGCTGCCAATTTCGAGGTGAGCCGGATCGACGTGGCCGGGCTGCCGCCCGAGGATTTGATTCATACGAAGTTTGAGAGCGAGCATATCGTCAAAGCCAACGGGCTTGTGGCCGAGGCCGATGCCGTGATTGTGGCAAGTCCGGTTTATAAAGCTTCGTTTACCGGCGTGCTTAAGACATTTTTGGACCTGATTCCGCAAAAAGGCTTGGCTGGCAAAATCGTGCTTCCGATGTTCATTGGCGGCAGTCTCGCGCATTTGCTGGCGATTGATTATTCGCTCAAGCCCGTGCTTTCCTCGATCGGGGCCCGGCATATTCTGGGCGGCGTGTACGCCGTGGATGCCCAGGTGGCGCGTACCGAGGATGGCGGGTTTGACGTAGCGGAAGTGCTTCAGGAGCGTTTGGCCTCCGCGATGGAGGAATTGATTGAAGAAACCCGTTACCGGACAGAACGCGCATAGGGATAGCGTGAGTGACGGCAGGGGTGTTCTAGCGATATAGATCATATGGAGGGATACCATTTGCAAAAGCTAGTGTTTTTTGTCGGCGTGGCCGGCACAGGCAAGACAACCGTAGCGAAGAAACTTGCAGTCCTCATACCGGCTGCATTCCTCGACCGTGATACGGTGGGGGGACGGTTTGTCGAGAAGTTCCTGGAGAGCAACGGACTGGATCCGAACGACCGCGATTCTTCCTTCTATAAAGAGAATCTGCGCGATCTGGAATATGATACGACCAAGGATATTTGCATCGAGAACCTGGGTGCCGGGCAAAATGTCTTTATGATCTCGCCGTTCACGGCGGAGCTCAAGAACCGCGAATGGATTGAAGAGGTCATCGCATCCGCGGGATTAACGAAGAACGACGTTGACGTGAAGGTCATCGTGGTTGCGCTCAAGGACATGGATTTGCAGAAGGAGCGGATCATTGACAGACAGACCGAGCGGGATCAGTGGAAGCTGGATCATTGGGACGACTTCAAGAAGCGCGTCGATTTCGTTCCGGAAGTGAACTGGGATATTCCGCAAACGTCCATCAAGGTGTTTGATAACAGCGGCGATCTGACGGAAGAGAAGGTCGAGGAGCTCTATCAATTTATCGTAAGCGAATAGTAAGTATATCGTAACAACAGATTCAATATCGGATGAAAAATTGCGTCATTCCAGGTCCCGGCAAGCCCTGTGATGGCGCATTTTTTTGAATATCGGGGCATCTTCGATTGCTTCAAGGAAGCGGTCTGCCTGCTATCGCAGCAAACAGCGGGCTGCTCGGATTCGCTGTATGTCCAGGAATGCGTTCTATGAGAGCGTGCAGCCTGCATCGCGAGATCCTGAATTGGAACCGAAGCCGGAATGTTATATAGTAGTAGACTTGTCATGATCGGTTAACGTAGATTTCAAGGAGGGAAAGCGGTTGGATAACTCGGCTATGCTTGCCTATCTTCGAAGCGTTGTGTTAATGAGGGATCGCATCCCGTCATTTAACGAATACCCCTTTAATTTGCCGGCCGTAGCGGCTATGGACGGACTTCGCTTTCATCCGAAGGTCACTTATATCGTGGGCGAGAACGGAATGGGCAAATCCACGCTGCTGGAGGCGATTGCCGCGGCCCTCGGGTTCAATCCGGAAGGAGGGACGCTCAATTTCTCCTTCTCGACGGAGGAGACCCATTCCAGGCTGTATGAATATATTCGAACCGTCCGGGGCGCACGCAAACCGCGGGACGGG
The DNA here is from genome assembly GCF_014863545.1 of Paenibacillus sp. JNUCC32. NCBI lineage: Bacteria > Bacillati > Bacillota > Bacilli > Caryophanales > Paenibacillaceae > Paenibacillus > Paenibacillus sp. JNUCC32. Next base: position 4,946,499 of record NZ_CP062260.1, on the reverse strand, counting down.
TTTTTCTTCCGGGCGGAGAGCTATTATAACGTCGCCAGCGAAGTGGATGCACTGGAGCGGGAGCGTCCTGGACTTTATGATTCCTATGGCGGCAAATCGCTTCACCAGCAGTCGCACGGAGAATCCTTTTTTGCCACCTTTTTGCATCGGTTCTGGGGGAACGGGCTGTACATCATGGACGAGCCGGAAGCGGCCTTGTCGCCATTTCGCCAAATGGCGCTGCTGAGGCGCATCCATGACCTGGTTCATGAAGACTCGCAGTTTATTATTTCCACGCATTCGCCGATTGTCATGGCTTATCCGGATTCGATCATCTACAAGCTGACATCCGAAGGCGTGGAAGAGACGAGCCTGGAGGAAACGGATCATTACATGATCACGAAGGAATTCGTGAATCGCCGGGAAGCGATGCTGCATGAATTGTTTGCAGATGATGAGGAATAAACGGGAAAGATAAGGGCTCGCGGATCGCTAGATCTTGCGAGTCCTTTTTGCATTGGGGGCCTGTTATTGTACTGACCGTTTCCTGCCAAGGCATGAATAAGAGATTTCTCTCCGTAGATGCTTCTGATTTTAAGAATTAGAATGGTTCAATGTCTCGAAATAAACTTTGAATAATTTAAGTAATTAGTCCATTATACCTCGATAATTGGGATGAATTAGAATGAAAATCATGAAAATGGTGTTTACAAGTTAGAATCATTGAACTAAAATAAGAACGAGGTGAAATGCTCTGGAGAACGGAAGAGAAGCAAGCGTGGAGAGACTCATGGACATGTATCGTGAGTTATCGGATAAAATGACGAGGCATCGGGTCGTGTCTTTCTTGAGTCATTTAAGAAAGAACGATTTGACGATGAATCAGTATAAAATCCTAAGTTTGATCGAGCAGCAGGGACCGTGGCTTCCCAACCGGTTGGCTGAGCACATGGAGCTTAAAGCTGCAACGATTACTTATTTGGTGGATGCCTTGGAACAACGGGGCTTGGTGATTCGAACGCCGAATCCGAGTGACGGACGCAGCCACTATGTCAATTTTACGGCAGAAGGCCGGCAGCTGGTGCTCGACGCGCGCAGCGAGGGGGATTATGCCGTCATGGAATCCTTCAAGCAGCTGGATGAGGACGAGGCGGATAACCTGTATATTTTGCTGCGATTGCTTGGCCGAAAGCTATTTCCAACAGAGTAAACGATATGAAACTGAAGTAATCCTGCCTCCAGTTCTGTTATCAGATCCGGGCGGGGTTACTTTGTTTAGGAGGCTTCTTGTGAATACAGACGAAAAATCTTCATTCTGGCTAATTATGAGCGCCGTGTTTTTCGGCAATTTTCTCGCGGTGCTGAGCATTACCACCATCAACGTCGCCTTTCCGGTGGTGATGGAACAGTTTCATGCCACGCTGAGCACAACCCAATGGCTGATGGCCGGGTATTTGCTGGCAACGGGGATCGTGGCCCCCATCGTCGGCTACATGGGGGACCAGCTAAGCTATAAGAGGCTGTTCGTACTGGCATTGACGGGTTTTACCCTTTCGTCGCTGCTATGCGTTGTCGCCTGGAACATCGAGACATTGATCGCGTTCCGGATCACGCAAGGCGTCTTCGGCGGGATGATCATTCCGATTACGATGACGATCATTTACCAGGTATTCCCGCGCGAGCGGCAGGCCTACGCCATGGGCTTGTGGAGCCTGGCTTCCATGCTGGCACCGGTGATAGGGCCGACCCTGGGCGGATGGCTGGTGCAATACTTTGGCTGGAAATCCATATTCATTCTGAATGTCCCCATCGGCCTGATATCGATCGTCATCGTAAGCAAATTCATTCCATTTTATCGACTGACCGGGAAGAAGAGCTTCGATCTCCTCGGCTTCTTGACGGTGGTGGCGGGCAGCTCCTGTTTGCTGCTCTCCTTCAGCCATGGCAACGATTGGGGCTGGGGGTCCTGGAAGACGATCTCCTTGCTCGTCGCCGGCATTTTGCTGCTGCTGTTCTTTATTAAGTGGGAGCTTCGCATCCCGTTCCCGCTATTGCAGCTGAAGGTATTCAGATTCCCCCGATTCCGGTACAGCTTGATCTTGAACTGCATCGTGACGATCTCCCTCTATACGGGAACCTTGCTGGTGCCGCTCTATTTGCAGACCGTGCTGAAGCTGTCCCCGATGGATACCGGATTGATCATGCTGCCGGGCGCGATCGTCATGGCGGCGGCATCGCCGATTATCGGCAAATTTTATGACCGGATCGGTCCGTTCCGGCTGGTCATCACGGGTGTCCTTATCATTGTGGCCGCCACGCTGGCTTTCAGCGGGATCGGCACGAATACGTCGGTTCTGTACATTTCCATGCTGCAGCTGGTTCGCTGCCTCGGCATAGCGCTGTGCAACATGCCGTTAACGAACGCCGCGATGAGCGCGGTGTCCAGCGAGTACTCAGGCCATGCATCGTCCATTACGAACTGGGCGCGCCAGGGGCTGGCTTCGTTATCCATCGGCATTTTCAGCGCGCTGGTGGTAACCAGAACATCCTATTACATGGGCGCCGGAACTGTGACTCCGCGTGCGGCAACGACCATGGGCATTGATGACGTGTTCATGATCGGCACGATGGTGGCGGTGGCAGCCATACCTCTTACATTTTTGTTACGGGTCAAAAAGAAAAAATCGGCTCGCCATATCGCGCTCTGACCGGGCATGCCCCGGCTGTATGAAGAGGAGGAGCCTTCAGGCTGTTGAGACCGGCCCAAGATGCCGGGAACCCGAATATAATCTAGCGATTGAACAAGGTTGAACCTAAGAGCTTGCATGCCGCAGGTATAACCTTAAGGATCGTCGGATAGCCCGTTAACCGATGAGAGAGCAGCTGCAGGAGCTGCTCTCTTATTTTGTTTTTGCGCTTAATAGCCTGGATGAAATATGACAAAGCTGTTCTTTTATTCAATTCGCGGTCTGTGGTAGGGTGAAGTATACGAATGCAGGCGCTAGGAGGAGCTTATGGAATTTATACGGAAGCTGTGGGTTTTCGGTTATCAGCAGGCTTTGTCCTGCCTATTTCCGGTGATTATCTTCGGCGCGCTGGGACTGACCAAGGTGGTCGAGATTCCGGGTTTGCCGCGGTATGATCTCATTCTTCTCATCTGCGTCTTGGCGCAAATCGGGATGCTGGTCAGCAAGCTGGAGACATGGGATGAACTGAAGGTCATCTGCGTCTTTCACGTCATCGGATTGATGCTGGAGCTGTATAAAGTGCATATGGGCTCATGGTCTTACCCGGACGAGGGCTGGAGCAAAATCGGCGGCGTTCCGCTGTACAGCGGCTTCATGTATGCCAGCGTGGCCAGTTATATCTGCCAGGCTTGGCGGCGAATGAATTTGCGCATCACCGGCTGGCCGCTGCCTGTGCTGACCGTGCTGATCAGCGCGGCGATCTATGCCAATTTCTTTACCCATCACTACGTGTGGGATGCGCGCTGGCTCCTGACCGCATTGTTGTTCGTGGTGTTTGGCAGAACCATGGTGTATTTCGACGTTGACGGAAAAACCTTGCGCATGCCGCTGGTGCTGTCGTTCCTGTTGATTGGTTTTTTTATTTGGATCGCTGAGAATATCTCCACGTTTCTCGGGGCCTGGACCTATCCGGGGCAGGAACGGACATGGAGTCTGGTGCATATCGGAAAAATCAGCTCGTGGTTCCTGCTGGTGGTCATCAGCGTCATCATTGTGGCCCAGCTGAAGCATATCAAGCAGGGGAGAGGCCCGTCCAAAGGCAATCCGAAGGGAACGGTCATGTGAATGTAGCTCAGCGGATTTGATCCTTCATGCAGAATCATGTATCCTATGGGTAATCGAGACGATGGAATTAGCGAGCCATAAGGCAAGCTACTTGTTATGAACATAGATGGTTGAAATCTTGGCAGGGAGGAGTATTCACATGAAAAAAAGATCATTGGCGTCGTTGTCCAAAGGCATGGGATACTCCACCGCTGTTTTCTTTGATCGGTCCGATGACGGGAGAAGTCTGTCCAAAATCGGATATTCGGCGATCAAGGATCCTTCATGCTATTCACTAAAATGAGGGAGCAGTGGAATTAAAAACACCACAGGTCGCTGGCTTGTGGTTGCATAGATCGGCATGTACACCACAGGTGCGCTGTGGTGTTTTTTGCGTTTCTAATGATACGAGCAAAGGAGAGGTAGACCATGTTCATGCAAGGTAAACAAATCTATGTCAAGTCGGTAGAGGAATCGGATGCGGAAGCGCTATGGAAGCTCGAGGTGGATAACCGGGATTTTTTTCAACGGTTCACGGGCTTAAGGGACGACGAATTCTATACCCTTGAGGGACAACTCGAACGGATTCGCAAGGCCCGGGAATCCAGCAAGGCGGATCAGGCGTATCTCTATATGATTGGACTGCGGGATACCGAAACGATCATCGGGGAGATCATGCTGACGGAAGTGGTACGGGGGAATTTGCAGAGCTGCTGGATCGGTTATTTTCTGGACCGGGACCATAACGGTAAGGGGTACATGACCGAGGCCGTTCAAATGGTGGTGAGGTTTGCCTTTCAGGAATTGAAGTTTCACCGGATTGAAGCGGGCGTGATGCCGCACAACCTAGGCTCGATCCGAGTGCTCCTGAAGGCCGGCTTCCATAAAGAAGGCATCGCCAGGAAAAACGTGAAGATTAACGGGAAGTGGGAGGACCATCAGACACTGGCTATGTTGAATGAAGCCGATGAGGAGGCATCGTCCCCGATTCACCGGTACAATCCGTCCGTCATCGCCCCGCCGATCGGTCCGTATACCCATGTAACCAAGGTTGCGAGAGGGGCTGAGCTGTTGGTATTCTCCGGCCAGGTGGGGACCGACAGGGAGGGGAGCCTGCCGGCCGATATGAAGGAGCAAGTAGAGAACACCTTGGCGAATATCCAGCGGGTATTGGCTTCGGAAGCCATGTCGGCGGATCATATCGTCAAAATCAACATTTGGGCGGTTCAGGAGGTCGACTGGGATCATTTCCACCGGGTATGGGAGAAATTCCACGGGGGGAAGGCGCCGTCCATGACGATGACCTACGTGCCGGCGCTGGCGATGCCGTCCCTTCAGGTGGAGATCGAGGTATGGGCAGCGAGGGGGCAACGCTTAATGTAGAGGAGCGGATTGCAGCCGTCTTATATAAGGCATAAAAAAACCTCCGGGATCCTGTTTAGGGAACCTCGGAGGTTTTGTGTATATGGAAGGAAACTTATAGATCGTCAAAGCCGTTGTCGTCGCCAACTTTGCCGTAGTTACGGGATTTGGCTTCGAAGAAGTCGGTTTTCGTTGCGTTGAGGGCTTCGTCGGAGAAAGGCTTGATCCATGGCATGCAGTTGACGTCCACGCCTTCGTAAGCTTTTTCCAGACCCATCATGGTGATGCGACGGTTCGCGATGTACTTGATGTAATCGCTCAACTCGTTCAGATCGATGCCGCGCACATTGCTGAGCGTGTAGTGGGCCCAGTTGGTTTCGAGCTCGACGGCACGGTCAATGGTGCGGTACAGGTAGTCGATGTTCTCTTTGGTGTTCAGCTCAGGGAAATCCTTGAGCAGCTGCTTGAACACTTCGGCGAAGAAGTAGCAGTGCTGGTTCTCGTCACGCTGAATATAGGAGATCATCTGGCTGGTTGCCATCATCTTTTGGTCACGGGCCAGGTTGTAGAAGAAGGCAAACGTGCTGTAGAAGAAAATCCCTTCCAGGATCAGGTCGGCGACCATGGCTTCGAAGAAGGATTGCGGCGACGGATTGTCGCGGAAATTCTGGTAAATGTTCGAGATGAACTGGTTGCGCTCCAGAAGAACCGGATCATGCTTCCAGTATTCGAAGATTTCCTTCTGCTCCTGCTCCGATACGATGGAGGAAAGCACGTAGGAATAGGATTGGTTGTGAACCACCTCTTGCTGACCGATGATGGCCGAGATGGCTTCGAGCGACGAGTCGGTGAAGTAACGCTTCACGTCGCCGACAAACATCGTCTGCATGGAATCGAGCACAGCCAGCAGGGAGATGTTGATTTTGAAGGTGCGCTGCTCTTCAGGGTCCAGGCGCGGGAACTGCTGCGCATCCTTGGACATCGGAATTTCATCCGCGATCCAGTGGTTCAGCAGCAGAACCTTATACAATTTATACATATGAGGCATCCGAATGTCGTTCCAGTTCAGGATCCCGGAGCATTCACCTTCAATGACGCGAGTGGAGCGGTTGGGTGCTTCGGTGTTAAATATCTTTTGCATTTGCATGCCGATTTTCTCTCCTTGTATTTCATAATAGGGCGGCGCATAGGCGAAGCCTGAGGGAAACCTCCCAGCATATTCATGGAACGGGTATCCACACCGGGACGGGTATCCATCTCCAGCCGCTGTTGTCCGCCCTTTGCCTTAATGTATTTTAAAGGTTGCAAAGGGCTCCCAAAGGCGGACGTAAACTCTTCCGATTGGATACCCTTACCCTTGTAGTCTTTTAGTTAGAAAGCTTATTCCCGCCTGCTATGCGAGACCCCCCGCATGCAGCCGCTCGACGCTTGTCGCATCGCATGAGAAGCGATTCCCAAAGGGAGAGCGAACCACGCAGGCAGTAACTCAAAATCGCACGAAGTAGGTCAATAGTCCCCGCACCACATGAAAAGCGATTCCCAAGGGGAGAGCGATCCACGCAGGCAGTAACTCAACCAATCGCACGAAGTAGCTCAGTAGTCCCGCACCACATGAAAAGCGATTCCCAAAGGGAGAGCGATCCACGCAGACAGTAACTCAACAAATAGCACGAAGTAACTCAAAGGTCCCCGCACCGCATGAGAAGCGATTCCCAAGGGGAGAGCGATCCCAGCAGACAGTAACTCAACAAATCACACGAAGTAACTCAGAAGTCCCCGCGCCGCATTCCAGCGTTCCCGCAGGGAGAAAGCGCTCCTAGCCACTAAAGCAACTTAAGAAGCGCCTCATTCACATCCAACCCACCTTGCGGGTGTCCAGAGGGCAGAGCCCTTGGGGCCCTCCCTTGGAAGGGAGGGGTTGGGTGGGTTCGAAAAAGGTTAATCTAAACTCTTAGCTTGCGCACGACTCACACTCTTCAATCGTCAGCGCGCGGCTGCGTACATAGTACGTGGATTTGATGCCGGCTTTCCAGGCATGCAGATGCAGCTCCAGGAATTCCGAAGCCCGGATATCAGGGCGGACGTACAGGTTAAAGCTTTGCGCTTGGTCAACGTGACGCTGACGGGCGGCAGCCATTTTGATGGACCAATGCTGGTCGATCAAGAAAGCCGTTTTATAGTACCAGATCGTTTTCTCGGACAGATCCGGAGCAGGGTTCGCCACTTTATAAGTGGTTTTTTCTTCATAAGACAGAAGTTCGTACAATGGATCGATGCTCGCCGTGGAACCCGCGATGATCGAAGTGGAGCCGTTCGGCGCGATGGCAAACAGCCATGCGTTACGGACGCCGTTCGCTTGCACTTCCTGCTGCAATTCACGCCACTGTTCGGTGGTCACGAACTTGCCTTCATGCTCGCCGTCGGTATAACCGCGGAACGTGAAGTACTCGCCGCTCTCCCAGTCGGAGCCTTTGAATTTCGGGTAGTGGCCTTTTTCCTTGGCCAACTCCATGCTGGATTTGACGAGCAGGTAGTTGATGTGTTCGTACAGATTGTCATTATAGGCAACGGCTTCGTCGGATTCCCAGCGGATGCCTTCCAGCGCCAGCAAGTGGTGCAGACCGAAGGTGCCGAGACCGACCGCGCGATATTGGCTGTTGGTGTATTGAGCTTGCAGAACTTCAATATTGTTAATGTCGATGACGTTATCCAGCATGCGAACCTGGATCGGAACGAGACGCTCCAGCACACCGGCAGGTACGGCACGGGCCAAGTGGATGGAGTTCAGGTTGCAGACAACGAAATCGCCAGGGATTTTGGAAATCACGATCCGGGTTTGGCCGTCTTTCGTAACCAGCTCCTCTTGCTCAACGACCGTCGGAGATTGGTTCTGCATGATCTCCGTGCACAGGTTGGAAGAGTAGATCATGCCATGAGCCGAGTTCGGGTTCGCACGGTTGACCGTGTCGCGGTAGAACATGTACGGCGTACCCGTTTCAAGCTGGGATTTCATGATGCGCTTCATAATGTCGATGGCTTGTACCGTAATGCGCGGCAGCAGCGGGTTCGCTACGGCTTCCGCGTATTTTTGGCGGAATTCGCCTTCGCCTTGAGTATGGTCATAGAAGTCCTCCAGACCTAGCGGACGGCCGTTCTCGTCTTTCCAGCCCATGATTTTCTTCACTTCATGCGGACAGAACAGGCTCCACTCTTCACGAGCTTCTACAGCCTCCATGAACAGGTCGGGCAGGCATACGCCATGGAACACGTCATGCGCTCTCATGCGCTCGTCGCCGTTGTTCAGCTTCAGATCCAGGAAGGACAGGATGTCTTTGTGGAACACGTCCAAGTACACCGCGATGGCGCCTTTACGAGTTCCCAATTGGTCAACGCTAACAGCGGTGTTGTTCAACTGGCGAATCCAAGGGATGACGCCGGAACTGGTATTCTTGTGACCACGGATGTCAGAGCCGCGTGCACGGACTTTACCGAGGTATACCCCGATGCCGCCGCCCATTTTGCTGAGACGGGCGATGTCCGTATTGGAATCGAAGATTCCTTCCAGGGAGTCGTCCACGGTATCGATAAAGCAGCTGGACAGCTGGCCGGCTACTTTTTTACCTGCATTGGACATGGTCGGCGTAGCCGCCGTCATGTACAGGTTACTCATGGCCCAGTAGGCTTCCTTGACAAGGTCAAGACGCTTGTCGGCAGGCTCGTTATGCATGAGGAACATCGCGATGACCATGTAGCGTTCTTGCGGAAGTTCCATGACGCGACCGTCAAAGTCGTTTGCCAGGTAACGCTCAGCCAGCGTCAACAGACCGATGTAGTCAAACAGCAGATCCCGGCTTGGATCGATGCATTCGCCGAGTTCTTCGATTTGTTCTTTGGTGTAGCTGGTCAGAAGGTCCTCGCGATAGATGCCTTTTTGCACAAGCTCCGTAATGAGCGGGTAGAAGGCACCGTATGGTTCTTCCGGGTATGCTTTGTATCGGCGGTTGGTAGCCGCTTTTTTATATAAAGAGGTCAGAAACGAACGCGCAGCTGCAAACTTCCAATTCGGCTCCTCTTTAGTTACAAGCTCAAGGGCGGACATCGTGAAGGCGCTGCTGATTTCTTCGCCGGTAACCTGCTCACCGCGCAATTTGGCATTGACGCCGCGAAGCAGACGCTCCTTATCGAGCATGTCCAATCCTTTCAGAGTCCGGTCGGCATAGACGGAGAGGCGAATTTCATCAAAGGCGAGCTGACGGTTGTTCGGTTTAACTACGAGCTGGGGCATGAATAAATTCCTCGCTTTCTTCGGGGGAAATATGAAAAAGGACATCAAAAAAACATTTTCTAAAACCCGCGGGCAGGCTTGAAAATGTCCGTGCGCTGTGATTCGGAAATGACGTTTGACATAAGCCCTTGAACGGGCATGATGTTATGTACAGACGCAAGTTTAACGAACACTTACCTAAAGCCCCGTAGGTTGGTGTCTGCTGCATATAGGCAGGTCTCTGACTCGGGCTTCTGCCTCCCGGCGGTGCCTCCCGAAAACCTTGATCCGATTCTTCGGCGGCTATGCCGTATGAGGATGGCTGAAAAAAATGATGAACAGCCTAAGAGCCCTTACAGTGGCGGGACCGTGATGGATTTACACCATGCTTCCCTATTAAGCCGGACTGCCTTATGGGTTGATCCGGCACCTATATACACTATATTTGGTTGTTGTTAATCTAATTTAACCCAATATATTGTGTTTGTAAACCATATTCTTAAAATTGAACGCAAAAAGAATTATAGCAAACGAGCGGTCATTGTGCCAGTTAAGAAACTGTCAAAAGGCGATAAGATTTCCTGGATTGTGACCAAATGCGACCTTTTCTGCGCAGATACCGCGTATATTCTCGTTTTGACAAAATAGGATATTACCGTATGGATGAGGCGGGCAGGATACACTATATCTTGTGTGAAGCTAAAACTGAAGGGCTTTGATATGGCGGACCGAAATTGGTATGATATCCGTATCCGGAATTGGAATTGGAAAATGGAAGAGCATCGCATGATTGAGATATGACGAGGGGGGTTGTTCAGATGGCAATAGCAGAGGTAACGGTGATTCCGATCGGAACCGCAACCACGAGTTTAAGCGCTTATGTCGCCGAGATGCAGCGAATACTGAAACAGCAGGAAGGGATTTCCTATGAGCTGACATCGATGAGCACGATCATCGAGGGAGAGCTTAACATGATCTGGCGGGCGATTGAGGCTTTGCATGAAGCGCCTTTTCTGTCCGGGGCAAAGCGCGTATCGACTTCCGTTAAAATTGACGACCGCAGGGACCGGGTCTCCTCAAGCAAACAGAAGATCCAATCCGTGCAGGAAAAGTTAGGCGGGTAATGCCGCCAAATTCGGTGGATATTCCCGTTAGAATAGGACTTGCTTTTTGCTGCCGAAGTATTATAATAATTTTTGTTGTTTCGAGAGGAATATCATCGAACCACATGTGCTGGTGTAGCTCAGGGGTAGAGCAACGCACTCGTAATGCGTAGGTCGGGGGTTCAATTCCCTTCACCAGCATCTTCATAAAGTCAATAACGGCGCGGTTTTCCGTCATTCGGGAACCGGGCCGTTATTTGTACGTGTTGGCGAATGCGCAATATTATTCGTTCCCATCAAAATGATAAATTAGTTGCACAACGCCTGAGGAGAACGTTCTTGTATTCACCATTTTTAAATTCAACCTCTGTTTTATATCCACAAACAGCGGTTTTCCTTCTCCCAAAACGACAGGGTGAACGGATAATCGATATTCATCAACAAGTCCCAAATTGATAAAAGTCGTAATAAGACTTGCCCCTCCGTACAGCCAGATGTCTTTACCAGGCTGATTCTTTAATTTATTTACTTCTTCAAGAATGCGATCATTTATGAATATTGCTTTATGATCACTCCCCTTTTGCGTCCTGGAAAACACATACTTTTCTTTACTATGAACCAATTCCCAAAACTCTTTTTCGGAATCCGCATGTCCAATTTCCGGAGTGAATTGTCCCCATAAATCATAGCTTTTTCTTCCATACAAAATGGTATCGATTTGATTTAAAAAATGATTAAACCCCATTTCAGAGTCCATAATGCACCAATCAACTTCACCATGTTTCCCTTCAATAAAACCATCCAAAGTAACCGCTAAATCTAAAATTATTCTTCGTGCCATGATTTATTGCTCCTTTCGTTACGTTAATCTACCATCCAGTATAGACTTCAAATACGTCACCTTATGTCATAAAACGCCTAACCTCGTTAAAATGATTTTATGTAAACTGAAGTCGTTCCCTCCTGGAGCGGCTTTTTTTATTTCTTCGAAGGAGCGTGATATGATATGAAATAAATTGATGGAATGGTTGGTACAGAAGGTGAATGCAACTTTTTCTTGAGGTGATATTTTGGGCGATAGACCATTTAAAGCTTTGAGATATATATTCACGTGGATAGCCTTTATTTTTGTTATATGCGTTTGGTTCAGTTCTCACAAAACGTTATATTTAGGGTTTGTAACGCTGTCTGTAAGTGCCGGATACCTAATGCACATTGTTGGAGTGAAAAGAGGGGAAAGTGAAGATAGCAAACTGTTCTTATCCATCATTTCGTGCTGTTTATGTTTTTTAGTCTCGTTATATATTTTTTGTATAACACTTTAGCCCGCCAGCATTAAGCTGACGGGCTTCAGTTTTCTAACGGCATATAAATTAGCAAAATCCTAAGAATAACAAATTCTAATCAGCAGACATGGCCTCTGCTTTTGTTTCGTGGACCGTGCCAAATGGATGCTCTGGAGGGGCATATATCACGTATATTTTTAGCGGTACGCTGCCCATATTGGTGACATTGTGCCATTTTCCAGCAGGTATCATGATGGCATAGCCATCATAGGCCATTTGTTGAAAATCTAAATTATGTTTGCTATCGCCCATTTGAACAAGCCCTTGACCTTGTTCAATGTGTATGAATTGGTCGGTTGTGGGGTGAACCTCTAATCCAATGTCATCTCCAACATGAATGCTCATTAGGGTCACTTGTAAGTGCTTCCCTGTCCATAAAGCGGTTCGGTACGTATTGTTTTGTTTCGCAGCTTGATCAATATTCAGTACAAGTGGTCCTCGCCCATAATCCGTTATTTGAATATCTTCATCATCACGATTCCAACGGGCATCATACCAACTGAAATAATGAGGATTCAAGCTATGAAGCCGGTTGTAATCGTTCCAGTATTGATATCTCGGATCAAACACTTGATAAGGGTAACATGGATCGCGGTACATGTTCATTCTCCTTTTATCGTTTCATCATTTTCCGATTATCCTATGCTGCTGCCTAATTAAAAGATTCGAAAATGGGCTAGGGCCTATAACTAAAGACAAGCGGTAAGCTAAGACATGGATATCGTCTTGGACTGCCGCTTTCAGGTTTTAAGTTACCCTTGTTAGCCATAACGATAACGCCACTAACAACGCCTAACAACAAATAAGCCAATATTATGGTTAGGACGCCTTTAATCCCTTTCAGAGATGGGTGTGCCTATTCTCCAAGAGCTAAATAGGGTATATGCAATGGCTGATAGCAGCGCGGCCCCCAAAAGCAGTATTAAGCAGTGCCGTGCTGGTCCCGTGATATAATTCGGATAAAAAAGTGGAGCGTGGACAGATGCTTAGACTGGAGAGTGTAGAGAAGAATCAAATAGGCGTTTATGCAGCAGCCTTGATATTAGGTGCAGTAATGGGCTTATTAAGTCCCGCCATAGGCATGTTTGTTGAGCCTGCCATATCATTCATGATTGCCATTCTTCTTTTCAGCATGTTTTGTCAAATTCCATTCCTTAAGCTGAGGGAGGCTTTATCCAACGGGCGTTTTATAGGAGCTTTATTGCTTGTGAATTTTGTTCTGACACCGGTTCTCGTCTATATTCTAACCTTGGTATTTCCTCAACCGGCTCCCGTTTTACTTGGTGTTTGCCTTGTGCTTCTGACGCCATGCATTGATTATGTTATTGTTTTTACACAGTTAGGGAAAGGGAATGAGCGATTGATTCTTGCGTCCACACCGATCCTTTTTGTAGTACAGATGATTATGCTTCCGTTTTACTTGTGGCTTTTCCTTGGCTCGGAAGCAGCAGAAATGGTCAAGGTGGGCCCATTTGTCGAGGCATTTATCTTCTTGATTTTCGTCCCGTTGCTTCTTGCTTTGGCTGCACAGTTCTGGGCCAAGAAAAGTGCCAAGGGTTCAAAATCGTTGCAATTAACCGCATGGCTCCCTGTACCCTTTATGGCAATCGTTCTTTTTGTAGTCATTGCTTCACAAATCGGGAGGGTGTATGAAGATCTTAGCGTTATCATAGCGGTTATTCCCATTTATGTTCTATTCCATATCATGACGCCGTTTATTTCACGGGCGACCTCGGCGTTTTTTCGAATCGGACCCAAGGATGGGAGAGCGCTTATATTTAGTGCAGGGACACGGAATTCATTAGTCGTTCTTCCTTTAGCACTTACCCTGCCTGAGGAAATGGCTACGATTGCAGCAGCGGTAATCGTCACTCAAACCGTGATAGAGCTAATTGCCGAGCTTGTTTATATACGTATCGTGCCAAATTTGATTTACCGGGATTGAAAATAAGTTGTTACCGCCTGACTGGACAGGAAATATCGTCGCCGAGTGACATTTGGATCGCTGGCAGAGGCTGGCGGGGGTATTTTTTGTCTATGAGCAGTACATGCGCCCTGACACTTCATGAAATTTTGAATACGTTATATCGTATCGTAAGCAAAGGAGGGAATCTCATGGGCGAAGTTGGATACGGTGGGTATAACTCTGTGGGAGCGATTCTTGTTCTCTTCATCTTGTTGGTTATCATTACTGCTTCTTTCTGGGTATAATTTCGTTTCTCTTCGCAACAAAAAGCCCTGCCGACTCATGTCGGCAGGGCTTTTTAAATCCTAAAGGGATGATCGGTAATGGGGCTCAAAATATAACCATCAGGATACCGAATACGAGTACGATTGATCCCAGAACCACCAGAAGAATCCCGCTGGATTTTATATAGCGAATGTAGTCGGAATCAGGCTCCGACCCATACTTTATGCTCCACATTTTATATAAGGACCCCCATGTGGGTTTGCGCATCCTCATGACACCACGAATGATAAGAGCTGTAGCGAACACGATAAGTACAAATCCAGACATATAACCCGTCTCCGATCGGTTAGAATAGAAGTAACACGGATGAAATCACCGCCTAGCCAAACATGAAGGCAATCTCCGGGAAAGTTCCATTGTATGCATAATATCAGGGATTCCGGATGAAATGAAGCTTGGGCCTGGGGCACAAGAGGTCAGCTCAAAACCGTAACCGGGCCATTCGATATAGGCTCCAGCAAACACCGACCGTACCCCATTGGAGTATCTTATATTATATACTCGTCCTTGCAGTAGGATCTATAGTTGCCTTGCCTAGTAAACGTGGAAGCATGAGCGGAAGGAAGGGACGCGGCCTACTCCGCTGTATTTAGCCACCAGGCTATTCAACAACCTACAAAGGCGGTGAATGATCGTGAAAAAGGTTTGGATTGACGCAGGACATGGCGGAAAGGATGCCGGAGCCACCGGAAACGGGCTGCAGGAAAAGGATATCGTATTAGCGCTGTCCCTGGCCGTGAAAAAACGATTGGAAGCCGAATACGACGGCGTTCAGGTATACCTCTCCCGGTCTTCCGACGTGTTTCTGGAATTGGCGGAACGGACCGATAAGGCAAACGCTGCCGGTGCCGATGTCCTGGTAAGCATCCACTGTAACGCAGGCGGCGGTGCAGGGGGCTTCGAGTCATATCGATATACCTCCGCAAGCCCTGGTTCGGTAAAACTCCAGAATGTTATTCATTCGGAGGTCATGAGCGCGATTACATCCTACGGGGCAAGTGATCGAGGACAGAAGGCGGCTAACCTGCATATGGTCCGTGAATCTAAAATGCCTGCGGTGTTGACCGAGAACCTGTTTATCGATGTGGCAGCGGATGCAGCCAAGCTGAAACGGCCGGACGTGCTGGACGCTCTGGCGAGAGGCCATGTCAACGGCATTGCCAAATACCTGGGACTTCAGAAGAAAGAGGGGGCTGCTGCGGTGAGCGATAAGGTCAATGTCATTGTAAACGGTAAGCAGATCGAAGATGGCAAGCTGGAGAATGGCGTGACCTATGTACCGCTCCGGGCCATCGGTGAGGCATTAGGCGTCAAGGTGGGATGGGATAACAAGACCAAGACGGCTACGGTGACGACCGAATAGACTCGAGTCCGGTGGCTTTTAGATGAAGTGCCTTCCTCGCCGTGTCTTGATGTAGATGCACAAGGACGCGTTCATGTTGAACAATTTATGTCTCTTTAATCGTAATTTAAGCTTCCCTTAATATTTGAGGCATAAGATAAAAGCACCCCTTTTAAAAAAATATATCAGAAGCCCCTCTAACATAGGTTAGAGGGGCTTCTTTGGTTGTCTTCCCTTATTAGAGGAAAGACCCGGGGTACGGTACTGATGGAATATTTACAATCCCAGCCATTTCGTAATATAAGCGGATACGGCTAATTCCTGAAAATCCTGCCAGCTGCGAAATGGGGTATGCTCAACGATAAACGGGTTAATCGTGCGACCTTGTATGAATTCGTCAAAATCTTCATCGGTGCTTCCCTCGTATCCAGCGGCCTTCAGCAAGTGATCGATGGAAGAAAACTTCGTATGTCTTTGAATAAATGATTCCGAGAACAGTTCTTCCACGGGCACCTCTTGTTTCATGTCCGAGAGCCTTGCGGCATTTTCGCGAATTTCTGATAGCTTCTCTTCATCCAGTCCGTCTAATCCACTGATCCCAGTATTCATTATGCCCACCTCCAAAAAGTTGCACGTCACTCTATTATACATATACGAGTATGCTGAATTATCGGATTCGCTTTTTTTTGAAGCGGGTATTGACTCGTTAGATTTATATAGGAAGAGAAGACGGAAGGGGCTCCTTCAATTGTATATAATCGCAGAGAGGCCGTGCAGTTATGCACTTAAGAATAAACGATCATCACATTATAATTATTCTTTACCTAGGAATGATCGGGGTTTTCATGTAGACTGGTAATGATTTACTGCCGGGCATGCCTGTGTTTGGGGGATGACGGTCCGTACATACTTGCTTGCATATGGGGGTGGGCACTGTGCCCAAAAAAGAAAAGGTATCCATGTCATGGCTGCTGCGGTATTTGAAGCCGGTAAAAGGACGGCTGATCCTGCTGCTGGCCATGCTGCTGACGTCGACCGGCTTGCAGCTGCTGAATCCGCAGATTGTCAAACGCTTTATCGACACGGCAGCCGGCGGAGGCGTGATAGCCACGCTGATCCAGCTTGCGGGATTATTCCTGATCGTGGCTGTGTTGAACCAGCTGATTACCGTAGCTGTCAGTTATCTGGGGAATGATATTTCATGGCGCGCGACGAACCGGCTCCGCGGCGATCTTTTGAAGCATTGCTTACGGCTGGATATGCGGTTTCATAATGTGAAAACGCCCGGCGAGATGATTGAGCGGATTGACGGAGACGTGACGAATATCTCGAATTTCTTTGCGATGTTCATCGTGCAGGTGATCGGCAGCTTCGTGCTGCTTGCCGGCATATTGGGATTCATGTTTACGGTCAATTTGCCCATCGCGATCGTGATGACGGTGTTCACGCTGCTGTCCATTCTGTTCATGGTGTTCATCCGGAATATGGGCGTCAATTCCTCCAAGAACGAACGGGAAGCCAGCGCTTCGCTGTTCGGATTGATTGAGGAACGCATCGCCGGCATCGAGGATGTTCAGGCAAATGGCAACGTGCCGTACGTCATGAACCGGTTTCACCGCTTGATGCGCAGCGTGTTCCTGAAGGGGAGAAAAGCCTGGATGCTCCGCGTCGTACCCTGGAACACTACGGTGATCCTGTTTGCCCTAGCGGTTACCGCAGTCCTGTTACTGGGGGTACGCTATTATTTGATCAATGAAATTACGCTGGGAACCCTGTTCCTGATCTATCAATATACGCAGATGTTAAACGATCCGATCGAGATGCTGGGCGACCAAGTGCAGGAGTTCCAGAAAGCGAAATCCGGCATGCTGCGCTCCAGAGAGCTGCTGTCCAACAAGAGCGAGATCGTGAACGGGGAGCAGGAAGAGCTGCCCGAAGGCGCGCTCGGTTTGGAGTTTGAGGGCGTCAACTTCAGTTACAACGCGGATAAACCGGTATTAAAGGACATTAACTTCGAAGTGAAGCCGGGTGAACGCCTGGGGATCATCGGACGTACCGGCAGCGGGAAGTCGAGTCTCAGCCGCATTCTGCTTCGGCTGTATAACATCGACAGCGGGGTCATCCGCGTCGGAGGCACGGATATCACGAAGCTGAAGCTGCCGGCGCTTTACCGCCGGGTGGGGATGGTTACGCAGGATGTGCAGCTGTTCGACGGCTCGCTGCGCGACAACCTGACGCTGTTCGATCACGGCGTGTCGGACGAATTCATCCTGGAAACGACGGAGCGTCTCGGGCTTCGGCAGTGGATCGATGCGCAGCCGGAAGGTCTGGATACGCATCTGACCACAGGCGGGGCCTCGTTGTCCGCCGGGGAAGCGCAGCTGTTTGCGTTAACCCGGGTATTTTTGACGCAGCCGAGCCTGGTGATTCTGGATGAACCCTCTTCCCGCTTGGACGCCGCAACGGAGACCATGCTGCAGGCAGCCGTCGATCAGCTGATGAGCAGTTGTACGGGCATCATCATCGCGCATCGGCTGGCTACCCTGGAGCAGGTGGATAAAATCATGGTGCTGGGTGACGGACGAATTCTGGAATTCGGCGCACGGGAAGCACTTGCGTTAGATCCGGCATCGCATTATGCGAGACTGCTGAGCACAGGCAGAGAGGAGGAGCTGGCGTGACCATCACGGGTTTTATAGGGCGGCTGTTTCGATTTAGGCCCTCATTATTTTTAATCAACGGTTTATTGTGGTGCATCTTTCATTCGCTGCCGTTATTGATCGGGCTCGGAATGCAGTGGTTTTTCGACCGGGCCACATCGAATTCCACGGATTATGTATGGCTGGCCGTTCCTTTGATTTTTATTGCCGTTGTAAGGGTCGCGCGGGTGGGGACGTTCTTTGCAGCCTTCTATCAATGGGTAACGTATATTTATCATATCCAGGCTATCTTGCGCACCAACATGCTGGCGGGGATCATGCGCTGGCCGGGACGGAATTTGCCGGCTTCTCCAGGGGAGGCGATGAGTCGCTTCCGCGATGACGTGGATGAAGTGGTGGAATACGTGGAGTCCTGGGTGGATTTTTGGGGACGCCTTGTTTTTGCGCTCGTATCCGTTGTCATCATGGCAAGCATTAACTGGAAAATCATGCTGGTGGCCGTGCTGCCGCTCGTGGTGGTCACGCTCCTGAACAATTTATCCGGCAACCGCGCACGGCGTTACGGCCTGAAGAACCGGGAAGCTACGGGGCGCATCACCAGCTTCATTGCCGAAACCTTCGGCGCGGTTCAAGCATTGAAGCTCGGGCAGGCCGAAGATCATGTCCATGAACGCTTCACGAAGCTGAATGAGGACCGCCGGCAGGCAGCGCTGAAGGATAATCTGTTCAAACAATGGATGCGGTCCCTGAACCAGCATGTGCTGAGCATTTGTACGGGGCTGATCCTGTTGATGTGCGCAACCGAGATGCAGGCCGGACATTTCACCGTCGGTGATTTTGCGTTGTTTACGACGTACCTGGCCAATATCGGGTTCAGCATTTCCTTATTCGGATATATGGTGTTCCAGCACAAACGGCTGAAGGTTTCCTTTGACCGTATGCGCTCGCTGTTCCGCCCCGGCGAGGAGGACCGGATTATTGAGGCGAGGGAAACGTATCTGAACGAAGATCCTCCGGAACTGCCTCTCATTCGCAGGGAGCCGGGGGAGAAGCTCAAAGAGCTGGAGGTAAAGAATTTATCCTATCATTATCCGAATTCGGAGAATGGGATATCGAATATTAACCTCCGCCTGGAGCGCGGCAAGTTTCTGGTGGTGACCGGCCGAATCGGGGCCGGGAAATCGACGCTTGTCCGGACCCTGCTGGGGCTGCTGCCCAAGCAGGCGGGCACGATTCGCTGGAACGGGGAAGAAGTCGATCCGGCTACCTTCCTGATGCCCCCTCGGGCGGCTTATACCCCGCAGGTTCCAAGGCTGTTCAGCGATCCTTTGAGAGAGAACATCGTGCAAGGGAAGAAAGAGCGGGCCGAGGAAGCGCTGGAACGGGCCGTCCGGCTGGCCGTCATGGAGAAGGACATCGAGAATCTGGATCAAGGGCTGGAGACGTTTGTCGGCCCGAGAGGCGTCATGCTGTCGGGGGGACAGATCCAGCGCGCGGCCACGGCGCGCATGCTGATGACCGGCGCGGATCTGTACATCTTCGACGATCTGTCCAGCGCGCTGGACGTGGAGACGGAGCAGCTGGTATGGGAGGGAATGTTCAAGGAGCGTGACGTCACCTGCATTGCAGTATCGCACCGCAGGGCGGCTCTGTCCAAGGCCGATCATATCATCGTCATGAAGGATGGACGGATCGAAGCGGAGGGAAGCTTGGCGGAGCTGCTCGCCACGAGCGAAGAGATGCAGCTGTTATGGCAGGGTCAGTCCACGACCGAGACCGAGGCCGCGGTAGCGGATGAAGCCGAGGTTAGTAAGGTATAACATTCAATGTGGTTTGGAATTGGGGATGTTTGAACAGGTTTATGAGCAAGGCAGCTTCCGTTGGTGAGGAGGCTGCCTTGTTTTGTATAATAATGGGTGGAATATACTGGAATTATATCGGTCATATAAGGGGGAGTTCTGCATGAAGAATCGCAAGTTCTTGATCACTTTCGGTCATAACCTGGACCATAGCAACATGGATGATCTGGTGTCAGATCGCCTTTCCCGTCATAAGGGGCGGATACAGAAGGATTACTTCGATCCGGTGCTGCGCAAAGGTGCTGCGTTTATTCTAAACTATCAGATCATCGACACGAATGCGGACAGAGTCTCGCAGCGGTATTACTTGGATGACTACCACATAACGGAAGCCCAGCTGCAAGGCTTTCTGTACTCATTGAACAAGCTGAAGGGTACGCATTTGTTGTGCAATCCCAGGAGGCAGGGACATCACTGGACCGTCATCGACGAAATCGAGTACAGCTGTTATGCCTATCAGACATTGGACGGAAGGGATCTTCGTTTTATAGAATACCAAAATGATACCAGGGCGGATGCCGTCATGAAGAAGGGGATACCCCGGATTCCCGAGCATCAGCACTACCTTGCCTTGCCAACGGACTGCAGTCAGGAAGAGAAGGATCGGCGGTTGACCGATTGGATCTGCGGGATCATTGAAGCGGCAGGCAATGACCTTTAGTTTCAACGCCACTTCAAAGAATACCTTCTTGTATTCCCTCCACCCGGAAATACGCGATTGGCGCTTCGTCTGCCCATCCATGAACCTATCATGAATTCCATCGGCAGATTCTATTATTTTGCCTGCGGGAATAAGGATATAAGTACAAGCCGATCGATAGGCTCTAGGAATAGGATGTAGAAAATGAATGGAAAGGGTGGGTTTGTCATGGAATGGAGCGTCATTTTTCAACTGATCGATCCGCGGCTGTTCATGGTCGTTGCCGCTTGTTGGGTGATCGGATACGTGCTGAAGCAAACGCCTAAGGTTCCGAATTGGAGCATCGTATATGTGGTTATGGTCGTATCCATCCTGTTGACAACCGGCTTGATCGGCTGGAGCGTGGAGAATATCATCCAAGGCATCCTTGCGGGAGCGTTCGCCGTATTCGGGCATCAGGCCGTTAAACAAACGGCAGAGGCGATTGCGACCAGAAAGAAGTAAGAACGGCTGCAATGGGCCCCAGGATCATTTTGGTCTAAACCGAACGTTACCTTGTAGCCTGCGTCTCCCGCCTGTTATCCTAAAGTGCATGAGATCATGAGAGGGAGCGTGAAAGACTTGCAAAGGAAAACGTTGACCGTTGAGGCGCTGCCTGGGTTTGAGCCGGAGATCGGCCGCTGGATATGGGGACTTGAGGACGTGCGGCGGACGATATTGAAACGGCTGGCCGGGATCCCATATGAGCATCTGAATCATAAGGCGGCCGGCCGGCAATCCATCGGTTCACTGCTATACCATATTGCCTTAATCGAAGCGGACTGGCTGTACGTCGAGGTGCTTGAATCCGATTGGGACCCGAAAATAAAGGCAGGTTTCCCCTGGGATCACCGTACGGAGGATAACCGTCTTTCCGAAGTGCCGGATCAGCCGCTCGCTGAGCATCTCCACCGTATGCACATGGTTCGTCAGGAACTGGTTGCCCATTTCCGAGGCATGGACCTTTCGGACTGGAGAAGACCCAGACGACTGGAGGCGTACGATGTGACGCCCGAATGGGTCATCTATCATCTGATTGAGCATGAGTCCCATCACAGGGGACAGATATTTCAGCTGTTAAGGGAATTGGAGCAAGCGTGAGCATCGTCCTGACGCTGGGAAGCTTCGGCTTCTTCCGGAGCCGCGCATCGCGGCATTTTAAGCGAATGTGCCATAATTTTTATAACCACGCAGGGCAGGGAGCATTCCTTGCTCTTTTTGCGCATATCCTGCAACGATTCATTCCGCCATACGTATTAAGCCAGATAGAATGCGGTTCGGAGGGGATACGATGAATAACGAATTTTACGTGGGATGGGGAACGCTGGCGCTGATCAATGCCGGGCTGGCCCAAGGAAAGAACAGAACGGGATTAAACTGGTTTCTGCTGTCACTGTTGTTAGGCCCGCTCGCAACCCTGTTTCTTGTCTTGTCAGCTAAAAGGTGAACTTGGCAAAAAAGGTAAATCGGGCAATAAAAAGAGCCGCCTCCCGGCAAGGGAAGCGGCTCTTATCGTATTTTACATCCGCTGAAACATTGCGGTATCACGGCTGTAGTGCGTCAAATAACCTGTTTCTTCGTTGCGGATGCGGACGACATCCGGCGTGTAGCATTCAATGTAACCTCGCTCGATCTCCACGTATACGCTTGCGGGGTCTTCCTCCCACACGGAAACCAGCGTTTCCGACAGCGCGGCAGCGAAAAAATGGATGTCTTGCGACAGGTACCGGCTATTGCGGTCTATATTCATTTCATTTCCCCTTGATGATTAGAATCGGATAACATGCGGTCTACTAACTCGTTCATTCCCTTCCAGGAATCCTTCAGAATAAATTCATGCTGAATATGCGCATTCCATGGGCGCGGAATCAGGATGGTCTGTTTTCCGGCTTTTCTCGCAGCAATCGCATTATGGGGACCATCGTCAATCAGAAGGTCAAACTCTACTAAATCCTTGCGCTTGGCCACGAAAAAATTCTCGAACGGAATAAAAGGCATATGCCTCTGCAGCCATCTCCATTTCTCAGGCACCGAGGATGGGCGGGCTGCGGTAACGACAATGACATCATAATCATGTGTCATTCTGTGAACCTCGTCAATCGTATATTCGTCAAATAGTTCGAGCTCTTCATACAAACCGGGCTTTCCGAAGAAAAATTCTTCCGAGCATTCAGGATGCCAGATTTGGTGCAGGTTGTAATCGGTAATCTGATCGAGCGTAAGCTGGGGATCCTTGTACTGCAAATTGTGATAATGGATGGCTTTGGGAATCAGATGGCAGATCGTATCATCCATATCGATGGCGACTATTTTTTTGCTCATATCGTCATTACTCTCCTGTAATCATGAAATCTTCGAAAGATGATGTTCCGTAAATTGTAATGGACAGGATGCATATTGGCAAACCAAAATCAAAAATGGAAGGATGTTGCATTTCTTTCCCCTGACTCATTATAAACTAAGTATAACATTAATAGGCCGGCAACCCTTCTGATATTTTCCCGGCGCGGGTTCGACCGGAATCATAGCAGCTTTCCTTCATTATGACAGTACATGTCATGAATGCCCTTTTATAATAGGAGCACTACAGGGCACAAAGGAGGAACGGCCATGCCGCAAGAATATATCCGCATTCGCGGTGCCAGGGAGAATAATCTAAAGAATGTTTCGCTCCAAATTCCAAAACGAAAAATCACCGTCTTTACCGGCGTATCCGGCTCGGGCAAATCGTCCATCGTGTTTGATACCATCAGTTCCGAGGCCCAGCGATTGCTGAACGAGACGTTCACCGCTTTTGTTCGGAACCGGCTTCCCCGGCATAGCCGCCCGAACGTGGACTCGCTCGAGAATTTGTCGACCGCCATCGTCATCGACCAGAAGCGGCTGGGAGGGAACTCGCGTTCCACGCTCGGCACGATCACCGATCTGTACGCCGTTCTTCGACTGCTGTTTTCGAGGGTGGGGCAGCCATTCGTAGGTTATTCCAATGCGTTTTCTTTTAACGATCCGCAGGGCATGTGTCCGGAATGCCAGGGAATCGGGAAGAAGGTGGAGCTGGATCTGACGAAGCTGCTGGATACGACCAAATCCTTGAATGAGGGAGCGGTCCGGTTTCCGATTTTCTCGGTGGACAGCTGGTATATGAAGAACTACACCATGTCCGGTTTCTTTGATAACGACAAGAAGCTGGCCGATTATTCCGAAGCGGAATGGGATCTCTTCCTGTACGGCAAGGAGGGAAAAGTGACGTTCCCGTCCAAAGGCGGACCGGTGCAGTCCGACTTCGAAGGCCTCGTGCTGAAATTTAACCGGCTGTATATTCAGCGAGACAGCAGCGAATTGTCCGAACGAACCTTCAATCACGTGAAAAATTTCATTACGCACGGCACATGCCCGTTATGCGAGGGGACACGGCTCAGCCAAGCTGCGTTAAGCTGCAGGATCAACGGATTCAACATCGCCGAGTGTGCGGCCATGGAGATCGGGGACCTAAGAGCGTTCATCCTGGATATCAAGGAGCCGATCGCTGCCGGCATGGTAGCCAGCTTAGCGGAGCGGCTGCAGCATTTGATGGATATGGGACTGGATTACCTGACGCTGAACCGGGAGACGACCACGCTCTCCGGAGGCGAGTCGCAGCGGGTCAAGATGGTCCGGCATCTGGGCAGCAGCCTGACGGACATGATGTATGTTTTTGATGAGCCGAGCGTGGGCTTGCATCCGCGGGATGTCCACCGTCTGAACGGCATGCTGAGGAAGCTTCGCGACAAGGGCAACACCGTGCTGGTCGTGGAGCATGACCGTGACGTGATTGAAATTGCCGATCATGTGGTGGATGTGGGGCCGAATGCCGGTACCCGGGGAGGGGAAATTGTCTTCGAAGGGACGGTCGAGCAGCTGTGCGACCAAGCTTCCACCTTAACCGGGCGGTATATGAAGCGGTGGATGCCGATGAAGGAACAGTTTCGCGTACCTACAGGGCATATGCGCATTGCCAATGCGAATCATCATAACCTGAACAATGTGACGGTGGAGATCCCGGTAGGCGTATTGACCGTGGTCACGGGCGTAGCGGGATCAGGAAAGAGCTCGCTCATTCACCATGCCTTCCTGTCCCAGCATCCCGAGGCTGTTGTCATCGACCAGTCCGCCGTCAGCGCCTCGATCCGTTCCAACCCTGCCACCTACACGGGGATCATGGATGACATCCGGAGCATGTTCGCCAAGGCGAACGGCCAGAGTCCGTCCCTGTTCAGCTTCAATTCCAAAGGGGCCTGCCCCGACTGCCACGGGCTCGGCTTCATCTATACGGACCTGGCTTTCATGGAAGGCATCAAGTCGCCGTGCGATACCTGTGACGGCAGACGTTTTAAGGATGATGTGCTCCAGTACAAGCTCCATGGAAAAATGATCACCGAGGTGCTGGACATGACGGTGCTGCAGGCGCTGGATTTTTTCGAGAAAAAAGAAATCAAGCGGCGGCTGGAAGCATTGCATGACGTGGGCCTGCACTATCTGACCCTCGGACAGCCGCTGAGCACCCTGTCCGGGGGCGAAAGCCAGCGCATCAAGCTGGCCAGCGAGCTGCACAAGCAGGGGCAGATTTACGTCATGGATGAGCCGACGACGGGGCTGCATATGTCGGATGTCGGGCATCTGCTGGACATGATGAATCGGCTCGTCGATAACGGCAGCTCGGTGATCGTGATCGAGCACAATCTGGACGTGATCCGTCAGGCGGACTGGATCATCGATCTCGGGCCCGAAGGCGGCAGCAGGGGAGGGAGGGTCATATTCGAAGGAACGCCCGCCGAACTGATCGCGGCGGAACACTCCCTGACCGGTAAATACGTGAGAGGATAGACTTAGAATGGCTGTGCCGCATATCCCCGCGGCATGGCCATTCTATGGTTATCAGGCTTATATGATCGTTTAAACGGCAATACTGTATGCTGCCACAGACTGCGGCTTAGGCAGGAGTCGGTTCATAAGAATAAACGACTAATGTCCGTATACCGCGATGGGCAGCATTTTGATTGTAAACGGGGGATCAGGCAATGCGGAAAGCATGGTGGAAAGAAGCCGTTGCGTATGAGATCTATCCGCGCAGTTTCATGGATTCGAATGAAGATGGCATCGGGGATCTGCAAGGGGTGATATCCCGTCTGGATTATTTGAAGGATCTCGGGATTGACGTCATATGGGTATGCCCTATCTATCGATCCTCCAATAACGACAACGGCTATGATATCAGCGATTATCAGGATATTATGACGGAATTCGGCTCGATGGCCGACTTCGACCGGCTGCTGGCCGAAATCCATAAGCGCGGCATGCGCCTTATCATGGATCTGGTGCTTAATCATACCTCGGATGAACATCCGTGGTTTATGGAAGCCCGCTCCTCCCGAACGAATCCGAAGCGGGATTATTACATCTGGCGGGACCCGAGGGACGGGGCCGAGCCGAACAATTGGGAATCGGTGTTCACCGGTTCCGCTTGGGAGTACGACGAATTAACGGGTCAATATTATCTCCATCTCTATTCGAAAAAGCAGCCTGATCTAAATATGGAGAATCCGGCGGTCCGGGAAGAGCTGGTGCGGATGATCCGCTGGTGGCTGGATAAAGGGATCGACGGCTTTCGCGTGGACGCGATCACCCATATTAAGAAGCTGCCGGGTTTGCCCGACATGCCGAATCCAAACAACCTTCGATATGTCGATTCAAATCCCGGTCACCGGAATATCGCGGGAATCCATGAATTTCTTCAGCAATTCAAACGCGAAGCGTTCGCCGATTATGACATTATGACGGTGGGCGAAGCCAGCGGCATTCCGATCGCCGAAGCAGACCGCTGGATCGGGGAGGAGAACGGGGCGCTGAACATGATTTTTCAATTTGAGCACGTCAATCTCGATTTCGGACTCGAAGGGCGCTGGGATTACGCCGTCTGGGACTTGGCCGAATTGAAGCAGATCATGCATAAATGGCAGACGGGCCTGGAAGGGACGGGCTGGAACGCTCTCTATATGGAGAACCATGATCAGCCGCGCTCCGTATCCCGTTTTGGCGATCCGGTCCACTATCATAAGGAATCGGCCAAGATGCTGGCTACTTTTTTTATGCTGATGCAAGGGACGCCGTTCATTTACCAGGGGCAGGAAATCGGGATGACGAATGTCGAGTTTCCGGAGCTGAGCGATTATCGGGACGTGGAGATCTACAATTATTACCGCGAGCGGCTGTTGGACGGAAAAGACGTGTCCGAGACGATGCGCAGAATCGCGTACCGGGCCCGGGACAATGCAAGAACGCCGATGCAGTGGGATGACACGCTTTATGGCGGTTTCTCATCCGTCGTGCCGTGGATTCGGTCCAATCCGAATTATCATGAGATCAACGTGGAGCATCAACTGGCCGATCCGGATTCCATTCTGAATTACTATAAGGCCTTGATCCGTCTGCGCAAGTCCACCGAGGTGCTGATCTACGGAAAATACGAAGCCGTGCTGGAGGAGCATCCGGAGATCTTCGCTTATTCCAGATCATTAGGGAACGAGGTATATCTGATCGTATTGAACTTTTACGGCAGGACGCCGGAGTTTCAGTTTCCAGCGGAATGGAGCGGCCGTCATCCGGAAGTGGTGCTCACCAATTACGAGCGGTCGGACCGGAGTTTCGGCCAATTCACCTTAAACCCTTATGAAGCGATAGTTTATCGTGTAAACTAAGTGGGTAAGCGATTTCTTGAAATGAGAGGTGAATGCAGCTTGTCGCAGCCTAATTTGATGTCTGCCGCCGTTCTTGATCGTCCTTTATCCATTGGGGTGAAGCAGGTGCCCATTCCGGAGCCGAAGCCGGATGAAGCCTTGATTCAGGTGTTTTGCATCGGCATCTGCGGTTCGGACGTGCATTATTATGAGCATGGACGGATCGGAAGGTATGAGGTGAAGGAGCCGTTGATTCTGGGACATGAGCTGGCTGGAGTCGTTGTGAAAACGGGGGAGAAGGTGACAAATGTCTCCGTCGGTGACCGCGTGGCCGTAGAGCCGGGCGTTACGTGCGGGCGATGCGCCTATTGCAAAAGCGGACGCTACAACCTGTGCCCGGACGTGGTGTTCATGGCGACTCCTCCGGTTGACGGTGCCTGGGCCGAATACGTTGCGGTTCGCAGCGACTTCCTGTTCCGGCTGCCGGATGAAATGTCCTTCGAGGAGGGCGCATTGCTTGAGCCGCTGTCCGTTGGCCTTCATGCCGTACGCCGCGGGCGTATCCGGCCGGAGGACCGGGTGCTGGTGCTCGGTTTGGGCCCGATCGGCCTGCTTGCCATGGAGGCAGCCAAAATGTCCGGAGCCTCACAGGTATTCGGCAGCGACGTCGTGGATTACCGGCGCAATCTGGCCCTTCAGATGGGGGCCTCCGGCGTGATCAATCCCATGGACGAATCCGTGCCCCAGCGATTGGTCGAACTTACGGGCGGCAAGGGAATCGATCTCATCATCGAAACATCGGGCAATGCCGGGGCCATCGCGGATTCCATCGGTTATGTGAACCGCGGGGGCCGCATCGTGTTTGTAGGCTTGCCTGCAAAGGATGCCATTCCGGTGGATATCGGCGCTTTGGTTGACGCCGAGCTGGATGTATACGGTGTGTTCCGCTATGCGAATACGTATCCGGCCGCTATTCAGATGCTGCAGAACAAGGGCAGCCGCATACGGGACATCATCACCCACCAGTTTTCTTTGGATCAGATCGAGGAAGCCGTGGAGCTTGCCCGCACGCAAAAGGACACCAGCGTCAAAGTCATGATCTATCCTCATCAAAACGCATAACGTTTCTTTGCGGCAGGAAGAGCTGCTTCCGGAGCTGGAGGTACAACCGAACCTGATAATGTGATCATCAAAAAGCACCGCTCCAACACTTGTCGGAGCGGTGCTTTTTTCATGTGTTACCGGTTAGTCCGGGCGCTCATTGCTCATCCAGCTGTCGATGCGAAGATCATCGCCGTAGGTCTCGCGCGACGAAATTTCGCCGAGCTTCTGCTCGGCAGCCTCGCGGGTATCGAATCCGCCGATGACCGCGATAAAGTCCCCGCCGGCCGCCTTAATGAAGGTCACGTCGTCTTCCAAGTAAATCTCTTCAAGAATGGCCAGGGATTCCCCTTGCGGCATCGTCTCACTGCGGATATAGAAGACTTCGCGCGGAGTTACCGGCTCGCCGGTGGAAGTAAGCTTCAGCTCCAAATAGCCGGGATCTTTATATTCCGATACGGAATGCTTCACGCCGTCCTTCAGCTCAACGACAAAACGCATGGCCGAATCGTCCAGAATCACATTTTCATAAACATCCTTCACCAGCGGAAGCGCCAGCATGTCTTTCTTGATGGTATCATAGTCAAAATTTCGAACCCCGTTAAACGTGAAAATAAGGCGGTTCGGGGCATCTCTATGGTCGACGGTATAGGCAGGCACGCTGGAAACGGACTCGCCTTCCTGATCAAAATGAATCTTGAATACATCCTCGGAAGCTTCCGTTCCTACGGTAACGCCGTCGGTCCGCTCGCCGCCGCCCCCGAATTGCAGCACCTGAACGATGCTGCCCACCACGGGTACTTTGGATAAGGCATTGGCTACCGTTGGGATATTGACCACGAACAGCAGGGCAGCGGCCGCTGCAACAACGGAAGAATACCTCATCATACGTTTGGATCGTTTACGGGTGGCCGCCTTTTTCTGCGCAGCATCTATGACGCCTGTTAACTGAGCGGGGATTTCAATGTGTTCGTAGCGTTCTTTTCCTGTCATAGGCTATCGACCTCTCCCTCGATTAAATAAGATTTCAATTTTCCGATAATGCGATAAAACCTGGTTTTGACGGTGTTCTCGGACAATGACAGCACATCCGCCATTTCCCTAAAGCGCAGGTCCTCAAAAAACTTCAAAATCATGTAGGTTTTCTCCTCCGGCGGCAGTTTGTCCAGCGCATCGTACAGATCCATTTTCTCCTCCAGCGGGACCCCATGCTCTGCAGCCGCGTAGTCCTGGGCCTGGTCTTCCATATAGGTAAACCGCTTCTTGCGACCGAGATGGTCGATGGCAGCGTTAATGACGATCCGGGTCATCCAAGAATCAAAATACTGCGGCGCGTTCATCCGCTCATAAGCGAGGTATCCCTTATAGGTCGCTTCCGAGACGATGTCCAGTGCCTCCTGCTCGTTTTTGACATAGCAATAGGCCACCCGGTATAACTTGTTCTTGCATTTCTCGATATGTTCGCTGAACTGTTGTTGCTTCGATTCTTTCGCTCTCAGTTCACTCACTCCTAACTACTAGCACTAGTATACATGTCATGGCACGAATTCGTTGATCTGTTCATTCATTGGCCGGATTGATGGGATCAACTCAAGTACTTGAGTGCGCTTGACTGATCATTAGACCGTGGAGAGGGCCAAATAGTTTTAGTCCGGGATAAAAAATAGACGAATGGAGGGATATACCAGGCCGGTTACGCCGTTTGTGCGAATCCAAGGCTGAAATGAGGAGGGATTGAAAAATACCGAGCAGCTTAACAGAAGACATGAAGGATGTTACTATATGAGTCATATGAAATGAACGGAGGCCAGAATATGTAGGTTTTTCTACCCAACCCGCACAACTAAATACAGAATTGGGGTAGAAAGATGAAACGGAAATCCTTTCGATATCTCTGGATAGGCCAGGCGCTCGCCAATAGCGGCGATTTATTTTACATTGTCGGCCTGATGACTATGATCCATGGGATTACGGGATCTGCCATGTTGATGGCCATGATCCCTTTCGTTACGACGACGGCCCGGTTTATCAGCGGGAGCTTTGCGCCCGTTTTAATGGACAAGTACAGCCTCAAGTCGCTGCTTGTTTCGTCTCAGATCGGAAAAACGGCCGTGCTGTTCCTGTTGATGGTAACCTGCTATGCACTGGGAGAGCAGGAGGCGACGGTTTATGCGATTCTCGGATTCGTATTTCTCATCTCCTTGCTCGATGGCTGGGCTGCACCTGCCAGCCATGCCATGCTGCCGCGTCTGGTGGATGCCGCCGAGTTAACGAAAGCGAACAGCTTTGTTGCCATCGTGGATCAGATGATCCAACTGGGAGGCTGGGCGGTTGGGGGACTGCTGGTCGCAGTCTTGGGCGGAAGCAGCGTGATAGGACTGACCTTTGCGCTGTCCCTGGCAGCGGCAGTCTTCATGAAACTTATAGAGGATCGGCATGAAGCCGCCCCGGAACCGAAAGAGAAGACGCGCGTTTCGAAAGGGCGCTCCATTCAAGAAGGCTGGGCACTCATTTGGAAGCAGCCTTCCCTTCGGGCGATTCATGTGATTTATGTATTGGAGACGATGGCAGGCGTGATCTGGATCGCAGCGATCATCTACGTTTACGTGGCTGATGTGCTCCACAGGGAGGAGGCGTGGTGGGGATATATCAACGCAAGCTTTTTCCTGGGACTCATGCTGGGCGGACTGTTCGGAATGAGAGGCGGGGGGCTGATCGACCGCAATATTCGCAAGTTCGTCATCTGCTCTTCCTTCGGCATCAGTCTGATGACGCTAGGTTTTGGATTGACCTCGGTGCCTTGGCTGGCCCTTATGTTCTCGGCAGGCTTCGGCGTTTTTGAACAGCTGAAATCCGTCTCGCTGCAGACCACTCTGCAGCGAAGCGTATCCGTTCATCTGTTGCCGAAGGTGTACGCGGCTCAAAGCGCGATGGTTTCGCTGGTATTTGGCCTATCCACGCTGCTGTTCGGGTTCATCACCGACGAATACGGCGTCCGGACTACGTATATCATTGCAGCTGCGGTGTTGTTCATCTCGGGCTGTTACGCTGCAATCATACGAACGAGGTGGCCGGGGGCAGGGGAAGCGCAGCACAAGGAGGAGGACGCGCGGTATAATTGGCATATAGGTTCATCCTCCCGCCGGACTTGATGACTGCAAGTTTCATACATGCAGACAATTTCGAAAATAAAAAAGGCGAGCGTTAAGCTCGTCTTTTTTATTTTGAATACTACGGGGACTCGCGTTATGAACAGGCGTTTCATCCATATCCTTATGCAAGGCTTTAATTTCGTAAGCCGTATTTGAAACAATCCACGCCCTTTTCCTTCGGAAACATAGGCTGGTAGAGTATGCGATTCATTAGAATGACGATGGCATGAATAACGTGTAAACGGCTCTCCTATCGCTATAGGAGAGCCGTTTTTGGGCTTGATATTCTGGTTACAGTGAAGGGCCAAGGGCAATCCAGGACACGAAGCCGTAGGAAAGGCTGCAATTCGGCTGGCGGATCACTTCCAGAACTGCTGCATCCTCGCGCTGGGATTTCAGTGAGATCTGGAAGCCAGGATTGTTGCTCATCCCCACGATAACATAGTTAATGCCGGCATAAGGTTCATCGAATAGGACGGTCACCTCGGTCTGAGTGCCGGCCCCTGTCAATACAAAGGGGGTCATTCCAAATTGCTGAAGTTTCGGCTTCCCGCTTGAGCTGCGCACCGGCGTGAAGGCCAGATGCTGTGCAGTGACTGCTGATTCAGCCAATTGCTGGCCGGTTACAGCCCCGTCGGAAATATGAACGCTAGCGACAGCCGACTTGCCTAATTTGTCGCCGTCAATGCTGCCGTCAGCGAGTGTAAAGGTATCAAAAGCGTCCGGTCTAAGATGTCTTCTCTCGATGGTCCCGTCAGCGATTTGGTTTCCGGTAACAGATCCCTCGGCCAAGGTGAAGTTATCAAAAGCATCCGGTCCAAGGTGTTTACTCTCAATGGAACCTTCGGCGATCAGGGAACCGTTCAAAGATCCCTCGGCCACGTTCGCGCCAGTGATAGTCCCTTCAGCGATTTGGCTTCCTGTAACAGAGCCGTCAGCCAGGGTAAAGTTATCAAAGGCACCCGGAGCGAGATGTTTGCTCTCAATGGACCCCTCGGCCAAGGTGAAGTTATCAAAGGCATTCGGACCAAGGTGCCGGCTCTCGATGGATCCCTCGGCCACGTTCGCGCCAGTGATAGTGCCTTCAGCGATTTGGCTTCCTGTAACAGAACCGTCAGCCAGGGTAAAGTTATCAAAGGCATCCGGTGCGAGATGTTTGCTCTCAATGGAACCTTCGGCCAAGGTGAAGTTATCAAAAGCATCCGGTCCAAGGTGTTTACTCTCAATGGATCCCTCGGCGATCAGAGAACCGTTCAAAGATCCCTCGGCCACGTTCGCGCCAGTGATAGTCCCTTCAGCGATCTGGCTTCCTGTAACAGAACCGTCAGCCAGGGTAAAGTTGTCAAAGGCACCCGGAGCGAGATGTTTGCTCTCAATGGACCCCTCGGCCAAGGTGAAGTTATCAAAAGCATCCGGTCCAAGGTGTTTACTCTCGATGGAACCTTCGGCGATTAGGGAACCATTCAAGGACCCGTCGGCCACGTTCGCGCCAGTGATAGTCCCTTCAGCAATTTGGCTTCCTGTTACTGAACCATCGGCCAGGGTGAAGTTGTCAAAGGCATCGGGTGCGAGATGTTTGCTCTCAATGGAACCTTCGGCCAGGGTGAAGTTATCAAAGGCATCCGGTCCAAGGTGTCGGCTCTCGATGGATCCCTCGGCGATTTGTGAGCCGTTCAAGGACCCGTTGGCCACGTTCGCGCCAGTGATAGTCCCTTCAGCAATTTGGCTTCCTGTTACTGAACCATCGGCCAGGGTGAAGTTGTCAAAGGCATCGGGTGCGAGATGTTTGCTCTCAATGGAACCTTCGGCCAGGGTGAAGTTATCAAAGGCATCCGGTCCAAGGTGTCGGCTCTCGATGGATCCCTCGGCGATTTGTGAGCCGTTCAAGGACCCGTTGGCCACATTCGCGCCAGTGATAGTACCTTCAGCGATCTGGCTTCCTGTAACAGAGCCGTCAGCCAGGGTGAAGTTGTCAAAGGCATCGGGTGCGAGGTGTTTGCTCTCAATGGACCCCTCAGCCAGGGTGAAGTTATCAAAGGCATCCGGTCCAAGGTGCCGGCTCTCGATGGAGCCCTCTGCAATCTGGGAGCCGTTCAAGGACCCCTCGGCCACGTTCGCGCCAGTGATAGTACCTTCAGCAATTTGGCTTCCGGTAACAGAGCCGTCAGCCAAGGTGAAGTTATCAAAGGCATCCGGTGCGAGGTGTTTACTCTCAATGGAACCTTCTGCAATCAGGGAACCGTTCAAGGATCCCTCGGCCACGTTCGCGCCGGTGATAGTCCCTTCAGCGATCTGGCTTCCTGAAACAGAGCCCTCGGGCAGAATGAAGTCGTCAAAGGCATCCGGTGCGAGGTGTTTACTCTCGATGGAACCCTCTGCAATCAGGGAACCGTTCAAGGATCCCTCGGCCACGTTCGCGCCAGTGATAGTGCCTTCAGCAATTTGGCTTCCTGTAACAGACCCCTCGGCCAAGGTGAAGTTATCAAAAGCATCCGGTCCAAGGTGCCGGCTCTCGATGGAACCTTCGGCGATCTGGGAGCCGTACAAGGACCCCTCGGCCACGTTCGCGCCGGTGATAGTCCCTTCAGCAATTTGGCTTCCGGTAATAGAGCCGTCAGCCAGGGTGAAGTTATCAAAGGCATCCGGTCCAAGGTGCCGGCTCTCGATGGAGCCCTCGGCGATTTGTGAGCCGTACAAGGACCCCTCGGCCACGTTCGCGCCGGTGATAGTACCTTCAGCGATCTGGC
The DNA here is from genome assembly GCF_014863545.1 of Paenibacillus sp. JNUCC32. Lineage (NCBI taxonomy): Bacteria > Bacillati > Bacillota > Bacilli > Caryophanales > Paenibacillaceae > Paenibacillus > Paenibacillus sp. JNUCC32. The sequence continues at coordinate 4,912,150 of NZ_CP062260.1, read as the reverse complement.
TTCCGGTAATAGAGCCGTCAGCCAGGGTGAAGTTATCAAAGGCATCCGGTCCAAAGTGCCGGCTCTCGATGGAGCCCTCTGCAATCTGGGAACCGTTCAAAGATCCCTCGGCCACGTTCGCGCCAGTGATAGTACCTTCAGCGATCTGGCTTCCGGTAACAGAGCCGTCAGCCAGGGTGAAGTCGTCAAAAGCATCCGGTGCAAGGTGTTTGCTCTCAATGGATCCCTCGGCGATCAAGGAACCGTTCAAAGATCCCTTGGCCACGTTCGCGCCAGTGATAGTACCTTCAGCGATCTGGCTTCCGGTAACAGAGCCGTCAGCCAGGGTGAAGTCGTCAAAAGCATCCGGTGCAAGGTGTTTGCTCTCAATGGATCCTTCGGCGATCAAGGAACCGTTCAAAGATCCCTCGGCCACGTTCGCGCCAGTGATAGTACCTTCAGCGATCTGGCTTCCGGTAACAGAGCCGTCAGCCAGGGTGAAGTCGTCAAAAGCATCCGGTGCGAGGTGTTTACTCTCGATGGAACCCTCTGCAATCAGGGAACCGTTCAAAGATCCCTCGGCCACGTTTGCGCCGGTGATGGTCCCTTCAGCGATCTGGCTTCCTATAACAGAGCCGTCAGCCAGAGTAAAGTTATCAAAGGCATCCGGTGCGAGGTGTTTACTCTCAATGGAACCTTCTGCAATCAGGGAACCGTTCAAGGATCCCTCGGCCACGTTCGCGCCGGTGATAGTCCCTTCAGCGATCTGGCTTCCTGAAACGGAGCCCTCGGCCAGAGTAAAGTTATCAAAGGCATCCGGTGCGAGGTGTTTGCTCTCAATGGATCCCTCGGCAATCTGCTCCCCGTTCAGTGAGCCGTCGGCTACGTTCGCGCCAGTGATGGTTCCCTTAGCGATTTGTCTTCCGGATACAGATCCGCCGGCCAGGGTGAAGTTAGCAAAAGCGTCGGGTCCAAGGTGCTTGCTTTCGATGGAGCCCTCGGCAATCTGCGCCCCGTTCAAAGAGCCGTCGGCGACGTTCGCTCCGGTGATGGTTCCCTCAGCGATTTGATTTCCCGTAACAGAGCCCTCGTCTAAGGTGAAGTTGTCAAAAGCATTCGGTGCAAGGTGCTTGCATTCGATGGATCCCTCGGCAATCTGCGCCCCGTTCAAGGAGCCGTCGGCGACGTTCGCCCCCGTGATGGTTCCCTTAGCGATTTGCCTTCCGGATACAGATCCGCCGGCCAGGGTGAAGTTATCAAAAGCGTCCGGACCGAGGTGGCGGCTTTCAATGGAGCCTTCGGCGATCTTCGAACCTTTCAGGGACCCATCGGCGACGTTCGCGCCCGTGATGGTACCTTCAGCAATCTGACTTCCCGTAACAGAGCCCTTTCCTAAGGTGAAGTTGTCGAAAGCATCCGGTGCGAGGTGCTTGCTCTCGATGGAGCCTTCGGCAATCTGCGATCCGTCTAAGGAGCCGTCGGCGATGTTCGCGCCGGTGATGGTTCCCCCAGCAATTTGACTTCCTGTTACAGAGTTTTCGGCTAAAGTGAAGTTATCAAAAGCGTCCGGAGCGAGGTGCTTGCTTTCGATAGAGCCCTTGGCAATCTGGGACCCGTTCAAAGCACCAGCCGCAATGTTCGCACCCGTGATGGTTTCCTTGGCGATTTGGCTCCCCGTAACGGAGCCGTTAGCCAGGTTGAAGTTATCAAAGGCGTCCGGACCGAGATGCCGGCTTTCAATAGAGCCCTCCGCTATTTTCGAGCCGTTCAGAGAACCTGCCGCAATGTTTGAGCCGGTGATCGTTCCATGAGCAATTTTTGCTCCCGTAACCCCGTGATCCTGAATAAGCTCCGTTGTAATCGCACCGGCTTCAATATGCTTCGTGGTGATGCTGTGCGTCTGCAAATGATGGGGAAGCACGGCACCTTCTGCCAATTGTCTTGATTTGACGGACCCAGGCTGCAGCTGATCGACTCCCACACTATCCGGTTGCAAGTGGACATGGCCGACAGACTGATCCGCCAGATGGGCCATGTTGACGGAGTAAGGGGCGAGATGGTGACTTTGAATAGAGAATAATTCTATATGCTTGGATGCCACAGCCCCTTCACTGAGATGGTTTCCATGGATCGATTCTCCGGCAATATGCTCGGAAAGAACGGCACCGTTCTCGATGTGCGACGATTCAATGCTTTCGTTCCGGATATGCTTTGCGCTGATCGAGCCTGACGCAATATGCCGATCGGTTACAGCGATATCCTCAATATGCTGTGATTTGACCACTTCCAAACCAAGATGGTCCGAAAGGACGCTCGCTTCTTGCAGATGCACTGCCGAGATGGAGAGCGGTTTGATTTTTTCTCCGCTAACGGCGTTTGTTTTCAATACGGTCCCCGACACAGATGAAGGGGTAAGGTGGTCTTCCGTAATCGATTGCGATTCAAGCTTCGCTCCTGGAATGCTTCCGTCGGCAAACAGCATATCGGGCGATCGGCTCTCGTCAGCCAAATGGTTTAGCGTGATGGATTTCTTTTTCAAATGGTAGCCGTGGATTGCTTCTTGGGTGATATGTTTGCCCAAGATGGATTCCAGTCCAAGATGCACTCCCTCAACCGACTGCTGGGCAATTTTGTCTGAGGTAACGGCTCCATTCTGAATGGCTTCCTTGGCGACGGAATGGGTTGACAGGTGGGTGGAACGAATGGCTTGGGATGCTATTTTGTCACCAGTGATGCTGCCTTCGGCAAGTTTGGACGACGTAACGGAAAGATCCACCAGCTTGTCGGTCGACACGCTTTCCGGTGACAGTTTCAGGGACGTTACAGCATGGTCTGCCAGATGCCGAGGTGCAATAACCCCTTCGCCGATGGAAGATTCGATTACGCTGCCTTCGGCAATTTTGTCGCTCGTTACCGCTCCGCGTCCAAGCGCTTCTGTTCCTACGCTCTCGGTCTGTAAATGGCAGCTGGCAACCGAGCCGTTGGTCAAATGCGATGATTGGATCGCCCCGTCTTGTATGGCATGTGCTCCGACGCTGTCCGCAGCCAGATGCTGCTGCAGAATGGATTGGCTTGCGATATTGCTGGAAGTCACGCCACTCTGCCTAATGATGCTGCCGCCAACCGAGCCCAACGCCAGCTTGCTGCCCGTTACACTTTCGGGTGCAAGCTGTTCTTCCCCAACCGATTCTCGCTGAAGATGCTGTCTCGCGATGGAACGGTCCGCCATGTGCTGCTCTCCAATCGTTCTGGAATGGATTGCCGCACCGAGCACGCTTTCAGGAGCAAAGTGCTGTGGTAAGATGCTGCCGATTGCGATATGTTTTGCTTTCACTGCATCTTGAGAGAGATGCCGGGCTTGAACAGCCTCCGAAGCGATTTGGGATGATTCTACGGCCCCTTTAGCCAAATGACGGGTTTGTACAGCTTCATTGGCAATCTTACTCGGGAGAACACTCTGATCAGCAATTTTTGAGGCCGTAACAGCCTGCTCGACCAGTTTGGCTGTATGGACTGACTGATCGGCAAGTTTGGAGCTCGTTATACTGGAATCGCTCAAGTGCCGGGTGGACACGGCGCTGACGTCGATCTGTTCGGGACCGATGGAACCAGGCTGAATCTGATCAGGCCCTATGGCACCGTCTTCCAGATGGCGGGCGCCCAGCGATCCATTCTGAATATGGTCGGCGCCAATGCCTCTAACAGCAATTTGGTCGGGGCCGATGCTTCCCTTGGCAATATGCTCCGATGTCACGGCCCTGCTGACGATATGGTCGCTGTTAATGGATTTCTGCTGTATATGGGAGCCGTCTACGGCGCTATCCGCTATTTTGTTTCCGGTGATGGCGCCATCGCGGATTTTGGATGACGTGACGGCATTGTCGGCAAGCTTGGAAGTGTGAATCGCCTCATTGGATATATGCCGGGTTTCTACGGCGCTTGATGCGATTTTTTCTCCAATGACAGATTGGTCGTCCAGCAGCTCCGTCGATACGAGCAGCTGCTCGAGGTGCCTTGCTGTAATAGCTCCGTCGGCTATTTTCTTCCCTTCAACGGCATGGTCCGCCAGCTTTTGGGTAGTTATGCTGCCATCCTTGATTTTGCTTGCGTTGACCGAGCCGTCCCTGAATTTGCGCGTCGATAAGATTCCATCCATGAGATGCTCGCCCGTGACCGACAATGGAGCAATTTTGCTTGAGGTCACGGCTTCGTCTGCAAGATGAAGGCTGGAAACGCTATAGTCTTGCAGCGCTTCGGGACCGACCGCTCCACGAGCAAGCTTGGAAGCCGTAATCGACTTGGAGGCGATCCGGTTCTCGGTTATGGCATATTCACCTATGTCCTCTGTAAATATAAATGCTCCTTTAATTTCTGGCATTTCCTTTTCAAGAATCAACTGCTCCGGCTCGATTTCCGTGTTCGGCAGGGAAGGAGGATCGGAAGATAGCGTCAAATCGTCAGAAGACAATGTCATGGAAGAATCTGCAGAAGACAGTGTCACGGAATCCGTAGAAGATAATGCTGTGGAGTCAGTTGCTGCCGCGGCGGAGTCGGAATTTACCGTCACGGCATCAGAAAATGCAGTAACCTCTGTTGATACGGAAATAGCTTCGTCTAATATTACGGGTTTGATGACTTCTTCTCTTTCTTGCTGCCTTAATTCGAAAATGCCGATGAGATCCTCTTCCGGATCCGCGAGGGGTAATGTTGAAAGAATGCGGGCTTCTTTATCTTGTACTGTTTCTGTTTCTTTTTCTTTTTCTTTTTCAGGACTGCGTCCATTACCCCGCCCCAACAGGTCGAGTTCCCTGGTACTAGGGTCAACTCTGAAGGGTTGGTTAGAAGATGTTGACGAGTTTTTTTTCTTTTTCTTCAAAACTGCACGCTCCTTCCGAATACTGATCGTCTCCGGTATCATATGCAGCCGTTTAGGCGGCTGTCACTGGTCTTTTGGGATTCGAAGAATCGAAATGGCGGCGCATCCATGGAAAAAGGACCCGGCAAAGGCCGAGTCCTTCATTGTGCGCTTAATAGCGCTTATAAAATTTAACCCCTGGCGCCTTTACGGCTGCACAGTCGGTTCCGTATTTGAAGTTTCTTCAAGAATCTTTGCTTCTAAAACGACAAAAGCCCTGCCTCTCTTTCGTCCTTGCGGCTCCGATGACCGCTCCAGTGTGAATCAGAAAACCGTTCCATAAAACTCATACTTTTAGGGTCATAAAATAGGAATTTGCACTTCAACAGAGATGTAAATAACCATGTTTCGAGGAACTTACGGGGTTAAACTTCGTGTAACAATTAATTATTATAGCACAACTGCATGTAATAAGCAAAGATATTCAAACGAATATTAGAATGATATGCAAAAACGCTTGATTTTTTCCTGAAATCCTACGATATTCATATTAACAGTTTTTTCTTGCAAATTCTGCTGCCGAGCTCTTAAACTTGTAGCATCATGTCGAATACGTTCGGATCGCATATGCCTTGCCGATGTTTATTATCCGTTTAATGAAAGTAGGCGTTCCATGCAACTGTATAAGTCTTTTCTTAAACAGCTAATCCGGAACTATATGATCGGGTCCATTGCAGCTGTGCTTGTTGTGGGTGGCGTATTAATGGTAACGACCCTCGAGATTCCCACCCGGGAAGGCGTGCGTCTAATGCTCATATTGGCCATTTCGTTCATGGTAATGGTCGCATCGGAGCTGACGGTCTTTCTTCGCCATTTACGGCCGATTCACGCGGGATTTGATGAAGGCCATACGGATTTGGAAACGTTGGAAAAAGCGTATTTGAGCATTCACCGTATGCCGCGTTTGGCGGTATATCGCATATTCGGACCGCATCTGCTCGGTTTGTCGCTTCCGGCCATTCTGCTTACCGTTTGGATGATGGAGCAGGGGAAGCTGAATTTCCCGCCGTTTTACATATGGCTGGCTTGCCTGGGGGCGGTCCTGCTGGCCAGCTGTCATGCCATGATCGAATTTTTCCTCACCATAGCCGCCATTCGCCCTTTGATCAAGGAAGTTCGGCGGCAGGCGCTGTCGCGTTATGGCGTGGATTTCTCTCTTGAGGGCCATGTGTTCATGGCGATTCGGACGAAATTTCTGCTGAGTACGATGCTGATCGGCACCTTTCCGCTATTTCTGTTCAGTTTGGCCGTGCAGATCCGGTTGGAGGGGCTTAGTCAGATTGTAGCCCAGCAGTATTGGGGCTGGGCCGGATTTATATTGCTGCTTGGGGTCGGATTTGCTTATATCGGCGCCTGGCTCTTGACCCAGGATTTGCAGCGTCCCATCCGTCAGCTGTACCGGGCGATGAATGAGATCAAGGAGGGCCGTCTGATTCAGACCTCCAATCTCTACTCCGATGAATTTTCCAATTTGATCGCGGGTTTTAATATGATGGTCCGCGGGCTGCAGGTGCGCGAGGAACGGAATCGCAAGCTGCTGGACAGTTATTTTGCCGCTTTGGCGGCGGCGCTGGATGCCAGAGATCCTTACACGGCCGGCCATTCGCTTCGGGTAGCGGAATATTCGGTGTTGATCGGCCGTCTGGCCGGACTAAGCGAAGAGCAGGTTGATCTTTTGCATAAGACGGCATTGCTGCATGATATCGGCAAGATCGGGGTCAGGGACAACATTTTGCTGAAGGAAGGGAAACTGACGGCAGAGGAGTTCGATCAGGTAAAGGCTCATCCGGCGCAAGGGGAGAACATTCTGCTGCAAATCGAGCCTGCCGATGCGATGGCTCCTTACCTGGAGGGGGTGCGCTCCCACCATGAGCGCTATGACGGAGGCGGGTACCCTGACGGGCTGAAGGGAAAGGAAATTCCGCTGTTCGGCAGGATTATTGCGGTGGCCGATGCCTATGATGCCATGACGTCGGATCGGCCGTACCGCAGCGGCATGAAATCCGCGGATGCGTTGAGCATATTGGAAGCTGGTAGGGGAACCCAGTGGGATCCCGATTATGCGGGCATGTTCGTGAAATACATGAAAGCGGAGAAGAAGGTCATTACGATCCGTTAGCGGGGGACCGGCCAAGGAACGCAGCTGCACGGATTCTTTGATGAGCAAGTAAGAGGCCGTACCTGTGCAGGTATACGGCCTCTTTTTTGCGGGTATGTCGTCTACATGCTGCCAAATGCTGCAGTCCAGCACGTTTATCATGCTGATTCCTTGCAGGAGCTGACAGGAAAAAACAAGGATATCAGATCATCTGGTGAGCCGTATCGATTTCCGTACCTTCTTCATGCTCTGCATGCTTCCCCTTGCGATGCATCCAGCCTGCCAGCCATGTGCTGATTTCATATAGACCGATGAGCGGGACGGCAACCATTAGGTGCGATACGAGGTCAGGCGGCGAGATCAGCGCCGCAACGATAACCAAAACGACGTAGGCGTAGCGCCTCATGGTATGCAGGATAGCCGGGCTTAATATTCCTATTCGCGTCAGAAACAGGACGATGACAGGCAGCTCGAAGGCAAGAGACAGCGGGATGATGATATTGAACATGAAACCGAAGTACTGGGCGACGCCGTACGTCTCGACGAGGTCCATCTGACTGTTGATTCCCGTCGTAAAAGCGAGGCTCATCGGAAAAACGACAAAGTACGCAAACGCGACCCCTATGAGAAAACATAACGCAGAGAAGGGGATAAACCGAAGGGCCGCTTTCTGCTCGCGGCCGTTCAGTCCCTGATTGACAAACAGCCAGATTTGATGCAGGGCGAACGGCAGGGTAGGAAGCAGAGACAATACGATGCTGATGCTCATATAGATGCGGAGACCGTCCCAGGGCGAGAATACGTTCCAGGTTACCTGAAAGGCGGGCGAATGGTGCTTTAACATGGATAACACATGGGGTGCGGCGAACAGGCCTGCCGCCATGCTTAGGAGAAAGACGGCGGCTACCAGAAGGATTCGCTTTCTAAGTTCGGCGATGTGCTCGAGCAGCGTCATGGTATTCTTGAACTCCATAGACTTCGTCACTCCTTTGGTCATCATCGGAAGATCGGCGTGCAGCGCTGTTTTTTCGATTTATTCAATTCCTTCAGTTCAAACGTATTAAATCCCTCCTGCATTTTTTGATGGATTTCCTGAATGCTCTTCACATCCTCAAAAGAATATCTGCGGTTTCCTCCCTTCGTACGCTCCGGAAATATGAGCTTGCGTTCCTCGTAATACCGGATTTGCCTTTCGGTCAATCCGGTCAGTTCGCAAACAACCCCAATACTCATCACCTTACTCTCCATGCTCTTTACCTCCTATGTAAGTATTGTTAACCCTGAGCTTTGTTAATGGCTTGGGATTAAAACCAAAGAAGATAAAACGGTAATAATTTGGGTGAATCCATTCCTTTTTGGAAGGATTTATGACATGATTTTATGAAAAAGAAAGTGAAAAAGCAATCATTTTTCAAAAAATAAAAAAATGTGTGAGGAATTCTAACAAGATTTAAGTCAAACTTTGTTTTCTCTGCTAAGATCGGCTCATGAATCCAATCCAATCCCAAACTAGCGAAGGAGTGAACGAGGGTGGCTACAAAAGAACAACCAAAAGAGATGACCCGGAGACAATTTCTGACGACCGTTGGCAAGGTGGGCGGATCTGTCGCCGTCTTCAGCTTGATGGGTACGATGGGGCTCCTTACGCCGGAAACGTTGAAAGCCGCGGAATATACCCCACCCGGAAAGAATGACCTGCATCTCAGCGGCCGGGGCGGCAAGAAGATCGTTATTCTCGGCGCAGGGATCGCGGGCCTGACGGCAGCGTATGAGCTTGGTCTGGCAGGTTACGACTGCACGATATTGGAGGCAAAGAGCTTTGCCGGCGGGCGTAACTGGACGATCCGCAAAGGAACCTCCGTGTCGGAGATCGGATCCGGTCGTCAGACTTCCCGTTTTGATAACGGACTGTATTTCAATGCAGGCCCGATGCGGATTCCGCAGTTTCACGTCACGCTGGATTATTGCAAGAAGTTTGGCGTAGCCATCGAGCCCTTCAACAACGTGAACGAGAGCGGCTATTACTATAACGAGAACGTGGGGGCTTTGTCCGGACAGCGCGTCCCCAAGCGTGCAGCCAAAGCCGACGTACGCGGTTACGTGGCCGAGATGCTGGCCAAAGCCGTGAATCAAAATGCGCTGGATCTGCCGCTGACGGCGGAAGAGAAGCTGAAGCTGGTGGATTATCTGAAGGCCGAAGGCGATCTGAATCCGGACCTGTTCTACAAGGGATCGGAGCGCGGCGGGTATAAGGATGAACCGGGAAGCCGACTGGATGCCGGCGTTCTCCGCGATCCGTTCGATTTGAAGGCCATCATCAATTCCGGCTTCGGCAAATATTTCAGCAACGAATACGGTTACGACCAGCAGATGATGATGTTTCACCCCATAGGCGGCATGGACGCCATCGTCAAGGCATTTGAGAAACGGGTAGGCAGCCGGATCAAGTACCGGGCCGAGGTAAAGGAAATTCGCCAGTCCTCCTCCGGCGTGCGGATTGTGTATGCGGACGGCCATTCCGGCAGAGACCAGGAAGTACGCGGGGATTACTGCATCTGCACCATACCGTTGACGGTATTGAAGAAGATCCCGGCCGACTTCTCGCCGGAGATGTCCAAAGCCATCGGCAGCGTGGGCTACGCCTCCGCAGGTAAAATCGGTTTGCAGTTCAAGCGCCGTTTCTGGGAAGAAGACGAGTATCTGTACGGCGGCAGCAGCTTGACGAATATGGACATTACGCAAATCTACTATCCGCCGACAGACTATTTCGGGAAGAAGGGGATCCTGCTCGGCTATTATGCGTACGGGGGCATCGCCGATAAACTCGGCAGCATGTCGTATGCCGAGCGCGAGAAACTGGCATTGACGCAGGGGGCCAAGATCCATCCGCAGTATCCGAAGGAGTTCGAGGCCTCCTTCTCGATCGACTGGAAGAAGACCCAATACCAGGAGGGTGGCTGGGTATCCTATTCCGCCAATGATAGGAAAACCTACTACCCGACCCTCTGCAAGCCGGATAACCGCATTTACCTGGCAGGGGAGCATATCAGCTACATTACGGCCTGGCAGGCAGGCGCCATCGAGTCCGCCCGCGAGGTCGTAACCGATATCCATCAACGCGTCATGAAATCATAATGGAGAAGGGAGTCCATAACCCATGAAAAATAAACTGAAGACGTTCCTGGCACTCGCCATGCTGTTCAGTGCCGTAAGCGTAACCGCATATGCCGACGGTGCTTCTGCCCATAAGAAGCCGGCCAAAGCTTTGCCGGCCCCCCAATTTTACGGCAGTCCTACATCCTCGATCTCCAGCGGGGTAGTCGTGCCGGAGGGTTCCTCTTATCTCTATACGAGCGGGACGGTTCCGCCATTGTTGAACAAAGATGGCAAAACGGTTTATGAACGCTATGGCGATACGAAAACCCAGGGGATCGGCATCCTGAAGGAAATCGAGAAGCAGCTGAAGGAGCAGGGATTGACGATGAAGGATGTCGTCTATTTGAGAGTGTACTTGACCCCGGATGCAGCGAAGAACGGGACCTTTGATTATACCGGCTGGTTTGACGCATACGCCCAATTCTTTAATACGAAGGAGAATCCGGTTAAGCCTGCGCGTTCCACCGTGGGGGTAGCCGGTCTTGTGAATGCCGATTGGTTGATTGAGATTGAGGCCGTAGCCGTATACCCGAATAAGGATAAGAAAAAGTAAGTTGTCCTCGTTTCGCGAAGCGGCGGATCGAATAGCCGCTGGCTTTCAACATGAACCGTTACCATCACATATTAAAGGAGTTGGGTTCTATGTTCCAAAATGTCGGTTTCGTCGGATTGATGATGATCTTGATAGTCGTGCTCATTCTGTTCGGCCCTTCCAAGCTGCCCGAGCTCGGCCGGGCAGTTGGACGCACATTGTCCGAATTCAAAGCCTCCGCCAGAGAGCTGGTTGGCGAGGATAAAGAGGAGGAGAAGGATAAGGAGAGGGAAAGGGAGGGAGCCGTCATCAAACTGAAAGGCTGATAGGGAAGTTTAATTTCTGCCTTATGCTATGAAAATGGATATCTCTGTACAATCCAAGCTGCTGCCACGGATGGTTGAAGTCCACGGCGGCAGCTTTTTGCATGCGGCACTTTGAGGTATGGTTCGAGAGCGGAAACTCCCCGTTGTCATCGTTTGCCAGGATTCAGAGAAACTCCTGACGGGTATACACAAGTACAGGCAATGATACAATTCATCATCCATTACGCTAAGAGGAGCTGATATTTATGGATAGCAACGTATTTAAAGGGAAATGGAAGCAGATGAAGGGTGAAGCGAAGAAGCAATGGGGCAAATTGACGGATGACGATCTTGATGTGATCGACGGCGAGAAAGATAAATTGGTTGGCAAGCTGCAGGAACGCTACGGGCATACGAAGGACGCGGCGGAGCGCGAATATACGGATTGGAGTGCAAGATACCGCGACTAGTCCACAAGACGATAAGGGAGGCAGTACGAATCATGTTGGAATCCCGTGTTGTGACCGGCAAGGTGATCGATATTCGTGACGGCAAGGTGTTTACCTTACACGGAGACATGGTCAGCACCTATCATTTGGGATACTATGAGATGACGAACGAGGAGATTCTCCCTGTCACGGACAGTCAGCAGGCGGCAGCGCCCGCCGCGGGCTTCATGGCGGAAGAATCTTCCGAGTCCTCCGGCTGGCTCGGCAGGGAATGGAAACCGCTGGCCAGTTTCATAACCGCATGGAGAAAGAGTGCAAATCGAGCCTGATTTGCGCTCTTTTTTTGACTTTTTAAGCCTGTCTGTCCAGGTAATATGCAATGAGAAATTCATGTGAGTTTTATATTTCAAAAGTCATATTGACTTGGGTCCGATGCGGTGTAGAATGAGGTCAAAAGGAAGTTTGATCAGCCCATTTGAAGACATCGAAGGAGTGTATCAACATCAAGGCTGTCCAGGTTATTCACAAGCCGCGCAAACAGGTTTCGCATCAACGCAAACATTTGATGACGGCCACATGGGAAGGGGTTCCGGCGATCATTTTGCAGACGCTGCTGGGCGGCCCCTTTTTGACAGGGTACTTATTGTACTTAGGCGCGGAATCCAGTGAGGTTGGTTTTGTTCTGGCCGTCACCACGCTGTTCAACGTGCTTCAGATTCTGGTTGCGTACCTGATCCAGCGCTTGCAGTACCGCAAGAAAGCAATGATTGTGTTTACCTTTATGCACCGCATGTTGTGGGGGGCTACGGGCCTGATCCCGTTTATTTTTCCGGAACGATGGTGGGTTCCGGTGTTTATGATCCTTTATATGGGCGCCTTTATTGCCAATACCGTATCCGGCATGCTGTGGACCTCGCTGATTAGCGACATGGTGCCGGCCAAAGTGCGGGGACGTTATTTCGGCATACGCAATACCATCCTGAATGCGCTCGGAGCCCTGACCCTGTTTGTTGGCGGGATCATCCTGGACCGTTATCCCGGCGGCGGGGGCTTCCTGATTCTGTTTATGATTTCTTGGATTGCCATCGCTGCGAACTTATCCATGTTCTTCTTGTATCCTGATCCTCCCTTCGAGCATTCGAGCGAGCGTCAGTTTAGGGCGATGATCCGCAAGCCGCTGTCGGATACCACGTTTATCAAATCTACGCTGTTTCTGGCTGGTTGGCTCTTTCTGCAGACGTTGATTGTTCCGCTCTACTCGTACGCCATGCTGGACGTTCTGCATATTTCGTATTCGATCGTATCCATCATGACCGTTGCGCAGACCGTGATCATGATGATCGGTTTCTACGTATGGGGAAATTTGAATGCGCGTTTCAGCAACAGAACCTTGCTCTATTGGACATTGCCGCTGATTGCGGGGTCGTGCTTGACATGGGGCTTGCTGTCCGTCCTGTCCGTAATTCCGGTGCTGCTGTTATCGCATATGCTGCTTGGTGCCGGCGTAGGCGGCTTTAACCAGCTTGCCTTTAACTTCATGATCGGAGATACGCCGAAAAGCGAACGGCCGATGTTCATTGCCGTATACTCCTCCATCACGGGGTTTGCCTCTTTTCTCGGTCCCATGCTGGGCGGTCTCATATTCAAAGGGATTGCACATGCGCCCGACTGGGTATCCCGATATGGTTTTCAAACCGCGGTGGGCGTGTTGATGGTACTGATTGCTTTGACGGTGGGGCGGAGAGTGCTTCGTTCCGCTTAGAAGAACGGCAGGCAGCCGATGTCTTTCATGTCATGGATATTTCATATGATGAACGAAAAGGAGGGGTTTCGTTGGGAAAGGTTGCACTCGTAGTCGGGGCCACGGGGCTTGTGGGGCGTTCGGTAACCGACGAGCTGCTGGGCCGCGGGGAGCTTGATGAGGTGCGCGTGCTGGTGCGAAGACTCCCGGAGGTCACGCATCCCAAGCTGCTGCCCATCCTGGTGGAGTGGGACCAGCTGGAACGATACGGCGACGCTTTTTCCGGCGTCCATAGCGTGTATTGCTGTCTGGGGACCACAATCAGGAAAGCGGGGTCCCAGCAGCAGTTCCGTAAAGTGGATGTGGACTATGTCATCAAGGCGGCAGAGCTGGCCAAGCAGAACGGAGTGAGGCAATTTATGGCGGTCAGCTCCGTAGGCGCCAATCCGAAGGTTCGTAATTTCTATCTTCGCACCAAGGGAGAGGTTGAAGAACGGTTGGCCGGAATCGGTTTCCGGGGGCTGCATCTGTTCAGACCGTCGTTATTGCTGGGGGAGAGACCCGAACGGCGGTTTGGGGAGCGGGCGGCTTCGCTTCTGATGACTTCCCTCGACTTTGCATTCAGGGGTCCGAAGCTTGCCCCATACCGGGCCATTCCGGCGCAGAAGGTCGCCAGGTCCATGGTGAACATCGGTCTAACGGATATGAAAGGCCATCATGTATACACCAATGAAGTGATGCATGTTCTAGGCGAGGCCGCTGATTAAATTTGCCAGAGAACCCGCGGCGGATTACAATGTACACATATAGGAATACATAGAAAGGGTGATATATCATGAGTAAACATATCATATCGACCGACAAAGCCCCGGGAGCCATCGGACCATACAGCCAAGCTGTAGAAATCAACGGATTCGTATATACTTCAGGCCAGCTGGGATTGAATCCGGAAACAGGAGAATTCGGTGAAGGGGTCCAGGAACAAGCGAAGCTTTCGCTTAGCAATGTCAAGGCAATCCTTGAAGCTGCCGGGACAAGCCTGGATCAAGTGGTTAAAACCACGGTATTCCTGAAGGATATGAACGATTTCGCGGCGGTGAACGAAGTGTACGGCAGTTTCTTCTCCGAGCCGTATCCTGCGCGCAGTGCCGTGGAGGTTGCTCGTCTGCCGAAGGACGGATTGGTAGAGATCGAGGTTATAGCCGTTAAGAATTAAACGATATGAACGTACAAGGAGCTTTGCCTGCGTCGGCAAAGCTCCTTTTGCTTGTTCCAAATCCTTTCGATGAAAATTCTGAAGAACGAGCCGATGAATCCGGGCTTTAATACCGGGATCGTCTTCGATTGCGCGTGAAGAAGAGCCATATGGCAAATACAAACAAGATAATCGAGAGCACGAAGGCGGTCATTAAAATACTGTCGGTCTCCCGATGCTCGGCGGCGATGGCGATGTAAGCCCAGGTGAAGACCAGCGGTACGATGCCGTCCCGGTATCGCAGTCCGATCAGGATGGCGAGTAAAGCGCCTACGCAGAGCAGGGCGATACCCAAAGCGGATTCGCGCAGCCCGAAGAGGCTCCAGCCATTCTTTTGGAACACGATCCCGACATTGACGATAAAGGCAGGGCACACCCAGCCGATATATAGGCTGAACGGCAGCTTCAGGCAGAATCTCTCGCCGGGCGTCGGATAGTCTATCGCATGCGTGCGCACATATAGAACCCATAGGGTCAGCAGCAGCAATAACATCACAACGACAGACCATTCAATATACAAATAGTGCCATAGTACAAGCCAGGCCATATTGAATACGCAGCTGAGAATAAACCATGGACCGATGGATTTGACGGAATCCCGGTTTCCGGAGTCGCGGCGCAGCTGGTAGATGACAAAAAAGAGCAGCAGCACATAGATGACGGACCATATGGAAAAGGCATACCCTGCGGGAGTGATCGCCGTATAATACATATCCGATATCTCCCCGGTCGTTCTGCCACCCAGCGGCAGCATGCCCGATAACACGTTCACGGTGATAACCCCGAGGAAAAACAGCAGGTTCCACCAGCGGTACGGGTTCGTGCGGTACATACAATCTCCTCCTGATATCAGTCTGGACTATATAGAATATACCCAAAAGAATGGATAACGAGCCAGCAGCCAAAAGAAAGGGGGTTATCGTTTCCTTAATTCATATGCTTCTTGCGATATTCGTTCGGCGTGAAACCCTCCATCTTCTTGAACACTTTGCTAAAATATTTCTCGTCCTGGTAACCGACCATCTCCGCGATCTGGGCAATCCGAATTTGGGGATTGAGCAGCAGCGTTTTGGCTTTCTCGATTCGAATCCGACCGAGGAAATCCGATAACGTCACGCCGAATTCCTGCTTGAATTTACGGGAGATGTACTCCCTGCTAAGAAAAAACTTGCCTGCGATCTGCTGCAGCGAAATCTCATCATGATAGTGCTGCTCCAAATATTGGGCTATGTCATGAATGATGTGACTGTCCTTCGAATGGATCTGGGTAAGGACCCGGGATGCCGCGTAGAGCCTTCCGCTGATCTGTTCGCGCCAGCGGTCCCAGCAAATCATGCCATCCTCGCTGTAAGGGAGCGCGGAGGGAAGGTCCTGCGAAATTTCAGCGTCCTCGACGGGCTCCTGCGTGCTTTTCACTTCATTTTCCGTCCAGTGATACTGGATCCAGTCCCATTCCGAATTCCACCTCATCAGATGCTCGGGAGAAACAAGATCCCTCTCGCGAACCTCTTGCAGCCACTCTGCCGTGGCCGCCTCGATGCGCTCCTTGCTCCCGCTGAGCGCGGCCAGCTTGAATTCCTCCTCGTAGGAGGAGAGCCGCAGGGTACGGGAGCCCTCGCTTTCGACGGCGCGCTCACGATGGATGTGGGACTTGCCAGTCAGTAAATTGCGGCTGCACAGGGCTTGGACTGCAGTCGAATAAGCCTTGGGCAGATCTTGGGGAAAAGCGCCTGCTTCGGCGGCGCCGAAATGGCTCCGCCTGCGAAGGGTGGAGAAGAACCCGTCATTGATTCGATCCAGCAGGTCGTTAAAGGGAAGACGTGGATTCCAACAGAGCAGGATGATTTCTCCGGGCTTGTCGATATGCCGGAAGGCTACTCCGCGATCCTTCAACAGCTCATTGCAAATGTTGATGAGGGTGAAGGACAGCAGATGCCGCCTATTGCGGAATTTGGACAGCAAAGCTTCGTCAAATTGATCGTCGCGGAGCACGGCAACGTTGCAAGCCATGCCGGTTTCGGGCAGCGTCATCCGGTTCCGCAATTGAGAGACGACGCTTTCCCGGCTGCCGTAACCGTTCACAAGATCCGAGAGCAGGCGGTCCATATAGAATGGGGTCATCTGATTCATTTCAATAGTCTGATTGGTCATATGCCGCCGTTTCTCTTCCTCAAGCCGCCAGGTTTCAACCGCTTTGGCCAGCGCCTCGTTCAAGCTGTCCGGATCCACGGGCTTGAGAATATAATCGATGCCTCCCGAACGGATGGTATGGCGCACATATTCAAAATCATCGTATCCGCTGATGACAAGCACTTTAATATCCGGTTTCGTGGCATGCAGCCAGGTCAGCAGCTCAAGTCCGTTTTTGCGGGGCATCCGCATGTCGGTCAGGACAATCTGCGGTTTCTTCTCCTCGATTAGCCTTACCGCTTCCTCGCCGTCGGCCGCCTGGTCGATCTCCGTTATGCCATGCCGTTCCCAGTCTGCCAGAAGCCCTATAGCTTCCCGAACGTGCTGTTCGTCATCTACGATCAATACTCTCATTCTAGTGTTCACTCTCCCGTGGTTTGATATCGAGCGTAACCTTGACGCCGTGGGGCTCTGCATTCTCTATGGTTAATTCAGCATGATTGTTGGAGTACAGGTTCAACCGCATGTATACGTTCAACAGCCCGATAGAATCTTCGCCGGCATCGTTTCGGTCAGGGTGATGAAAGGCCGTCTCAAGTTTGCCGCGGATCGAGGCGAGCTCCGCCTCCTCGATGGAAGCCCCGTTATTCTCAATGACAACGATCAAGCGGCCATCCTCCGCGATGCGGGTGGAGATGGAGATGCGGCCGACGCCGGCGTGCGTGTTCATGCCATGCTTGAAATAATTCTCAACGATCGGCTGCAGGATCATCTTCGGAACCGGGGTCGTGAGGCTTTCCGGATCCACATCCCAGATGATTTCCAGCTGATCGCGGAACCGCTGTTTCTGCAGCTCAAGGTACAGCCGCACATGGTTGATCTCATCCTGAAGCGTCACTTTGCCCTCGCTGTTGCGCATATTGTAGCGCATCATATTCGCCAGCGAAGAGAGCAGGGAATAGATCCTCGGCACGTTGTGCTGCAGGGCCAAGGTGCCGATGGACTGGAGCGTATTGTATAGAAAATGCGGATCGATCTGGGCCTGAAGCGCCTTCAGCTGGTTGGTTTTATTGGCGATTTCCAGCCGGTACTCGCGCAGGATCAGGTTGTTGATGGTATCCATCATCGTTCGGAAGCGTCGGGACAGAATTCCGATCTCATCCGGGCTTGTCACGTCAATATTCACGTCGAGCCGCCCGGTTTTCACCTGATTCATATAGGTTGTGAGCTGTTTAATGGGTTTTGTGATTCGAATCGATATCCATAATGTGCCGAATATGACAATGAATAGCGCTAATATCGCAATAATCGCGTTAATGCTCGTTAATTCCGTCGAATGTTTGTACAGCGTTTGGTGCGGAATTTGCTTGACGAGCGTCCAGGGTGCGTAAGGCAAATCGAGCTTCTCATAGACAATCATCGCATCCTCGCCGTCATAATATCCTCTTTCCGCTTGAGCGATGACGTCCATAAGCTCAGGATCGTCCAGTGCTTGACCTCTCTGCTGCGGATCCGGACCGTATATGATGCTGCCGCTGCTATCAATCAAGTATAGCGCCTCTTCCCCTTTAGCATACAGCTGATCGCATATGGCCAAGATACTGTCGAGTTTCACGTCAATGGCCATGAGGGCATATTGGTCCGGCGCAGGCACGTTGGTGATGGATCGGTAGAAAGTGATCACCTCAAAATCCAGGATGTCCGCGGGCCGCGGAGGGAACCCGTAACTATGCACCTGATGGACGGGCTCGATGGCTGTATTGCCTTCGCCGAACTCTTCTATTTTGCGGTA
The DNA here is from genome assembly GCF_014863545.1 of Paenibacillus sp. JNUCC32. NCBI lineage: Bacteria > Bacillati > Bacillota > Bacilli > Caryophanales > Paenibacillaceae > Paenibacillus > Paenibacillus sp. JNUCC32. The sequence goes on along the minus strand of NZ_CP062260.1, from coordinate 4,893,798 downwards.
CGGAGCCTGCCGGAATTCCCTTCTTGGCAGATTGCTGGATATCTGGGTGGATTGTCCCGTCAATTGATTGTGCAGATAAATCTGGTGAACGTCCTGCGTGCCCGTTTGGATGGCCTGCAAGGTTGCATACAGCTCGGCTACGACCCGGTGGTTATCGGGATCCAGGGCAAGGTTGCGCAAAAAATGGGGATCCGAATAAACGGACAGCGACGCGCGGTCGATGCCGCGCAGATAGTTCATCAGATTGGTCGCTCCTTGATAGATCAGCCGCACATTTTCGTTCACCGTCTGCTCCTTCACGGACTCCCGCGTATGCGTAAACGTGATGATTAACGAGAGCAGGAGCGGGATGGTTGTGACGGCGAGCATGAACGTGATCAGCCGGGTCTGGATGCTGCGATATTTCATGAAGGATCACCTCGGAATTATCGAATGGGCATAAGCGCGTATGGTCAATATTTTACACCTAACGGTTCATGATTCTCCGTGTTTATTGTTTACAGGTTACCGCATAATAGCTGTACATCATACAACAACTTAACGAAAAGGGGAGATCAAGGGATGAATCGAAAAAAATCTTCGGCGCTGCTGCAGCAGTTTCTTTTCGTGGGGCCCTCCACCATATTTTTCATCCTCATCATGATCATTCCGTTCCTCCTGGGTCTTTATTATTCCTTCACGAACTGGAATGGCGTGTCAAGCAAAATCGATTTTGTCGGCTTTGATAATTTTGTTACCATCTTTACCAACGATGATAAATTCCGGGATGCTTTCTGGTTTACGACCCGTTTTACGGTGCTTGGCGTCATCCTTACGAATCTTCTAGGATTTATTCTGGCGTACTTTCTGACGAAGCCTTTGAAGACACGAAACGTGCTGCGGACGATCTTCTTCATGCCAAACGTCATCGGCGGCCTGCTGCTCGGTTTCATCTGGCAGTTTATCTTTGTCAAAGGGTTTGCGGCGATCGGCAATGCCACGAACCTCGGATTCTTTAACCTGCCTTGGCTCGGCACAAAGGGAACTGCCTTTTGGGCAATTGTAATCGTTTTCGTATGGCAGACGGCGGGGTACCTGATGGTCATCTATATCTCCTCGCTTAACAATGTGCCAAAGGATATTCTGGAGGCTGCCGAAATCGACGGGGCGAGCAGGGGGCAGGTGCTGCGGTCCATTATCATCCCGCTTGTGATGCCGGCGGTTACGGTATGTTTGTTCCTGGCGATCTCCTGGTCATTCAAAATGTTCGACCTGAACCTATCCCTGACCAAAGGCGGCCCGTTCGGCTCGACCGAGTCGGTGGCCATGAATATTTACAATGAGGCCTATACGAATAACCGTCTCGGACTCGGAACGGCGAAGGCGGTCATATTCTTCATCGTGGTTGCCATCATAACAAGCCTGCAAGTCCGATTCACGAAGAGCAAGGAGGTTGAAGCCTAATGGAGACCACAAGAAAATACCGGCTGAATACCATGGCCACCGAGATCATCATGGTCATCGTGGCATTGCTCTTCCTAGTCCCGTTCTACTTCCTGTTCGTGAACTCCGTCAAAACCTTCGGCGAGCTGTTAACCGATTCGGCGGGGCTTCCGACCACGTTCGAATGGAGCAACTATTCGCGGGCGTGGGACATCACGAACTTCCCGCAGGCGTTCTGGAATTCGCTGGTCGTTACGGTGGCGAGCAACCTGCTGCTGGCGATGTTAAGCGCCATGACCGCTTACCAGATGGTTCGCCGCAACACGCGTTTTAACCAGATCATGTTTGCGCTGTTTGTGGCGGCGATGGTCATTCCGTTCCAATCGATCATGATTCCGCTCGTGAAAGTGACGGCAACGCTCGGCATTAACAACAGCTTGTACGGATTGATTATCTGTTACCTGGGCTTCGGGGTTCCGCTGAGCGTATTCCTGTTCCATGGCTTCGTGAAATCGATCCCGATGGAGATCGAGGAAGCCGCGACCGTGGATGGCTCCAGCGGGTACGGCGTATTCTTCCGGGTGGTTTTCCCGCTGATGAAGCCGATGTTCGTGACGGTGATCATCCTGAACACCTTGTGGATATGGAATGACTACCTGCTGCCATCCCTGATTCTGCAGTCTGCCGAGCTTCGGACGATTCCAATTGCTACTTTTGCCTTTTTTGGGCAGTATACCAAGCAGTGGGATTTGGCCCTCCCGGCGCTGGTGCTGGGGATCATGCCGGTCATTCTGTTCTTTCTGGCCATGCAGAAGTACATCATTGAGGGAATTACGCAAGGAGCGGTGAAGGGATAACCGCCAAACGGTCAATTCCTTCCCCCTCAAAGATCAATATAATACCTGATTTAACGAAAATAGGTTGATTATACTAAAAAAGTAAACGCTATCAACGAATGCTGGACACGATGTTATAGAAAAAAAAGGGAGGTTTTACAATGAAGAAATACGGTAAGCTGCTCCTGGTCATGGTTTTGGCTTTCTCCACGCTGCTTGCAGCCTGCGGCAACAATGAGGACGGCAGCCAAGGCGCTGAAGGCGGTGCCGAGGGCGGAACGAAAACGATTAAGATTTTTCAATTTAAAGTCGAAATCGCCGAGGCTTTGAACAAACTGAAGGCCGAGTACGAAAAAGAGCATCCCGGCATCAAGCTGGATATTCAAACGGTTGGCGGCGGCTCCGATTACGGTGCGGCGCTGAAGGCGAAATTCGCTTCCGGCGATGAGCCCGACATTTTCAACGTCGGTGGATATCGCGATCTGGAGACATGGTTTGAGAATGTCGAGGATCTCTCGGACCAGCCATGGGTGAAGGACGTTGTTGACGTTGCCAAAGTACCGATGACAAAAGACGGTAAACTGTACGGACAACCGATGACCATCGAAGGTTACGGATTCATTTATAACAAAGACTTGTTTGAGCAAGCGGGAATCACCGAACTCCCTAAGACGCTCACGGAGCTTGAGGAAGCTGCCAAAAAGCTGCAAGCGGCTGGGATTACGCCATTCGTGAACGGATACCAGGAAACCTGGATTTTGGCCAACCACTTGCTGAACATTCCGTTCGCCCATCAGGAAGATCCCGATGCATTCGTCAAAGGAATGAATGAAGGCACGGAGAAGCTGGTTGGCAACGCGAAGTTCGATGAATGGATGAGACTGTTCGACCTCACCGTCCAATACGGCCAGAAGAACCCGCTGACGACGGATTACAACACGGAAATCACGACCTTTGCCAGCGGTGAAGCGGCCATGACCCAGAACGGGAATTGGACGCAGGTGCAGATCGACGGGATCAACCCGGACCTGAACATCGGCCTTCTGCCGATGCCGATCAATGACAACGCCGAAGAGAACGACAAGCTTCCGGTCGGCGTGCCGAACAACTGGGTCGTGAACAACAAATCGAAGGTGAAGGACGAAGCCAAGGAATTCCTGAACTGGCTCGTCACTTCCGAGACCGGTAAACGCTACATTACGGAAGAGTTCAAATTCATCCCGGCACTGACCAGCATCGAGGCGAACAGCGAGACGCTTGGCGATCTGGGGAACGATGTCATGAAGTACAGCCAAGAGAACAAAGCGCTCAGCTGGGAATTCAACAAATTCCCGGACGGCGGCATGAATGAATTCGGCAGCCAGATGCAGGGTTATGTGGCTGGCAACGTGGACAAAACCCAATTGTTCGAAGGCATTCAGAAATCATGGGACAGCTTAAAGGCGAAGTAATCGCGAGGTCGGCACGAGTGCCATCCGAATGATTATGGACGTCAAAAAAGACGGTGCAGGACGAACCTGCACCGTCTTTTTGTTGTGGGGGCTAATAATTATTGCGAATCAGCAGGTAAATAATAAGACCTACCACAGGGAAGAACAATAAACCCAGCACAACAAGAATCGCGAACTCGGGACTGCGCCCTTTCCGCCGGGCATCGTTATAACCCCATACGCAGACGGCAATGTGAAGAAGAAAGAAGAACAATCCCAGCAATAAAGCCGCAATCCCGAAAATACCAAAGCCTATAAAACTCATAAATGCAAGACCTCCCGAACTCTTAATGTATGATCTACATACGCCGGATCAGCGGAAGGGTCGCATAAAAAATGCACGCTTCGAAAATTTGGGCGGCAAGAATCAACGGGAGACTGCATAAGAACAAGGATTTTTCATTACTCTATATAATAGAAGAATTCGCTATGCAATACATAGATCATAACGAAATAGTAAATACATGGTATGATAAAGGTTGACGTTATTTTGGCGATGGCCATAATCCGTATCGTTTTGAAATTAGGTTGCTATCGTATAAGATAGTAATAATATCTATAAAGCAGGAAAAGACGGGAGACAACGATGAATCAACCGCTCTATGGCGTATGGTTAGGTGACGTATTCTTTTGTTTTTCCGGTGAGGTTTCGGAGCCCCGAGTGGATGCATGGAGCAGAGTGGTCCGAACCTTTCGCAAACCGGATGGAACCCGTCCCTTCGCTAACGCTTCCCTCCGGCTTGCCGAGCTCAGATATCCGGCCAAAGTCCTCGGATCGAAAAGCGCGCGGCGTCCGGAACGGAAGACGCTTGGCGGACGGACGATGGAAGGGCTTGCGCTGACACCGGGAGACGCATTCTCCATGCTGGTTTCGCTGGATCCCGAGCATACCCAAGCTCAGGGTTTGGCCGTCGGCGAAGAAATGGAATATTGGGTGCAAGCGAGCAGATTCGCATTGGAGCTGTTATTGCAGGGGAGGTTTGCACCAGGGACGGCGGAGGTGCCTTCCGCCGGAAGGCGCAAAACGTCGATGCACACGATAAAAGCGGTATGGAAACCGCAGCTGAATACCGAGGATACGGCCCGTTTTCTGCAGCTGGCGGCGAATATTCCTCCTATTGCCATCGGGACGCCTGCAGCGCTTGCCGGAACCGATCCTTCCACGCGGGAGGAAGCGGGGGCGATCGTGCTGTATTCTTTCCTGTGCGGCGTGATCGACAGTCAAGCCAGGGCTGCCGTCCGCGAATCGGAGGACAAGCTGAAGGCCTATCTGGCGAACTACCGGCGGGGACAATCCCCGCTTACCGAGCTGTGGTGGAACAGTCTGTTGACGGTCAGTCGGGATATTCCCATTCAAGGAACGGCGGAGGAAGTGGGCGAGCTGGAGGAAGCCGTAGAACGGGTCGGGGGGACCGTGTTCCCTTACGCCGGCGGGGAGGATCAGCCTCCTGAGAACGGAACCCTTGCCCTTGGGCTGCGGCTCGAACCGCCGCTGGAAGAGAGCCGGAAGGACTGGAAGGTAACCTTCTGGGCACGAAGCCAGGAGGATGAAGGCTTATTGATGCCGGTCCGGAGCGTATGGGGAAGTCCGGAATCCGATCAGCTGCTGCGCGGACGGATGTATGCTGGGGCCCAGCTGCAGCTGCTCATGAGGCTGGGAGAAGCCGCGGCGCTGGCTCCCGAGCTGGCGGAAGGCTTGTACGGGCGCGCTCCGGAGAGCGTCACCCTGCCGCTGGAGCGGTTGTCGACGTTCATGAAGGAATCGGTTCCGAGATTAACGGCGAGCGGCGTTACGGTTCAAATGCCGTCCCGCTGGAGCAGGGAAGGACGCCGCCGCGTCGGCTTATCCCTCAAAATGATGCCGGATGCAAGATCGTCAGGCGAAGCACAGTCGACGCCGGTGCTCGGAATGGAGCATCTGGTCAGTTTCCAAATATCCGCCGCGATGGGCGGCCATACCCTGACGCGAGAGGAATTGAAATTTTTGGCCGAACAGAATCTGCCTTACGTCCAGTTCCGCGGGGAATGGGTTGAGGTGGATTTGAAGGAGATCAATCAGGTGCTGCGCTTCATGAAACGCCATGAGAAGGGCGAGATGGAGCTTGCCGAATGGATGCACCTGAGCGCCGAAATGGATGGAGAACGCTTGTGGAAGGGGCTTTTCATCGAAGAAGTGGAGACAACGGGCCTGCTGTCCTCCCTGCTGGACGGGGAAACGGTGCGCAAGCTTCCGTCCCGCCCGATCCCTTCCTCGCTTCACGGAGAGTTGAGGCCGTATCAGGAGCGGGGATATCAGTGGCTAAGCGTGATGCGCGATTTGGGTTTTGGCGTTTGCCTTGCCGACGATATGGGGCTTGGAAAAACGGTGCAGGTCATCACTTGCCTGCTGGAGCGCCTCAATACCGAAGCCGCGGGAGACCCGGTGCTGATCATTTGCCCGACCTCGCTTCTGGGTAACTGGCAGCGGGAGATTCAGCGATTTGCGCCGGATCTGACCTTGCATGTGCACCACGGCGTCCGCCGTCTGCGCGGAGACGATTTCCTGCAGGAGGCGGCCGATCATGATATCGTGCTGACGACGTATCACTTGGCCGGAAGAGACGGCGGGGACTTATCCGCGATCCAGTGGTCGAGCGTGGTGCTCGATGAAGCCCAGTATATTAAAAATTATCGTACGAAGCAGGCGCAGAGCGTCATGAAATTATCCGCGCCGCACCGCATTGCGATGACGGGGACGCCGGTGGAGAACCGTCTGGCGGAGCTGTGGTCGATCTTCCATTTTCTCAATCCGGGATATCTCGGATCGTTTAACAGCTTCCGTCAGCGCTATGCGCCGGGCGAAGGGCAGCAGGAGAGATTCCGGGAGCTTCACAAGCTGGTTTCTCCATTCATGCTGCGCAGACTCAAGAGCGATCCGGACATCCGCAAGGATCTGCCGGAGAAGCTGGAACTGAAATCGTATTGTCCGCTGACCGAGGTTCAAGGCGCGATGTATCAAGCCGTCGTCGACGAGATGATGGGACAGATCGAGAGCCGGACGGGCATGGCGCGCAAGGGGCTTGTGCTTTCATCCCTCACCAAGCTGAAGCAGATATGCGATCATCCGCAGCTGCTTCGACGCGACGATGGACGCGCTGTGCGTCCCGAGTCCTCCGGCAAGATGGAGCGCATGCTCGAAATTCTGGACAGCATCGCTGATGTGGGAGAATCGGCGCTGATCTTTACCCAGTATGTGGGCATGGGCGAGCTGTTGGTGAGCATGCTTGGACGTAAATACGGAAAACAGCCGTATTTCCTTCATGGAGGGGTGCAAAAACGCGAACGGGATGAGATGGTACGGGCGTTCCAGGCAGGCGAGGGGACGGAGTTCTTTGTCCTGTCGTTGAAAGCCGGTGGCGTAGGCCTGAATTTGACCCGTGCGAACCATGTGCTCCACTATGACCGATGGTGGAACCCGGCGGTCGAGAATCAGGCGACGGACCGCGTATTCCGGATCGGGCAGAACCGCAACGTTCAGGTGCACAAGCTGATTTCCCAGGGAACGCTGGAGGAGAGGATCGACGAGCTGATCGAACAGAAGAAGGCGTTGTCCGAGCAGGTGGTCGGGTCGGGCGAAACCTGGCTGACGGAGATGTCGGACGGCGAGCTCCGCCAGCTGATCGAGCTTCAGGAGCAGGATTGGATGTAACCGAAAATGCCGGTCCGCGGATGGCATCATGCCTACCAGGCGTACCGGTACGCGAATGGAATGTAAGGAGGTGCGGGCTATGGAAACTGCGGGATTAGCCGAAGGGCTCAGACTCGAGATCGAACCGGGATGGTTGAAGGGAAAAGCGGATGGAGACATCGAATCTTCGGAGACTTATGAGGTCAGCGTTCAGGTGGAGAAACTGGATCCTGCCGCCCGCGAGGCGGTTCTGGCTTATCTGGAGAAAGACCCGCAGGCGCTGTACCGCCTGCTTGCAGGTCAGGACGCCCCTTGGCTGGATGAACTGGCGCCATCCCCCCTGCGGGGCGGAGAGCTTGCCGCCGAAGCGCGCTGCACATGCGGCCGAGCGGCTTGCGGGCATGCCGCAGCCTTGCTGGCTGCCGCAGCCCGGCGTCTAGCAGCAGAGCCGCTCCAGCAGCTGACGCTGCTAGGGCTGCCGCGGGAAGCGCTGCTGGCCGGCGTCTTCGACGCCTGGGCCAAAGCAGCCCCGCTGCCGGCAGGCGGCTCTGCCGCGGAGTCGGCCGCCCGCGCGAAGGAGAAGGGACCGTCCGGTCCTTCTCCGGGCGAATGGGTGGCCGAAGCGGCGGCCGAGGGCCGCTTGCACCGGCCCGGCCCGCAGCTTAGCGAGCTGGCGGTGCAGCTGTCGCCGCCGCCTCCGGCGGATCAGCTCGGCCCGGCGGGCGACTGGACAGGCTTGCTGCCGGGCGTTCGCGGCGCGTCCAAAGCGCTTGCCCTGATCGCTCGCGGGGCGGCCAAGCAAGCGGACCAGAAGCGCCGCAGCTTGGAGCCGCCTTCGCCATAGCTTGGACATCCATTGCAGAATGGTATGGAATTCGATAAGAGCAGCGCCGTAAATCGAGGCAAGCTGCCGAATACCTGACGTAAACGGTGTAAATCCGTCATGATTCGTCAGCGGCTCGTTTGTCCTGTTTATTCCGAATAGGGTACAATGGGGGCAGGACAAACTGTGGGAAAGGAAGTAGCAGAGATGAATGCATTTTCGGGAAGAGGAATCCGGTTTACAAGCGTAATGCTGTCATCCCTGCTGTTAGCAGGGGCCATTCTGGCGGGATGCCAATCCGACGATGCCGGCTCCGGCAAGGAACAGGGGCAGGAATTGCAGTCGCCGGCCGAGGGCCAGGAAGGCAGCACGCTTCCTGAAGGCGGATCGGAGAACGGGGAAACGGGGGCTGAGAATCAGCCGGCGGATCCGGTCATGGCAAAGCGCAGCGAGAATGCACTCCAGGCCACCATCCAGGAGAGCGGGGGCAAGCAGGTCGTGACCAATGCGGAGGCCGTGACGGTAGTCGTGAACAAGCAGCGCAGCTTGCCGGACGGTTATGAGCCGAGCGATCTTGTAGAGCCGGATGTTCCGTTTTCTTTTGATGAGCCGCACGAGAAACGGCACCTGAGACAAGAAGCGGCGGACGCACTCGAGGAATTGTTCGACGCGGCCAAAGCGGACGGCATCGAGCTTCGGGCCGTATCGGGATACCGTTCTTATGCCCGCCAAAAAACCATATATGAGAACAATGTTCGTACCAAGGGGGAAGCCGAGGCTAACCGCGTAAGCGCTGTGCCGGGTACGAGCGAGCATCAAACCGGCCTGACCATCGACGTATCCAGCCCTAGCGCGGGCAATGCGCTGGAGGAAACGTTCGGCCATACGGAGGAAGGACAGTGGCTGGCGAGCCGCGCGCCGGAATTCGGCTTTATCATTCGTTATCCGGAAGGGGCCGAGGATATTACCGGCTATGTATACGAGCCTTGGCATATCCGTTACGTAGGAAAGGATTTGGCACCGGATATCGCCGACAGCGGCCTGACGCTGGAGGAGTATTTCGACGAAGCGAACATTAAACTGTAAGCTGTGCTAATAGTCGTAGGATAAACGGGACTTTTTATCCTTGTACCGCGGCTTGCGAATCTATAAAGTAGAACAGGACCTGCGCAAGACCGGGCGATGTTCTAGTTATACAAAGGAATCCCGGAGCGGCTCGCTCCGGGATTCCTTTGTTTTTGGACTGAAGCATTCGGATTACTTATTCAGTGGCGAGTCTTCATAACCGGGATCGTCGTAGCCGGTATCGTTCAGCTTGCCGATGATGTTCATATCCTCGATGGTTTTGCGGGTGCGTTCATCCCCATGTTCATGGAGAAAGGTGTAAAGATTAATCGTCCGTTCATCGTATTCCTCGGCGGCATCGTCATGATCTGCCGATTTATATGGGACGAACGTCCGTTTAAAAGCATACCGGTCGCTGCTGCTGACCTCATGGAGCAGCCCCCTCAGCTTCGAGACCTCTTCATCATCCATATATACGACATATTCGTTCGTATCGTTCGGTACATCCTGGATCAGGTTGTGATTGACTGAAACATAATACGTCTTTTTATCGTTTGTCATGATAAATCCCTCCAGACTTCGGCAGCTCAAGGCTGCACGGAATAGGATACGGGGTTTAAACCGGCCGCCGCCCCTTACTGTGCATTTTTCTAATCATATACACGTACGGGGGCCGGATGAATCAGAAGCGAAGTTGGAAGGGGCTTCCTTTTTCACATGGGGCAAGGAATTTGGTATGATAGAATCACCATGACGGCAGTATACTGGACGATGAGGATCATATCATGACACATGAGCAAATCTGCGAACTGCAAAGAAACATGGGGCAGCCGGTTTATGGCTGGCTATAAATCGTTTATAACCTTGATGAAGAGATATGACAATGTGCCGGCGGACCGCCGGTGAATCGGGATATGAGAAAGAGGAGGATTCATAAATGAAGATTTTACAGAAACTCAAGGATGGAGCTAACCGCGCAACGGAAAAGGCGCAGCACGTGGTCGAAGTGAATAAGCTCAACAGCCAAATTTCCGAAATCGAACAGCAGAAGAACTCGTATTACTTGCAGATGGGTAAAGTATTCTATGAGGGCTACCGTCAGCAGGATATGACGATTGCGGAAAAGGAGATGGTCGAGCTCGCGCAAACCTGCGATGGATTGCAGGAGCAAATCGAAGCGATACGGAACCGCATCGCGGTGCTCAAGAATGAACGGGTCTGCGAATGCGGACGCGTGGTCGCGCTGGACGCGAATTTCTGCCCGTATTGCGGAAACAAGCTTGCCAATTTGATTGACCCTGAGGAGTCAGCGCCGGAAGAGCCGCGGGAGCCCGAGCGCAAGAGCATGTTCGATAAACGCGAATATGCGGCGGCTGAAGAAATTCAGGAGGAACAGGACGATGTCCAGACCTATGATTATCGTCCGAATCCGGATCCGTACGAGCCCGACCTCTATGATCCTGAACCGGAACGCCAGCGCGAGGAGATCATCGAGCGGTCGTCTGAACCGGAGGTTGATCCTGAACGGCTGCGCCTCGAGCAGGAGGAGCAGGAGAGGGAACGCCGCCATTGGGAAGAGCTCGAGCGCGAGCGGGAGAGACAGCTGGAGCTGGACCGCCGCATTCGTTTCTGGCAGGAAAATAATCAAAGTCAAGACTACGTCGGAGACGATGAAGCGACCCGCGACATGGTGAAGTGCCAAATTTGCAGCGTCGACCTGCCGAAAGGCTCGAAATGGTGTCCGCGCTGCGGAGCTGAACAGATTTAAGAGATAGGGATTCGGACGATCATGCCCTTGCGCGATGAATAAAGGACAGTGTGAATGATAGAGCAAGCGTTCGAGCATCTATGGGAGGACTAATATTATGGAACAATTGCTGCATCATTTGCGCAATTTGGGATTTACGGAAATTGAGTCGAAGATTATGGTGGACCTTGCCGAGCATGGGCCTGCAGGCGGGTATGAGGTAGCTAAACGTTTGGGCGCTTCGCGTTCCAACGTTTATGCGGCCATGCAGCGTCTGGAGCGGCAGGGAGCGCTTGAGCGAATGGACGGGGAACCTGTCCGTTACCGTTCGCTGAAGCCGGAGGAATTGACGCGGATGATATCCGGGCGCGTGGAGGCATCCCTCGCTTTTGTTGAGAAGAGCCTGCCGCGGAGCAGCGGCACGGCCGCTCCCTTCCTTAGCATGGAGGGGGATCAGGCGGTGCTTGATGTGCTTGTACGGGAGCTGAAGCGGGCGAAACGGGAGATCGTCGTTGACGTCTGGCGCGAGGAAGCGTCGCTGCTCCGTGAGCCGCTGGCGGAAGCGGAGGCAAGAGGAGTGAAAGTGCTGTGGGCTTGCGACGGTCCGGATCAGGGACTCTCAAGAACTTTGGCGTGGCCTGGGTGGAGCGACCTTGCGGAGCGAAGGGCCGGTGGCCGGAAGTTCTCGTTTGTCGTCGATCGGCAATGGTGCATCTTAGGGATGCGCGGCGGGGACTATGATACGGGAGCGGTCATCACGGAGCATCCGGTCATGGCAGAGCTGCTCTTGCATCATTTTACCCAGGAGATGGTATTGTTCCAGTTGGAACAGGACATGGGCGAGCAGCTGGAAGCGCGTTACGGAGAACACTTTGGCCTGATTCAAAGCGAGTATCTTAATGCGGAGCCGGAGACTGAAGAGCAGGAAGAGCAGGAAGACCTGGCTGCGTCATCGATAACCCGCCCGCTGGCGGGGCATGAAGGCGATCCCGAAGAAGTGAACGGGGACTCCAATCGTAATACGGCCTAGGGGCACGTTGTAGATCATTGCCTTTCCGGAAGTGACTTTTGTCACAGTTAAGCATCATGTTTCATCGTAGAATGGAATAGACATAATGATTAGGAACGCCGGGATTCATCTTGGCGTTTATTTGCTTAAGACCGGCAACCCGCGTGAATGAAGGCCGAGATGGCAGGAGAACATGAATGAGACGGGTGTGAACGGATAACATAACAACCAAGAAGGGAGATGGATGAGCATGGAATGCATCGTTCATTTTACAGTCGGACATAAAGAAGGCCCCAAGAAGCTGCGTGGATTGATTTTTGTTGATAAGGGAGAGACTCCTACAGGTGAGCAGCTGCTCGATATGTTTCATGAAATGGAGTACCGGGTGGTGCCTGACCCGCATGATGAACTTCTCTTTAAACCGGAGAACGGCGCCGAAAGCTATACGTATATACGCGTGAGTGAATTGGATATGGGGCAGGAGCGATATACGGAAGACCGTAATTTGAAGGCGCTGCTGAACGAGCTGCTGCCGAAACAACGCACGGGTTTGTAACGGCTTCTTGATGCTATTAGAACCATGCGAAGATCATAAGCCCTCCGCCTTCCGCCAATGTCCGCTGGGATTTGTAAAATCCGCTTGCTATAATGGATGTACGGAAGGGGATGGCGATGTTTATTATTGCAGGAATCGTGGCGCTTTTGATATACGGCTTGCTGGTTTATTATATTGGCCGAAGCGTATGGAGCTGGTTGAGGCCGGGGCCGTCCATGGCGCTCAAATGGGTATACATAGTCGTGCTGACCGTGGTATCGACATCGTTTATATCAGGACGGTTTTTCGGTAATCCAACCGTGCTGAATATTATAGGATCGTATTGGATGGCTATTTTTTATGTGCTGATTATCCTTCTCCCGTTGATGCACATCGTGTTATGGCTGCTGAGGATGACGGCATTGCGAAGAGACGGGCTGGAGAAGGCGGCGGTATCCGTCGTGCTGGTGCTGATGGTGATCGCGATCGGTTTCGGCTCCTTTAACGCTTATAGTCCAACCGTACGTGCTTACGATATTCAGGTGGACAAGGATGCGGGTACCATGGAGAAGCTGAATATCGTCATGGCGTCCGATATGCATTTCGGCGTCCTGTCAGGCAAGGCGCACGCTGAGCGCATGGTGAAGGAGATCAATGGCTTGAAGCCGGATCTGGTGCTGTTTCCGGGCGATATTATTGATGATGATCTGGATGCTTATTTAAGCCAGGGGATAGATCGGATTTTGACCGGTATCCAGGCAACCTATGGCGTATATGCTTCGCTTGGCAATCATGACCGATTCGAAGGGGAGATCACGGAGCTGATATCGGCTCTTGAGGACAGCGGCATGTCCGTGCTGTATGATGAGAAACTGACGGTGGAGGGCTTGACGCTGGTAGGCAGGCGGGATAAGCAGGATCAGGACCGCGCCGATTTGTCCGCGATCATGGAGGGGACCGATTTATCCAAGCCGGTCTTTCTGCTCGATCATCAGCCGAATGCGCTGGACGAAGCACAGCAGCAGGGCGTTGATCTGATCGTGTCGGGGCATACGCACCGCGGTCAGGTATTCCCGGCGCATTTGATTACGAGGGCCCTGTTCGAGAACGATTGGGGATATCTGCAAAAAGGCCGGATGCATTCCATCGTGTCCTCGGGCTACGGCTTCTGGGGACCGCCGATTCGGCTGGGCTCCCGCTCCGAGATCGTGCAGATCCATGTTACGTTTCAATAGATGAAATTGTCGGAGAAAGCTACCGTTGAGGTGGCTTTTTTTGATGTCAGATATATTGGGAAAATTATGTATCCAGATAGGGCCGGATTATTGTAAGATTTTTGCTAGAAATATCACTTAGGTATAGGGGGGGTTAAGGGTTTGGTTTCGATTAGGTTTAGAAAGATGGGCATGATGGCATTAGCCGCTGTCCTTGCGGGGAGTGTATTTGGGGGAGCAAGCGACGCCATGGCAGCATCAACTGCGCCTTTTCCAAGCAAAGAGAGGCTCGTCGCCGGCAACGGATTACCTTTAGGTCAATCGACTACGATTGCAGGGGGGCCGGGGCATGCAGCCGGGCTATCCTCGTCACTGGCTTCGGAAGGATTGCGACAACCGGGCAGTGTGGCTTGGCTGCCTGACGGCTCCGTTATCGTATCCGATACGGAGAACCATGTGATTCGCAAAATAAAGGACGGGAGGAGCAGCATTCTCGCAGGTGCCTCCTTGTCCTACAAGCGGGACGGCGGGGGACTTCCGATCGGCGGGCTCCTGGATGGCCAGGGCGAGCTTGCGTTTTTGAACCGGCCGTCCGGGATTGCCGTTGACGGAAAAGGTCAGGTGTACATAGCCGATTCAGGCAATCATGCGATTCGTAAAATCGATCAAGCGGGCAGAGTAACCACCATAGCGGGCAACGGACGGATGGGGCTGAAGGATGGCAAGACTCAAGATGCCTTGTTCCACGAGCCGCAGGACGTTGCGGTTACCGAGGACGGCATTCTGTATGTGGCGGATACGCTGAACCACGTCATTAGGCGGATCTCTCCGGATGGGGAAGTAACGACGATTGGCAGCCCGTCGACGCGTGCTGTCCAGGTTCGCGCCGGAGTCATCGCTTTGGCAGGGGACTACAAGAACGGATCGCTTGCTGAAGCGCAATTTAACGAGCCGGCAGGTCTTGCGTTTGACGGTAAAGGCAATTTGTATGTCAGCGATTCGGGCAACCACGCGATCCGCTATATCGATTTCGGGAAAGGGACCGTTTCGACGGCCGCCGGCAGCGGTCCGTCATCCGATGGCTACGCCAAGGACGCGTTATACGCAGATCCTGGCTATCTGGACGGAGCTGCGGATGCAGCCCGCTTCAACTCGCCTCGGGGATTGGCATGGAGCGCGGAGGATGGACTTCTCATTGCAGATTCCCATAATCATGCCGTGCGTCAACTGAAAGACGAACGCGTATCCACCATGGCCGGCGGAACCAGAGGTTACGCGGATGGAATTGAAAGCGAGGTCCGATTCAACGCGCCGGCGGATATTGCCGTCGCTTCGGATAGTGGGGAGCTGTTCATCGCGGACCAACGCAATGGGGCCGTCCGGGCATGGTCCGGCTATAAGACGCCCGATGCCTGGCAACCAGGCCAAGGGATCGCCGCAGCTTACGGAGATCAGGCGGCCCAACTGGGCGACTTGGCCGTTATGAAAGAGGGCCAGATCGTGGTGCCTGTCAGAACGTTAGGCACGCTTCTCGGAACCCGTATGAGTTATGATGCCAAGAATAAGGAAATGACATTAACCCTTGGCGAGGATGTTATCACGCTGCAAGCCGGAGATCCCTATATGACCCGGGATCAGGCGGGCAAAGAAGTTTCCCGAGCGGCGACGGAGGTTGAGCCGTATATCGCCAACGGCCAGATGATGGCTCCGCTGCGAGCGGTGGCCGAACTGATGGGCAAGGATGTCCAATGGAACGAAAGCGGCAAGCTGGTTATCATCCGGGATTTGGCTGAACGGGAAACGAAGCCGGGGGATGTTAGCTTCAGCACTTCGAAATTTACGCCGCGACGCATGCAGATCGTGGAAATCACCGGTTCGGCCAAGATCCGTTACGGCGGGTATGCGCAGGTGGATGCCTACAAGGGGATGATGCTGGGCGAAGACGATGAAATTGTTACCGGCTCCGGCACGGGAGGCGCCAAGCTTCGGATCCTGGATACGGAAGATGTCATTACGTTAGGCAACGACACGACGTTGGTGGCCGAGCAGCTTCGCAAGATTGGCATCTCCAACGTAACTCGGCTGAATCTGGAGGCTGGGCAGGCTTATTATGATGTTACCGACCTGGCCCGGTCGACGGATCGATTCGACGTGCGGACCGGTTATGCGGACAATAGCGTACAAGGCACGCATTTTATAATCACCGTCAACCCCTTAACAGGAATGACAAACGTAGTGACGGCTAGCGGGAAAGTCAGCTCTTCGCTGGTGCCGGCAGGCACAGAAGGTTCCTTGCTGCCATCCGGCCCGGTCATGATTAGTCCCGCGCAACAAATATCGCTGGGCGGTTCACAGGAGGAACGCCCCCCTGTACAATTCATCGATATTGAGGATTTGATTGGGAACGCTTCGCCGGGAATCATTGCTCAGATAATTAAGAATAAGAACGACATCGACCGGGAGAACGAGGAATTTCTCGAGAAGACGCGGCAAGAACTACAGTCCGGACAAAGCGGAACCGGCACTCAGGACTTGATTATGAAATCGCCGGACGATTTGGCAAAAGTCGCGGATAATTTGAATAACCTCATCGGAAATATCGCGAAAGAGGCGCTTGATAAGAAAAAAGCCAGCCAAGAAGAATTAAATAAACTGATTAAAGAAGCAAACCCGGATTCGGGGAAGATATTTGATCTTGGCCAAGTGAAAGATTTGGATAAACAAGCCGGCCTCGACCCTGCTCTGGAGCAGGCGCGCTTGGAAGCACTGAAGCGCAAGCAGGAAGAGGTACAGAAGAAGCAAGATCAGCAGCAGAATCAGTTGGATCAGCTGCAGGAGAAACTCGGCGATATGCTGGCAAAGATCGAGCAGCAGGAGGAAGCGAACAGGAAAGCACAGGAGGAAATGAAAAAGAAGGCCGAAGAGCAGCTTCTTCAATCCTTAAGCGCAGAGGAGAAGGCACGCTTTCTCCAGGGCAAGAAAGAGGCGGAGCAGGAGAAAGGCGCTCGGCTGCCGACGCCGGTTAGTCCTGGCGGCGGCTCGGGATCAGGAGGCAGCGTATCGCCGCCTGTAACCGGTCCGCCTGTGACCGAGCCCCCAGTGACTGAGCCTCCGGTAACGGAACCTCCTACGACGGAGCCGCCTGTGACCGACCCTTTCGTGAAGGTTATATATAGCGATGATATGAGCAGTGAACTGTCGGCCCGCCCAGACAATTATTTTGGATCCATTCATTTCGAGACGAAAGGCTATGCCGATGACATGGAAGTTCAAGTCAGGGTGACGCTGACAAGGGATGGAAGTCCGGTCGTGGGTCTGCCTGTCCGTCATGGCGAGCAGACGGTGGAATCCAACGCAGAGGGAAGCTTTACGCTGCAGTCTGTTGATGGTATCGGCTTTAAGTTAAGCGAGGTCGCTTCGCCGGATATTCCGCTGGAGTTCTACGCCGATCTGCTGGAGCCGGGCAGCTATACGGAGAAGATTGAGTTGCTTGAGATCAAGGAAGGCCAATTGACTGTGCTTGGAGAAAGCGTCCGTTCCATCCAGGTCAGTCCCTTCTCGCAATTCGAATTCATTGGCGAAGGGCCGTTTCCGGCAGCCCTTGATATGTATTGGGGGTTTTCTTCCAAAGCGTACGGACTGAGCGAGGATACCCGGGTTGGCTACGAATTGACGATTCTCGATGACCATGGTCAGCCGGTAAGTCTGGGCGTACTCGGATTCCGGATGAAGCCGCATGAGCCGGGAACGGTTCCGACGGAGGGGTATGAGATCGCAACTCCGGATCGTGAAGGGGTGTACCGAGTAAATGCAGGTTTAACGGCTGGGGATATGGATCTGGGAGGGAATGGGAGCGATATCCTGTTCCGCTGGCAGCAAGCTCATGTCGGGACTTATACGCTCCGTATCCAGCTGGTTGATATAAACAGCGATATGTCGGTGCCCATCGGTGAGCCCCTGGAATGGATAATCAAAGTGACACCTACAAGTTGATGCAAGGGAAGGCTGTCCCATTAATCGTATGGGGCAGCCTTTTTTTTCTTTAATTGACCAGTAGTTTATTATTTCCGTAAATTTTCACTTTATTTTTTCATAGGGAATGCGTTATACTTCATTCATTCGGAAATATAACATTTATACGTAAGCATTCTAAGGAATTCGGATATCATACATTTTCTCGTATAGGTGCAGGAATCGGCCTGCATGTCTCTACCCGATCACCGGAAATGATTGGACTACGGGTTATAGCAGCAGCGGACAAGCCAGGTCAATTCCGTTTGATCGGACGGCTAACGGTGCGTTTTTGCTGCTTATGCCCACTTGTTTCTTTCCCGGCGATTCGGTGAAGGGAGGAAGTGGGCTTTTTTGCTTGGAATGCGGACAACAAATTTAAGGGGGAGCATCATGCAATTACTGCAGAACAAAGTGAAAGAGGAAGGCATTGTATTAAGCGGACAGGTACTGAAGGTGGATTCGTTCCTGAATCACCAGATGGATCCGGTATTGATGAAAGAGGTGGGAAAGGAATTTACGCGATTGTTCAAGGAAGCGAACGTGACTCGCGTATTGACCATCGAATCCTCCGGCATCGCACCGGGCATCATGACCGCGCTTGAGATGGAAGTGCCTCTCATCTTTGCACGGAAGCAGAAATCGCTGACGCTCCGTGAGGATATATTCGTGGAGAAGGTGTACTCCTTCACGAAGCAGGAGACCAACGAAATTACGGTCGCTAAGAAATTCATCAAGCCGGGCGATAAAGTACTGATCGTGGATGACTTCCTTGCCAACGGCGAGGCGGCATTCGGGCTTGCCCGAATCGTCGAGCAGGCGGGTGCCGAAGTGGTGGGCATCGGGATCGTCATTGAAAAGGCGTTTCAACCGGGAGGACGCCTGCTGGCCGAAGCGGGCTACCGGGTAGAATCGCTCGTACGGATTGCATCACTTGAAGACGGCGTAGTGACATTCGCATAGAACGAAAGCTAACAAATTAATGGGGGGAATCAAAAAGCCATGGAACAACAGAAACAAGCGGTGCAAGAGCCGATTTTCGATAAAAATCGGAGTCCGGGCAAAACCTTTTCGCTAGGTTTGCAGCATGTATTGGCAATGTACGCAGGGGCAATCATCGTACCGCTTATCGTCGGTGGTGCACTCGGTTTAACGACGGAGCAGCTGACGTATCTCATCGCCATCGACCTGCTTGCATGCGGGGTCGCAACCCTGCTGCAGGTATTCGGCAACAAGTACTTCGGTATCGGTCTTCCAGTAATGCTTGGCTGCGCGTTCCAGGCGGTAGGGCCGATGATCATTATCGGACAGCAGCACGGCATGTCGGCTATTTATGGAGCGATTATCGCTTCCGGTTTATTTGTCATTCTGTTCTCCGGTTTATTCGGTAAGCTGATTAAGGTATTCCCGCCTGTCGTTACAGGCTCTGTTGTTACGATTATCGGTCTGACGCTGATCCCCGTAGCCTTGAATGACCTTGGCGGCGGTCAGGGCAGTGAGGATTTCGGCAGCGCGCTCAACATTTCCCTTGGTTTCGGCGT
Organism: Paenibacillus sp. JNUCC32; assembly: GCF_014863545.1. Lineage (NCBI taxonomy): Bacteria > Bacillati > Bacillota > Bacilli > Caryophanales > Paenibacillaceae > Paenibacillus > Paenibacillus sp. JNUCC32. Next base: position 4,874,438 of record NZ_CP062260.1, on the reverse strand, counting down.
TCTTGCCTTCATTATTATCATGAACCGTTTTGCCAAAGGCTTCTTGCGTTCGATCTCCGTTCTTTTGGGTCTCATTCTCGGCACCCTGGTTGCCGCGTTATACGGCGGGGTCGATCTTACCCCATTGCGCGAAGCCGGCTGGTTCCGCGCGCCGCAGCCTTTCTTTTTTGGTACGCCGGAGTTTAAAATCGTTCCGATCATGACGATGATTCTGGTAGCGATCGTCAGCGTTGCCGAATCGACGGGCGTATTTATGGCGCTTGGCAAAATCGTGGATCGCGACATCACCTCCAAGGACTTGTCCCGCGGTTACCGCGCGGAGGGTCTTGCGATTGTGGTAGGCGGTATTTTCAACTCGTTCCCTTATACCACGTACTCCCAAAACGTTGGCTTGATTCAGATGAGCCGCGTGAAGACGCGCGACGTCATCGTAGTGGCAGGCGGTTTGCTTGTATTGATCGGATTCGTGCCGAAGATTGCCGCCATGACGCAGCTTGTGCCGACGTCGGTTCTGGGCGGGGCGATGGTTGCCCTGTTCGGCATGGTGGTTTCTTCCGGCATTCGGATGTTAGGGGATCAAGTAGACCTTAACCGTCATGAGAATCTGTTCATTATCGCGTGTTCCGTTGGTATGGGTCTTGGCGTCACAACCGTGCCGGGCCTGTTCGCCAGCCTGCCCGACAACCTGCGCATTCTTGCCGATAACGGCATCGTGGCCGGCAGCTTGACCGCGATTGTGCTGAATCTGATCTTTAACGGCTTGAAGTATACGAAGCCGACCCGCACTGAGCGAGGTGAGACGACAGAAGGGCACGCAGCTTAAGATGATCTTCGAAAGCAGCCGGATCAGTTCCGGCTGCTTTTTTTGATCCTGTTCGGCCTTGGACTAATCCCAAAAAAACGGCTCCTCCCAATCATGGGAGGAAGCCGTTTTTTTGCATGACCTAGCTTTAGATGCGCTGCATTTGTTTCTCCGCAAAATTGCCGATCCATGGCAGCTTGAACCATTTTCCTTGAATGGCGTTAAACATAAGCACCAGCCACATCAGCACGCCGACCAGCGCCAGGAGGGCGGAGGCCAGAAGGCCGATGATGGGCACCGCGCTCGACAGCAGGTGGGCGACGGCCAGAAGGCCGAAGGCCAGCAAGGACTGCAGCGCATGGAATATGACATATCGGCTTCTCTTTTCTAATGAAAGAAACAGAATTCCTCCGACCATGGGAAGAAGATAGCACAGCGTCGCGGCCAGATTCTCGGGAAGTCCTGTGGACGATTTGAAAGGGGACATCTCATCAACTCCTTGTCTTAGACCGGTTCTGGGGTAGGGCAAGCTATATACCTTACCTTATGAGCCGATGGGACAAAGTATGATGGTTATATCCCGGACTTATTTCATTTTCAATTGGAGCAGATATTTGACGAGCGCATCCTGCTGCTCCTGCGTGAACCCGCTGCTTTCGTCGACCCAATACTCATGTCCCTGACCGGTGACGTGGGTGTCCCTGAGTCTCGAATCCTTGCGGTTCGCCTCAACGACCCGCAGTCTCAGCTTGCGGTCGATCAGGGCTTTCAGGCTGTTGTAGGGATCCGGGTGAATGCCCTTCATAAGCGTTGCCGGCACTCCGGCTTGCGACAGCTCCGGCCCGACCGCGACGCCCCCGTCGTGCAAATACGGTGCCGACCAGCGGAGGCCGATCAATCCTTTGACCTTATAACCGCCGCCCGATTTATGGCCGAAGCCCAGCTGAATCTGCTCCGGATCTATTCCATCCAGCGGGACTTTAGTCGCCTTGGCGTCCGGAGGAATCGGGACAGGCGTGTCGGGCGGGTAGAACTCCGCCTCGCCAAAAGCGTTCTGCGTAAAATGGAAGGCCTTCGCCCTTGCAGGCTCGGTGCCGATTTCTGCCGCACGCAGAATGCGGTTGTTGGTAAAATAGTCGCCTGCGTGGCAAGTGATGCACTGCGCTTTTTTGAAAACTTCCGCCCCGAGGCTGAGGGTCTTGGCATCGGAAGTTTCAGCCTTATCGGTTTCAGGCGGACGGACGGTATTCTGATAAGCGGACATGGCATTAACCTGCTCCCCGGCCTTAAAACCCGGCGAACTGATATACAGCCCGTTCGGCGCTATGGCCGAAACCTTGGGGAAGTTCGGAATCTTGATGACCTCATTAACGCCGGGGGTTCCGGGATTCGGGTCAAGACGGTCGAAGAATTCGGTCGGCTTCAGCCCGCTGCTTGGATCATAGCGGAACTTGCGATGGGCCGCATTTTGCAGGATGGTGCCCACATAAATCTCTTTGTCGATCCCCATTAGCGGCTCGCTGACCTCGGTTTGGCTCAAGGTATCCGTATTTTGGGCGTGAACATTGTTGCTGAAGGTGCTGAGTCCTTTGAAGGGACCCGCGATGGCGAAGCCGCTCCAGCTGTACGGATGGTCGCCCTTTGTAAACATATCGGGAATTTGGGTCACGTCGCTGACCTTATCGACGGTGGTATCGAAATTGCCGGGCGCCCATTTGATCAGATTGTCGTCAACGGCTTTTTCCAGCAGGGCGGGATCCGGGAGGGCTTCGGCTTGCCCTTTGGAATTTATGACGGTACGCTGCCCGTTCTTGACATAATCCACGAGGTTCGCAACGTCCGTGTGGGTGAAATACGCTGCGCTATTCGGGGCCAACGCCAGCATTAAACCGAGGTTCAGATCGGAATTGGGCGCGCCCTCCACGACCCTTCCCGTATCACGGTTCACGGTGGCATGGCAGGCCATGCAGCTAACGCCGATTCGGGTTTTGCCTTCGGCATATTTGAACGTTACGCCAATGGGGGAATAGGCTCCTTTGGCTACGTCAAAGCCGGTATCGATTTTATCCCCCTTGCGGAAAGTTTTGCCGCCGATGGTCACATGCTGATCAAGCTCGACGCGCAAATTGGTGGTTCCCCGTCCTTTCAGCTCGGCAAGGGCTTTAGCAACGTTTTTGAGCTTCATCGGACCGTCGACGATTCCCAAAATATCGGTCAAGAACACCTCATTGCCAAAGGATTCCTCATACATCGTGCGGCGCCCCAGGGCAAGCAGCTCTTTGTTTACCTCAACTGCGCCATTGGCCGCTGTCAAACGGGGGTGCTGATCCTGCAAAGCGGTTCCCGGGACCGTAAGCGTCTTGCCCCACAGGTCATACTGGCGAATGACATCGGTTTGCCGGACTTGGATTTGCGTGGAATTGGAATTTTCCAATTTATGCGCAGGCGGTACATAGGCATACTCCGGTTCCACGACATTAGCTATGAGCCATAAGGCTGCCGCGATGGCGATCGGGATCAGCCACAGCAGAAGCCGCTTCGATTTTCGCATATCAAATCACCCTTTTATTAGCAGGTCTGATGAATCATCTCTTCGCTGCCGTATGCAAGGGCTTTAATCTACTTCCACGTCATGGCGGAGCGGAGATTCGGCATTCACCTGTTTATCCGGACCTTTTTCTTTCGGAACCAGACGCTCGTCTGTTCTGCCTTGATGGTGGTTGTCGAAGTCATACTCCGCCAGCCGCCACTCCGTGGAGCCCATCTGCGGATCGAACGGGAATTCCTCTCCTCGCTTCAGGTATTCCTCCCGTCCCCATTCATTCGTGTACGTTCCGTCCACGTCAACCCCTTCTCTCGAAATCGGGTGAAGATTCTTGTCTTTACCGGACATGTCGCATGCTCCTCTCAGCTTGATTTTAAGAAATGATTCATATGGCATAAAGTAACCAGAAAGAGTGGGGACTATCCGCCGAAATTTGCATGTTAGCCAGTGAATGGGCTTGGAAAAGGCACAAACGCTTCTTGCGAAGAAAGAACGAGGTTTGCGATTTGCCAGCTACTCGGCGGAAGCCGCTGCGGATTTCAGGGTCTCGAGGATATGGCGTTCCAGCAGTACCCGCGGGTTCTTCCAGCGGCTGACCTTACTGTCTGCTGTAAATACGATGACCGCATCCAACTGGGGAAAAAGGTAGATTTGCTGTCCTCCATGGCCGTGGGCGAGCGCATAAACCGATCCGTTCTGAATGCCGGTCCACCATTGGAACCCGTAATCGCCGAAAGCCGGATAGCCTTTCACCTTCGGAGTGAGCGCTTGCTTAAGCCAGGTTTCAGGAATGACGGGCTTGCCTTGCCACTGTCCCCCGTCCAGGCAGCATTGACCGAATTTGGCCATGTCGCGGGAGGTAAGATACAGGCCGATATGACCCATGCTGTGTCCCTCGGGGCTCGGGGACCAGGCGGCATGGCGAATGCCGAGCGGCTCGAACAGATATTTCCGGGCATAGGTGTAGGCGTCCATTCCCGTGGCCTCGCTAATCGCAACGGAGAGCAGGTGGGAATCGGTGCTCCGGTATTGGAATCGGCCCATTTCCTGTTCGACGACAGGGAGGGATAGGGCGAAGCTCGTCCATTTCCGGTTGCGGTGGAAACGGTGGATGAGTGGTTCCCCGAGCTTTTTACCGGTTTGCCACGCAAAGCCCGAGGTCATCGTCAGCAGATGATGAAGGGACACGTGGCGCAATAACGGATGAGCTCGCTGGGGAACGTATCGCTGAAAGATATCGGTCACGGAGGCTTTCAGGTCAGGCAGCTCCCCGCGTGAGAGGGCGATGCCGCAAAGCGCAGACGTAAAACTCTTGGTGGCCGACCTTAAATCATTCAGCGAGGATATGCCGTGGCCGCCGTAATAGCGTTCGTAGATAAGTTTGCCGGCATGAAGGAGGAGAAAGCTCCGCATTTTCGGATATTGCTTCTGTATGATCAGGTCTACCCGATCGAGCGCGTCGCGCCGAAGGCCTGCGTCTTCAGGCTCCGCAACGGGAATAGGCGGGCTTGAGGCAACGGGGGAATGCAGGATAGTCTGTGACTTCACCATGATATAACGGCCTCCTTGTATCTCATCTTCTCAAATCTTTGATTCAGGTGACGGCATTCGCCGCTTGCAGCCGGCAGGATCGCTTAAAAGTATCTTAACCAATTCTGTGCGCAACCGATGACGCGGCGAAAAAACATAGTACAGAAAAACAATTTTTGGGAAAGATGAAACAAACAGAGGAATATGATATAATATATTAATGATTCAGTTGCATGCTGTTAGGGTATGTATAGTGTCAGGTGCATTGGTAAGTTGCTGAATATCAACCTAATGGTCACCGTAAGAACTGCAATATGGCTTCAACTTAATGAGGTAGATCTTTTCGGCATTCTCTTTAAACGGAGTAATTTATTCCACACGTTTTGGGAGGGATCCATCATGGCAACGAAAGGTCACAATGAGGTTAAGGAAAGTCTGCGGGAAATGACACGAATTTTCCGGCCTAAAGATCCGAAAAAATTTGTAAAGGAGTATGTCCGGAAGTACCATATTATGGGGGGCTACGAAGAAGAGCTTACTCTTGTTGTTGAGCATGAACTTGGCAAGCTGAATTCCTCCGTTTCGTAACCTGTAACAGCACCTGGTCTATAGAAATATCACAGACGCATCGCATCTTCACCTTGTTAACGACTAATGACATGAACCATTTTAGCGCCTATGGTTAAACCGTTTTTGGGACAAATGTCCCGAAAGCGGTTTTTTTGCGTTTAGCCATTTTTCAATCATGGTGTCTTCGTGTTACGCGGAAAGTCTGCTTCCCGGGGCATTTTGCATCGGTCCCTACATATATTGTTAGCAATCGATCCGATAAGGATATAAGGGAGTGGGCAGATGTGAGGATACAGCTTAGACGGAAGGAAGAGATCGGACATATCCGCGAGGCCGGGCGCATATTGGCCGCCTGTCACCGTGAAATAGCGAAAGTCATCAAACCGGGGATCACGACCGGCGAGATCGATGCCAGGGTCGAGAAGTTTCTGGAGAAGAATGGGGCCTTCCCCGAGCAAAAAGGATACAAAGGTTTTCCTTACGCGACTTGCGCATCGGTCAACGAGGTGGTGTGCCATGGATTTCCCGACCAGCGGCCGCTGCAATCCGGGGATGTCGTCACCATTGATATGGTGGTCAACAAGAACGGCTGGCTGGCCGACTCGGGCTGGACTTATGCGGTGGATCAGGTTTCCCCGGAAGTAAGGCAGCTGATGAAGCATACGCACGAAGCTCTGTTTAAAGGGATCGAGGCCGCGCGGCACGGCGCAACCTTGGGTGACGTCGGCCATGCGATCGAAAGGGTTGCCGAGAGGGAAGGCTACGGGATCGTCAAACCGCTTGTCGGTCATGGCATCGGCCGCGCCATCCACGAGCCGCCCGATGTGCCGAACTATGGAAATCCCGGAAGGGGCCTCAAACTCAAAGCAGGCATGGTCATTACCATCGAACCGGTATTTACCCTGGGCCGTTCAGGGGCGGTGTTCTGGGGGGATGACGGCTGGACCATCTCCAGCGCGGATGGATCGGTGGGCGTCCAGTATGAGCATACGATTGCCATTACGCGTGGAGATGCTGTTATTCTGACGGATTAAGATGCCGAAAATATACCATAATAATAGGAGGCGTTCTTTGCAGGGCCGGTTGTGGCTTTCGAGGAACACCTCCTTCATCATGTTTGTTAGGGTCGAAAGGGGGGAGGGCTGCATACAGATTCAAAAAGGCGGAAATGACTGTATATATAGCTATGAAGGCTGTCGTTGACGGGATGTGAAGAATGTCGAATGAGGGGTCGCGGGGTGGAAGGTGCGCTTTGAAAGCGATTGCAAAATCAGTAACGGCGCGACTTTGACGACTTTTCGAACAATTTGTGAACTCCCTGTGAATGATTGACAAAAGCAACCCATGAACTTATATTTAATAAGTGATTGCTTTAATTGACAGGATTACTTCATCCGTGATTGTGCAGGTAGATTACCGCTGTTTGCGCCGGATGGTAGTCTACGAAAATCGGAAAAGTGGGGTAGATCAATGATGAAACGGTGGCAGGCTGTAAAGCGTCTTCTTCCTTTGATGGCCATGTTTGCTTTGGTGTTATCCGGCTGCGGCCGAGAGGATTTGTCGGTCTTAAGACCACAAGGTCCGGTAGCACAAGGTCAACTGGATTTAATTAAGCTCTCCATTTCGATTATGATCGTCGTAATGGTTGTGGTATTTGGAATTGCCGCATACGTGCTTGTTAAATTCCGTAGAAAAAAGGGACAAGATGAAATTCCTGAGCAAGTGGAAGGTAACCATAAGCTTGAGATCATTTGGACGGCGATTCCGCTGCTCTTGGTGCTCGTGCTTGCAGTTCCTACTATTCAAAAGGTATTTGCTTACGGAGAGAACGACTGGAACAATCCAGATGCAGTTAAGGTGGAAGTTACTTCTCACCAGTTCTGGTGGGAGTTCAATTATCCAGACTACGGCGTAAGAACGGCTCAAGAGCTGGTTGTTCCCGTAGGCAAGAAGATTGCATTCCAATTAAAAACGAATGATGTGCTTCACTCCTTCTGGGTACCATCGCTCGGCGGCAAGATGGATACAAACACGGAAGGCAGCGTTAACTACATGACTCTGGTTGCTGACAAAGCGGATACATACATTGGTAAATGCGCGGAGTTGTGCGGTCCTTCCCACGGTTTCATGGAATTCCGGGTGAAAGCGGTTGACGATGCGGCATTTGACAAATGGGTGGCGGCATTCAAAGAGCCAGCCGTGCTTCCTGCGGATGCGGCACTCGCCGAGAAATTCAAGACCAACTGTCTTTCCTGCCACGCTGTGGGCGACCAAGGCGGAGCGATGGGTCCTAACCTGACCGGCATTGGATCCCGTGAGACGATTGCGAGTATCTTGCTGAACGACATAAGCGGCAAACCAGGCACTAAGCCGACGAAAGACAACCTGGTGGAATGGCTGATGGAGCCTCAGGCTGTAAAACCTGGCAACACGATGCCTAATCCGAAGGATCTCGGCTTCAGTGACGAAGAAATCGAGCAGATTGCCGATTACTTGGCCAATTATAAGTTGGATTATTAATACAGCAAGAACTTTAAAAGGGGGTACAAACCTTGGCTCACGCTCATGCTTCTAGCCATAGCGTCAAACGCTACACGGGGATCATGGATTGGCTGACAACCGTCGACCACAAGAAAATCGGTATATTATACCTGATCGCGGGTGGTTTCTTCTTCGGGATAGGCGGTATCGAAGCGATTCTGATTCGCTTGCAGCTGATCAAGCCGATGAACGATCTGGTATCGGCTCAAGTATTTAACGAATTGATTACAATGCACGGAACGACGATGATCTTCCTTGGCGTAATGCCAGTTATCTTCGCCTTGATGAACGCGGTCATCCCGCTTCAGATCGGCGCGCGCGACGTCGCGTTTCCGTTTCTGAACTCGCTCGGATTTTGGACGTTCTTGTTCGGTGGACTTTTGCTTAACCTGAGCTGGATTATGGGCGGCGCGCCTGATGCGGGCTGGACGTCCTATACGCCGCTCTCCACCAACGACTATTCGTCCACGCACGGCGTAGACTTTTACACGATAGGACTTCAGATTGCAGGTCTCGGTACGTTGATCGGTGGTATCAACTTCCTGGCTACCATCATTACGATGCGTGCGCCTGGCATGTCCTTCATGAGAATGCCGATGTTTACATGGACGGCGTTCATCACTTCGGCCATGATTCTGTTCGCATTCCCTGCCATTACGGTAGGTCTCGTATTGCTCAGCTTTGACCGTTTGCTCGGTGCCAATTTCTTTGATGTTGCGGCAGGCGGAAGCCCTGTATTGTGGCAGCATATTTTCTGGATTTTCGGTCACCCTGAAGTTTACATTCTGATTTTGCCGGCGTTCGGTATTATCTCAGAAGTTATCCCTACATTCTCCCGTAAACGTTTGTTCGGATACAGCTCCATGGTATTTGCAACCATCCTGATCGCCTTCTTGGGCTTCATGGTTTGGGCTCACCATATGTTTACGACAGGTCTTGGACCTGTAGCGAATGCGCTCTTCTCCATCGCAACGATGCTGATCGCCGTTCCTACCGGTATCAAAATCTTTAACTGGCTCTTCACGATGTGGGGCGGCCAAATCCGCTTCACCAGCGCAAACCTGTTTGCGATCGGTTTCGTACCGACCTTCGTAATGGGTGGGGTTACCGGCGTCATGCTGGCTTCTGCTCCTGCAGACTTCCAGTTCCATGACACGTACTTCGTTGTAGCTCACTTCCACTACGTTATCGTTGGTGGTCTGGTATTCGGTCTGTTTGCCGGCCTTCACTACTGGTGGCCAAAAATGTTCGGCCGTATGCTGAACGAAACGTTGGGCAAATGGACGTTCTGGTTGTTTGCCATCGGCTTCCACATGACATTCTTCGTACAGCATTTCCTTGGATTGCTAGGTATGCAGCGGCGGATTGTCTCGTACTTGCCGAACCAGAATTTCGACGAACTTAACTTCATCAGTACCATCGGTGCAATCTTGATGGGGATCGGCGTATTGCTCTTCTTGGCTAACATTGCCGTCACTACAAGAAAACCGGTTGGCGTTGCAGCGGATCCATGGGAAGATGGACGCACGCTCGAGTGGAGCATTCCTTCTCCACCGCCAGAGTACAACTTTAAGCAAATTCCGCTCGTTCGCGGCATTGACGCTTACTGGAAAGAGAAGATGGCAGGCAATAAAGAGATGACACCATCCGAGCCGGTTGGTCCGATCCATATGCCTTCGCCAAGCATCCTTCCGTTTGTGATGTCACTGGGTCTGTTTATCGCGGGTCTTGGTTTCATGTTTAGCACGGAAGACTTCTCGAATTCGTTCATGAGCTTAATCTTCAATAAATATATCGTTCTGATTGTTGGTCTTCTGATTACGTTCGCGGCAATGATCGCTCGTTCCCTGTACGATGATCATGGATATCACATCGAAGTTGAAGAACTGGAAGGGGAGGGGAAAGCATGAGTCACGCTGAACATGTAAACGGCGAACTTCCTCACGAGCCCGAGAAGGCAACACTCGAAGGCCGTAATAAGGTTCTTGGTTTCTGGCTCTTCCTCGGTGGAGAGGCCGTGCTCTTCGGTACGTTGTTTGCAACGTTCCTGGCGCTTCGCGGCCAGAACAACGAAGGTCCAACTGCTGCTGAGCTGTTCTCACTGCCGATCACGGCAGCAGCAACGCTGATATTGCTTGTCAGTTCCTTGACCAGCGTGTTCGCCATTCAGGCGCTGCACCGTCATAATATCGAGAAGCTGAAGCTGTGGCTGATCGTGACCGTTGTCCTGGGTCTTGGATTCCTTGGCCTTGAGATTTATGAATTCTATGAATATGTTGTGCATGAATCGTTTAACATGAAGACGAGTGCATTCTCGTCTGCATTCTATACGCTGGTTGGCTTCCACGGCGCCCACGTTGCTTTCGGGGTCGTGTGGATCAGCCTGTTGATTGCTCAGCTGTACAGAAAAGGGTTAACCGTGGTTACAGCACCTAAGGTTTATGTGTCTGCTATGTACTGGCACTTTATCGACGTTGTATGGGTGTTCATCTTCTCGGTCGTATACCTTCTTGGAAAGGTGGGCTAAGGAATGACTGCGAATCAACAATCCAATGAGGGGCCTACTGTGAAACACCGCCATCGTGTGGAAGGTCCTGAGAAACACATTGTCGTCTTTATTTTCTCCATCGTCTTGACTGCGATTGCTTTTGCGGCTGTCGCAGCCGGAGGCATCAACACAGCATTTACGATCATCCTTTTGCTGGTTATGGCTGTGTTGCAGGTGTTCGTGCAAATGGGTTACTGGATGCACTTGAAGGACAAAGGGCATCTGATGCCAATCCTGTTCATGATTGGCGGCTTCTTCGTAGCTAGTACCTGTATTGTCATGGCACTGTTCTGGGTTTGGTGGTAAAATGAAAAAGAGGTGGGCTACTTCAGCCCCCTCTTTTTTTAAGTCGTAGGAAGGTGTCACAATTTCGACAGAATTTAACCCGTTTAGGGGAGGTTTTTGCATGCTGGGCTTAGAATATTTTAGTTTTGCAGATAAATGGAGTCCCTTGTTCCTGGCATTTATGCTGCTCGTTACGGCAGGCTACTTCCTGTTGACCGGGCCGCTAAGCAGTCGCTTTGAAGGGAGTGCTCCGGTTTCCGCAGGAAGGAAAACACTGTTTGTAGGCGGTATGCTAACGTTCTATCTCGCACAAGGTGGACCTATTGAACTGCTCGGGCATACAATGTTCTCGTTTCATATGGTCAGTATGGCCATGTCCTATCTAATGGCAGTGCCGCTCTTGATTCTGGGTATTCCTGTTTGGATGTGGCGCGCCTTCGACAAGGTCAATCCGTTTAAGAAGCTCGGTTTCCTTGCGCGTCCGATTGTTGCCGCGGTTCTGTTTAACGGCTTGTTTTCGTTTTATCACATCCCGGTCATCCATGACTTTGTCATGTTAAACTTCTGGGTGCACCGTCTGTATTACTTGATCCTGTTTATCGCCTCGCTGCTGATGTGGTGGGCCATCATTAAACCGATTCCGGAGAAGGACAAGTCGTCAGGGCTTATGAAGATGGGATACATCTTTCTGAACATGGTCTTGCTGACACCGGCATGCGGGCTCATTATTTTCTCAAGCGAACCGATGTACGCAACTTATAGCGATCCAGTGGTATGGGCGAAGGCGATGGGCTATTGCGTTGCCGGCGATACCTCCGCGTTGCTCAGCCAGTTCGGCGGGCCGGAGTTCTTCGGCTACCTGGAGCCCGCGATTGACCAGCGAGTGGGCGGGATCATCATGAAGTTTTTCCAGGAAATCATTTTTGCCTCGATGCTGGCCTATGTGTTCTTTCACTGGTACAAACGAGAAAATCAGGAAGACGATCCTTTGCCTGGCGAGATTCCTCCAGGTAAACTCAATCAGGCGTAACAGGATTATTGAAGGGGGATCCATATGGATTGGTTTTTTATATTTCCCACGGTCAGTACAACGTTCATCGTCATCAGCGCCGTGCTGGTGGCGATTGGCTGGGGACTTATCATTAAAGGGAAGCGCGAGGCCCACAAGAAAGTGATGATCTGGGCGGCCATCGCAGCCGTCATCTTCTTTATCATCTATTCCTCGCGCACCGTATTCATCGGCAACACGTCATGGGGCGGACCTGATGACCTGAAGCCGTATTACCAGGTATTCCTGATCTTCCACATTGTACTGGCTACCGTAGCCGCTGTGTTCGGGATCACGACGCTGGTCCTCGGCTTCAAGGAGAAGTTCTCCAAGCACCGCAAGTGGGGCAAGGTTACGTCGATCATCTGGTTCTTTACGGCCATCACCGGCGTAGCCGTGTATACCTTGTTGTACCTGTTGTACCCGGGCGGGCATACCCAGCCTGTATGGAAAGTCATATTTGGAATGTAATTGGAGGTGAACACCCGTCAGAGAAATCTGGCGGGTGTTTTTTGTTTTGGCGGCTCAAATGTGGGCAGAGGAGGGGGAGTGTATCCGTTCCGGTCGCTGTTGAAACCAGGAAACTGGGATGAGATGAAGTGGTTGTTTCCCGGTTTCAAAGGCGAACGCCAGGTCTCCTCCACGGCTGCACTCCCCTGGTGCAGGGATGTCCTTGAGAGAGCCGCAGCAGGGAAGGGAACACCCGATGGTTATCACAGCCGGGTGTATTGTGTGGGCAGATGGGGGAGTGTATCCGTTCCGGTCGCTGTTGAAACCAGGAAACTTAGGATGAGATGAAGAGGTGGTTTCCCGGTTTCAAAGGCGAACGCCAGGTCTCCTCCACGGCTACACTCCCCTGGTGCAGGGATGTCCTTGAGAGAGCCGCAGCAGGGAAGGGAACACCCGATGGTTATCACAGCCGGGTGTATTGTGAGGGAATTGGAGGGGAGTGTATCCATTCCGGTCGCTGTTGATACCAGGAAACTAGGATGAGATGAAAGGGGAGTTTCCCGGTTTCAAAGGCGAACGCCAGGTCTCCTCCACGGCTGCACTCCCTTGAGCAGGGAAGCTGTTGATTGAGCCGCAGCAGGGAAGTGAACACCCGATGGTTATCTCAGCCGGTGTGTATTGTGTGGGCAGAGGAGGGGGAGTGTATCCATTCCGGTCGCTGTTGAAATCAGGATAATCATAAAATTTTACAAATTCTATTGACACTGTTTATATGCACACTATATACTGTGTATAAAGATATACACAGTGAGCACAGTAATCACACTAAGCACAGTGAGATCAGACTGCGATAATAAAACGAAATGAATACATGAAGGAATGAAAGGGTGAGACGCATTGCAACAGGTTATCCATAATGCGATGAAGATCGTAAAGAAAGACTTCGCAAGCGATAAGCTCCAAATCATATGGAACATACTGTTCATGCTGTATATGGGGTTCGCCACGAGCGTCGTCATAAACGTTCAGTTCGAGCATCTAGACGAATACAATAACCCGTTTGTCGATTTTATCATGGTGCTTTTTGCTCCTTTTGTAGGATTTTTATTTAACCGGAAGTCCTTCAAATATTTGAACGAGGATTCATACACCCGAATGCTGTACTTCTACCGGAGCATACCGGTGCCGGCTTCCGCGATTTTTGTTAGTCGGATCATTAATTCCCTGATCGCTTTTGCCATCAACAGCATCGTGTTTTACGGAATCATCTATGCTATCGGGAATCACCTTAGAGGCGTGATGGATATTCCAAGCTATATCGCCTTTATGCTGACATGGGTCGGGGTTGGATTTTTATTAACGGGACCTTATATCTACTGGGAAAATATGTGCAGCGGCAAGGTGTATCTAAGGAATACCGTTCTTATGAGTCTGCTCCTTTCGGGATTGATCGCTGTACTGAGCCTGTTGGGTTACAGCATATTCGAATTCGCAGCGAACGCCGCCATGAAATGGAGCCTGTTATCTCCGGTGATGTGGGGTTCGCTGATTGTAGGATTGGCGTCCATGCTGCTTATGAGCAAGTTAACCTACACGCGGCAGCAGACCAGGGATTTATCATGAAGGACCTAAAGATGAATCCGTACGGTATGCAATGGCACGGGCTTATGCACAAAAGAAAAGCGAGGTGGTAAAAGGTGCGACTTCTGATACAGATCAATGAAAATAGCGCAGAGCCTTTATATCACCAGATTGAAACACAGCTGCGCTCGCTCATTATTAGCGGTCAAATCGAGGAGGGAACGTTATTGCCATCCATTAGGGAATTTGCCGGAGATCTGAAGTGTAGCGTCATTACGGTGCGCAGGGTGTATCAGGATCTTGAGAATGAAGGATTGCTGCGAACGAGGCAAGGCACGGGAACCTTTGTTGCCGGCGTCGGCGACCAAGCCCGAGAACAATATAAACGCGATGCGGTCATTGAGGCATTAAGGGATGCCGTAGATAAAGGGCTTGCCGTTCAATTCAATGAAGATGAGATGAAAGAGATGTTCATGGAAGTTGTCCGGGAAAAATATGACGCCAAAGGAGGTCGCTAACATTCCATGGAACCGCATGTTATTGAGTTTCGTAATGTCATTAAACGGCGAAGAACGAAAACCATCGGCCCGATCCAATTATCGATTCCTCAAGGATATATCGTTGCCCTGGTGGGACCTAACGGCTCGGGAAAAAGCACGCTGCTGAACATGATGATGCAGACCGTGTTTCCGGACGAAGGCGAAATCACCTGGTTCGGCGAGTCTTACCGGGGAGAGCTTCCGGTCTCGATCCGTAAACAGATGGGCTTCGTTCCTGAACAGCTAAGCATAGAAGAACAGCATATGACGGTGGATGAAGCGGCCAGCTTCCGCGCATCCTGGTATGACGATTGGGACGGTTATTTTTTCGATGAGCTTTTATCCCGGTTCGATGTCCCGCGGGGCGTCAAACTGCGCAAGATGTCCAAGGGGGAACGCCGCAAGTTCGAGATCGCCGCTGCGCTGGCGCCAAGGCCCAAGTTCCTGCTGCTGGATGAACCTTCCTCGGGCCTGGATCCATTCGCTTGGAAGCTGATGATCGATCAGCTGCACAAAGTGATGAAGTCCATGGATACGACCATCGTGCTCTCCACCCATGTGGTGGATGAAATCCGGCGTCTGGCGGACTATGTCATTCTCATCCATCACGGGAAGATGCTCGGCATGGTGGAGAAGGATTCGCTGCTGGACAACTGGAGGGAATGCTGGATTCAGGGAGATGCCTCCATTGTAAAGGAGCTGCCGGGTATTCTGAGCTTCAAGCAAGAGACAGCGAGCACGATATCTTTTATAACGACGGAATGCTTGGAAGTGGAGAAGATCCTGCAGTCTGCAGGCATCCCGTTTATTCAGACCCGTTCCTTGGAGCTGGATGAAGTGCTTCGATTATGGATTGACGGAAACATGCCTGCCAATGTGCAGAACTAGGATAGAGAGGGGTTTTTAGGAGATGCAACGATTGCAATTAGACAATGTAGTTAAGATTTATGCAGACAAAACGGCAGTAAACCGGATTTCGCTTCAGGTTGAGGAAGGTGAAATCTACGGGCTGCTCGGGGCGAACGGCGCCGGCAAAACAACCACCATGCGGATGGTGCTTGGACTGATCTACCCGGATGACGGAACGATCCTGTACAACGGAAAGCCGTACAACAAGGAACTGCGTCACATTATGGGTTACTTGCCGGAAGAGCGCGGGTTATACCCGAAAGTGAAGGTCAGCGAGCAAATTTCCTACTTGGCTCAGCTGCGGGGCATGTCCGCGAAAGACGCGGATAAGAGTTTGAAATACTGGCTGGAACGGTTTGAAGTTCCCGACTATTACGACAAGAAGATCGAAGAGCTGTCCAAGGGCAATCAGCAAAAAATGGGCTTTATCGCAGCGGTTGTCCATGACCCGCAGATTCTCATTCTCGACGAAGCCTTCAGCGGACTGGATCCGGTTAACGTCGAACTTCTGAAATCAACGGTAAAAGAACTCCGAGACAAAGGAACGAGCATTCTGTTCTCCACTCACCGGATGGAACACGTTGAGGAACTGTGCAAAAACATTACGATTCTCCATCGCTCCAATACGGTGGTAAAAGGGAATTTGAAGGATATCAAATCCAAGTATCCTCGTGAAGAGGTGGTGCTCGGTACGTCCGGTGAAGTTCGGGGTCTTGAAGCCCTGCCTGGCGTAACGGCGGTGGAGCGGACAGAGGACGGTTACTCCATCCGAATCAGTCAGGTTGATGCAGCGCAGAACATTTTAAATATGGCCATGTCGCAAAGCACGATCCATCGGTTTGAAGTGAAGGAACCGACACTCAATCAAATCTTCATAAAGGCGGTAGGTGAATCCAATGAATAATATGTGGACCGTTATCCGATTTACGTTCATGAATAAAGTAAGAACGAAGTCGTTTCTCGTTTCTACCTTGATATTTGCACTCATTATTACGATCGGGATCAATCTTCCTTTTCTGATCCAAATGTTTACGGGGGATAAGGCGGGATCCGACGAGACCACCCGCATCGGGCTGGTATATGGACAAGAACAAACGCTTGCCGAACAATTGGAGACCACTTGGAGCAGCTTACCGGCCAATTCCTACGAATTCGTCAAATACGAAACGGCAGATGAAGCTGCCCTGAATCAAGACATTAAAGACGGCGTAATCGAAGGCTATTTGAAATTTGAAGCACAAGATGGCAATACGTTCCCAACCGTGGTCTACAGCTCCGAAGACGAGGCCATGAGCCCGGAACTGCAATCCAATCTGCAAGCAGCGCTGCAGGTGGCGAAGACGCGCAGCATCGTAGAAGGACTCAATTTGTCCGATGCCCAGATCAATGAACTGAATATGCCGGTTCAGATTGACGCACGCAGCATAAGCACGAATCCGTCTGGCAATCCAGACGGGGCTTCGGATGAGAAGGAAGGGGCTTCCGAGGTTATTAACTACATTGTGGTGTACGCTCTGATTATTCTGTTCTTCTTCACCTTGATGGGTACGGGGAACATGATCGCCTCCGAAGTGACGACAGAGAAGAGCTCCCGTATTATGGAGATCTTGATTACAAGCGTATCTCCGCTGAGCCAAATGTTTGGCAAGGTCATCGGCATGTTCCTGTTGGGTCTGTCGCAGATCGCCGCATTCGGCATCGTGGCCGCCGTGAACCTGATGCTTCCGCACAACCTGGATACATTGAAGGACATGAATCTCGACCTGAGCGCGATTGACCCGATGCTGCTGGTGTTCGGTTTAATCTTCTACATCCTTGGCTATTTCTTGTATGCAATGCTATATGCGGCCATTGGTTCGATCGTCAGCCGTACCGAGGATTTAGGGCAGGCGGTCATGCCGATTACGATGCTGTCGCTGGTGGCGTTCTATATCGCGATTTTTAGCCTGAGCGCTCCAAACTCGATGCTGATGAAGGTGTCCTCGTACATTCCGTTCATCTCGCCGACCACGATTCTGGTACGGATCGGACTAGGCGACATTACCGTATGGGAGATTCTTCTCTCGCTGGCGATCCTGATCGCGGCCATTCTCGTCTTCGGCTGGCTGGCTGCGAAAATCTATCGCACCGGTGTCCTGATGTACGGTAAACGCCCTACGTTCAAAGAGCTCAGAAAAGCAATGAAGGCTTATAAGATGTAAAGCAGTGGAAGTAGTGTTAGGGCTGCCGGAACAAAAAGTAGAGTTAAGGGGGGCGCCATACCGACATCGGTATGGCGGACATACCCCCATAAAATAAGTAGAGTACAGCACGGTTATTCTTTGCCGCATAAGACCACACCAACATAAAGGAGCTTACATACATGAAAAATTGGAAACGCATGCTCTTGTCTCTCACGATTTCGGCGGGATTGCTCGCCACGTCAGTGCCTGCCATGGCAGCGCCGCAGCAGCCGGCTGTGAAAGTGAATAACCAAGTTGTCGAATATTCGCTTGGCACACCGGTTATAGAAAAAGGCACGACGCTTGTTCCGCTTAGAAGCACGCTCCAGGCTTTGGACGTGAAGCTGACGGGAGCTGCAGATGACACCATTACTGCGGTGGTGGACGGTAAGACCATTACCCTGAAAGGCAAACTGAAACGAATCAATGGCGTAACCTATGCGCCCATTCGGGTTGTCGGGGACGCAGCCGGCTATGAGGTCAAATGGAATGCAGCAACCCGTACCGTTCTGCTGGTTTCCAAGGCGACGGAAACCGCACAGACCGGCGGCCGCGGGTTTATGTGGGAAGTAGAGAGCAATGGGAATACTGTGTATCTGGTGGGCTCCATGCATATCGCGGATGACAGCTTCTACCCGCTGCGTCCGGAATTTGAGGAAGCCTTCGCCGAAGCAGATTATCTCGGCGTCGAGGTTGATGTCAGCAAAGCCGCTGACGAAGCGCAGCAGCAGCTGATCATGGATATGGGCATGTATAAGGATGGAACAGCGCTCAAGGATCATGTGTCCGGCGAGACGTACGCCAAGCTAGGCAAAATCTTGACGGAGAGCGGCATGAAGCCGAATGCCTTGGATGCATTCAAGCCATGGGTAGTGGAAACCACGATCAGCAGCTTGAAAGCGGTGAAGGCTGGCTACGAAGCCGCTGCTGGAATCGATCTGTATTTCGTCCAGAAAGCGATCGAGCGCAAAATTCCGGTAATCGAGCTAGAATCCTATGAATTGCAGCTCGGCATGTTTAATGGCTTCTCCAAAGAGCTGCAAGAAAAGAATCTCAACATCGCCTTGGATAATTTCGACGTGCTGGATGACGGTGTGGAGCAATTGGCTGAAATGTGGAAGACGGGTAATGATGAGGCGCTGCTGGAGTTCACCAACAGCATGGCCGTTGATGAGGAATACAACAAAGCGATGCTGATTGACCGCAACATCGGCATGGCCGAGAAAATCGACGGATACCTGAAGAACGGCAAAAAAGAAGAGTACTTCATCGTGGTTGGCGCAGCCCACTATCTGGGTGAGCATGGCATCGTGAAGCTGCTTGAGGATAAAGGCTATACCGTCGTTCGTAAATAGATAAAAGCCATCGCTTGCGAATTATGACTCGATTCTAACATTCAAAAAGCGAAAACCTTCCAATGATCGAATGACGATCATTGGAAGGTTTTTTGTTGTTTCCGTATTTTATTAAATAACTAGAAGCTGTTCGAACAGCCCTTACAGCAGCAATATGGCAGCGCCGATCATCGGGGTAAGGACCATGCAGGTTTTCAGCCAGACAACGGGTACGCGCTTCGTAAATTTTGCTCCGACGTACGAGCCGGACATCGTCCCGACCACAACGGCGGCGAGCAGTTGAACATCCAGGTATCCGATCGAGAAGTATCCGGCGCCTCCGGCCAGCGCAATCGGCATGATGACCAGCATGGTCGTGCCGGCGGCAAAGCACATCGACATGCCGAGGACAAGCATGAGCCCGATCTGGATGAACGGAGTGGAGCCGATTCCGAACAAACCCGATAAGGCACCGGTGATCAGTCCGATGAGCAGCGCCTGCAGCCAGTATCGGAAACCCTGGACAACCGGTGGAGCCGAGACCTCGGAAGCCTTGGACCGCCGTGAGACGTACATCATCCTGAACCATAAGGCCAGTCCGGAGGCGAAGAGCATCCCGGATGTCATAAAGCCCAGTTGATCCTCGGGAATCAGCGAGGACCAGCCTGAGCTGACCCACGCCCCCGCCGCACCGGCTAAGCCGACGACGGCACCCGTTCTCAGCACCATATTCCCTTCCCGATAATGGCTGACCGAACCGGAAAGCGACGAGAAGAACATCGCCGCCAGTGCGGTACCCAGCGCGGTATGGATGGGATAACCGAATACAACCGTCAGGATGGAGATGATAAAACCCGATCCGCCTGCGCCCACGAAACCGAGGAGTAGTCCGAGCAGCACCATAACGAGGGCGATCTGGATCAACAACATCAGGCCATCCTCCAAACCTGATGGGGCACGCCGATTCCGGCGGGAACCGGCAGGTCCTCTCGAATGCAGCTGTTTTGGTCCAGTACCATGGTAGGGTGCCCGCTCCCATAGACGGGCCAAGCCGGCAACGCACGAATATTCGGCTCTCCGCTTTGTACGAATGCGACCCATGCTTCCCGCATGGCGCGTGCCAGCGCATAGCTCTCGGCGGCTACGGAATAGGGATCCTCATTGGAGTGCCATTCAGCGGGCATCACATTTCGGTTGAATGCTGCGCCGATGAGACTGCCTTCATACCCGTGTATCGCGCCGAGCGAGCCGCCGCATTGGAGCCGATACATCCATACAGGAGTTCCTGACGATGCCACGGCTTCTGCAAACTGCATCGCTCCGATCGTATAGAGATGTTCGGTCAATGTTTTGCTCCACGCTTCACCCGATGCCATCGATTGCTCATAACAAGCATAAGCATTCCACGCCACAGCGGCATTCTCGCCGAAGAAACGTTCGAGCGTCTCGAAAGCCGGGGACTGAAGCGCCGGATCGTTATGGATAAAAATAGCCGCTTCATTCTCATTCGTGCCGATCAGCAGCGGCGGGAGGCCGGCGTTCCCCGCCAGACTCGCCAGTGGATCCAACGGAATGACATGGCCGTCGGCAACCGGGCCGAACATATGCAGGCTGCGCGAGGTGTCGGAGCCGATCGCCGACTGCGCTTCGATGATTCTCTCGGCAGGAAGTTCAAGCAGCTGATGCGCCTGTGCTTGCGGTAACCCCAGCTCTTCAAGCAGCCTAAGAGTCGTGACATTGGCGGTTTGGCAATCCCGTATCGACTGCGTTGCGCCGCTTTGGGCAATGGCCCGGTGAAATAAGCCCTGTGCCGCTTCCATCACGTAGAGGGTGGCGGTACATTTGGCCCCGGCAGAATTGCCGATGACGGTTACCCGCGACGGGTCGCCGCCAAAAGCGGTAATATTCAACCGAACCCACCGGAGGGCAGCCGCGATATCAAGCATGCCATGGTTTCCGGAGGTTTCATACTCGTTGCCGAGCAGGTCTCCCAAATACAAAAAACCTAACGCACCCAGCCGATAATTGATCGATACGTAGACGATCCCATCCTCTGCTGCGTAACGGGATCCATCGCACTCCGCTCCGTTCCCCGACACGAACCCGCCGCCATGGATATAAACCATGACCGGTTTTAATTTCTCATTGACGCCCGTTGTCCACACATTTAAGTTTAGGCAATCCTCGGACTGTGCAAGCCCGGGCACGTTCCCGTTCGGCTGATGCTGCTGGGGGGCGATCGGCCCGAATTGCTTGCACGGCCTTACGCCCGTCCAAGCGAGCGGAGGGGCCGGAGGCTTGAATCTGCGATTGCCTACAGGTGCGGCAGCATAGGGGATGCCCCGGAATACATGCACGCCGTTTAAATCGGCGCCTTCCACTGTGCCTGATAATGTTTGCACGATCAAGTTGACCGTCTCCTATCCTTACAAGATGAGATTATTATATCTTGTTTCTATGATAAGCCCTAATATATATTAGATTATATAAATGATAACTGATGAGTTATGTATCAAAGAAAGTTGGAATGAGATGGAACTGTTGCAATTAAAGTATTTTCAGACTGCTGCCCGAATGCAGCACATGACGAAAGCAGCCCATAGCCTTCATATATCGCAGCCGGCATTAAGCAAAATGATCGCATCGCTAGAAACCGAGCTGGGAACCAAGCTGTTCGAGCGGGAACGCAAATCCATACGTCTGAACGAGCATGGCAAGCTGTTTCTCCATCAAGTGGATATTGCGCTGCAGGCGCTGGAGGACGGAAAGCTGCAGCTGCAGGATGCCAGCGGCAGCACCTCCGCCGCCATCACGCTCGATGTGCGCGTCTCCTCGCATTTGCTGCCGGATCTATTGGCCGATTTTCGCAAAGAATGCCCGAATGCCGAGTTCCAATTGCAGCAGCATGTTTTGTCATCCGTAGGGATGCCGAGCTTCGATTTATGCCTGTCCGATGGCGCAGAGCCGCCGAAGGGAACGACCTCGGTGTGCTTGCTCGAAGAGGAGATCGTGGTTGCGGTACCCGCCGACCATCCGCTTGCGGATCGAGATCGGGTCAGCTTGCAGGAGCTTAAGGAAGAGAGCTTCATTACGCTGCCTCCGGGCAAATCGCTGCGCGAAACGACCGATGCGTTCTGCCGTCTTGCTGGCTTTACCCCCCGTATCCGATTCGAGAGCGACGACCCCGCCACCGTCCGCGGTCTCATTCGAGCGGGTCAGGGCGTCGCCTTCCTGCCGGTCGTGACATGGGGCGGATCAACCGGGCCCGATGTCGTCCAACTGAGGCTCGAAGAAAGCTGGTGCAAGCGCTCGATTTCCTTGTCTTGGCCCAAGGACCGATACCTTATGCAGACGGCGGTGCTGTTCAGGGATTTTGCCATTCGGTACTTTGCTCGGCTGGCCGAATCGCACCGGCAGAACATGGCTCGGGGAGAGCTCTAGCCTGTACCGACCTGACCGTCTCCGGCGTGAGATTTTAGTGAATTGAATAGCGAAAAGGAGCGTCACAAGTGGAAACCAAACAGCCTCCCAGGCTAACCAATGAGGATTACCGATTGCAGCCTCGCGCGCCTGTTCAAGTATTTCACGGCATTCATCCGGGGACGATTCCGCTGCATTGGCATGAATTTTACGAGCTGAGTTATGTAGTTGGGGGAGAAGGGGAGCATAGGCTCAACGGCTCCGCGTATCCGCTGTCTTCCGGAACCCTCTTCCTGCTGACGCCGGCCGACTTCCATGAGCTGGTGTCCGTGGAAGACAAGCCTCTTGAAATATACAATGTCATTTTTACCGAGGCCATGATGGACGATAACCTGTATCACTGGTTGTTCGGAGGCAAGCTGGTGCTGCATGCACAGCTCGAGGAGATGCAGCACCGGCAGATATTCGCCGATTATGAACGGATGAGGGAAGAAACCGGAGCTTCGCGCGAAGGCAGCGAGATCGCGATTCGGGCTACGCTTCAGCGGCTGTTGGTGGATCTGAATCGGGGCAGTACCGCAAACTGCGCTTTGCCCACGAACGGGACCGGGAATCGGCAGCTCAACGTAAACCTGCAAAGGGCCTTGATCTACATTCACCACCACTTCCGGGAAGATTTGAGATTGGAAGATGCGGCCGCACAGGCCCAATACTCGGCTACGTATTTCAGCGAGTGTTTCTCGAAGTCCGTGGGACAGTCTTTTCAGCGTTACCTGCAAAATGTCAGAATGCAATTTGCCGAATCGCTGCTTCGGGTTTCCTCGCTGCCCGTCACCGAAATTTGTTACGCCTCCGGCTTCAATACGTTAGGGCATTTTGAGAGGGTGTTTCGTCAGCGAAAAGGGATGTCCCCCAGGCAGTACCGCCATCATGCAGGGATAGCCGAAGATATGCAGTATTTTTCCTAACGAATGCGCAGTATGGCTGTCACCGTCCGGGATATAATGGCCTCAGTTCGTGAAATCCTTACTTGACTGGAGGTTATGATGATGACAACGCAAGCGCTTTCGAAGCAGGAAGTTGAGTTTTATAAAGAGAACGGGTATTACCTATACCGGAAACCGCTCTTTAGCGCCGAAAAAATGCAGGTACTGACCTCAATCTTTGAAGAACAGCTCGAGGAGAAGGGCAGCAAGCTATCGGACGAACTGGATACCCCGCATTTCCGTGACGAAAGGCTGCTGGATTTCCTATTGGCCGATGAAGTGCTTGATCTGGTCGAACCGATCATCGGGCCGAATATCGGGCTGTGGTCGAGCCATTTTATCTGCAAAGATCCGCATGTCGGACGCGCTACGCCTTGGCATGAGGATTCGGCCTACTGGAACGGAAGATTAAGCAGCTTCGATAAGATTATCACCGTATGGCTGGCGATCGACCGCAGCTGGAAGGAAAATGGATGCATGCGCGTCATTCCGGGCACGCATCATAGCGGGTTCTCGGACTATGAGGAGGTGGACGGGACAAAGAATTTGTTCGACACCCAAATCAAGAGCGGCTCGGTTGATGAGTCTAGGGCAGTTTATTTCGAACTAGAGCCAGGGGAATGCTCGCTTCACGATTCGCGCATCATTCATGGCGCGGCGCCGAATACAAGCCCGTACCGGCGCTGCGGGTACACCATGCGGTATTTCTCGACGGACGCGCTGGTTTATCCGGATAAGAATCCCGGTTTTAAGGTGTGGCTGGCCCGCGGAAAGAACATCGCCGGAACGAAATTCGTCAACGAATAACCCGGATGGGAATAAAGGAGCGTGCATGAATTGAGCATTCAGCTGTATAAGGCCCTGTGGGGCATGGAGGGAAGCTGCAGGGACCAATTGACGAGGGCTGCACAGGCCGGTTACGCGGGAATTGAAGCTCCGCTGCCGCCGGCGAATCTGGAAGCCGAATTTAAGGAGTTGCTGGAGGAATTTCAGCTTCATTACATTGCCCAGGTGACTACATCCGTGCCCCATCAAGAAACCTTTGCCGAGCAGACGCGCCGGGCCGCAGCCTTCGGCCCGAAGCTGATCGTTTCCCATAGCGCCCGGGATGGCATGAAGATCGAGGAGCAATTGCGTTTTTTCGAGGCTGCGCTGAAAATAGAGCAGGAGGTCGGCATCACCATCGGGCACGAAACCCACCGGTCGCGGGCGATGTTCACGCCGTGGACGACGCGCACCTTGCTGGAGGAGTTCCCGGAGCTGAGCATTACGGCCGATTTCAGCCATTGGTGCTGCGTGACCGAGTCCTTGCTGGAGGACTATGCGGAAGACATGGAAGCCGCCATACGGCGGACCGTCCATATTCACGCGCGCGTAGGCTACGCTCAGGGCCCCCAGGTTCCCCATCCCGGGGCGCCTGAATACAGCCGGGAGCTGACAGTCTTTGAAGCCTGGTGGTCACGCATTGTCCAATACCGAAGAGAGCAAGGGTTCAGTCATACCAGCATAACGCCTGAATTTGGCCCGGCCGGGTACATGCACACCCTCCCTTTCACAGGGGCTCCCGTCGCGGATCTCTGGGACGTAAACGAGTGGATGGCCAAACGCATTTCGGAACGGTTGGCGCCATAAATAAGAAACGAGAACAAGCCGGACCATATGAAGGTTCCGGCTTGTTATTCGTTTCTTTGGGAAAGCCATCCCGGTCGAATCACTCATACACCCGCAGCCAGCCATCCAAGCATGCCCCGGACCACGCACCAGGTCCTCAGGGAGGGACCCGCGCACACGATTACAAAAGAACCATATTGGGATGCTGTTGGAGCCGTCTGAGTCTTCCCGCCTCACCGTACCGCGTTAGAATAAAACGATGCCGGCAGCCCCAGCCATAAGGAGAATCAGCAACGGGTGGAGTTTGTATTTGAGCAGGAGAAATAAACAAGCTCCGCAAATCAGCAGCGTGGGAATGAGTCCTCTTAAAGCCCCGTCGCCCTCATCGGGATAACCAAAATGAATGGCCGCATAGACGATGAGTCCGGTCGTAACCGGACGCAAGCCGTATAACGAAGATTTCACCCATGGATTCCCCCGCATGCGGTAGAAGAAGGCAGAGAGCATCACGATGACGACCAGCGACGGCAGGATGATGCCGACGGTCGAGACGACGGCCCCGGCATAGCCGGCGGTCTGATAGCCGATCAGCGTGGCGGCATTGGTGGCGATCGACCCGGGCGCCATGCCGGCCAGCGCCACGGTCTGCTGGAATTCCGCTGCGGTCAGCAGCCCTTTTTCCGTGATCTCCTTCTGAATGACCGGGATCACCGCATATCCGCCGCCAAAAGACACAAGGCCTACGCCAATGAATATCATGAACAAGTCCCAATACATTTCCTTCGCCCCGATTCGTTTCGCTCAAATGTAATATTCCAATTCCGGGCAGCTATCGGCCGCAGCCTTCTTCTCGGTATCCGCTCGCAGTCCCAGCCGTATTTTGATCTGGATGACGGCCATGCCGCCGAGCAGGCTAAGCGCAATCAGATAGAGGGGATGGACGCCGGTGAACAGCATCACGATTACGGTGGCAAGGGCGGTGATCGTTGTGGTGGCATCAAAGACGGCATATCTAGCCATCCGGTAAGCAGCCACGGCGATCAGCGCGATGATGGCCCCGTGCATACCCTTTAAAGCGGCTTCAACCTTAGGCTGATCCCGAAAAAATACCGCAGCCGTGCTGATCAGGAGCACGATGATAAATGTGGGGCATGTCACGCCCAGCACGGCCGAAACAGCCCCGGCCATGCCGGCTTGGCGGTGTCCGATCATGGCGGCGGCATTCACGCCGACGCCGCCGGGAGCGGAACCGGCAAGCGAGATCAGCTCGCCGATTTCCTCTTCGTTCACCCATTTTTTCTTGCTCACCACTTCGCGCTCAATCATGGGCAACATCGCGTATCCGCCTCCGAAGGTGGAAGGCCCAATGCGAAAGAAGGTCCAGAATAGCCGGGCCAGAAGCGTTATTTGTTCTTTTGCCCGGCTCATGTACGCGTTTAGCTTTTCCATTAGGCGTGGTGGATTCTCGGCATCGGCATCGGCTCCTTGCCAAGCTCGGCCCAGATATATTTAAGCAGCAGCTCCGCCTTCAGCTGCTCATATCCCGGTTCGTCCCACAAATTGTGCAACTCTCCGGGATCTGCTTCAAGGTCAAACAGTTCGCCGTAGGTCTGATTGTAATAAACGGTGATTTTATAACGCTGCTCGATGTACGTTTTTTGATGAATCGTTGAAGGCTCATGCCGGAATTCGCAGATGGCGTGCTGCCTTGCGGTATCGACAGCCCCGAGCCACACGTCCTTTTGGTCGATGCCCGTCATCGCGTGCGGGACCGGTATGCCGCAGAAGGATAGGAAGGTCGGGGCCAGATCGACCAGAGACTGTATCGCATTCGACCTTTTCCCGGCGGGCACCCGTCCCGGATAACGCACAATGAACGGAAGCTTGATCAAATCCTCGTAATGGAACCCGCCCTTGGCTTGAAGGCCGTGCTGGCCGAAGAAATGTCCGTGATCGGTGGTGAAGACAACGATCGTATCCTCCGACAGTCCCAGTTCGTCCAGTCTATCGAGTATTTTGCCGATATATTTATCCATCATGCTGATCATGCCGTAATACACGGCGACCAGCTTTTTCTTGTCGTATTCCGTTAGCCTGGATTTCGAGCCGTATTCGTAATAGTGATGGGAACGGTAACCGTGAATGCCGAACCCGGTCTCAGCGAGATGCGAAAAATCAGGCTCCTCTTCCTGCGTCAATCCGAAATGCGGCGGATTGCGGTCATGCTCTCCGGGCGTCAGGGACGGGATCGTGAGTTTCTCCGGATCATACATCGAATCCCAAGGCTCCGGCACCAAATATTCCGGGTGCGGGTCGAAGAAGCTTGCCCACAAGAAGAATGGCTCCTCCGCCTTCTTGTATTGGTCCAAAAGCGAATGGGTCCGCTCGGCGATCCAGGTATTGTAGTGGTATTTTTCCGGGATGGGCCATGTGTACGTTTGGGTAGGGTCCATGGTTCCCGTAGGCGGCAGGAAGTAATCGCGCCAATTGGCGCATCCTTGCTCCTCCAGCCATAGGGCATAATGTTGTCCGACATGGGCCTCGTTCGTATGGTTACGCGCCAGCTCGACGTGATCGAAGCCGTAAAAAGGACCGTGAAAATTTCGCCAATACGCCAAATCCTGAAGGATCGGGTAAGCTTCGACGGACGGGTAGTCTTCCGTGGATGTTAACGGCTGAAAATGTGCCTTTCCCACCAGCGCGGTCCGGTATCCGGCTTCTTGGAAGCTTTCGCCGACGGTATGGCGGTCTTCCAGCAGCTTTGTCCCCAAGGTCCAGGCTCCGTGCTGACTCGGGTACTGCCCCGTAATGATGGAAGCCCGGCTCGGCGTGCAGGTCGGATTGGGACAGTATGCCCGTTCGAACGTCGTCCCTTGGCGCGCGAGGCGGTCCAGGTTCGGCGTAGAGATTTCAGGCTGAAACGCGCCGATCGTATTCCAATGCTGCTGATCGCTAGTGATTAGCAAAATGTTAGGTCTTCTCGACAAGTGTAATCCCCTCCTAGTATGATGATATTGAAAAATAGGGGTTATCAAAATAGCACCGTGTTATATTTTTGTTGTCATTTTGTTATTCTTGATGAAAAAATGAAGGGAAGAGGGGAAGTCGAGTTGCAGGAGTACGAATACGAGTATGCCGAGTTTATCTACTATACGCCGGGATATTTGGATAAAGAGGCACAGATCTGGCCCGTCCGGGCGGGGCGAAGTTTAGCCAAGCCCAATTACAGGGTCGGGCCGAAACGGATCGAGTGTTACAGTCTGCACTTCGTGCATGAGGGAACGGTGCGGCTGGAGTTCGACGGCAAACGAGTGGATCTGCAGAAGAATGATCTGTTCTGCCTGTTTCCGGGCCGGACTTATTACTATCACCTGCTTCCCTCGGATGCACCGCTCCGGATGAGCTGGCTGGCCTTGGACGGAAGCAGGGTAAGGCCGCTGCTCGAGCTGGCCGGCTTAGTGCCGGAAAGCCCGTTCGGCAGACAAATGATCTCCTCCCGGGTCGAAAAGTCCGCCGAATGCGTGATTGATGCCTTGGCCGGCGTCGAGCGCTGGAAGCCGTCGGTATCGCTCGAGCTGCACGGTTTGGTTTATGGTCTGCTCGCCGGCATGGTTCCCGACGCGGCTTCCGCAGAGCCGACGGAGCTTGCGGGATGGATTAACGAGTGTTTGGATTACATGGAATTGCATGCTACCGAGGGGATATCCGTGCAGCAGGTTGCCGAATTCGCGGGCGTGCACCGCTCGTACTTCTCCAATATGTTCACGAGCCAGGTAGGAATGCCCCCGCTGAAATACCTTCAGCGCATCCGAATGGACAAGGCCAAACGGTTACTAACGGAAACGGACGCGACGATTACCGAGATTGCCCTGTCCCTGGGTTATCCCAATTTGTATTCATTCACCCGGGCGTTCAAGATTTATTTCAAGGTGCCTCCCATAACGATGCGTGAAAATCCATGCTGATTTCAGGAAGCGTTATGTACTATTGAAAACGGTTACCGATCCGGTTCCACGGAACCGAAAAAAGGAGACACTCGCCATGAAGCTCTCTACGATTCAAAGATGGCTATCGCCCAGACGAAGCATTCAAGGGAAAATATTCATTGCGTTCAGTGCGGTGACGCTCCTGTCCATCGTCTCCATTACGGTCATCGTGTATATGAGCATGCGCGAGACGATCATGCAAAATGCCGTCACCTCGGTTTCGGACAGCATCCGGCAGGCGGATGAATCGCTGAATATGATGCTGGAGGAAATCGACCGGCTGAACACCGTCGTGGTGACCAACAAAAACACGGTGATCGACACGCTGCTGAGCCCCCATGAAGAGATTAGTTATGAATGGTTTCTGGAACAGAAGCGGATCGACGAGTTTCTCTCCGTCCTGATCGATTACAAGCCCTATATTTCGCGGATTGCGGTGGTCGGTTTGAACGGGAAGGTGTATTTCTCGGGCGGTCCGTGGCTGGACAAGACGGTCTTGGGCAGCCCCATGATGGATTACATGCTCCACAACGGATCGCGCCATGCGTATTTCAAGCAGTCGGGCGTATCGGATGCCATTACGATCGGCCGTGAGATTCGATATAACCGCGAAACGATCGGAGTGGTCATGGTGGATTTGAATTATGATTTTATCCAAAAAACATACGGCGTGAAGCCGACCACCGACAGCATGATTTATGTGCTGGACAAGCAGGGCGGTTTCGTCTATGAAGCCGAATCGGCGCCAGCCTTTGCCCCTTCGTTCGATAAGATTCTCCGCATCCATCAGGACCTTGCAGGAAATGGGGATGCCATCAAGCAAAGCATAGACGGCAGAGATTATATCGTCGTGAACCGTCAATCCGGGTATACGGGATGGAGCACCCTGGCTCTGATACCAATGGACTCGCTGCTGAGCGAATCGGCAAGGCTCCGCAAACTGTTGGCGGAGGTATCCATCATCGTGTTTATCGTTGTCCTGATCGCTTCGCTGCAGGTATCTTCCCGAATCACCCTCAACATCCGGCGATTGAAATCCCTGATGATGTTCGTGAAGGAAGGGAATCTGACGTTCCCGAAAAAGGAAATCAAAAGCGAGGACGAGACCGGACAGCTGTACCGTGTCTTCATCAGCATGGTGGAGGATTTGAAGCGGCTGCTGGAAGGGATCCGGGTCAGCGAGAAAGAGAAGCGGGAGGCCGAATTAACGGCGCTTCAGGCGCAGATTCATCCTCACTTTTTATACAATTCGCTGAATACCATCAAGTATTTGGCCAAGATGAACGGCGTGCCGAATATCGAAGAGGTGTCCGGATCGTTGATCGAGCTCATGCGCGGCGTTTTGGGCAATTCGAGCGAATTTTTGACGGTGCGGGAGGAACTGGATTATGTGGAACGCTATATCTCCATCGTGAAGTACAGGTATATGGAGCCGATCCGGATGGTCACCCAGGTGGAGGACGAAACTTTGCTGGAATGCCGGGTCCTGAAGCTGATGCTGCAGCCCCTTGTGGAAAATGCCATCATTCATGGCATCGGACCGCTGGAGCAGGAGGGACTCGTGCTGATACGCGTATGTGAAGAGGGCAGCGACCTCAAGATTGAAGTGATCGACAATGGCAAGGGGATGACGGCGGGGCAGCAGGCGCAGCTTCTGGGGGAGACGGGCAAGAACGGAAATACATCCCGTTTCAGCGGCATGGGGGTACGCAATGTGCATGAGCGGATCGTTCACATGTACGGAGATGGCTACGGCGTCAAATTGTACAGTGAGCCGGGTTTATATACGAAGGCCGAGATCCGGCTTCCGAACATAGTGGAGAATAAGATAAATCCCGACAAGAGGTGATATAAAGCCATGTTTCAAGTGCTGCTTGTTGACGACGAACCGCTGGTGCGGCATGATCTGCGAACGCTATTGGACTGGAATGAGCACGGATTCGAATTATGCGGCCAAGCCCATAACGGTATCATGGCGCTCGCGATGATCGAGCAGTCTCCTCCGCATATCGCGATTATTGACGTGAATATGCCGGAAATGAACGGCGTGGAGCTCAATCGGGCGATTAAGGCGCGGTTTCCGTCCATTCAGACGATCATGCTCAGCAGCTTTGATGATTATGACTACGTGCGGGAGTGCCTGAAGAACGGCTCCATCGATTATTTATTGAAGCATCGGCTGGACGGTGCGACGCTTGCTGCCTTGCTTAACAAAGCGGTCCTTGAATTGCGCCGGGCGGATCGGCTGCTGGAAGAGAGCGAGGCCCGCAAGGTTAAGACCGAGCGGATAAATCCCGTGCACATTCGCGACTACATCGCGCATCTGGTCAGGGGACGGAAGGAGGCAACCCTGGAGGTTGAGGCATTTTCGCGAGAAAACAGCCTGTACACCGGTGCGTCAAGCTATGCGGCCGCGGCCCTGCAGATTGTTCCGTTCCTGCTGCTGACGGAGTCATACAGCGACGTGCAGACGAATCGGCTGGTTCAGCAGGTGGTCGATATGATGCAGCAGAGCCTTGGCGATATCCGTGAGCGGACGGCAGCTTATGTGGAGGATGGACGGTTCATGATCGTGTTTGCGTTTAAGGAACGGAGCGAGCATGCCATAAAGAGCGAAATCGACGGACAGATGAGGAAGCTTCAGCATGCGCTTGAGCTGTTCCTCAATTTAAAATGCGTAAGCGCCGTCGGACATGTGTGCACCAGCTTGACCCAACTCGGAACAAGCTACGGCTCCGCCGAACGGTTACTCGATGCTTCCCGCTCGGAGCCGTCCGGCAGCAGCGCGGCCCCCAGGATGCCGGGCCGGGCCGGCGGGCTTGCCGATGAATACCACCAGCGCGTGTCTCTAACGATCGAGGAACACAAACAGCTGCTGCTTTCGATTGAACGACTGGACATCGAAGGCGTGCACGGTTTAATCGACTCTGTTTTTGCTTCCATCCACCATCTGCCGATCCATTCGCATACGGTCCAGATGATGGTCAGCGAGCTCATGCAAACCGGGGACAAGGCACTGAAAACCTGGCTGCCAGGGACGGAAGACGCCAAGGAAAAGCTCCCTTCCCGAAGCGAGCTCGGAAGGATCGGCAGCGTCGGGGAGCTGGTGCAGTGGCTGCAATCCTTCTATGCAGGCTTGCTCGGACTGCTGAAGCAGCACCGGGCGGGAGGGCCATATTCCCGACATGTCACGCAGGCCATACACTTTATTCTGGAGCGGTACCCGGGTTACGTGACGCTGGAGCTTGCCGCGGGCGCCATCGGCCTGAACTCCTCCTATTTGAGCCGAATATTCAAGGAAGAGACGCAGCGGACGTTCTCGGAGTATCTGAATCGGGTTCGGATCGATGCGGGGCGCAAGCTGCTGGAAAGCGGCAAATACTCGATCAAGGAAATCAGCGGACAAGTGGGGTTTACGACCCATAATTATTTTTTCAAAGTATTCAAGGAAATGACGGGCCTGACCCCGCAGGAGTATTTGAACCGCCTGGGAAGAGGATAAGGATAAAACCAAGTATTCGGATCGGCAGGGAAACGAACTCGAAAGCCGCCTTGTTATAAACCGTAAAATATGTGGAGTAAATGGTCAAATTTTTGTAACGGGCCGTCAAGGCGGCTGAATTATAATAATCACACACACCAACGGTAAACGCTTACAAATAAGGTTGGTGAATAAGAAAATATGGGGGTAGCTGATACATGCGTAGACGCTGGGGAAGAAACACGGTCATCTTTATGATCGTTTCCAGCTTGATGCTGGCCGGATGCAGTTCCGATGGAGGATCGAAGAAGGAAGCCGCACCCGAAGGTGCGGAGAATGTCGTACATACCACGGGGTTTCCGATCGTGGATCAAGCGGTGGAACTGAAAATGTTCACCCGGATTGCACCCGTGAACGGTCCGTTCAAGGAGATGCCGGTATTCCAGGATTACGAGAAATTGAGCAACGTCAAGGTGGAATTCATCGAAGCGCCGACGGACGGCTTCCAGGAGAAGAAAAACCTGCTGTTCGCTTCCAACGAGCTGCCTGACGCCTTGTTCCGTTCCGGGCTCTCGCCGCTTGAAGCGGTTCGCTACGGATCGGCAGGCCAATTGATTCCGCTGGAAGGCCTTATCGACGAATACGCGCCGAATCTGAAGAAATTGATGGAGGAATATCCCGAAATCCGTTCGGGCATCACGACGCCGGAGGGGCACATCTATGCGATTCCCGGCATTGTGACGCTGGGCGCGGCGCGTACGGATAAGAAATGGATCAACCAGATGTGGCTGGAGAAGCTGAATCTGAAGGTGCCGGAGACGACGGACGAACTGTATGAGGTGCTGCTGGCCTTCCGCGATGGAGACCCGAACGGCAACGGGAAGCAGGATGAGCTTCCGATGACGGCACGTGTCGGATTGTCGATTGTGGCCGCGATGAGCGGATCATTCGGACTGGATACGCAGCTCGGGTATAACATCAATATCGAAAATGACAAAGTGAGCATCTGGATGGGCAGCGACAAAAATAAAGAGATGTTGATGTATTTAAACAAGCTATACAAGGAAAAGCTTTTGGACCCTGAGATATTCTCGCACACGGAAGCTCAGTATTTGGCCAAGCAAGGGTCGGGAAATACGGGATTCTTCTTTGACCAGACCAACAATAACTTCTTGTCGATCCAGGATCAGTATACCGGAATCGCGCCGCCGGCAGGCCCGAACGGAGACCGGATGCAAAGCCAGGCCTTGCCGATTGCGCGGGACTTTGGAGCCTTTGCCATTACGTCCATCAACAAGTACCCGGAAGTCACGATGCGCTGGATCGATTATTTTTACAGCGATGAAGGATCTACTCTTCTGCGGTTCGGCAGAGAAGGAGAGCATTACGAACTCAAGGATGGGATCCCGTACTATACAGAGGATTTCCTGAAGGATATTACCAATCAGGCCAAAATCACGCCTTATGCGGGAGGAGGGGCCCCTCACATCATCAGCGAACAGGTTGCTTCGTTCATCAACCCGCCGCAGGTGCAGGAGGCGCAGCAGCAGCTGGATCCGTTCATGCCGAAGGTTCGTTACGCCGCCCCGATGTTTGACGAGCAAACCGCGCAGCAGGTCAACATTCTGCGCAACGACATCGACAAATACTACGAAGAGCAAAGCACGAAATTCATTGCGGGCGCGCTTAGCTTCGACAAGTGGGGAGAATTCCAATCCACGCTCCAAAAGATGAAGATCGGCGAACTGGAGAAATTGTATCAGGATGCTTATGACAAGATGGAGAAATAAAGCTGCCACATCATCGTGAAGGAGTGGATGCCCATGAAGAGCGCCAACGCCGATAAAGCGATGGTTCTGCCTCGAAGCGATTCGAGGCGGGGCCCCCGCCTCTTAAAGCAAATGGCCAAGCGGTATGATCTGTATCTCATGCTGCTACTGCCCATCGTCTGGTATTTGGTGTTTCACTACGGTCCGTTGTACGGGCTGCAGATTGCCTTTAAAAATTTCAATCCGGCCAAAGGCATTCTCGGCAGCAGCTGGGAGGGCTTCGGACACTTCGAACGCTTCTTCGACTCGTATTATTTCTGGCGGCTGCTGTGGAATACGCTGTCCATCAATTTGTTCTCGCTCTTGATTGCCTTTCCGATTCCGATCCTGCTGGCCTTAATCATCAGCGAAATACGCAGCAAGACCTTCAGCAAATGGCTGCAGAACATTACGTACATACCGCATTTTATATCGGTAGTTGTAATCGTCGGCATCCTGAATGTGTTCCTGTCACCGACCAGCGGTCCCATCAATCTGTTGATCGAGGCACTCGGCGGCACGCCGATCCGCTTTCTGGAGGAAGCGGGCTGGTTCAAGACCATCTTTATCGGTTCTAACATATGGCAGAGCATGGGGTGGCAGTCCATTATCTACATTGCGGCGCTGAGCGGAGTGAACCCGCAGCTGTACGAGGCGGCGAAGATGGACGGGGCTTCAAGGCTGCGGCGCATTTGGCATATTTCCTTGCCGGGCATTGCGCCTGTCATCATTATTTTGCTTATTTTGGATATCGGCCATTTCATGAACGTGGGCTTCGAGAAAATATTATTGATGCAGAACAACTTGAATCTGGAATCAAGCGACGTCATCTCCACGTTTGTCTACACGACAGGCATTTTAAAAGGGGAATACAGTTACACGGCTGCGATCGGGCTGTTTAATTCCGTCATCAATCTGGTGCTGCTCCTGCTGGTGAACCGCATTGCGCGCAAGACGTCGGAGACGAGCTTATGGTAAAGGGGGGACCGACATGTCCAAACCATCGACAGTAAAGGAAGCCTCGAGTGAACGGCTATTCGACATCCTGATCTACGCGATCGCCGCTATCATTATCGTCATCGTGCTGTATCCGCTGTTGTTTATCGTCAGCGCTTCGTTCAGCGACCCGGCACGGGTATTGAACGGCGAAGTTTGGCTGCTGCCGAAGGGCGTGACGCTGGATGCCTATGAGAATATTTTGCACAACGACAAGATTTGGACGGGATATCGCAATACCATCCTCTACACGACCGTCGGCACGGCGATCAATATCATCATGACGATATTGGCGGCCTATCCGCTGTCGAGACCCGATCTTCCCGGACGCAACGGGATCATGGTGCTGATCACGCTGACCATGTTCTTCAACGGCGGGCTGATTCCGACGTATCTGTTGGTCAAGGATCTGGGGATGGTCGACACGATGTGGGCGCTGATCATTCCCGGCGCGATCGCCACGTACAATCTGATCGTAATGAGGACGTATTTCCAATCGAGCATTCCCTGGGAGCTGCAGGAGGCGGCCCATATCGACGGGTGCTCCAATTGGAGGCTGCTGTTTAGCATCATACTGCCCTTATCGAAGCCGATCCTGGCGGTCATGGTGTTGTTTTATGCGGTCGGCCATTGGAATTCGTTCTTTAACGCACTCATATACATCCGAAACGAAGATCTGCACCCGCTTCAGCTGGTGCTGCGCGAAATTTTGCTGATCAGCCAATCGGATGCCGTGGACGGCAGCGTGGGACTGGAAAAAAGCATCCTGCTGGCCGAAAGCATCAAATACGCGGTCATTATCGTATCCAGTTTGCCTGTACTGCTGATGTATCCTTTGGTGCAGCGGCATTTCGTGAAAGGCGTCATGATCGGCTCGATCAAGGGGTAATGCCGGTATGATCGCACGGCTCACCCTAAAATTCCATTGGAGGTTACATTCTTGAATACGAACGCAACGATTACCATTGATTGCAGCCGCAAGAGCGAGCATGAGATTAATCCGTATCTGTTCGGGCATTTTGTGGAGGATATCCGGGACCATATGGAGGCGATGCTCGCGTTTCCGCTGAAGGACATGGATTTTGAGAGCGAGGCAGAAACGATGACGCCGGTATCGGGAAGCTGGCGCGCGTATACGAACGGACGCAACACCCAGTACGCGATGGAAGCACCGGCGCCCCGGCATTCGGGAAGAGCCCAGCGCATCCGCATCCTGAGCGATGACGAAGCTTATGCCGGCATAACGCAGAAGGCGGCATTAAAGGGGCCGATGAACTATACGGTCCGGCTTGTCGCCCGCGCCTCCATTGAACTTCAATACGTGATGGTGGAAGCTGTCGACCGGCGCACGGAAGAGACGCTTGGACGGCTTCGCATGGAGCTTGGCAGCCATAACTGGCAGCACTATGAGGAGCAGCTGTCCATATCGCGCGAATGCACAGATGCCGAGATCCGGGTATATGTTCCGGCTGAGCATCCAAGGTGGATCGATCACGTGTCCACCGGCATGCTCTGGATCGATCACGTCTCCTTGCTGCCCGTCGACAGCATCGCCATGGTCAAACGCGAAGTGGTCGAGATGACTAAAGATTTGAATGCGGGCATGATGAGACTCGCAGGCAATTACATCAGCGCTTACCATTGGGAGCATGGCGTCGGTCCCGTCCTGGAAAGGCCGGTCATGTACAATGAGGCCTGGGGAGGGTGGACCAGCAAATATTTCGGAACGGACGAATTCATCCGTTTTTGCCGAGAGCTGCAGGTGGAGCCCCTGATTTGCGTGAACGACGGATCGGGCACCCCTGAAGAAGCCGCGCAGTGGATCGAATACTGCAACGGGAGCGCGGATACGCCGATGGGGGCTTTACGTGCCCGGAACGGCTTCCCTGAGCCGTATAACGTCAAGTACTGGGAGATCGGCAACGAAGTGTGGGGCCAATGGCAGGTCGGAACTTGCACGGCAGAGCGGTTTGCGGAGCGTACGATATCGTTTGCCAAGGCCATGAAGGAGGCGGACCCCTCCATCGTGCTGCTGGCCTGCGGTCATTACGAGCAGAACTGGAATAAGGCCGTGCTGGACCTGGCCGGCGAGAGCATCGATTATTTGACGCTGCATTTGTATCACGGCTACGGCCCTTTCGGCATGAACCGGGATACGCCGGCGGAGGATCGCTATAAGGCGATTGCCTCTTATCCCGAGTGGACCCGGCACCATGTCCGGCAGACGACGGAGCTGATCCGGTCCCGCCCGGAGCACAGCCACGTCAAGCTGGCGATCACCGAATACAACACGATGTATTATCCGAATACGGTGCGAAAAGGGCTTCCGAACGAGCACACGCTGGGAGCCGCGGTGGCCAATGCCGCCAACCTGAATGAAATGATGCGCTGCAGCGACATGGTGCACATCGGCAGCTTCTCTGACCTGGTAAATGGCTGGCTGGGCGGCTGCATACGCGTCGGGGACTATTATGCGGACCAATACTGCGGCAAGCAGCCCGGCTGGAGCGGGCATCCCCTTACGATCTACGGGACACCGACCTATGAAGTGCTGAAGCTTTACGCCAATCGGGACGTTCGGCGCGTCCTTCCGGTCCAAGCGGAATGCGGAACCTTCTCCGTGGCTTCGATGAAGGAGACGCCTATGGCGCTTGACGCGCTTCCGGACCTGGACATCGTGGCGGGGACGAATGACGACGGCAGCATCGTCACCGTGTTGATCGTCAATCGAAGCCTGGAAGCGGTTAGGGCCGTGCTGAATTTGAAGGCCTTCAAGGCTTCCGGGGAAACGACCCTTTACGAAATCACCGGCGATTCTTACGATGACATCAACTCCGTTTTCCAGCCGGAACGTATTATGTGCAAGGAAAGCAGGGTTCCTGCAGAGGCGTGGCGCCAAGGCTACGACTTACGGCCTTCATCCGTTTACGCACTGGAATTCAGAGCGCAGGTGTGATGATATGAAGCCGTCCTTTTAAAATGAATGTTTTCGTGCGAAAAAGTCGGACTGCGCTTGCAGTTTCCGGCTTTTTTTTGCGCAGGGAACGTTTCCGTCCGGGCCTGAATCCATGCAGGAAAATCGTACGAATGGACACGAAATGTTACACGATTCATCGTTTAACTTATTTATGGGAAGTGTAATTAGAGACTAAATACAAGGATGGGGTGATTAAGATGTCAAACGGAACCGTTGTGAATCAGGAAGCGGTCGAGACCGTGAAGGATATTATCAAGGATATCGAAACGGCGATGTTCTCCACGATATCGGAGGGCGGGATCAATGCCAGACCGATGCAAACGCAGGATATCGAATTCGACGGCGACTTGTGGTTCTTAACAAAGCGGGATACCAGCAAATACGAAGAAATCCTGGCGAATCCCAACGTGAATGTCGCTTATGTGGGCAAATCCTACGTATCGATCCGAGGCAAGGCCGAAGTCGTGGATGATCTGGAGAAGAAGAAGGCGCTCTGGAATGCGGCGTACGAAAAATTTCTGCAGACGTCCTATGACGATCCCAACATTATTCTGATCAAGGTGGACACGGACACCGCGGAGTATTGGGAAACCGGAAACAAAACGAAAACGGTGAAAGCCTTCTTCAAGAAAATGGTGGGCCAAGAGCCTAGGGGCGACTCGGATATAAACAAAACCGTAGATCTCCATTGATAACGAAATTCGTTCATTAGCAGTGGCAAAACCGCAGGATCCTGCATCACGATCCTGCGGTTTTTTTATGTTAGCCGAACCCGCATGCGCATATCCTTCAATACGGATCCCGTTTTGGTTATGAATGGATGAGCACCGGATGGGGTGGGCACTTTAATACATAACAGGGCATATTTAGCACCAAGAAGGAATATACCTCATCAAACAAGTGAGAATTATGTGAATTCGTGCTGGAATTCGCCTGCAAACCATAACGTGCAACTGGATGGTTTGATTACCGTCATGATATAATTTTTTCATAAATATGAAAAATAGATTCCAGGAGAGGAGGTAGTACATTGGGAAGGCGTTATTGCAAATGGATCAAATTGCGGAATTAGGTTGTAATATTCTCTTCTGCGAACTACCTCTTTTTCATGGAAATATCGTATATAGAATGACCTGTTCAGATGCAAAAGCACATGGCCTTTAATTCAATCTGGAGGTGAATCCCTCTGAAGAGGGAAATCATTGGACATTATTACCATCGTTAATTTAATCATACTTGCCATACTGATTGCGTTGACCGCTTTTTTCGTGGCGTCCGAGTTTGCCGTCGTTAAAATCCGCATGTCGCGGATCGATCAATTAATAACGGAAGGAAACAAGAAGGCGGTTGTTGCCAAAAAGGTAGCCGGCGATCTCGATTACTATCTCTCGGCCTGCCAGCTCGGCATTACGGTGACGGCGTTGGGGCTCGGGGCCATCGGCAAGCCGGCCGTTGAGCATTTCATGTACCCGGTATTCGATTGGTTTGACGTATCGGCTTCAACGGCCTCGATTGCCTCTTACGCCATAGCGTTCATTCTCGTAACCTTTTTGCATGTCGTGGTAGGAGAGATGGCGCCCAAGACCTTGGCTATTCAATTCTCGGAAAAGACGACGCTGCTCCTTGCAGCCCCGCTGTATTGGTTCGGCAAGCTGATGTATCCGTTCATTTGGGCGTTGAATGGAGCCTCGCGCGTGCTGCTTCGTGCATTCGGCGTGAAACCTGCGCCGCATGAGCAGGCTTATACGGAGGAGGAACTGCGCATCGTCATGGCGCAGAGCTTTCAGGGCGGCGAGATCAATGGGACCAAGCTGGCTTACATGGAAAACGTGTTTTCGTTTGATGAGCGCGTGGCCAAAGACATTATGGTACCGAGAACGGATCTGATCACCCTGGATAAAAGCATGGAATACCCGGACATCGTCCGTATCCTGGATGAGCACAACTATACGCGGTACCCTGTCATCGAGGACGGCAGCAAGGATCGGGTGGTTGGCGTCGTCAACGTCAAGAAGATGCTGCCCCACATCGTGGCCGGACGAGACCGCAAGCTGGAAGAATTCGTTCGGGACCTCCCGGTCGTGCTTGAAATTACGCCGATCCAGGATGCCATGCTGAAGATGCAGCAGGAGCAGATGCATATGGCTTTGGTGATTGATGAATACGGCGGTACGGCGGGGATCCTGACCCTGGAGGATATTTTGGAAGAGATCGTAGGGGAAATTCGCGACGAATTCGATGAAGATGAAGTAGCGGATATCCGGAAGATCGGGGAACGCGAATACCTGATAAGCGGACGGGTTCTCTTGGAGGAGCTTGAGAAGCGCTTCGGCTTGGTATTCGAGGATAACGAGGAGATGGATACGATCGGCGGCTGGATACAGTACCAGAAAGGCACGACGGCTCAAGACGGCGATGAGATCCAGCATGGCGAGCATATATGGGCCGTAGCGGAAACGGATAATTTTCAGATCAAACACGTCATTCTCAGACACGGATGATCTAGGGCATGGCATGATCCCGTGTACATTCAGACCATAACTTTTTTGGAGGTGAATCCCTCGCAAGAGGGAAATCATTGGACGGAATAATCGCGTTGAATTTATTTTTGGTAGCCGTGTTCATCGGACTGACTGCATTTTTCGTAGGGGCCGAATTCGCCATCTTGAAGGTGCGGCTGTCCCGGATCGATCAATTGATCGCCGAAGGGAATAAACGGGCGGTCACGGCCAGGAAGGTAGCCCATGAACTGGATTACTATTTGTCCGCCTGCCAGCTTGGAATTACCATTACGGCTCTCGTGCTGGGCGCGCTGGGCGAACCGACCGTCGAAAGGATGCTGCATCCGCTGTTTGAACGATTCGACGTGCCGGCGGCGGTGGCAACGGTACTCTCTTATGCCATTGCCCTCGGGATCATCACGTTCCTGCATGTCGTCATCGGGGAATTGGCACCTAAAACATTGGCGATCCAATTTGCCGAGAAAATGACGCTGCTGCTGGCGTCTCCCTTGTATTGGTTCGGGAAGATCATGTATCCGTTCATCTATGCATTGAATGGAGCTTCGCGTCTCCTGCTTCGAGTATTCGGCGTAAAGCCGGCAGGGCATGAAACGGTCCATTCCGAGGAGGAACTGAAGTGGATCGTGGACCAGAGCTACGAGAGCGGCGAAATTAACCAGACCGAGATGGGGTATTTGACCAATATATTTGCTTTTGATGAGCGTACCTTGCGCGAAATCATGGTCCCGAGTGATCGCATCGTTACGGTAGAACGAGGGTGGCCGCTTGCCAATATCCTGGAGGTTCTGGGCGAGTACGACTATACCCGTTACCCGGTGACGGAGTCGGGACGCGCGGAGGATTTCATCGGGTTTATCCATACGAAGGAGATGCTGACGGGCATAGCGGCGGGTAGAAACTGCAGCGTGAATGACTTTATTCACGACATGCCGCGTTTTCCGGAGTCGTCTTCGATCAAGGACGTCCTGATCAAGATGCAGCAAATCCGCGTGCATATGGCCGTCGTGACGAACGAATCCGGCACGGCGATCGGGCTGGTGACGATGGAGGATATTCTGGAGGAGATCGTGGGCGACATTCGGGACGAATCGGATCGCCGCGAGCTGCAGGGTGCACACGCCTAAGCGATGCCGAACTAGCATCGGGCACGATTCAGGAATAGGGCTAAACGTCCTTGCGGCCACCCATCCGTGGTGAAAGGGCATGGAATTGCCGAAACATAAAAAGAGCAGCTTCAACACGAAGCTGCTCTTTTTGCATGTGTCCTATCGAGTAGGTCATCGTGCTAGCGTGCTGCCCCCATCGTAAAGCCGAAGCTGTACGTGCGGTTGGAAGGCAGCGTGAATTCTTCATGGATCGGCGCTCCCCAGCTGTCGTCGCCGCCGACGCCCATTTGCTTGTAATTGATGCGCAGGACGGTTTTATCGCTTGGCGGGAGCTTGTACGCATGGTCGCTGCCCTCCAGCTCCTCCGGCGTCCACGGCAGTGCGCATACCTCCATGAGGGAGGAACTCTCGAATTCCAGTCCGTCCCCGCCATTCTCCCCGGTTAGCAGCGCGAAGCGCACATCCGTTTTATTCCCGCACTCTTGAGGCCTTAGATAAGGGACGAACTGATCGGCGACCTTGCCCGCGTATCGGCCGATTTTGGCTCCTGTCTTCCGGTCCCAATAATTATCATGTGGCCCCCGCCCATACCAGCTGAGCGTATCGAGTCCTTCATCCAGCAAGAACAGCATGCCGACTTCCGGAATGTCGGGCAGACCGGCGCCAGGGATCAAGGTTTCATGCACGCGGACAGTGCCGTCCGGATAGATTCGATATTCCAGCGTCAGGCTGGATACGGGATTGGTCTCGATCCGATAGTGGCTGGATACCACGACGGCAGGGCCTTCCGCATGCCAGCGCAAAGTCAGCAGCTTTCTCCGATCATGGGCCGTTCTCCACACGCCGCTGCGTTCAGGGAGCCGGTTGCCCAGATCGTTGTCGGTGACGGCCCGCCAGAAATTCGGTCTTGCGGGCGCCAGCAGGCATTCCCTGTCTGACAGTGCGTAGGATGTCAGATCCCCGGTGCCAAGATGGAAACGCAACGAGACGGCAGAACCCCTGATGATAAGCTCTTCATCCGACTCGGCAGCTTCCAGAGCCTGCACGCTTGCAAGAGCGTCCGTTTCGGGTTGCTCGGCAATATACGGCGTCAGCACAAACTGCTCCCAAGCCTCCTCATGTCCCGCAGGCGCCCACTTGGTGCTCTCCTTCCTAACGAGGGAGACGGTGAGAATCGCTTCTTTTCCTTCGTCCTCCACGGGGGAGTACGGAACATGGATTTCCGTTTGCTCACCAGGCTGAAGCGAGAGCTCGAGCGTGCCGGATTGGCTGACTTTGCCGTTTAGCGTTACGTCCCATTGTACAAGATACGGATCGAGGCTGGTAAACAAGAAGCGGTTGCTGACCCGAATCCGGCTTGCCGCAGGATCCAGGCTTTCGAACTTGACGTTCTGGTAGCATTTTTTCACTTCGTCCAGCTTAGGGGTTTTGGTTCGGTCCGCGAAGATCAGGCCGTTCCCGCTGAAGTTGCCGTCATGCGGCGTTTCGTTGAAGTCCCCGCCGTACGCCAAATATGGTATTCCGTCCGCCGTTTGGGTGCGGATTGCTTGATCGATCCAATCCCATATAAAAGCCCCCTGCAAAATGTCGTACTTCTCAAACAGCTCCCAATACAGGTGAAGCCCGCCGCAGGAATTGC
This sequence comes from Paenibacillus sp. JNUCC32, assembly GCF_014863545.1. Classification (NCBI taxonomy): domain Bacteria; kingdom Bacillati; phylum Bacillota; class Bacilli; order Caryophanales; family Paenibacillaceae; genus Paenibacillus; species Paenibacillus sp. JNUCC32. The sequence continues at coordinate 4,831,002 of NZ_CP062260.1, read as the reverse complement.
CCATCGCGTGACTGTACTCGCAAATGATATAAGGCTTGTCCGGATTGCTGTTGGCATACTTCTCCACATCCTGCGGCCTTGCATACATGGTGGATTCCATGTCGCTGGCCGCTTCGGACGCCCTGTAATGAAAGATTCCCTCGTAATGAACCAGCCGGGACGGGTCGGCTTCCTTCAGAAAATCGTGCATCGCAATGAAGTTGTCGCCTCCGAACGATTCGTTGCCAAGCGACCAGATGATGACCGAGGGGTGATTCTTGTCGCGTTGGAACATCGAATTGCAGCGGTCCAATACGTTGTCGCGCCACTCCAGCTTGCTGCCGGGCACCGTTTCTTCCAGCTCCTGCTGCCCATACGTCCAGGTTCCGTGCGTCTCCAAATTCGTTTCATCGATAACGTATAACCCGTATTCATCGCAGAGGTCATACCATACGGATTGATTCGGGTAATGGGAAGTCCGTACCGCATTAATGTTATGTGTCTTCATCAGCTCAATATCGGTGATCATGTCTTCACGGCTGAGGGCCCGCCCGGTATCCGGGGAGAATTCATGCCGGTTCACGCCTTTGAACAGAATGCGCTGACCGTTGATTCGCATGAGCCCGTCCTTCAGCTCGAAGCGGCGGAATCCCGTACGGCAGCTTACGGCTCCGCGGCAAGCTCCGTCCGTATTCTTCAATGCCAGGACAACGGTGTACAAATAAGGCGATTCCGCGCTCCATTTCTCGGGTTCGGGGACGTTCATGCTCAGGGTAAAGCTGCCCTCGTCAATGATGTAATCCGCAATGGTGAGCGTTTGTTTCTGGACCAGCTGCCGGTCCTGATCGTAGAGAAGCGCCTCCAGCTGGAGCGTGTCCTTGTCGATGGTCTCGTTATAATAATTCGTGACGGCTGCATCGATTTGCATCTCGGCATGCCGGTACTCGTCATCAAGAACCGGGCGCACGAAGAAATCGGAGATATGGACGGCAGGGACCGAATAGAGATAGACCTCGCGGAAGATCCCGCTAAGCCTCCAAAAATCCTGATCCTCAAGCCAGCTCGCATCGCACCATCGGTATACCTCAACGGCTAATTTGTTCTTGCCCTCAATCAGATAGGGGGTAAGGTCGAACTCGGCCGGCGTAAACGTATCCTCGCTATACCCGACCATCTCGCCGTTCACCCATACATAGAAAGCGGATTCAACACCTTGGAAGCTAATATAAACGGGCTGTTCCTTCCATGCTTCAGGTACCGTGAATTCACGGATGTAGGAGCCCACGGGATTGTATCGGGTCGGTGCGAAGGGAGCTTTCAATTCAGGCTCCGATTCGGCCCAGGGGTATCTTACATTCGTATATTGAGGATAGTCATAGCCTTGAAGCTGCCAATGGGAAGGGACGGGAAGATCGGCCCAGCTCCCGGAATCGTAATCGCCCTCGTAGAAGTTTTGAATGCGCTCTTCAGGCGTTTTGGCGAAAGCGAATTTCCAGGTCCCGTTTAATGACTGATACCAGGGGGACATGGCGTGGTCAAGGCTCAGCGCCTCGGACTCCGTCGGGAAATTCATCATGTAAGCATGGGCTCTGTGACGGTTCAACTGAAAAATATTCGGATTATTATTCCATTCGGGATAACCGTTTGCAGGTGCCTGGTAAATGAATTTGGTACGCAATGTGCTCAGCTCCTCCTAGATTATAGTTTCCTTCCTTCTACTGACAGTATAGAGGTTAATTCCGCCCAAGAGTATAAGGAAGTTGCGCTATTTCTATCAAACGATCAACAAAACAGCGAAATTTCGATCACTTAGATGGTCATTTGCATATCTTGCTGCCAGGGAAGCCGTTGGTTATGTCCAGCGCCATCAACATGACCAATATTACATTTACATGGAATAATGTTTATGAAATAATGGTTAGTAAATGATCATTCACTAACGATGGGAGGAACGCGCATGGTAAGACCTCGCGAATTTCAAGATGAGGTGATCTTCCACGGCGTCTACCGGGCACTATGCAAAAAAGGGTACGGCCAGTTAGCCTTAACCGACATCACGCATGAAATGAACATCTCGCCGGCAGCCTTAATGAAGCGATTCGGCTCGAAGAAGAATCTGCTCCTGGCCTACAGCGATTATGTCATTGAATTAACCAAGCAAGCCTTCCACGATGCGGACTTGTCCGGCCAATCCAGAATCGAGGCGCTTAAAACGGTGTTCAGGGATGCCGTCTCGCATATGAAGGATCCTGTGGAATTGGCCAACCATACCTCCTTCTATCTGGAAGGGACGAATGATCCGGATTTGCTGGAGAAGACCCGGTACCGGCTGCAGCTGATCGATGAGTTTACCCGAAAGATGCTGGATCAGGCGATCACGAACAAAGAGATCGTGCCATGTGACGTGGCACGGGTCAGCCGGGTGCTGCAAGCCGCGATCAGCGGCGCCATGCTGATCTGGATCAAAGAGTCGGACCGAAGCTTGGACGAACTGTTTGACGAGTGCTTTCAGGTCATATTCGCCTCGCTCGTTCAAGGCGGTACGGAATAATGCCCATTTTATTATGGAGAGGTGGAGGGCTATGCCGGTTTACAAAGGAAGGGAAGTCGAATTGTATTATGAAGTGAAGGGAGAAGGGAAGCCGCTGGTATTTACGCACGGAGCTTCCTGGAATCATAAACAGTGGCAGCCTCAAGTCGATGCCTTCTCACGGCGGTATCAAACCGTGGTGTGGGATATCCGGGGGCATGGCTCCTCTTCCTTGCCGAATGGCAAGGTGGATTCGGAGGATTTCAGCAGGGATTTGGCGAATTTGCTAAGCGAACTCGGCATTGAACAAGCGACGCTTTGCGGGCTGTCCCTGGGAGGTCATATTTCGCTGCAGACTGCCGTTCGCTATCCGGAGAAGGTTGCGGCCCTGGTACTGATCGGCACGCCGTTCACGAATGCGTTTAATTGGTTCGAGCGCATGTTCGTGCCGGTAAACCGCTTAACAAGTTATCTGATGCCGATGTCCTTATCCGGAAAAATACAAGGCAGGATGTTATCCAAATTTAATAAGAGCAATCAAGCCTATATTGAGCAAGCTTTTGGCTCCATTGCTCATTCCGATTGGATTCGGATATGGGATGCGGTGACCCGAATGGACAGCACGCATGATCTGCACAAAATCCAGTGTCCGGCATTGCTGCTTCAAGGCGAAAGCGACACGATGATCCGAAGGCAGCAGGCATACATGCAGGAACAAATCGCGAACGCGCAGTTGAAAATCATCCGAAACGCTCATCACGCAACGAATTTGGATAACCCCGACGAGGTGAACGAGGCGATCGCTTCATTTCTGTCGGAGCACGCGATCTAGCGGTATCTGAACCCTTTCATTGACACCCCAAAACAGGGTTGCTACAATTTTAGGCATATATCCATCGGAATACAAGGGTTATCAAGGAGGGGACGAACTTGAATCGATTCGGTTCCACAGATCCATTCATACGTAATGAACGCGAAGCGGTGATCGCGGCCCGGGCCGACAAGCTGGGGGCGATATTCGCGGAAAGAGCACCTCAGCACGATCTGGAGGGATCGTTTCCGTTCGAGAATTTTGATGATTTGAAGGAGTCCGGTTATCTGAAGCTGACTGTTCCGGCAGCCTTTGGAGGAGAAGAAGCCTCCGTATACGAAATGGTGCTTGCCCAGGAACGGCTCGCCCGAGGAGACGGGTCTACGGCGCTGGCCGTAGGCTGGCATATCGGGCAGATACTGCAGCTGCGCCTTTCCGGGGCTTGGCCGGAGCCGTTATTTGAGAGATTGTGCAGAGACGTTGTAGCAGAAGGCACGGTCATTAATGAACTGGCGAGCGAGCCTGCGACTGGGAGCCCCAGCCGGGGCGGAAGGCCGGAGACGACGGCACGGCGGGTGTCGGGCGGCTGGCGCATCACCGGACGCAAAACCTTCAGCACGTTAAGCCCGATCTTGAAGCAATTCGTGGTTACGGCCGGAATCGAGCATAGCGAGAAGGTCGGCGCGTTCCTCGTTCGCAGCGGGCCCGGGGTCAAGGTTGAAGAGACCTGGAATACGATGGGCATGCGGGCAACGGGAAGCCATGACGTGATTCTGGAGGACGTATTCGTGCCGGACACGGAAGTCATTCGGGGACCCGATTATGAGAAGCCTGAGTTTCCCGTGCCTACGGAAGGCATTCTGCTTCATATTCCGGCATGTTATATGGGGATTGCTTATGCCGCGCGGAATTTTGCCATCGATTTTGCCCGTCGTCATCAACCGAACTCCTTGACGGTGCCCATTGCCGAATTGCCGAATGTCCAAAGGCAGATCGCCCAAATCGAAGTGGACCTGCTGACGGCCCGCAGTTACCTGTACCAAACCGCCGACCGCTGGGACAAGGAAGCGGAGAACCGCGCCGCGCTCAAACCCGAGCTTGGGCTTGCCAAGTACGTCGTGACCAATGCGGCGGTCCGGATTGTCGATCAGGCCATGCGGATCGTTGGGGGATTGAGTCTCTCCCGGAAGCTCCCGTTGGAGCGTATGTACCGGGATGTCCGGGCAGGTCTTCATAATCCGCCAATGGATGATGTCGTGCTGACGAATTTGGCCAAACGGGCCCTTTCGGAAGCGGAGGAGAAGGAAAATCAGGAGCCTTGATCTGATCGGACGAGAGAATAGGCCACTTAGCAGGAAATAAGGATAGAAACCGCGGGAGAGCTGGCTCCGGCGGTTTTTTTTGCGCTTCGCGTGCCGGACATTCCTTCTTGCGGCTCCATTACATAATCGCGGCATCTTCTGCAGCCTCTGCTTCATATACATACACTTAGGTTAGGATGGCGGGCTAACGGGTATAAAACCTATCAGTACGACTATATGAGTCGATCGAAATTCGCTCATGAGGAATTAGGTTGAAAGGAGATATGTAACCATGGATTCTGTGCTGTATTTGGGCTTGGCCGTTATATATGCCGTGCTGTTTCTGTATGGGTGCGTGCTGCTGAGGCGGGATGCGTCACCGGGGCTTCGGTACTTGCTGCTGATCGTAACGGCCGGATTGGTCTGGGATAACGGCGTGATCGGCATCGGGAAATACATGGGGGAAGGAGATCTGCTGGAGGGGCTTAACGTTGCGCGTTTCTGGATGCATGCGTTGGCCACGCCGCTGCTTGTGCTCGTGTCGTTCGACCTGATACGCAAGGCCGGAAGCCCTTGGGCTAGCAGGCCGGCCGCCGCATGGGGGGCCTGGCTTTTCACCGCAGCGCTGATCGTGCTCGAGGTGGTGACGGAGACCTTGCCGCTCAAGCTCCAACCATCCATGGAGTACGGAGCGCTGCGTTACGTTTCGTCCGAATCCGGGGGGCCGCCGCTCATGGTGATCCTGATTTTGATCCCGCTGCTGACGGCAGGCATTATCGTATGGCGGAGAAAAAAGACGCCGCTGCTGTTCATCGGCACGGTGCTGATGGCTGCCGGGAGCGCCATACCGATCCCGATCGAAAGCTCGGCTGCCACGAACGTGTTCGAGCTGCTGCTCCTCTTGTCCCTGTGGCTGACGGTACGCAAGCTGGCCTCCGCCCGTACGTTGTCTTTTCGCTAGTTCCTGCTGACACCGCGCTCGCCATCCAGATGTGCGCGGTTTTTTGGCATGTCCCGCCTTCTTTCGCTTGTTTAGCTCCCGCACCCATTTCCGACTAGCATCTGGATGTACCCCGCAGCTTCATGATGTACGTAACCGATTGGCATAGCGCCACATTCAGCAAACCTTCAGCTTAGCCTAAGCCTGGCATAACCTTCCCCTAAGACTGCTTTCAGATTCCGTCCCTATACTTCAAATAGCAAGACAAACCATGATCCTAGAAGGAGAGATGACGATGAATCCGATAAGCAAAAAAGTATTAGTAAGCAGTATGGCGGCAGCGATCGTGCTGGGGGGAGCCGGGTATCTTCAGAACAAAACCTTTGCCGCGGCGAGCACGGATACGGCAGCCGCGGCAGCTCAGGACGGTCAGACGGGAACGGACACAACGGCTTCGGATGCAGCGAAGAACCGGGAAGGGAAGTGGATGGGTCATAAGGCGGGCGGACCTCGGGGCGGCAGCATCGTGAAGGAAACGGCCGAAATCCTTGGGCTGACGGAGGCCGATATCCGGACGGCGCTTGAATCGGGCAGCACGTTTGCCGAAATTGCTAAAGGCAAGGGAATGGCCCAATCCGCGTTCGTTCAGAAGCTGATCGAGCTGGAAACCGCCAAGATCGATGAGCGTCTGAGTGAGGGCGGCATTACGGAAACCGAAGCAGCCGAGTGGAAAGAGGGTCTGAGCGACCGTCTTACCCAAATCGTAGAGAGCAGCGACGCCGGTTTGGGGAAAGGTCATGGCAAAGGAGGACGAGGGTTCGGCAAATTCGGCAATCCGGAAGAAATCGCGGCATTGCTCGGAGTGTCGGAGGACGAGCTGAAGGCCGGAATGGAAGAAGGACAATCGTTGGCCGAGATCGCGGCGGCGAAGGGAATGACGGAGGATCAACTGATTCAGAAGCTGAAAGATCAAATGACCGAGCCCTTGAAGCAATGGGTGAACGAGAAGCATACGGACGCTGATAAGTCGACTGCGGCTACGGGAGAAACGGATGAGGATACGGAATAACGATTGAATCGAGATTGGATTGCTGAAGAGACTGGATGGTATTCTATTAAGAATACATTCAGTTTCTTTTTTTATATATAAGAAAGTCATCATTTTTTTTGCACAAAGTGTTGACCTTAACGTTACGTAAAGGTGTACATTGAGTTTGTCAGGAGGTGAAACCATGGAATACACGGTGCAGAAGCTTGGGAAGTTGGCGGGAATAAGCACGCGAACCCTCCGTTATTACGATGAGATCGGGATTCTGAAGCCGGCCAGAATCAACTCGTCGGGGTATCGGATTTACGGGCAGGAGGAGGTCGATCAATTGCAGCAGATCTTGTTTTACCGGGAGCTTGGGCTGCAATTGGACGGTATCAAAGAGATTATGACCTCACCATCCTTCAATCGGACCAAGGCGCTCCAGGAACACCATGCGCAGCTCCTAGACAAGAGAAGGCAACTGGATTTGCTGATTACCAATGTGGAGAACACGATAGCCTCCGCCGAAGGGAGAAAAACGATGAGTGACCAAGAGAAATTCGAAGGATTCAAGCAGAAGCTGATTGATGATAACGAGAAGAAATACGGTAAGGAAATTCGCGAAAAGTATGGCGACGAAACTGTAAATCAATCCAATGCCAAGCTGAAAAATATGACGCAAGCGCAGCATGATGAAGTAACACGTCTGACGGAGGAGCTGTACGAAACGCTGGCCGAAGCGTTTAAGCAGGGCGATCCTGCCGGCGAGCTGGCCCAGAAGGCGGCCGATCTTCACAAGCGTTGGCTCACCTTTTATTGGAATGAATACAGCAAAGAAGCCCATGCCGGCCTAGCCCAGATGTATGTTGACGATGAGCGGTTTACCGCCCATTATGACGAGAAGCAGCCTGGAACCGCCAAGTTCCTCCGCGATGCGATTCTGATTTACACGGGCACGAATCCTGCATCATTGTAGGCAAGCTGAAGCAAGCAGCCTTGTCATACCGACAAGACCCTTTCCCTGCGCTAAACCCGCGAGGAGAGGGTCTTTTTTATAGGGGTTCCCTTGAAGGACCTTGATCTGTTCACCCTGCCTCCCTCTTCCACAATTAACCTCTTGTCTCCAAGGGGGGAGTAATGGTTAGATGTAACATGGGCTATTTTTCACAAACCTACACCATGGGTGATGACATATATATAGTGAGGGTAGAGAATGGATCAAATTGTACAGCAGGTAGTTACTATCTTTAACGATTTTCTATGGTCTAAACTGCTTATCGTATTGCTGATAGCGTTTGGCCTGTATTTTACGGTGGGCACCAAGTTTCTGCAGTTTCGCCTGATCGGCGAGATGTTCCGTGTCATCCGCGAACCCAAGAGCAAAACGAAGGGCAGCATTTCTCCGTTTCAGGCGTTTGCCATCAGCATGGCGGCCCGCGTCGGGACCGGGAACATTACCGGCGTTGCCCTGGCTATCTCGCTTGGGGGGCCGGGGGCCGTATTTTGGATGTGGATCATCGCGATCATCGGATCGGCCTCCAGCTTTATTGAGAGCACATTGGCGCAGATTTATAAGGTAAAGGATGGAGCGGGCGGATTCCGCGGAGGTCCCGCCTATTACATGCAGCAAGGATTAAAAAAGCGGTGGATGGGCGTGCTGTTTGCGATCCTGATTACTTTGTCCTTCGGCCTTGTGTTTAACGCGGTTCAATCCAACACGATTACGATAGCTTTCCAGAATTCCTTCGGCATGGATCGTTTAACCCTCGGGATCATCATGGCGGTTGTTTTTGCGGCCATCATCTTTGGTGGAGTGAAGCGAATTGCCAAAATGTCAGAGCTGATCGTCGTGATTCTGGCTGTACTGTATGTCGGTGCCGCGCTGTTTATCGTATTGGCGAACATCACCAAGCTGCCGGAGGTTTTTGCGCTAATCGTCAAAAGCGCGTTCGGTTATGAGCAGGTGGTCGGCGGATCGATCGGTGCCGCGCTCATGAACGGGATCAAAAGAGGCCTGTTCTCCAACGAAGCCGGCATGGGGAGCGCACCGAACGCAGCGGCGACCGCAACGACAAGCCATCCGGCGAAGCAGGGACTGGTTCAGGCGCTGGGCGTCCTGATCGATACGCTCGTCATATGTACAAGCACGGCATTCATTATTCTGTTTACCGGCGCATACCAGCAGACCGGACTTGATGGAATCGCCCTGACGCAGGCTGCCCTGGCCATGGAGATGGGTGCGTGGGCATCCGACTTCCTGGCGATCATGATTTTCCTGTTTGCGTTCAGTACCTTGATCGGTAATTATTACTACGGGGAAACCAACATCGAATTTTTGAAGTCGAATCGGGTTTGGGTATGGATCTATCGGGTTTCCGTGCTGGCCATGGTCATCTTCGGCTCCGTGACCAGCGTGAAGCTGGTGTGGGATTTGGCCGACCTCTTCATGGGATTGATGGTAATCGTGAATCTCATCGCCATCGCGCTGTTATCCCGAACGGCCTTTGCCGCGCTGAATGACTACTTGAAGCAGAAGCGGGCAGGCCTCGATCCGGTCTTCACTAAAGACAGCATCAAAGGGCTTCAGGATGTGGAGTGCTGGGATGGACAGGACAGCCCAACCACGAAAAGCGCCATAATCGAATAACGTGGACGGAATCGCTACGGTAGCTGTTGTTCTAGCTGCCGTAGCGATTTTTGATTTTACCGTAACCTTTGCGAATTCAAACCGTTGTCTAAGTGAGAAGGGGGAGAAGATACGAATGCTGCATGTTAATCGGATGACCTGGCGGACAAGGGCAACGCTGCTCTTTCATGCTTTATTAGCTGCGTTGGCCGTGTTTCTTACTTATGTCATGTATTATATAGCCGTCCAAATTTATTATGAAAAAAATGGCCTGAACGATAAATTTATAAGGTCTGTCATGACGACGGTTGAATTGCATGAGAGTGGACTTATGGTAGATAAACGCGGCTTGACTTCGATAGAAGTGACGCCCTTCCTCACCCAGAAGAAAACGCTGAAAGTGTATAAGGATGTGGGGGAGTGGCAGTTGATTGTCGGAGAGCTTCACGCGAAGAAGAGGTTATGGGGAGAACTGACCTATTCCATTGAAGAACAGGGGCCTTACCTGAACCGCGAAGAAAGGGACCCTTATGTTCTGCATTCTGCGCTTCTGGATGGTGGGAAGATTACAGACTCCTCTCATCCGAATGGTGCAATGAACCAGTTAGAGAAACTGGAGGACGGCAACGTAGCGGAATTATTCTTCTCGCTTCGAACGTTGAAGTCACCGGAGCAGGTTTTGGAGCTCCTGTCGGACTATGATGTTAGAGCGACCAATATGGCTGTTTTTGCTGGTGAACTGAGGGAAATCAAACTGGGTACTTATAGCTCTAGCGGCGCTGGTCACACGATCCCCCATCTTACATTGAGGCCCAGAATTATGTTTGACGATAACCATTTCCTTTCTGCATGGCATACTTTTTTCTCATTGGAGGCAGGAATATCGGACGATGTGCAGCAGCTGATCGTCGACGTTGAATGGATGACCAACAATATCAAATACAACGGTGTAGATGATGACAAACAACGGCTGGCCTACTTGAAGAAAAATGGAGTTCAAGTTTATGGGGCAACCGTCACGGGACCTGTGCGGGAGCTGGAGAAGCTGAAGGAGGAGTCGGAATTCTGGGGATTCCGTTTGGGCCGCATCGAGGTGTGGAATTGGAGCTAAGCCAGCTTGAGCTGTCATCCTTTGCATATGTCCCCAAATTTCTTCCATGCTTTGAACCATTCCGAGAAATTGGGAGCAACACTGGGAGGAACCATTCGTACACGGAGCGTCTCCTAACAGAAAAAGGGGTTCCCGTCAGATCTAAGATCTTTTGGGGCCCCCTTTTGTTTAAGAATAAGTAATACTAGACCATGCCGCTAAGCAGCTTATCTATATTACGTTAAATATTTATCCCGCAAAATATTCATATGATGAAGCTCATGCCCTGCAATGACATAGGCGGCCGCCCGGGCGGAGAGCGGGTAGTTGTTGAACGTGCCCTGACGCAGCAGCGCTTCCTCCTTCAAGCTTCCAACCAGCGTAATGGTGGACTGCCTGACGGCAGCGTAATCTTTAAGGGCTTCCCGCAGAGGAAGCTGGCCGAAGGGAGAATTCTGGACAAAAATCTCCCGGTCGTACCCTGAAAATTCACGGGCATCCCCGCGCGAAATGTAGAGAATGCGATAGCTCCATAAACGCTCTACATCGGCGATATGGCCGATCACCTGCTTGAGACTCCATTTTCCTTCCGCATAGCGGAAATTAGCTTGTTCTTCCGTCAGATCGCTCAGCGATCTTAACGTCTCGTCATGCTGCCGCTGCAAGATCTCGGCAATATGGCCTTCAGGGACAAGCGATACGTATTTTTCGCCGAGGGGCAAATATTCGTTAGCATTAGGCCTTGTGTTCATAACAAGTTCCTCCATATCCATGATTAAGAGCTCATATTAAAATTATGCCGCCAGGTCCAAATGAATGTATGTATGAACGGTCAGGTTGCTTGGGCCCAGATCAGATGGATGATGCCGTTCCAATAGCGTTCCGTCTTGACGATGTTCAGATCCGAGGCATTCACGATATCGATCATGTCCCGGTTATAATGACACCCGGATATCCGCCGTGCCGCGGGGTTGACGAAATGCTGCACGGCGCCGAGCAGCCGGTTCGTGCTCATGCCGTGCTCCAGCAAATAAATGCGGCCGCCGGGTTTGGCCCAGCGGTTGATGTTGTTCAATGCCTTTACCGGATCTTCATAGCCGCATAGCGACAGGGTGGAAACCACGCAGTCGTAGGTACGTTCCGGCAGCTCCAGGGTCTCGATGTCCCGTTCCAGGAAAGTGGCCCGAATGCCAAGCTCGGATGCCATTTGGCGCGCCCGGGTTAACATCTCGGGACTGAAATCGACTGCCGTTACGTCCACCTTATCAGGATGATAGAAGGGGAAGTTGGCGCCGGCGCCGACAGCTACCTCGAGCACTTTGCCCTCCACTCCATGAAGCAGCCGCTGTCTCCATTCTCCGAGTCTGCGCTGTCTGGTGTTCCTTTCATATATAGGAGCTTGTTTATTGAACTTTCGGATGAGGGAATTCTTATTCACGCGGAATTCTCCGGGCAACCCCTGTCTTGACCGCTGCTTTCACGACAAGCTCACGAATGGCCTTTACGACGTTCTGGTTGAACACGCTCGGAATGATATACGACGGGTTGCGTTCCTCGTCCGATACGGCGGATGCAATGGCTTCGGCTGCGGCCAGTTTCATTTCCTCATTAATCGTAGTTGCTCTACAGTCCAGGGCTGCACGGAAAATACCAGGGAAGCAGAGGACGTTATTGATCTGGTTCGGATAATCCGAACGTCCGGTCGCAATAACGCCCACAATATCTTCGACCTCTTCGGGTCTGATCTCCGGCGTAGGGTTGGCCATTGCGAATACGATCGGTTGATCAGCCATGGCTTGTACGTCTTCGCGGCGAAGCAGGCCGCCTGCGGAAAGACCGATGAACACGTCGGCACCTTGGATCACTTGGCGCAGGGAACCTTCGACTTTGTTCGGGTTCGTATGCTCTGCGTACCATTGCCACATACTATTGCTGTATTCTTTTCCAGCAACCAGCGCACCTTCGCGGTCGACGCCAATGATGTCCTTAACGCCGGCCGACAGGAGGATTTTACTGCATGCCACCCCGGCAGCCCCGATTCCGCACACAACGACCCGAACGTTATCGATGGATTTTCCGACGATCTTAAGGGCATTGATCAGCGCCGCGTACAGAACGACCGCCGTACCGTGCTGATCATCGTGGAATACAGGGATGTCCAGCTCGTCGCGCAGTCTCTGTTCAATCTCGAAGCAGCGCGGAGAGGAAATGTCCTCCAGGTTAATGCCGCCAAATGCCGGCGCCATCGCTTTGATGCAGGCTATAATCTCTTCCGTGTCCTGGGTGTCAAGGCAAATCGGGAAGGAGTCTACGCCGGCCAGCTGTTTGAAGAGCATCGACTTCCCTTCCATGACCGGCATGGCCGCATATGGGCCGATATTGCCCAAACCGAGCACGGCGCTTCCGTCCGAAATAACGGCCACCGTATTTCTTTTAATCGTGAGCGTGTAGGCTTTTTTCGGATCCTCCTGAATGGCCGAGCATACGCGGGCGACATCAGGCGTATAGACGCGAGATAGGTCATCGCGGTTTTGGATGGGGATTTTGGGCTGGGTTTCGATCTTGCCGCCGAGATGCAGCAGGAAGGTGCGATCCGAAACATTGACGAGCCGAACGCCTTTTAAATGTTTTACTGTATTTGTAATTTTTTCGATATCGACGCTGTCGGTGACCGTAATGGTAATATCGCGTACGGTAATGTGGCCGCTGGCTTGAATGACGTCGATGGCAACCATGTCTCCCCCGGCTTCAAATATGGCGGATGCAACTTCACCGAATTTGATCTCTTGAGTATTCATTTCTAGTCTGAGGATAATGCTCTTTCCTCCGAGTCCGTTGTTTTCCATTGTTACCTCCAAATGTTTGATCGATTTCGTCATTCTCAGTGTATGTAGTTATGCAAAATGTTAACGTTATCATAGTTCGCTGAGCAGTGGTCAATTTCCTGTTTCACCGTAAAGAAACCGTGATATATATAAGAAGAATTTATTGGAAAAGGGGATTCCAAGGAAGTATAATCGAAAGCATCTTATTGCGAAGGAGAGAGCTGCCATGAATGCCAGAATCGAGGAGCTTGAAAAACGTTTGACCACCCAGCATCATAAGGATCTGTTCCTTCAAATGAAACATACGCTGCAGGCCGTCGACGATTTGGCCGAACAGCACCGGGTTTACCAGGCCGTTCAGGCACTTAGTGGCACACGCATCGTTGGAGCGGAGGAGAACGTGTATTTTGACACGTTGAATCAGGTCAAGGAACAGATTATTCATACCCTGGAGCTAACGATCGAGGATTTGGAGCATAAAGGGGATAAACATTACCAGAAGCATTTTAGGGACGGCGTGGAATAGAGCTGCTGCGCGGTCTGAACGGATCGAACAGCATGGATGAAAGCATGATTCCCCCAGGGGAGGCATGCTTTTTTTTTGCGATTTTTTTCTGCAAGTTCCGTGTGTTTTCATAACATTTCAGGTTACATATTTATCCAATTTCATTGAAATGTGTAACAAATCGTTGATTAGTGTTATGGGATACGACTTCCAGATGCTTTAAAATAATGATAGTACTGGTAAAGCTTGGACGATGATTGTGGAAGATTTCCAAGTTCAGTCAAGTTATCTGTAAGTTAAGAGGGCAACTACTGTATCAAAGAAGGGGAGGTGGCCTGAGCAGCCGGAGGTTGTGTAAACGCTTTATTTATTATCTTTTATATTAAAGGAGGATTAATTGTATGACTTTAAGTTTGCCGAACAAAGCTTGGCTCAAGAATTTGATCATTGCTGGTTCCACGATGTTGTTGATGACCTTGTTCATGGTTTTATTTGCGGATAAAGCTTCTGCCCACGGATATGTCGATTCTCCAGGAAGCCGCGCCATTCTGTGTAAGCAGGGGCAAAACACCGATTGCGGTGCCATCGTGTATGAGCCGCAAAGCTTGGAAGCTCCTAAAGGCTGGCCGAACGCAGGTCCCGCCGATGGCAAAATCGCGAGTGCAGGCGGCGCGTTCCCTAAACTCGATGAGCAGTCCGCAACTCGCTGGAGCAAAGTAAGCATTTCCCCGGGAACCACGACGTTCCAATGGCATTTGACGGCCAACCATGCGACGGCAAGCTGGAAATACTACATTACGAAAGACGGCTGGGATCAAAATGCTCCGCTGAGCAGAGCTTCGTTCGATCTGACGCCTTTCTGCTCCATTAACTACGGCGGCGTAAAACCTCCGACAAACTATGCATCCACATGTAACGTTCCTGCCAAGTCCGGTTACCATGTCATTCTGGCGGTATGGGAAGTAGCTGACACGGCTAACGCTTTCTATAACGTCATCGATGTAGACTTCGGCGGTGGCGGAACTCCGAACCCAGGCGTTCCTGCACCGACAGGACTTACTTCCCCATCCCAAACAAGCAGCAGCGTATCCTTGGCATGGACAGCTTCCACCGGGGCTTCCAGTTATGAAATCTACCGTAACGGATCCCTTGTGGGTACATCGACTTCAACCTCTTATACCAACACGGGGCTAACCGCAGGAACGTCCTATACGTACACTGTGGTAGCCGTCAGCAGCTCAGGCAGTAAATCATCCGCATCGGCTCCGCTTACGGTTTCAACATCCGGAAGTTCCACGACCTATCCGGCATGGAGCGCAACAGCCGTTTATTTAGGCGGCAGCAAAGTCAGCCACAATGGCGTGAACTATGAAGCAAAATGGTGGACTCAAGGCGAAACACCTGGATCTGCCGAAGTTTGGAAGGTTATCCCTTAAATCGATCGTTTGACCGGATCCGGCGTCTAATGACTGCCGGATTTTTCTTAGGCTTTAGCCAGTTGCGTGCGTGAACCGCGCGAAACAAAGAACCACCCGCTATGCGGATGGAGGGAATGAGAGAGTGGGCGGTGGTATATTTCCTTTTTTTCACCTCCACTAATAAGTACAGAGGAGATAGCTTCTAATAAGCGTAGAGAAGATAGCTTCCGTCGGCTGCGCATTGACCCTGATAGCTTGGATTTACCTAAAGAAATATTGTGGGTTCACTGACTGTCGATGTTCTTCCTTCTGTATGATTTCATGGCTTTTGCCAACTTAAACGGACCCTAGTTCCGTTATTCAAGATCATAACCCGATTTTTCACAATGTACCGGACTCCAGATCCGCTATTATGAGAAATAAGGGGGCAAATACCGATTAAAACAGCAAATAAGGTCCGCTGGGTCCGCTAAAGTTACTAAAAGGGTTGTTTTCGATGAAATAAGGTATTCTGAGTCCGTTAGGAAGTCCTTATACCAAAGAACAAGTACATCGTGCGCACTGCTCCCTGTGCACCCTGTGCACCCTGCGTGCACGGTGTGTGGTCCGGGGCATGCTTGGATTGGCTGTCGACCGTTGAGTTTTGGACATATTGAATGACATGGCGATTGTGTCTATAGACGTTCAGTGAATTTCTGCTGTTTGCTCTTTTGGTCTAAGCCGGTGATCGCGAAAAAAAGCGAGTATGGATGGTAAACATAGCAGTGGAATATAAATAAGCAAGCCGCTGGCGAGCAGCAGCTTGAAAAAGGCACCCCCGGGGTGCCTTTTGTGCTTTCTACAAGAAGTATGTTCAGGCATGCCAAGGTATGCAAAGGTACGAAGGTATGCAAAAATATGCCGGTACGCCAAGGTACGCAAAGGTGCAAAGGTATGCAAAGGCATGCCAAGGTCCGCCAAGTTCCGCAAAGATACGAAGGTATGCAAAGGCATGTCAAGGTCCGCCAAGGTCCGCCAAGGTCCGCCAAGGTCCGCCAAGGTCCGCCAAGGTCCGCCAAGGTCCGCCAAGGTCCGCAAAGATACGAAGGTATGCAAAGGCATGCCAAGGTACGCAAAGGCATGCAAAGTTTGCTAGCCTCAAACCCTGTAAACGGTGATACCCCGATCCTGAAAAGGCTTGACATCCGAGTCGGAAGCCTCGCTGCCGGTAACGAGTGTATGAATGGCGCTGTTGGGAGCGACCGTATGCAGGGACAGCTTGCCGATCTTGCTGTGGTCGGTGACTACGACAATTTCGCCGGCGGCCTGAATCATGTTCTGCTTGGCCGGGACGAGCAGCGCCTCCGGGTGCATGAGGCCATGCTGGGGATGCAGGGCAGGGGTGCCGATGAACGCTTTCTCAACATGCAGGGATTTCAGCACATGGTCGGTAAACATGCCGTTTAGCATATAGCTCGAGGGGTACAGCTCCCCGCCGGTCAGGATGACTTTGATGCCCGGAGCATCGCGAAGTTCGACGGCAACGTTCATATCGTTGGTTATGACGGTAATGTCCGAGCGGTGCACAAGATGCGTAGCAATATGAAGGGTGGTTGTCCCCGAATCGATGATGATATTTTCCCCGTCTTCCACAAGTGAAGCCGCGAGCTGGCCGATGCGTATTTTTTCGTCCCGATGAAAGTTGGTCCGTTCATTAAAGGATGGCTCGTTATGCGTCCATTGCTCCATGATGACTCCGCCATGCGTGCGCTTCAAAGCGCCTTCCTGTTCAATCTCCGCCAGATCGCGGCGAATGGTGGCCGTATGGACGCCGAATTCGGATGCCAGGGCGGCAACCGTTGCCGTACGGTATTGCCTTACGTAATCAATGATCCTTTTCTTTCGTTCGTGTGCCAGCAATCGATAATTTCTCCCTTCCTAATTGGACAATGAGCAGCAGAGTGCGTTTGTACATACAATGCGCACTTTTGCTTTTTTATGCTTAATGGGCTCCATATCTATCTAGTGTACTCCCGTTATGTTAATGCCATGTTAAATCCCTTGCTGCGAAGCGAATTTACACAATCCGTACGAAGGCCTAACACTCTCCTAATATTGCAGATCTACAATCGAATTAAATAAAAATGAACAAAAGTGATCATTACATGTGCATTTGATGCGTACTTATTATCAGGTGCATGTAAGGGATTTCATGTTATGGAATCGTTCATTTTTTCGCTTGTCATGACAGCATCATTACACATTGGTGAGGGGGATCGCTCTTGGCATCCATTGAATTTGTGAAAGTGAGCAAGTCGTTTGATCGTCAAACCGTCATACAGGACTTGGATCTTACCATCGAGGACGGAAAATTCACCGTCCTGGTCGGCCCTTCAGGGTGCGGGAAAACAACGCTCCTAAGGATGATCGCGGGCATAGACCCTCAAACCTCCGGTTCCGTTCTGATCGACGGCAAGGATGTCACGCGCATTGCACCGGGGAAGCGCGGCGTGGCCATGGTGTTTCAGAACTACGCCATTTACCCGACGATGTCGGTCCGCGAGAATATCGAATTCGGCCTCGTGAACAATAAGGTTCCCAAAGCCGAGCGTAAGCGACTGGTGGAAACCATAGGGGCAACCGTGGGACTGAACGATTATTTAGACCGCAAGCCCTCCACCTTGTCCGGCGGACAACGGCAGCGGGTGGCTTTAGCCCGGGCCATGGTTAAGGATCCGTCCGTCTTCCTGATGGATGAACCGTTGTCCAATCTGGACGCCAAGCTGAGGGTTCAGATGCGGATCGAGCTGATCGAGCTGCACAAGAAGCTCGGGACGACCTTTGTTTACGTGACCCATGACCAAATTGAGGCCATGTCGATGGCGGATACCATCGTGCTGATGAACAAAGGGGTCATTCAGCAGGAGGCGCCGCCCGAAGTGGTGTACCGCAAGCCCAGCAATCTGTTTGCGGCCCAGTTCATCGGGGTTCCTCCCATGAACATTGCGCCGCTGGGGGACGATCGCGCGACGTTCGGGTTCCGTCCGGAAAGCGTTGTGATCGGCACGGAACCGGAATCGTTTCACTACACGGCCAAGGGCGAGATCATCACGCGAGAAATGCTGGGCTCCGAGACGATTTATCAGGTGAAGACGACCGATGGTCATGCATTCATGGTGAAATGTCCGGATGACAGATACCATGTCGATCAGCAGGTCTGTCTCGGCGTGCCGGCCGACCAATTGTTTTTCTTCGGTTCGGATGAGAACCGGGTGGACGAGAAGGACAACCGCCACAGGGAGTTCATGGAGCGGCTGAGAGGGCTGGCCCATGGATAAGAGGAGGATCTGGGAAGGGATCAGGCCCTATGTGCTGATCGCGCCAGCCATGGCGGGTATCCTGCTGTTCGTGATGTATCCGGTAGGTTATTTGATTTACTTAAGCTTGTTCAAATACAACCTGATGAACAAAGACAAGAGCAAATTTGTCGGATTGGACAATTTCACGCAGATTCTGGGGCGCGGGGATTTCTACAAAGCACTCTGGAACACCTCCGTCTATACGGCCGGGGTCGTCATTTTGACCATGCTGCTGTCCCTGCTGATCGCCGTATGGCTGAACAAGAAAGGCCGTTTCAATTCGATCGTCCAGGCCGGGATTTTCACGCCGCACGTCGTATCCATCGTATCGATCTCGCTGGTCTGGCTGTGGCTGATGGAGCCGAATCAAGGACTGCTCAATTATCTGCTCAAGCTGGTTGGACTCCCGCCGTCGGCATGGCTTCAAAGCTCCAAGACCGCGTTGATATCGGTCATTATCGTGTCGGTCTGGCAGGCCATCGGCTATTATACCCTGATTATCGTGGCAGCCTTGCAGAGCATATCGCCGAGCATTTATGAAGCGGCCGCGCTGGATAATGCGAGCAAGTTCAAGGTGTTTTACAAAATCACACTGCCGATGATCTCGCCGCAGCTGTTTTTTATTCTCATCATCATGACGATCGGCTCCTTCAAGGTATTCGATACCGTTCAGGTGATGACAGGCGGAGGACCAAACAATGCAACGACGACGCTTGTGTATTACATATACGGATTCCGAACGACCAATATCGGTTATTCGGCGGCGACAGGCGTTGTGCTCATGGCCATTATCGGATTGCTCACGTTCATCTATTTCCGGCTGTTATCCAAGAAGGTCCACTATCAATAAGGCTATAAGGCTTTGGCCACGAAGAAAGGAGGCACGGTTTGAAGACCTTTGACTTAAAAATCGTATGGACGGCGCTGGGCTATTTGCTGAAGGCTGCAGTGCTCATGATTTTCATCTTTCCGTTCCTGTGGATGATCTCCACATCGCTCCAGACATTCCGGGAGACGATGACGTTTCCGCCGACGTGGGTTCCGGCTTCGCCGCAGTGGGGGAATTTCGCGGAAGCGATGAATGCGGGGCCTTTCCTGACCTATTTCAGGAACTCGGTTGTCGTCACCGGTTCCATCATCGTACTGCAGTTCCTGATCATGATTCCGGCCGCGTATGCTTTTGCCAAGTATAAATTCCCGGGAAAAACGCTGCTGTTCGGCATGATCCTGCTGGCCTTCATGATCCCGGGACAGGTTACGTTCATTCCGGTTTATCTGATGATGGCGGATTGGGGATTGGTCAAAACCCTGCTCCCGCAGATCATTCCGTTCGTTTCGAATGCCTTCGGCATCTTCCTGCTGCGGCAATACTTCATGCAGATTCCGGAGGAAATCATCGAAGCGGCCCGTCTGGATAACGCCAGCGAGTTCAAAATCATCCGGAAGATCATGATCCCCATGTCGAAGCCGGCACTCGCCACCATTGCGCTGTTCAGCTTCGTCAGTCATTGGAACGACTATTTCTGGCCGCTTGTCATGACCGATTCGGCAGCCGTCCGGCCGCTGACCTTGGGGATCGCCATGCTGCGGGAGACCGAGGGCATCAGCAACTGGCATATCATCATGGCCGGCAACGTGATTCTGGTGGTGCCCATCCTGCTCGTATATTTGTTCTGTTCGAAGCACATCGTGAAGGCTTTTGTTTATTCAGGCATTAAATAATTACAGGAAATGACAGGTTTCAGCCATTCATAATCGAATAATTAATGGAGGAATGAATCACATGAAATCCAAATGGTATACACGCCTATCCGTCATCCTGCTGTTCAGTTTGCTTGCCGCATGCGGTGGAGGAGGTTCGGCCGAGCCCGGCGAAGCACCGGGAAGCGGGGGAACCGAAGCCCCGTCCGGAGACAAGGGGAAAACCACGGTGCAGTTCTGGCACTCGCTGGGAGGCAAGAACGGGGAATACATGGATGCGCTCATTCAGCGCTTTAATGCATCCCATGAGGATATCGAAGTCGTAGGCACCTTCCAGGGCAGCTACGACGAAACGGTAACCAAGCTGCAGCAGGCGATTGCATCCGGCACCGGCCCGGATGTCAGCATGCTCGAGCGAGCCTACATCCAGATGTTCGCCGATTCGGAGGTCCTTGAGGATCTGACGCCTTTTCTTGAAGGCTCCGGCATCAGCCCAGACGACTTCACTGCCGGTTTAATGGGACACTCCACCTTCAATGATCAATTGGTGTCGCTGCCGCTGAACCGTTCCACCCCGATCCTGCACGTGAACAAAACCTTGCTGGATGAGCTCGGGCTTCAAATCCCGACGACATGGGAGGAAATGAAGGAGGTCGCGAACGCGCTGGTCGTCAAGGAAGGCAGCGAGTATAAGCGATACGGCGTCACGATGCCCTACGACACATGGTATCCGATTGCCATGATTTCGCAAGCCGGCGGCACGTTCTTCAATGACGACAATACGTCGATCGGCTTTTCGGATAACGGTGCCGGAGCCAAAATGTTCACTTACCTGAAAGACCTGCAAAGCACGGGCGCTTTGTATTATCCGCCCGCTCAGGATTCCGGCAACATCGTAAACAGCATGTTTGTGGAAGGCAAAGTCGGGATGATGTACCAATCCACGGGATCGATCGGCGGATTGTCCAGCGCGGTGGATTTCGATTACGTGACGGCATTCCTGCCTAAGGACGAAGTATATGCGAATCCGACCGGAGGCGCGAACGTCACGATGCTGTCTTCTTCCAAGAACAAGGAAGCGGCATGGGAGTTCATTCGGTGGATGGAGATGGAAGAGGAAGGCGCGCTTGAATTTATTTTGCAATCCGGTTACCTGCCTTTCACGAAGAAGATGGTGGAGTCGGAGAAGATCCAAGAACTGTGGGCCAAAGAACCGAACCGCAAAGTCGCCTATGATCAGCTGGAATTCGCTACGGATACCAATAAGGATGTGGCATGGCCTGAGATTATGCATGAGTTCTTCTCGGCCATGGAAGCGATCATGTATGACAGCAAGGATATCCCGGCGACGCTGGATACCTTCAAGAAAGAGACGGAACGGATTTTGGCCCAATAACAACAGGTAAAGGAGTGGCAGGACATATGATCGAACGACTACGGGAGCCATCCTCTATGATGGTGGCTGCACATCGCGGGTATAAATCGGCTTATCCGGAAAATACGCTGCTGGCCTTTCGCAAGGCATTGGAGTTAGGCGTTGACATGCTGGAGTTTGATCTTCGGCTGACGAAGGATAAGGAGGTGGTGGTTATCCATGATGCAACGGTTCAGCGTACGACCAATGGCGCCGGCGAGGTAAGGGATTACACGCTTGTGGAGCTGAAGGCTTTGGATGCGGGCGGCTGGTTTGCCCGGGAATTCGAAGGCTTGAAGATCCCGACGCTTGCGGAGCTTTGCGAACTGCTTCGGGAATACCCCGAGGTTCTGTGCAACGTGGAGATTAAGCCCAGTCCCGATGCCCAAGAGGCCGCCGACCTGGCGATTGACATGCTGAACCGGTACGGGTACCTGCCGCGCTGCGTATTCACCTGCTTCGATGCTCAGGTTCTGACCTATATCCATGAAACGCATGGCCAGAAGACTCAGGGGTTTCCGGGCGAGAAAATGTCCGGCTTTGACTTCGGGGAGGAGGGCACCTACGCCAAAATGTGGGGGATCGGCGTGGAGATGTCACTGCTTACGCCGGAACTCGTTGCCCGGTTCCAGGCACAGGGGCTGCTGGTCTGGAGCTATTGCCCGGACGATGAGCAGGGCGTCCGGTATTCGCTGGAGTGCGGGGTTACCGGCATGACCTGCAATGACCCGCTGCCGGCGATGGCGGTAACCGGAAAGAAGGGTACGCGGATATGACCTCCATTTTATCGAATGTCCGGAGTCTAGCGGCGGATTTACCGGCCCATCAGCTTGCGAATCTGGACGAAGTAGAGCTGGTTCAGATCCAGCACGGAGCGTTAGACGAGGTGGCGGGCTACCTTGAGACGAAACGGTGGACCTCGGTGGTCATGGTCGTGGACGATAATACCTATGACCATGCGGGCCGGAGGCTTTCGAATCTCCTCGCGAAATCATCGATTGGGGTCCAGGTCACCCGGCTGCTTCCGGACCGGAAGGGAGATGTCATCGCGGATGAAGTATCCCTGGTCCAGGTCATATTGGATATCCAGCATAGCGGGGCGAAGGCGGTGCTGGCGGTAGGCGGAGGGACGATTCACGATATTAGCCGGTACGCCGCCTATACCGCGGGCGTTCCGTTCATCTCCGTACCTACGGCCGCATCGGTGGATGGATTTAATTCCAAGGGAGCGCCGATCATTATACGGGGCGAGAAGATAACGATTCCGGCCATCGGACCGAGCGCGATATTCGCGGACGTCGATATTCTCATGGCTGCTCCCTCCGAGTTAACCGCGGCCGGATTCGGGGATATGCTGGGCAAGTACACATCGCTGTTCGACTGGAGGTTTGGCAGTTTGGTGGCCGACGAGCCCTATTTGCAAATTTCGGCGGATATGACGAAATCCGCGCTCAGCCAGTGCGTGAACGCGGTGGAACAGATTGCGAAGCGGAGCGAGGAGGGCGTACGCATCTTGATGGGGGCGCTCGTCGAATCCGGACTGGCGATGCTGCTGTTCGGTCAATCCCATCCGGCTTCGGGTTCGGAGCATCACCTGTCCCATTATTGGGAGATGGAGTTTATCCGTCTGGGGAAGAAACAGCTGCTGCACGGTGCCAAAGTAGGAGCCGCTTGCGTGGAAATCTCGAAGCTGTATCATCGTATCGGAGAGCAGGGGATCGAGCTGAACGGAGGCTCCTCCCCGGGTGCGGAAGATATAGAACGGCGAATGGCGCTGCACTGGAACGACATCCGGTCGCATATTACGCATCTCCCGGAGCCGGAAGTGCTGGGCGATCTGATGCGCATGGTAGGCGGACCGGCCGGGGTGTCGGAGCTTCCGATCGGAGATGGGCTGCTGGAACGGAGCCTGGCTGAGGCCCACAAGGTTCGATACAGCCGCTACACGCTGCTCCATGCTTACAACGAACAAAGATCCTTATTTGTCCATTAAGGCAGGTTAAAGGTCGACGAGTGAAATAAGGCTGTCCCTCAAGCAGATCCTTCTGCTTCAATGGGGCAGCCTTTTTGGCTTTTCTGCAGCTGTGCTTTGATTCCGCCCGGCCTTACGAAGACGGCCAGCGCCCCAAAGACTGAGGGGGGTGCCGCCGCTGCCGATCGCCAACAAGGTCTAAAGATATATGTAATTTATTTCATTTGAATAGGCATTTAGAACTATCACCCATCTATTTTTACATAAACGACCTAAAAGTCGAATTATGTAAAAAGTTTCGCCAAACTCTCAAATATTGGACAAATGCTACCGATAACTTATAAAGCGGAGTCTTATCTCCCCATTTTACACCAACATTTTTCGACATTGCCTGTTCGTTTTGTATGTAGAGAGAAAGTCCTTACAGAAAAAAGAGCACTTGCAAAAATTTTGGACGAATGATCGGATAGGACCAAAGCGCTACTTATTGGGGGAGGATTTACAGCATGCTAAAGAGTCTTAAGCAAAAGATGATTACAATGATTTGTTTGCTCTTGCTAGTCAGTCTTGGATCCGTTTTTGCCGTAACTTACAGTCGGTCATCTGACTTGCTGCAGGAGAGCTTGGACAAGGAAGCTCAGCTTAGCGCGGAGAAGCTTGCGCTTCAGATCGACCAATTTCTTGATGTGGAGATTGCCAAGGTGGAAAGCATCGGGAAATTCATTACGGGTAACAAAGAGCAGGATCTGCAGTTGATTCAGGCTGCGCAGGAAGTGAACAAGGAATTTGAGACCTTCTTCTTCTCGTACGATTTGACGGGGAAGAACGTCATTAACTTTCTGGGCGAGGTGACCGACGTGTCCGACCGCGTCCATTATCAGGAAGCCGGGAAGGGCGAAGGCAAGCTGGTCGTGTCGGAGCCGGTGCTTTCCAAACGGACGGGCAATAACATCGTTACGATGATCATTCCGCTGATGAAGGATGGAAAACAGTACGGCTACATGGGCTCCACCCTTCCGATCAACGAAGTTCAGAAAACAGTATCGTCCCAAACGTTCGGAGACACCGGATATGCCTTTCTTCTGAGCAAATCGGGGACGTTCATGTGGTATCCGCAAGAGGAGCTTGTCCTTCAATCCAACGTGAAGGACGTTGACAGCGCCGGATTAACGAAGGCCTACGAAGAGGTTAGCCAGGGCAGACCAGGCGAGTTCGATTATGTATTGGAAGGTACCGAGTATTCGGCGGCTTATGCACCGTCCAACTTGAACTGGGGGGTCTTCGTGACGGCACCGACCCATGAGCTGAATGCTCCAATCAAGGAGATGTCGTTTACGTTAGTCATTATCTCGGTTGCGGCCCTGGTCGTATCCGCCGCTGCAGCAATTTGGTTCACGGCCCAGATCGTCCGGCCGATCCGCAGGCTCAACACGGCTGTGAAGGAAGTCGCAGCAGGCGATTTGACCAAGACCATTCAGGTTAGCGGCAAGGATGAGGTGGCCGTTCTTTCCAGCGATTTCAACCAGACGGTATCGCATCTGAAGCATCTGGTCCTCGGCGTGAACGATTCCTCCCGGCAGGTCATGTCGGTGACGGAAACCGTCTCGAGCGGGGTCGATACGGCCATGGACAGCGTGGACCGAATCGGATCCTCCATTCGCCAAATTGCCAGCGGAGCGCAAGCTCACGCCTCAAGTTCCAACGAAATCGCTACGTCCATGAGCGACATGGCCAGCGGGATCGTCAAAATCGCCGAGACGTCCTCCATGGTGTCCGAAGCCGCGCAGGAAGCTGCCAGCCAAGCGGAGACCGGATCGGTTGTCGTTGAGCAAGCCGTGAAACAGATCGGCAACATCGGCGAGGGTACATCCAAAGTCGGCACGGCGATCGAGCGTTTGAATGAGCGTTCCTCGGAAATCGAGCAAATTTTGAGCTTTATCACGGAAGTCACCTCCCGGATTCGACTGCTGTCCCTGAACGCTTCCATCGAGGCTGCCAGAGCGGGCGAGCATGGACGAGGCTTTGCGGTCGTGGCTGAAGAAGTCAAGAAGCTGGCGGGACAGTCGGAGGTCTCAACCGATCAGATAGCGAAACTGATTACGGAAATTCGCGAGGACACAATCAACGCCGTACAGGTCATGGACGTCAGCCGTAAGGATGTACAGGACGGCATTGCGTTGATTGAAGATGTGCGCGAGAAATTCGATAACATTCTGAATGCGACCCGCAACGTGGCGGATCACATTCTGGAAGTATCGGCGGCATCCGAAGAAATGTCCGCTGGATCGGAACAGGTCAGCGCTTCGGTTGAAGAGCTGAAATCCATTGCGGATCTGACTTCCAATGATGCACAGAACGTGACGGCTGCCATGGAAGATCAGATTGCAACCATCAAGGAGATTTCAAACTCCGTAAAACAACTGGAGACGGTCGCCCAGGAGCTCAGCAAAGAGCTCGGCAAATTCAGTCTCTAACATTCCCTGGATCTTACGGACCGCGCGTAACGGTACTTGAGAGGGGGGATGCCTGGAAGGAAAACGGCTCAAATCGCAAGCGTGCAAGGCAGTAAGTCAGAGGAAGTACCGGCAAGAAGAGGTTTGACGTTTCAAGGCAGATCGATGCCGCTGCCCACTAAGGGGCATCACGAAGTACAACTAGAAGAAAACTGGAGGAAACGAAATCATGGCTAAAAATTGGAAAAAGGTATTACTGGCAGGGGTAGTCAGCTTATCATTGGTAGCAACGGGCTTTGCGGCAAACGAGGTCCTCACATCACCGGAGGTATCGGCTAAATCCGCCTCGACCAATGCACCTGGTCAACTGAAGAAGCAAGCGGCTTCCCAGCTTGACGAAATTATCGAAAGAGGCTACATCCGGGTTGGTATGACAGGGGATTACAAACCGTTTACATATTTGAATCCTGCTACAAAAGAGTATGAAGGTTATGACGTTGACGCCATGGAAGAGCTCGGTAAAGACCTTGGCGTGGAAGTACGCTACGTCAACACGACTTGGTCCAACATGATGAAGGACTTGCAAGCTGATAAGTTCGACATCGCAGTGGGCGGCGTTACCCGCAACACGGCTAGACAAAAAACGGCTTATGTATCCCAAGGGTACATTTCCTTCGGTAAAGCTCCATTGATCCGTGCAGAAGACAAAGACAAATACCTGACGGTTGAAGATATCAATAAACCTTCCGTTCGCATCGGCGTGAATCCGGGCGGAACGAACGAAGTATTCGTGCGCGAGCACTTGACCAAAGCGAATGTGACGGTTGTACCGAACAACCTGGATATCCCGCATTTGGTAGCAGACGGTACGTATGACGTGATGATCACAGATACAATCGAAGCGATTACTTATGCGAAGGCGGATTCCAGACTGTATGCCGCTTTGACGGACAAGCCGTTCACGAACAGCGAAAAAGGCTACATGATCCCTCGCGGCGACTTTGAATATGCAAGCTATCTGGAAATGTGGATCGACGAAATGAAGCTGCAAGGCAAGTTTGCGGACATTCATAAAAAATGGCTGGAGTAGGTTGGATCAGGCTATAAACAGATAGCCAATCCCTGCCAGCAGATCAGGTTGAAGAACCTGATCTGCTGGCTTTTTTGTTGTGTTCAATAAGGGGAAGAGAGCGCCGCCTCGGCGTCCGGGAGGTTTACCAACCAAGCAAATAGGGTAGTAAATTAACATGGACATCGACCATATAACATCAGGATAGGAAACGGGGGGCAGACCATGAAGCTAGCTAAATGGATTGCGGCGTGTTTGATGACCGTATGGATGCTGACCGCTTGCGGCGCTCAAGAGGACTCAGGACGCGTGCAGATTGAGTTTTTTCAGAACAAGCCTGAAGCGAAAGGCTCCTTTGATGCACTCATCGAGAAATTTAACGAATCCCAGTCCGAGATCAAGGTGGTTCAGGTAAATCCGCCGGATGCGGAGACGGTGCTCAAGACAAGAGTCGTCAAGAATGACATTCCCGACATTATCGGCATGGGTGCAACCGATACGTATTCATTGCTGGCCCAAAGCGGCATATTTACGGATTTGACGGATAACCCGCTGCTGAGCCGGGTGGATGAGACTTATGTCCAGATGCTGAAGGACGTAGCGGGCATGGACGAGGTTACGGGCATTCCCTATTCCACTAACGCTAACGGCGTCATGTACAATAAGGAAATTTTCAAGGAGCTGGGGCTCAGCGTTCCCAAGACCTGGGACGAGCTGCTGGCTACGGCGCAGAAGGCCAAGGATGCGGGGAGAATCCCGTTTTATTTCACATATAAAGACGATTGGCAGACGGTGCTGCCGTTTAACGCATTGGCTTCCAACCTGGAAGGCATTGAATTTTACATGGATCGGCGGGAAGGCACCGTAACGTTTGCCGAGAAATACCGGGAGATTGCGGAGAAACAGCTCGCGCTGATGGATTATGGCCATGGGGACAACTTCGGCAAAAACTATGCGGACGGGAACCGGGATTTCGCGAGGGGAGAATCCGCCATGTATATCCAAGGAACCTGGGCCATACCGGAAATCCGGAAGGCGAATCCGGATGCGCCGATCGGCTTCTTTCCGCTGCCGACCGGCGATCGTCCGGAGGAGAATAAACTGATTTCGGGCGTGGATACCTTACTGGCTATTTCCGAGGATTCGAAGCATAAAGAGGAGGCTCAGCGTTTCATTCAATTTTTACTGGAGCCTGAGAATAGCAAGCAATATATAACGGAGCAAACGCTGTTCTCCACCGTGGAGGGCGTGAAGCAGGAGGATCCCGCCGTCGCAGAGCTGCTGCCTTACCTGGAGCGGGGCCAGGTCATCGATTTTGCCGACCACTACATTCCCGCGGCGGTGCAGCTGAACTCGGTGATCCAATCCTTCCTCCAGAACCGGGATATCGACGGGTATCTGAAGAAGCTGGACACCGAATGGGACAAGGTAGCTGACAGGCGTTAACGGGCAGAAGGCGGTATTTTCTTCACACGATATCCAAGAAGTATTGAGGAGGACCCAACATGAACAAGCGGCTTATGCCTTATTACTTGATGACCGTGCCGGCGGTCGTGCTGTTCTTCGTATTTCTGACGCTGCCGGCTTTGCAGGGGGTGTATTACTCCTTCACGAACTGGAACGGATTCGGCGATAACTTCGACTTCATCGGTTTCAAGAATTACGTCAATCTGTTTAAGGATGGCAACGTGGGCAATGCGTACTGGTTCACATTCAAATTCGCGGTCGTGGTCACCATCCTCATCAACATCTTCAGTCTGCTGATTGCCATGGGACTGAACGCCAGAATCAAGGCGAGGAATTTCTTTCGGGGCATCTATTTTCTTCCGAATATTCTGAGCGTGCTGATTGTAGGTTACATATTCAACTATCTGTTCTCGAATGTGTTCACCATTTGGGGACAGAACCTGGGGATCGGGTGGCTGTCGACCAATATCCTGGGCAGTGAACAGCATGCTTGGATCGGCATCGTGGTGGTCGCGGTATGGCAGGGCATTGCCTACAACACGATTCTGTATCTTGCCGGACTCCAGACCATTCCCGGTACGCTTTACGAGGCTTCCAACCTCGATGGAGCGAACCGCTGGCAGGAGTTCTGGAAAATAACGTTTCCTCTGATCGCGCCGTTCTTTACGATCAACATGGTGCTGGCGATGAAGAATTCCCTGATGGTCTTTGATCAGATCGTAGCCCTCACCAACGGCGGCCCGGGACGGGCAACGCAGTCCATCTCCCACCTGATTTATACCGGCGGCTTCGAGGGAGGCGAGTTTGCTTACCAATCGGCTAACTCCGTGATCTACTTCATCCTGATTGCCACGATATCGATTGTGCAGATTCGGTTCCTGCAGAGAAGAGAGGGGGACATGTAATGCGGACGAAAACCAACTGGACGGTGATGATTCTCATCACATTGGGTACGATATTGATCCTGTTTCCGCTGTATATGACGATCACGATTGCGCTCAAAACGCCGGAGGACATGCTGGCATCGGTGTTCGGCCTGCCGAAAGACCTGCATTTCGAGAATTTCACGAACGCCATAAAAATGACGAATTTCTTCCATGCGCTGGGCAACAGCGCCATGGTGACGACGGCAACGGTGGTGCTGACCCTGTTGACGAATTCGCTCGTCGCTTATGCCATTGCCCGCAATATGAACCGGAAGTTCTTCAAAGGCTTGTACTTCTATTTCATCAGCGCGATGTTTATTCCGTTCCCGATCATTATGCTGCCGCTGGTCAAGCTGACGGCCGGGTTCCATATGACGAATCTGGTCGGACTCACCATCCTGCATACCGTCTATGCCTTGGCGTTTAACGTATTTGTGTACGTAGGTTATATCAAATCCATCCCGGTTGCGCTGGAGGAAGCGGCCCGAGTGGACGGCACGTCGACTTGGGGAACATTCTGGAGAATCATATTCCCGATTATGGCACCGATCAATGCGACGGTAGGCATTCTGATCTGCCTCTCGACCTACAATGACTTCCTGCTGCCGCTCATCATCATCAGCGATACGAATTCCTACACGCTGCCGCTGGTGCAGTATATATTCCAAGGGCAGTTCAACACGGACTTCAATCTGGCCTTTGCCTCCTACCTGATGGCGATGCTGCCGATGATCATCATCTATCTGTTCGCGCAAAAGTGGATCATCAACGGCATTACGCAGGGGGCTGTAAAATAAGGCAGCTTTGCATTTCCTAGGAGCACTTAGTCCTCTCAGCCCTTCGCTGCAGCAGGGGGCTGCGGAGCCCGCAATCAGCAGCATGTCCTTGTGCGACCCATCATAACGAAAAGCTGTATTCCGGCATGATGTCATGCCTGGAATACAGCTTTTTTGCTGCCGCCAGGGTTCCAATCGGCGAAGGATCCCCTGGTTTATGGCGTGTCCTTATTATAATTTCAGCATGTTCCGCTTCTCCGCATCCGGGTCCTCGATGATCCTGCTGTCGTTGTTGAATATCATCGTTGAACGCAAAGCCGGATCATAAGCTGGCCACGGCAGCGCCTCCGTATCCGGCGAGCCGTTCCGCGCAAATGCAATCCAGGCATCCTGGATCCGGTCCGACAGGGCTTGCGTGGCCGCATCGACTTGAACGCCGATATTCTCAAACAGCGCCAGCGTGTTGAATACAAACGGGATTTCCAGGGCATGCATCGCTTTGCCGAGCACCGGATGGTCCGGCAAGGTCCAATCGAACCGGTACATCCACACCGGCGCGTGTTTGCACTGTGCGGAAGCGAATTGCAGGGCTGAGCGCCAGAAGTACAGATCGGTCATAATCTGGGCATGTCCGTCGATGCTGTACGGGTATTCCTTGGTGATGGGGGCGGCATTCTCAATGCCGGTCATCATCTCCACGGTGCGGACTAGAACGTCTTCCTTCACAAGCGGCATGTCCGGCCGGAAGAACAAAGCCCCTTCATCGAGATTCGTCCCGATCAGGATCGGCACGTCCTTGGCCCATCCCGATTGGATGGCCTGCAGCGGATCATGCGGCAAAGTGCCCGGATCCAGAACCGGCTGAAAGATCATGTTGACGCCGGGTCCGATCTGCTTCTTCAGCCGTTCCCCGGCTTCGAATATCGACACGCCTGTCAGGGAATCCAGCTGATGGATGTTGTCAGGCGTAATGTCCAGCTCCTTAAGCAAGCCGGCCGTTATCATTCGTGCCTGTTCCGGAACCATGACCTGGGCAGCGCCGCTCTCCATGATCGCCCGGTGGAACAGTCCCTTGGCTGCAGGCATCGCCAGTAACGCCGCAATGCTCATGCTGCCCGCTGATTCCCCGAATACCGTAACCCGCTCCGGATCGCCGCCGAAGGCCGCGATATTGTCCCGCACCCATTCCAGGGCAGCGATCTGGTCCAATAAACCGGTATTGGAGGAATAGGCTTCGCCGTATGGAGAGAGATGGAGAAAGCCGAGGGGGCCCAGCCGGTAATTGAGGGTAACCACGATCACGTCTCCTCGGAGAACGAAGGGCGCGCCGTTATAGCTTGGCAAGCTGCCCGAGCCTGTGACAAAAGCGCCCCCGTGAATCCATACCATGACGGGCAGCGGCTCCGCCGGCATGTTCCGGGGTGCCCACACATTGAGATATAGGCAATCCTCGGATACCGTCTTGATCACGCCGCCGCCAAGCATGCTGGATGTGGATTCAAGCGGCTGAAGGCACATGGGACTGAAAGCGGTGGTTTCTCTAATCCCGTCCCATGAATCGGGGGGCACAGGAGAACGGAACCGCAGCGGGCCTACCGGTGGCTTCGCATAGGGAATTCCCTTCCATACGCGCACTCCGTTTTCCGTAAGGCCTTGAATGCGCCCGTCTTTCGTTTGTACGACAAGTTCTGACATGTTCTCGCTACACCCTTTCTCTCTGCTCTATATATACACTTTACCAAGTTAGCGGCATAAGTTCAAAAAAGCACGAATCCTGAGGAATACAGGCAGGAATGTCATGTTACATGAAGAATGTAACAGGGTGGGCGGTATCGCGGACGGCGGATACGGCATCACCTGATGATCCATGTCATTATAGGCATACTGGAGGGATAAGCATGAACATAGCGATATTGGGCTGCGGCACG
This sequence comes from Paenibacillus sp. JNUCC32, assembly GCF_014863545.1. Taxonomy (NCBI): domain Bacteria; kingdom Bacillati; phylum Bacillota; class Bacilli; order Caryophanales; family Paenibacillaceae; genus Paenibacillus; species Paenibacillus sp. JNUCC32. The sequence continues at coordinate 4,798,903 of NZ_CP062260.1, read as the reverse complement.
ATGGGGACGGCCTATGCGCACAATTTGGCGAAAATGCCGGGAGTAACGGTGACGGGCGTGGTCGATATAAACGCCGAACGAGTGGAGCGCGCTGCAGCTTTGACCGGGGCGAAGGCATACACGGATGTAGAGTCGCTGTTTGAACAAAAAGATTTGGAAACGGTTGCGGTGTGTCTGCCCACCTATCTCCACAAACCGTTTGTACTGAAACTGGCCGAAAAAGGGCTGCACGTCATCTGCGAAAAGCCGGCAGCATTAACGCTGGAGGATGCGCAGGAGATGAAGGCGGCCTGCGAGAAGCACGGAGTCCGGTTGTTTATCGGACATGTCGTCCGGTTCTTCCCGAACTATCACGATGCCTATCGGCAGGCCCGCTCGGGGAATATCGGAACGCCGAAGATGGCTCACTTGAAGCGGTACGGTTCCTACCCGCAGGGAATGGATGGATGGTACAACGACCCTGGCAAGAGCGGCGGCGTCATCATGGATCTGATGATTCATGACATCGATTTTGCCTGCTGGCTGTTCGGGGAAGTGGAGTCGGTATATGCTTCGACCGTGAAGCGGACCGAGCCGCAGATGGAGTACGCCCAGCTTACGCTTCATTTTAAAAATAGCGCCATCGCGAGTCTAACCGGATATTGGGGGTATCTCGGTCCATTTACGACGCAGTTCGAGATCTCGGGAGACCAAGGCATCGTACGATTCGACAGCAATCAGGTACAGTCCCTGGACTTGAAATTGGCTAGCGCCGAGGCCGGGGAGGGAGCTGCTGTGCAGGTTCCTTCCAGTCCGAGCCTCCATGACCCTTATTATAACGAGGTGCAGCATTTTATCGAGTGCATCCGAAACGGCAGCGAGCCGCTCGTCAGCATCAAGGATGCTTGCTACGCCGTTGAAATCGCTCAGGCAGCGGAGCAATCGGCACAAACTGGACAGCCCGTGATGATCGGAGGGATGGTTTCATGAAAAAGGTGAAAGTAGGGTTTATCAGCTTTGCCCATATGCATGCGGCAAGCTATCTCTTCGGCATGCTGAAGCGGGATGACGTCGAGGTGATCGGAATCGCGGACGAAGACGCGGAGCGCGTTCGCCCTTACTCCGTGGATCGGGGGATTCCGTATTATGCCGACTATAATGAATTGCTGGCACAAGAACTGGATGCCGTAGTCATCTGTTCGGAGAACGCGCGTCATGCGGAAATTACCAAACGCGCCGCTGCGGCGGGCAAGCATGTGCTGTGCGAGAAGCCGCTGGGCCTATCGGAAGCCGAGATGCTGGAGATGATTCAGGCATGCAAGGATAACGGCGTTCAGCTCATGACCGCTTTTCCTTGCCGATATATTTCGTCCGTACGCCAGGCGAAGGAAGCGATTGACGCAGGGCAGATCGGTGACATTTTGGCTATGAAGGGAACCAACCGGGGAACCATGCCGGGCGGCTGGTTTATTGAACGGGAGAAATCGGGCGGCGGCGCCGTATTGGATCATACCGTCCATGTGATGGACCTGATGCACTGGTTTACCGGCAGCAAGGCCGAGGAAGTGTACGCCCATGCGGAAACGCTGTTCAACGATACCGAGATTGACGACGCCGGCATGGTCCACGTCAAATTCGCGAACGGCGTCGTGGCCGTGCTGGACCCAAGCTGGTCCCGCAACCGCACCTTCCCGACATGGGGGGACGTAACGCTTGAGATCATCGGCACCAAAGGCGTGCTGAACATTGATTCTTTTGCCCAGAAGAACGATGTATACAGCGATGTGACCGGTAAAGCGTCGTGGAGCTTCTGGGGCGATGATATGGACGAAGGCCTCGTCAACAGCTTTGTCGAAAGCATCCGCGACGGCAAGCCGGTCGAAATTACCGGGGAAGACGGCTACCTCTCCGCCCGGGTTGCCATTGCAGCGTACGAGTCTGCAAGCACCAAGCGCACCGTTCAGCTGAAGCCGCAGGGATAGTGCGGTTTTGCCGATAAAGCCGGGGAGCGGGAAATTCCCGTTATGTAATGTGAGCGTGCAGGGATTCGTTCTTGAAGAATAAGCAGCAGCGCAATCGTCTTTAGGATGACACTTCTGCCTCCGGCCGGAAGCGCCGATGCCTGTGAAGTACGAGGCTATGCCTTTGTTAGAGGCGCAGTCTGGCCCCTTTAGGATATGAAGTCATTCCATCTAGAGGATGGATTGATGGCAGAGAACCTTGCAATTTAAGCCCCTTCGATTTTCGAAATCGAGGGGGCTTTTTTATATGAGAACAATGGGACTTCAAGGGACTTCAAAGGATGAGCGTCCCTGAATCGCAAGCAGAGGGTCTCCGCTATCTCCGCAATTTTCCGGCAAGACCTCCGAGAATATGCGCGGACCAACGGTTTTCTTAAATTGGCAAAAAAGATCAAAAACGCTTTGCTCCCTTTTGGTATCCTTAATAACAAAGGAGGGCCTGACCTTGAGTACCCAGCGTATTATCCAAAAGAGCATCGCGTACATGGAGCAGCATCTGGAGGAGCGGCTGACCCTCGCGGATATTGCATCCTATGCCGGTTTTTCGCCGTATCATTTCCACCGATTGTTTCGGAGGGAGGTCGGCATGAACATCGCGGATTACCTTAGAAAACGAAGGCTCTGTTATGCGGCGCAGCTCCTGCTGCACACCGAGGCTGCGATTATCGATATTTCCCTGCACTGTCACTTCGAGAGCCAGGAGTCGTTTACGAGAGCATTCAAAAAATTGTACGGCATGCCGCCGGGGCGTTACCGCAAAATCTTTGCGGTTCATGCCCATCATTCACATTATCCAAAAGGAGAGGATCACATGCAGCAGCAAGCTCAATCCCCATTAAAAGGCTGGTTCCTAAGCGGAAGCCACCCTCAAGATTATGAGATCGGCGTCGATCGGACCACCGTCCACCAGGGAAGTACCTCGGGTTACTTAAGAGCCCTTACGCCGATGGAGGATGGCGCTTTTGCAACCATGATGCAGCAGTTCAAAGCCGGCAAGTATGCGGGCAAGCGGATGCGCTTCTCCGGATTCGTTAAAACCGATAACGTGAAGGACTATTGCGGACTGTGGATGCGCGTCGACAATCGTGCCGAAGACGTGCTCCAGTTCGATAATATGAACAATCGGCGCATCGTCGGCAGCACGCACTGGAATCACTATGCCATCGTGCTGGACGTGCCTGAAGATAGCGCCACGATCTCGATCGGCGTCCTGCTTATGGGGACAGGCAAGGTGTGGGTGGACAGCTTCCGTTTTGAAGAGGTAGATCTCAGCGTACCGACGACGAACCTAGACGTTCACTATGAGCTGCTTGAGGAGCCCGCCAATTTATCGTTTGAAGAGTGAAGCATGCGGGGATGCGCCGTCTACGGAAATGATTGATCTTGGCTCGTTGCTGGACAGGGGATTCCCCATACAACCATTAGGCAGAAGTCTCTCCATACCGGAGGGCTTCTGTTTGTTGCCTTGGACGATGGCTTGCATCATGATATTCCTGGGGGGATGTTTGACCGCTGGATACTGGCCAGATCGAGAACCATTTAAAGCATGAGTATAGCGAAAAGGAGGGTGTACTATGCAGGTAATAACGCTATGCGGCTCCACCAAGTTTAAAGCGCAATTTCGAGAAGCCGAAGCTTCGCTTACGCTTAGCGGACATATCGTCCTTAGCGTCGGTTTTTTTGAGCAGAGCGACGGAATCGAGATCACAGAGGAGCAGGAGCGCAGGCTCAAAGAGCTGCACTTCCGCAAAATCGATATGTCCGACGAAATCTTTGTGATCGATGTGAACGGGTATATCGGCGAGAGCACGCGGGCCGAGATCGAATACGCCAATGGGCATGGTAAACAGGTGCGGTATTATTCTAAGGAGCGGTTAGGTGCAGCGGCCCTGTAATCGTGCAGGCAGTGCAACCGATATTGCGCACTAGGCCGGTATCTTATAGGCGCTGCAAAAGCGATACAACTTCTGGTTACGCGGTCAGTTTGAAGATTGTTGCACGCTTCATCGGTCTAAGGCGCCAATACATGCCGATATGATGCGTGTGCTGCCTTCGGTCACGGTGCGAGGATCGTGATCTTCTGCAGGAGAATGGATTAATAGTTGATAGGCTATCTAATTAGCTGAGTCGTTGAAATTACCTAACGAAAGAAATGTACGATGAATCATGGACTAACCAAATAACCGGATGAATTGACTCATTATGTATCAGAGTAACTGAATTTATAATCTGGAATATAGAGTAACTGAACTTGTAATCGTGGAGTATTGAAGTAACTGGATCTTAGCTCATCAGGTACAAATAAGGGAAATAAAAATGGAGTATAACCTTAAAGTAACTGAATAATCGATGGTTTGTACTTTAAAGTAACCGTATTTTTGATCATAACGTACCAAAATAGCCGAATATCTCACATTGCGCATCGCTAGCGGACACAGCGGACCTTATTTGATGAGAAATAAGGGGATTCGTAAATGTTTCGGACATGAGATCCGTTATTCTCTGAAAACAGGCGGATATCGAACCGGAATTCGTAACATAACGGATCTGGTGTCCGCTTATATTGAAATTCAGGCGAATTATTGAAAATAGCGGATCTCTGGTCCGGATCAGCCGCATCATGCGCACTGCTCCCTGGCCCACAGTGCGTGGTCCCGGGCATGCTGCTTGGATGTCTGTCGTCTAGCCGTTCGCCTTATACCATCCGTTTTCACTCCTTCGTCGCCAACCCAGCCAAAAACAGTTGAGATACCCGCATCCGTGTCAACAGACTGTTCCGCTATGCCACCGTGGCAAAACCAATCGGCCTGTGCGGCCATGCTGCCGTAGACTAAACCAATCGGCCTGTGCGGTCATGCCGCCGTGGCAAAACCAATCGGCCTGTGCGGTCATGCCACCATGGCAAAACCAATCGGCCTGTGCGGCCATGCTGCCGTAGACTAAACCAAACGGCCTGTGCTGTCATGCCGCCGTAGACTAAACCAATCGGCTCCGGGTCGAAACCACAGCAGGTGTCACGACTAATAACGAGCGTGCAGCAACGCCGATAACAAAAGGCAGGTCAAGATATGAAATCTTGACCTGCCTTTTTTACCCCAAACACAGCTGCTATTATGAAGTGCCGCTCAGCTCGAAGCAGCGGAGCGTCTCCCAAACTCTAATGGTGCTGTAAGGCTGAGCTAATCATTATAGATAAAGCACCAACGCAATAATGGCAGCGAGCACGATCCGATAGATCGCAAACGGCACCAGCTTGATCCGGTTGATCAGCTTCAGGAAGAAGCGGATGGAGATCAAAGCGAAGACGAAAGCCGCCACGAATCCGGCGATGAAGAACGGAAGAGCCTCCAGCGTGAAGTATTCCCAGTTCTTCAGCAGCGACAGGAAGCTGGCCCCGAACATGATCGGCACGGCCATGATGAACGTAAAGTCCGCCGCCGCGCGGTGGCTCATGCCCAGCATAACGCCTCCGGAGATGGTGGAGCCGGAGCGGGAGAAGCCTGGCCAGAGCGACAGACACTGAATCAGCCCGACGCTGAATGCCTGCCTGTACGTAATTTGATCGACAGACACCACTTTCGGCTCTTTTTTCGAGCTGACCTTGTCGGCAACGATCATGAAGATGGCTCCGATCACAAGACCGATCAGCACCGTTTCGGTAGAAAATAAATGCTCGTCAATGAGGTCCTCGAACAAGACGCCCAGAACGCCGGCCGGAATCAAACCGACGATAACCTGGCTGAGTCTCAGTCTGCCCGTACCGGCCGGTACGCCGGCTTCGGGCTTTTTGCGCTTGAGTCCCAAGAGATCCAGGAAGCGGTCCTTGAACACCACGATGACGGCGAGAATGGAGCCGAGCTGAATCACGACCTTGAACGTGTTGGCTACGTATTTCGTCAGAAACTCCTCGGATTTCAGCCACATGTCATCCACGATGATCATATGGCCGGTAGAGGATACAGGAGCGAACTCGGTCAGTCCCTCGACGATTCCCAGAATAATTGCTTTGAGGATGGTTAAAAAATCCATGACCTGCGGTCTCTCCCTTACTTAAAAATGTAAAATGTAATGATATGAATGATGCATGGCATGAAATGCGTGGTTCCAGCTTAAGCCGATTTTCTCCGCTTGCGGAAGAAGAAGAACAGGAATGCGATCACGGCCACGGCTATTACAGCATAAGCGATATTGGAATAGACGTCCATGAAGGCGACGATATTTTCCCATGAATCGCCGACGGCGGCTCCGACGGATACCAGAATGACGTTCCAGATCAAGGTACCGATGGTCGTAAAGAGCAGGAACATGCCGAACTTCATGTTGGACATCCCCGCCGGGATGGAGATCAGGCTCCGGATCAGCGGAATCATGCGGCAGAACAGCACGGTCCAGTAGCCGTATTTATCGAACCAGGCATCCGCCTTGCGGATGTCTTCTTTTTTGACGCGGAGGATATGCCCCCAACGGTCCACGATTTTCTCCAGCCGTTCGACATCGAGCAGGCGTCCGATCCCGTACAGGATGACGGCACCGACCACGGAGCCGATGGTAGCTGCGATAATGACGCCGGGCACCGTCAGTTTCGTGTAGGTTGTCATGAATCCGCCGAAGGTCAGAATGACCTCGGAGGGAATCGGCGGGAACACGTTTTCCAGGGCAATCATCAGCAGGATGCCGACATAGCCGAACTTCTCCATAATGTCCGTAATCCAGTTTTCCAAAAGTTACACCTCTTTCAAAAGATAAGGAGGCCTTTGCCATCCTTTATATAAGGGTCTGCTTCAGCTTGCGCAGATATTGGCTGCGGATGAAGAAAAAGTACAGGACCTGCATCATCAGGAAGCTGATCAGCACGATGCCCATTTCAGCCGCAATGGATAAATAGAAATAGCTTTGCAGCGCGATGAAGGCAAAGATGCTGTGCACGATCGCAAGTCCGATCGGTACAAAAAACAGCAGCGCGAGCTGTCCGGTAACGATCCGCCTGAACTCCCTGTCCGTCATGCCGAGCCGGGATATCGTGGCATAATGCCTGCGGTCAAAATCCAGATCGGCATAGAGGCGGAAGTACAGGAAACTTCCAGCCGCGATAAAAAACACCGTGCCCACAAGCAATGCCGCGAAGAGCAGCATGTTGTACAGGCTGTCCCGAAGGGCGAACAGCGTACCGCTGACCGCCAGCGCAAAGGTCCGGTCCATCTCATAGCGCACGGCACCGCCCGGAGCCAAATGGGGAACGATCCCCTCCGTCTCCGTAAAATCGTCCACGTAGAAGCCGGTGTACCGTTCCTGACGGACCGGATCCGTGACGGCGGCAAAGATGTCGTCGCTGACGACAAGACCGCCGAAACGGGAATCGTCATCCATCTCCGGCAGCAAGTATTCCGGCACGCCGACATGATCTGAATAACCGATTTCACGCAGCCGGATGCCGGAATCCCGAAGCCGGTAAGAAGCGTAATCCCGGTTGCGGGTATAAGCTCTGTCGTTTTGCGAAGCAATGAGGACAAGGGCCTCCTCACCGCTCGGCGGCTGTTCGTCAAACGGCAGTCCCGCCATCACGACGGCCGCCTTATAGTCGGAGAACGCGATCAGCGTCAACGGAATCTCCGATGGACCGGCCTGTGCGGATGCCGGTTCAGCATCCGTATATTTAACGCGAAACGATAGCGTTTCAAACGGTATTTTCCTCGACTCCAGCTCCTGCCGGATTTCGTTCAAATGCTGCTCTTCGGAGGTATCTCCCGTTTTGGCGAGATAACCGATGGCGGCCGGGAAGTCCTCGTTGAACTGCTTCGTGAGCACCGGAATGGAGGCGAATACGCCTACCGAGCAAAAAGACACGGCCAGCACGATCGTCACCATCGAAAACATCTGGGCATGATCCTTCAACCGGTACTGCAGGCTGGATAGCGAGATCAGCTTGGTTCTTCTCCAGGTGAACCGGCGGCTTTCTTTCAGCCTGCGGACGAGAGCAACCCCTAACTGCGAATAAATCAGATAAGTGCCGATCATCGTCATCAAGGTAACCGGGAACATGCGCAGCGCGAGGGTCGATGCGCTTGTCGTGGCTGCCAGGCCGTAGCTGACAAGCAGCAGGACAGCCGCCAATATGGATAACCACGGCGATGTTCTGGGCGCGGTTTTCGGCCGCTGTCCGGACTGGAATAAGTCGATGAGCGCTTTGGGCCGCAGCAGCCAGGACGTGCACAGCGAGATGATGAGGAACAGCAGCGCGTAACTGGCGATCGTCAGCCCGAGCGCTCGCAGACTCAGCCGGAACGGCAGGGGCGGGACTCCGAGAAAGGCCGAGCCTGCCATCAGGAACAGCTTGCCTGTAATGATGCCGAACAGGATGCCCGTGGCGATCGCGCTTACGCCGATGATCATATTTTCAAGAAACACCATCTTGTTAAACTGGCGGTCCGTCATGCCGTGCATGAACAGAATGCCGAACTCGCGCTTGCGGGTCTTCAAGAAAGCCCCGACGGAATACAGCACGAAGAAAAACGAGAATACGTACATAATCAGCTCAGCGCCAACCATCGCCTGGATCACGACCGGATAGAACACCTCGTCCGTGATGGAAGGGTGAAACAGGAACAGCGCGCACACAAAGAAAATCATGACGGAGAAAGCGCTGCTTAAGAAATAGGCCGCGTAGGTCCGCTTGTTCCTCAGGACATTCCTAAAAGCGAATTGTCGAAAGGTCATGACTTCCTCCTCCCAGCAGCGCCAGCATGTCGATGATTTTCTGGAAAAAGGCTTGGCGGTTGTCACCGCAATACATTTCATTATATAGTTGACCGTCCTTGATGAACAAGACGCGGTCACAGTAGCTGGCTGCCACCGGATCGTGAGTGACCATGAGAATCGTTGCGGAAGCTTCTTTGCTCGAAGCGGAAAGCGTCTGCATCACTTCTTTGGAGGCTCTGGAGTCCAGGTTCCCCGTCGGCTCGTCAGCCAAAATCAGGGAGGGCTCCTGAATGAGCGCCCTCGCGATGGCGGTGCGCTGCATCTGCCCGCCGGAAATCTCATAGGTGTGCTTGTGCAGAATGGACCCGATCCCGAGCCGGTCTGCGATCCGGTTCAGCCGGATGCCCATTTCGTCCAGCGGCATGCCCTCCAGCGTCAGCGGCAGGACGATGTTTTCCTCAACGGTCAGCGTATCCAGCAGATTGAAATGCTGGAAGACGAAGCCCAGCTCCCTGCGCCGAAACAGAGCCGTATCGCTCCTACCGAGCAGATGGGGATTGCGTCCGCCTATGATCACTTCCCCGGCCGTGGGCTGATCAATGGTCGCAATCAGATTGAGGAGCGTCGTTTTTCCGCTGCCGGAAGGTCCCATAATACCGACGAATTCGCCTTTGGAGACGTTGAAGTGAATATTGTTCAGCGCTTGGAACGCCACTTTGCCCTCATAGATTTTGGATAGATGCTTGACGCTCAGGATGGGCATATCTTCACTCCTCTATAACGATGTTATCATTGTAAAAGATTCGTTTGCGTCCATGCCATATTCGTAACTTACAGTTACCTTACAACCTTGTAAGGTTTCTTTTGCCCGCGTAAGCAGATCGGGAATAAGCCGCAGCGGACTTAATTAAATAGCTTGCACTGCCGAACCCTGCCATCTGCCGGTGGAATTCATTGTGCGATATGGCCCGCAGCATCCGCAAAAATGATGCGGACCGTCGTTCCTTCATCGACCTTGGATTCGATTTCGAAGGCATGTCCAAGCTTGTCGCATATTTGTTTGACCAGAAACAGGCCCATGCCTGTCGATTCCTGGAATCGGCGCCCGTTCTCTCCGGTGAAATAAGGATCGAACACCCGCGGGAGATCGCTTTGGGGAATGCCGATGCCTTCGTCCCTTATCTCAAGCACGACTTGATTCTCCCGGGTGTAGCCGTTGAAAAAGAGGGTGCCTTGTTCCTTCAGCGTATATCGAACCGCGTTGGTCAGCAGCTGCGTCAGCACAAAAGAGAGCCATTTCTCGTCCGTGGCCACCGTTAATCCGGAATCGATCCGGATGGACGGGTACATTCTACGCCGGATAAACAGCCGCTTTTGCTCGGACGTGACATTTCGGACGATTCGTTGAAGCGGCAGGTTTTCCACATGGAAATCGCGCTCGAACGTATCGAGCCTGGCGGTATACAGCACGAGATCGAGCCCTTTTTTGAGGCGGTCCAGCTCGTCGCCGATCGCGGCAAAACGGGGGTCGTCATCATCCTGGAGAATCAGGTGAATGACCGAAATCGGCGTTTTCATCTGGTGGGCCCATTGGTTGATGAACTGCAGATGGCCTTCAATTTTATGCTTATAGTTATGCAGATCCGTGGTGTAATGCCGGAACTGGGTTTTCAGCAGCTGATGAAGCGCTTCGGCGAGCGGGGTGTGGGAGGATTCTGCCGAGGATTCGCCGGTGAGGGATTCTCCCGGAAGCGGCTGCTCCAACCGTTTATAGAAGGAACGGTTGGCAATGAAACGGAAGGCGAGATAGCCGACGAGCAGCAGCAAGCTGATGATGCCCGCGTACAGGCTGACCGTCAAATTGCGATAACCGTCCAGCCTATAGATCAGGGTAACGACAAGAAGCTGGGCGATGTAGACAATCATTAAGGGACGCTGTTCTTGCAAAAATAGTCTCATGCTTCGTCCCTCCAGCTCGGTACCAGTCGGTAGCCGCGCCCGCGCACGGTTTGAAGGCCATCCTCGATTCCGAGGGCGGCGAGTTTCTTACGGACGCGGGTGATGTACACATTCAGCGTATTATCGTCCACAAAGGCCTGATCATCCCATATTTTCTCCAGAAGCCGGTCCCTGCTGACGATCTGCTTGGGCTTCTTCATTAACTCGTCCAATATTTTGGCTTCGGTATGGCTGAGCTCCGCTTGGGTCGGTCCGAGCGAAACGGAGAGACGCTCAACGTCAAGCGTGAGTCCGGCGATGCTGAGGACCCGCTCATTCTGACCGGCAGCATAGGACCCGTAGGCCCGCCGGAGCTGGCTCTTGATTTTGGCCATGACGATCTCGTAGTCAAAGGGTTTGGTTATATAATCATCGGCACCGTTCTCCAGCGCCATCACCTGATCCATTTTCCCGTCGCGGGCCGAGATGAAGATGATCGGGCAGGTGGAGAGGCTGCGGAACTGCCGGCACCAATAATAGCCGTCGAATTTAGGCAGATTGATATCCAGAAGCACAAGATGAGGGTCATACGATTCAAATTGATCGCGCACCGTCTCGAAATCATGAACGGACTGCGTCGCATAACCGAATTTATGAAGATATTCTTTCAGCAGGCCGACCAGCCCGGCATCGTCTTCGACAATGAAAATTTTGAACATATCGATCATAGTCCCTTCATTTGACATTCTCGTACCGTCTGTATTGTACCAAATTGTCAGGATATAAGGAAAAATTGCGTGAGCGAAGACAGCGGGGCTTAGGAAAGCTCGGGAGCGAATGTCTCGCTTTGTTAAGCGATCCCTCCGAAAAATAATCTTGACGCTTGTGCCATCAGCTGATAATATACTTGATAATTCCAATCGAATAACTATGATAAATAAATTTGAATCGACCAGTCTGCTGGAGATCATGAGCATCCTTCATGATCTCCTTTTTGTCGTACGGACCTCGATTTACTATCAACCAAGGAGCGGGGGGATCAACGATTGCGTGCACAGGATGAATTGAAACTGACGGCGGATGTCCTCGTCATTGGCGGCGGTCCAGCAGGGGCTTGGGCAGCCTGGAGCGCGGCGTCCCAAGGTGCCAAAGTCATATTGGCCGATAAAGGGTTTCTGGGCTCCAGCGGGGCAACGGCACCCGGAGGAACCAATCTGCTATATTTGCCCCCTGACCATAAGCTGCGCGATGAAGCCGTGGCCCAGCGGATGAAGGAGGGCGGTTATTTATCGGAACCGGATTGGATCCATCGCGTGCTGGATCAGGTATACATCAACCTGGAACGCGTGGAGGCATGGGGATACCCGTTTCGCCGCGATGAGAACGGGGTCCCCATGCGAGACCATTTGCAGGGCCCGGAATATATGAAGCTGATGCGAAGCGCGGTCAACCGGGCGGGTGTACGGATCATGGATCAGTCCCCGGCGCTCGAGCTGCTTGCCGACGAGCATGGGGTCGGAGGAGCACGAGGCATATGCAGGCAGAAGAACAAGAATTGGGAGGTACGGGCACAGTCGGTTGTCATAGCTACCGGCGGCTGCGCCTTTCTGAGCAAGGGCCTTGGCTGCAACGTGCTCACAGGCGAAGGACTGCTCATGGCGGCGGAGCTTGGCGCCGAGCTATCCGGTATGGAATTCAGCCGCCAATATGCGCCGAGCGCGGCGTTTGGCACGGTGACCCGGGGGCGGCTTCTCAACTGGGCGACGTATTATGACGAAGACGGGAATACGCTGTACAGCCCCGGAGGGCCCAGGCCGCATGATTTTCTGCCGACGATGCTCCGCAAAGGACCGGTATATGCCATGCTGAATCATGCCGACACGGAAGAGAAACGGCGCATTTTAAGGCAATCGCACGCCATCTTCTTTGTTCCGTATGATCGGGCGGGAATCGATCCCTTTAAGGAGCGTTTTCCCTTGACCCTCCGCTATGAAGGGACGGTCCGCGGAACCGGAGGCATCCGGATCACCGGCGAAGATTGCGCGACGACGGTACCGGGTCTGTACGCCGCCGGCGATGCCGCAACCCGGGAGCGGGTGACCGGTGCCAAGTCGGGCGGAGGGGCTTTTAATGCCTCTTGGGCGATTTGCTCGGGAACGTGGGCTGGCGAATCGGCGGCGAAGCATGCGCTGAGTACGCGTTCTTCTGCGGACGGCCGTCGCCTGCAAGGTGCGGGGCGGGCCGGAATGTCCCATCCATCCGCAGCACATGGGCAGGGAATGGATGCATCCGGCCTGATTCAATCGGTACAGCGGGAGGTGTTTCCGCTGGATATCAATTATTTTCGCAGCGAACCGGTCCTGCAGCAATCGCTCGAACGGCTGAACGGGCTATGGCCGGAAGTGTACGCTAAGGTAACCGGGGGTTCGCGCGAGCGGATCAAGGCAAGGGAAGCGGCGGCCATGGCGGCAACGGCAAGATGGATGTATGCGGCTGCGCTGACCCGGCGGGAAACCAGAGGGATGCATACCCTTCTGGAATACCCGGATCCGAATCCGGACCAGCAGCATCGTCTGACCGTAAGGGGGATCGATCATATCCAGGTATATCCTGAGGGGCGGCCGCCCCGGCAGGCAAGCCGAGGTACGATGGACGCTTGCCGACACTATGGTGGTTCAAGAAATAGGAGCAGTGAAGCCGTGGGGGCTGCTGCCTGGATCGCGGCAGCGGCCGGGGAGGTGGAAGGCTCATGATCGAGGTTGTCAGTCAGCAGCGGTGCATCGAGTGCGGCCTGTGCGTCAAGGTCTGTCCGACCAATGTATTCGACCGGACGGAGACGGGGCTTCCGGTCATTGCCCGTCAGGAGGATTGCCAGACCTGCTTTATATGCGAGGCTTATTGTCCTGCCGATGCTCTGTATGTTTCTCCCTTTGCGGATATGGAGCAGAAGGTGACGGAAGAAGAACTGATCGCGGTAGGGATCATCGGAAGCTGGAGGGAGACGGTCGGCTGGGGACGCGGGCGGACCCGGCTGGCCGAGATCGACGAGACCCCGTTCATCGATCGGATTCTCCCCCGGCGAAGTTAAAGCAGGAACTAAACCAATAGCATTCATACTGTCAACCATTCTAATGGAGACATTCCTTCGGTATTTCGAAGAATGTCTCCTTTTGTATTCGAGGAGAGAGGTGCGCTTATGAAACGGGTTTGGCTGATGTTCAGGTTAGATGATGAAAGATTTGCGTTTCCCGAGCCGGAGCGTGATCGCAATGAGTGACCATGCACGATTGTACCGGCACGACCCTCCGGCTCCGGTCCACGGCAGCGAGTCGCTGGTACCGGAGCCCGCCGCCGGGCAGCGGCAGAGGCTCTCCCCGGGCGAAGCAGGTGCCGGGATATGGAGGAAGTCGCTGGGCACCTTGGCTGCGGGCGCGGTTCTTCCCGTGTCGCTGCTGGTTTTATGGCAGGTGCTCGGCGACCTTGGTTACATCTCGGAGCTGCTCTTCCCGACGCCGCTTCGCATTGCGGAGGCTTTTGTCCACTTGGCGGGCTCGGGTGACCTTGGCGGTCATGTGCGGATCAGTTTGGTTCGTGCCGCGGCGGGTTTCGCCCTTGGAGGGGCTCTAGGCCTAGCCTTCGGTATTCTGGTCGGGGTATTCCGCATATCCGAGCGGGTGCTCGATCCATCCATTCAGATGGTCCGCATGATTCCGCATTTAGCGGTTGCGCCGCTGTTCGTGCTTTGGTTCGGAATCGGGGAGTCGTCCAAAATACTGCTGATCGCCAAAGGGGCTTTCTTTCCGCTCTATATCCAAACCTATCTGGGCATCCGCGGCGTGGATAACAAATGGTTCGAAGTAACAAGGGTTCTGGGTTTCACGCGTATCCAGCAAATCTTCAAGCTGGTCATTCCGTCCTCCCTGCCGCATATCTTCCTCGGGATCCGGCTGTCCCTCGGGCTGGCCTGGCTCGGGCTGGTCGTTGCCGAGATCATGGGCTCCACGTCCGGCATCGGCTATTTGATGACGGATGCCAGACAGTTCAGCAAAACCGCAACCGTGTTCGTGTGCATCGTCCTGTTTGCCGTCATCGGCAAAGCAGCAGACGCCGCGGTTAGGCTGATGGAGCGCAGGCTGCTGAAATGGAACGACAGCTATGAGGGCTAAAGCACGGCTTCTGATTCCAAGAGAGAGGAGGAGACACGATGAATAACGCGAACGAACTTGCGCTGCCTGCGGCGGGGCAGCCACCCGCTGTATCGCAGCCGCCCAATCCTGCTGCCGCGCGTTCCAATCGCCGGCGTGCATCCTTACTACGGGCCATTGCGCTCGGATCGGCCCTTCCGGTTCTGGTGCTGGCCATATGGCAGCTGGCAGGCAATCTTGGCTGGATCGATGCGTTCTTCCTGCCGACGCCGGCGGCGATTTTCGAATCCCTCTGGAATCTGATCGCCTCGGGCAAGATGGCGACCCATCTGGGCATAAGCATCGGCCGCGCCGCTGCGGGCTTCGCCCTGGGAGGCAGCCTGGGCTTGATATTCGGCCTGCTGACGGGCTTCTCGCGCAAGTCGGAAATATTCCTGGATCCGACGGTGCAGATGCTGCGGATGATCCCGCATTTGGCGATCGCCCCGCTTATTATTTTGTGGTTCGGATTCGGAGAAACGTCGAAGGTGCTGATCATTGCGAAGGGAGCTTTTTTTCCGCTGTACGTCAATACGTTTCTCGGCATCCGGAGCGTCGACAAAAAGCTGTTCGAGGTATCGAGGGTGCTGCAGTACAGCCGGGTTCAGCAGATCATCAAGCTGATCATCCCGTCTTCGCTGCCTAACCTGTTAATGGGACTCCGCTTATCGTTGGCGGTATCCTGGCTCGGGCTCGTCGTTGCGGAGCTGATCGGTTCGCAGTCGGGGGTCGGGTTTCTCATCAATCTTGCCAAGCAATCCTCGTTAACGGAGCAAATTTTTGTGGGTGTATTGGTTTTTGCCGTCGTCGGCATGATGGTGGATCTGTTCGTCCGTTCTCTGGAACGCCGCTTGCTGAAGTGGCGGGATAGCTACAAGGGATGATCCGGCTTCGTGAATGAGAGAACAGAGGGACAATGATGATTAGGAGGGGAACATGCATGAGTTCACGTATTCAAGGCAGCACGCTTCAGTTGGAAACGGATGTGCTGGTCATTGGCGGTGGCCCGGCCGGAGCCTGGGCGGCTTTAACGGCCGCGGCGAAAGGCAGCAATGTCGTGCTGGCGGATAAGGGCTTCTGTGGATCAAGCGGGGCAACGGCGCCGTCGGGCACGGGCGTATGGTACGTGGAGCCTGAAGGGCGGCAGCGCCAGGAAGCGAAGATGAGCCGGTATTTTATGGGCGGACGCTTAGCCGAGAATGAGTGGATGGATCGGGTCCTGGATCAAACCTACGAGAATATGAACCGCCTTGGCGGCTGGGGGTATTCGTTCCCGGTCGATCCGGATGGCGGCATATTCCGGCGCGGCTTGCAGGGACCGGAGTATATGCGTCTCATGCGCAAGCTGGTGAAAAGAGCCGGCGTCAAAATACTCGACCACAGCCCTGCGCTGGAACTTCTGGCGGATGAACACGGAGTGGGGGGCGCCGCTGGCGTAAGCACGCAGGGCGGCGATCCCTGGAGAGTCACGGCGGGTGCCGTAGTCATCGCAACCGGCGGCTGCGCCTTTCTGAGCAAAGCGCTGGGATGCAACGTGTTGACCGGTGACGGCTATCTGATGGCGGCCGAGGCCGGGGCCGAAATGTCGGGCATGGAGTTCTCCAACGCCTACGCCATATCGCCAACGTTCTCCTCGGTGACCAAAACGGCGTATTACCGTTATGCAAGCTTTTACTACGAGGACGGCACGGTGGTAGAGGGAGCGGGCTCGACCAAAGGACGTTCCGTCATTGCCAAAAAACTGCTGGAGAACCGACAGGTATATGCCCGATTGGATCAGGCGCCCGCCGATCTGCAGCCGCTGCTCCGGGTGGGGCAGACGAATTTTTTCCTGCCGTTTGACCGCATGGGCATCGACCCGTTCAAGGATATGTTCCCGGTCACGCTTCGGCTCGAAGGGACGGTGCGCGGGACCGGTGGCATTCATATCGTGGACGAAACGTGCGCCACGAAGGTCCCCGGCTTGTATGCCGCCGGAGACGCCGCAACGCGGGAGCTGATCTGCGGCGGATTCACCGGAGGCGGCAGCCACAATGCCGCCTGGGCGATGTCTTCCGGCAGCTTTGCGGGCGAAGGCGCGGCGGACTATGCCAAATCGCTGGGACGGCATGCCGCTAGACGCGAGGTGCACGGATTGTCTTCGGCTCCGCTCGTGTCATCCGGTACCTACGGATCGCTGCAGGAAAAGCCGCCGATTGCCGCGGAGGAATACATTCGGGCGGTGCAGGAAGAGGTCATGCCTTATGACCGGAACCTGTTCCGTACGGATGAGGGACTTCGGGATTCGTTGCAACGGCTCGACGGCGTATGGAAATCGATCCGGCAGGAACCCATCCATCTTGATTATCAGGCGGTGAAGAAACGCGAGGCAGCGGCCATGGCTGCAACGGCCCGCTGGATGTACCGCTCGGCGCAGGCCAGGACGGAAACGCGGGGAATGCATAAACGGGTTGATTATCCGGAACTGGACGAGACGCAGCATTACCGCCTGATTACATCCGGGTTGGATGAAATCAGCGTCCGGGCGCAGCGCGTGAGCGAGGAGGCGGTTTCCCTTTGATTGAGCTGATCAGCGATGCCAGATGCGTGCAGTGCAATCTGTGCGTCTCCGTATGTCCGACCAACGTATTTGATAAAGTCGATAACGATGTGCCTGTCATTGCGCGCCAGAACGATTGCCAAACCTGTTTTATGTGCGAGCTCTATTGTCCGGCGGACGCGATGTACGTCGCGCCTCATCCGGACCGGCTCAGAGGGCTAAGCGAGGCGGAGCTGGAGCAGGCCGAGCTGTTGGGGGGCTACCGCGAGAAGGTGGGATGGGGACCCGGCCGAACGTCCATATCCAGCCATGCGTTTCTGGCTCAGCTCGCGAAGCGTTCTGTTCCTTGATCGTCAGTCTCCCCCCTTTTTCAGGCAGCTCCACTCTTCCCGTCTGCATGGGAAGCACGATCTGCGGGCTCATTGATGCCAGGGTTTGCCGGGGATTCCATGAAGCCCCGTAAGAAGCAAGAGGCGTAAGAAGCGAAAGCGAGGCAATGTCATATCGAGATGGGATCTGTGAGGGGAGAGAAATCGAATGGAGAATCGAAACGTTAAAAAACACAAGCGAAAGCGATACGCGATTTTATTGACGCTGGTGGCGGCGGCGCTTGCTTTTTCACAGGGCTGCGGGACCAAAGATCAAATAACGGAAGCATCAAGCTCCGGCGTGCCGAAGACGCTCAATTACGGATATATAGGAACCAATGCCCTGAATGTGCCTGGAGGCGCCGAGGGCTGGGGGTTCCATAAGGGCATTATTCAGGAAGAGCTCAAGAAGCACGGGATTGAAACGGTAAACCTGACCGCCTTTCCGAACGGTCCGGATTTGAGCGAATCGCTGATCAGCGGTCGCCTGGACTTTGGCAGTTTGGGCGATACGCCGGCCATCCTGTCACGCTCAACGGGAGCGAAGACCAAGGTGATTACCCAAGGCTCGACCGACAGCATCGGGTACCTCGTGGCGAAGAAGGGTGGCCCGGCTTCCCTGGAAGAGTTAAAGGGAAAAACGGTAGCCACTCAAAAAGGTTCCTTCCACCACCGATACTTGGCCGGTCTTTTGAAGAAAGAGGGGCTGGCTGAGGATGTGAAGGTCATCCACCTGCTTCGCGTGGATGCGGAGGCTGCCCTGGCCCGCGGGGAAATCGACGCGATGACCAATACCGGCGTCTATACGCTCAAACAAATCGATGAAGGCTATACGCTGCTGGACGATGCCACCAAGCATCCCGAGCTGTATGGGACCAGCGTAACCGTAGTGTCGGAGGATTATCTGGCGAAATATCCGGATTTCGCCAAGGCGTGGAATGACGCCCGTTCCAAGGCGCTAGAGGATTTAAAGCAGCATGAGGAAGAGTACTATGCGTTTCTGGCCGAATTGCAGAGCACGAAGGTGGAGTACGTGAAGAAGGTTAGCCCGATCGAGCTGATCAAAGAGGTTCCTTTTACCGAACAAGGGCTGCAGCTGCTGGAAGGAACGAAGGCCTTTCTGATCGAAGAGAAGCTGGCGGAAACCGATTTTGCATTGGACGATTGGCTGATCAAGCCTTAAACCAAGCCTTAAACCAAGCCTTAGACCAAGCCTTAAACCAAGCCTTAGACCAAGCCGTATTACAATAACCCGCAAAGGGTAAGGAGAGATGATCGTATGACCAGACCTGATCCAACCGTAATCGTATCAGCCCTGTCGAAGAAGACGGTGGCGGAACAAACGCGCCGTCCCGAATATCCGGTGCATGCCCACTTTGTGAATCGATGGTCTTCGAGGGCCTTTGACTCCCGTCCGGTCGAAGCGGATGTGCTGTATACTGTCTTGGAGGCGGCCCGGTGGGCACCCTCCTCGGGCAACGGGCAGCCGTGGCGGTTTATCGTTGCCCGAACAGAGGAGGAGCGGGAGCGATTCCGGTCTTTTATCCGTCCCGGAAACCGCGTGTGGAGCGATCGTGCGCCGGCGCTTGTCCTCCTCGTTTCCTACACGCTGAATGCCAATGGGGAACCGAGCGGCAGCCACGCGTTTGATGCGGGGGCTGCTTGGGGAACAATCGCTTCGCAGGCTGCTTTGCTTGGGCTGAATACCCGCGCGATTGGCGGCTTCGACCATGAGCTTGCCCGCGAAGCCCTGCATATTCCGGAAGAATATGATCTGCATGCGGTCATAACGCTTGGATACCACGGGGATAAATCGGCGCTGCCGGAGACGCTGCAGGAACGGGAGGTCCCTACGGACCGACGATCCTTGAATGAACTGGTGCATGAAGGAGTATTTCAGGCTAAGGAATGATGCCCGGCCACTCTGCACGAAAAACCGTTCCTTGGTTAACCGTGCTGTCCACGCTCATTTGGCCGCCATGCGCGTTCATGATGGACTGGGTGATGGACAGTCCAAGACCTGCACCGCCGTGCTGCCGGGTCCGGGATTCATCGATGCGGTAGAACCGCTCGAACAGATGGGGCAGATGCTCCTTCGAAATCCCGGCTCCATTGTCGCTGACCAGCAGTACGGCATGGTCCTTGGTTTTATCCACCGCAACGGTAATCCGCCCTGTGTCGGAATCAGTATGCTGTACCGCATTATGAAACAGGTTGTAGATGACCTGCTTGATCTTGTCGGAGTCACACCGGCACAGCACGGCTGCCGCTTGAATCGTTACGTTTCTGCCTTGAGCGAGCATCCTGAGATGAGGCTCCATCTCAAGCAGCAGCCGATCCAGCCGGGTATCCTGCAGATGAAGCTCCGGCTTACGGTCAAGTTTGGCCAACAGAAGCAAATCCTCGACCAATTTCTTCATGCGCTTCGATTCGCCGTGCATGCTGGACAGTGCTGCATGGAGCTGCTCCTTGTTGTCGGCGGCGCCGCGGCCGAGCACCTCCAGAAAGCCGTGAATCGAAGTAAGCGGCGTGCGCAGCTCATGGGAAGCATCGGCAATAAACCTCCGCATCTGCTCTTTCGCCTCGCGTTCCGCTTCAAACGCTCCCTCAAGCCTTTTCAGCATGCCGTTAAACGATTGGGCCAAACGGTCAATCTCCTGCTGACCCTGCATGGCCGGAAATCGCTCCGCCAAGTTTCCGGCATCCGTTCGTTCCACTGTTTCGACCATTCGGCTCAGCGGGTTAAGCGTCCTGCGCAGCAATGGCAGGTACAATGCGATCCCGCCAGCCATGGCAAGCAAAGCCAGCACGGCAAATATCAGCAGCTGCCGCAGCAGAACGGCATGGAGCGGCTGCGTATCCATTCCAAGCTGCAGTATACCGGAAGGGCTGTTAGGGCTGCCGTAAGGGCGAAAGACAACGATCTGCTCGGTGCCTTGGGCATCGTCAGTCACTTCGTACGGAACGGGCATACGCTCTTTGAATTGCTCCAGAATCGAGGTATAAGCCTCTGCTGCCAGCTGCGGAGCGGACAGACCGTTGTCACTGGCCAGGTCGGTGTAGCTTCCGTTCGTTGCGATCTTGGCAAGCGACATATTCGGCAGAAAGAGCAAAGGTCTATTCTCCTGGCGGGGCATGCCCGCATGGGCGTCGTTATTCGGAACAGAAGGCCGGTTATGTTGCACGCGATCAGGCTCCCACATCTCCACGGGGATAGAGCGGACCTGAAGCGAAAGCGCCTCGGCCTGATTGCGGAACAGGGCGTTTTTCATCAATACATATTGCAGCGCCCCGATCAGCACGAGCAGAAGCGCCAAGACGAGAAGGGAACGCGACAGGAGCTGCGTGCGCAGAGACGTTGGCCGAGATGCGCGTATGCGGTTTCGGAAACTCATGGCAAATCCACCCGGTAGCCGGCTCCGCGAAGCGTGCGAATGACCCGATGCTCCTTGTCTCCGAGCTTCTCTCGCAGGGATCGGATATAGACCTCCACGATGTTATCCTCTCCCCCAAAATCATAATCCCACACAATATTCAATATGTTCGATTTGCTCAGAACGCTGCCGTGTTTGGTCACAAGCAGTTTGAGCAATTTATATTCCGTAGGGGAAAGCTCCAAGGCTTCCCCCAGGTATGAAATTTCTTTCTTGCGGTCATCGATGGTGAATGGCCCGAGCCGGATTTCGCCCAGCAGGCTCGGGAACTGATTGCGGAGCCGAGCTTGAATGCGGGCCAGCAGCTCTTCGAAACTGAAGGGTTTGGCCATGTAGTCGTCCGCTCCGGTCATAAGGCCCGTTACACGGTCATCGATCTCATCCTTCGCGGTAAGCATAATGACCGCAACATCCCTGCCTTCCTCCTTCAAGCGTCTGCACACCGCAAGACCGTCCATTCCCGGCATCATCACATCCAGAACGATGACATGCGGCTCGAAGCTGGCTGCTTCCCTTAACGCACATTCCCCATCGGAGGCCGTGCGCACCTCAAACCCTTCATTTTGGAGACCAAGCTCCAGAAATTGCAGTATGTGCGGCTCGTCATCCACAAGCAAAACGCGAATACGATGCATGGATCCCATGACACAAAACTCCTCTTCTTTCATTCCTTCAACTTTATCATACGTGCCGTAGCTGAATGAAATCTGAACGCGAACTGAAAATAAACTGAAAAATGATTCGCAAATATGCATTCTCAAATCAGGGAATTAAAGGATGTTGATATCTGTTCGGTTATCGTTGATACTATCTTAAAGCCAAGATAATCAATGCAGCACCTGTTCAAGATCCATCATGGATGGGTGAAAGGAGGAGACTGGACATGATAGGAAATGTATATCCACCCGAGAATCAGGGCAAGGGCTCACTCGATGGAGGAAGGATAACGGAGTTGAAGCCGATCGGTTTCTCCGGAGAAGGGTCAGCCGTGACCCGGGTAGGGCCGCTTTTCTATTGGTCCTGGTTTCGTTCGCCCGTCGAAGGCTATATTGCGTCTCATCCCCATCAGGGTTTTGAAATCGTGACTTATATGATTCAGGGAAAGTGCGACCATGAGGATTCGCATGGTACGCACAGCATAATAGGGCCAGGAGGCCTGCAATTGATGAGGGCCGGTTCCGGACTTACGCATGAGGAACTTCTGACCGGGCCGGATGCAGAAGGATTCCAAATTTGGTTTGAGCCGTATCTTCGCGATTCATTGAAGCAAAACCCTGCCTGTCGTCAGTATCGTCCGGACTCCTATCCGGTAACCCGTATCCAGGGGGGATTGGTCAAAACGATGATCGGCGGTTCCGCGCCAACCGATCTGTCCGTGGACGTGAGGATGCTGGATATTCAAATTCTGGCCGGGCACGAAGCACGATATGAACTGAAAACCGGCAGGCGTGCGGCTGCGCTTGCCGTAAGGGGAGCCGGCAGCTTTAGCACGGAAGAGGATAGCCTCCTGTTTCAACATCGGGACTTTATGGTAATCGATACGGTGCTCGGTGAGACGATAAGCCTTAAGGCGCAAGAGAATGTCAGGGTCATCCTGATTGACGTACCGGAAAACCCTGGATATCCGCTCTATTCCAAGCGGCCATAGGGTCAAAAGTTTACAATATTGTAGTGGAATGAAATTTAGAAGGTACGATAAACTAGAGTCTGTCAGATGGGGTATCCGTCTGTACAGGCTTTTTTTAAAAAGCGTGGCAGGGAACCAAAGGTCATCTTTCATGCAGCAATTGCAAGGAAAAATACATATATATGGTAAGCAGAAAGACCCAACAAAGAAATCCGGACTTCTTTAGGCCGGACCGATTGGGTTATTTTGGTATGTTTTTTTTCTATAATAATCTATTTATACTAAATTCAAGTATAATAAGAGACTAAAGTCCTCCTCTTTACCAATAGTTGGCATGTGTTTTTGTGAGGATGGTAGCATGCGTCCCGAGACACAGCCTGTCTATAATGATTGCGGGATCACGAAAATGACATTTTCGTCATTCCACAATCAAACGAGATGGGGGAGATCGTTATTTTCTCGAAAAAAAGATTTAAACAATTGATGGCCGGAGCGCTGTTATCAGCAGCGGTTCTTGGTTCTTACGGATATGGGTCTGTGAATGAAGTGTCTGCTGCCAGCGTGCAGTCTGTAACCAAAGGTGTAGCAAGCTCGAATGTGTACATGCGCAATAAGCCTTCGACTTCGGGTAAAGTCGTTGACCGCGTGCATAAGGGTGAGCGCGTTCAAATTCTGGGCAAGAGCTCAAGCTGGTATAAGATCAAGACTTCGGACGGCAAGCAAGGATATGCTTCGTCTAAATATATTAACCAAAGCAGCGGATCTTCTAACACTTCCGGCAATTCGGGAAGCACGGCGCCTTCTGCGAGCGCAAGCGTTGAAAAAGTAATCAGTGCAGGCATGAAGTATCTGGGCACGCCGTACGAATTCGGTTCTAACCGCAATTCAACGAGCACCTTTGACTGCTCGGCATTTGTCCGCCGCGCATTCATGGACGGTGCTAACATTACGCTGCCAAGCGATTCCCGGAAGCAAGGGCAGTACGTCAAAGATAAAGGAACGGCTGTATACAACGTCAATCAATTAAAGCGCGGGGATCTGGTATTCTTCATGAGTTACCGAGGTTCATCGGCATCCGCTTATGCCGGATTGGACAAGTCCAAACAGCGGATTACGCACGTAGCGATCTATCTGGGAGACAACAAGCTGCTGCATACGTACTCGAAACAATCGGGCGGCGTCCTCGTAGGTAACTTCGGCGATTCTTGGAAACACCGCTTCATGCACGGCGGAAGCGTACTATAAAACATCGTTCCATGGATAAGATTCATCCATGGTTAGAATAAAAACAGAAGGACTGTCCGGTTGGGAGATCTGAACGATCTTTGACGGGCAGTCCTTTGTGTTATGCGATTTGCATTTCGCTCTCGATTTCAGTAAGGTGGACAGTAGGAACGGGACAACAGCATGAAGATAGGAACAGGAGGGACGATGATGAACGGTGGACAGCGTTCCAATATCAAACCGGGGCTTGAGGTTGATATCGTACTGAAGCAGGACCAGAGAACGGGCAAATTAACCCGCGGCGTGGTCAAAGATATTTTGACCAATTCGCCCAACCATCCGCACGGCATTAAAGTACGTCTTCAGGACGGCCAAGTGGGACGGGTAAAGAACATTTACGAGACATAACATTCGATGCAGTCCGAGACTGCGGCCATAGGCTGCGGGATATAGCAAACCAAAAGCCGCATCCAAAACTTCGCAAATCTGAGGAGTTTTGGATGCGGCTTTTTTGCATTTCTATGCAACATTGCTCCCAATCCATCCGTCTGGAGGTTGAGGTGAACAAAAAAGATGAGAAGATACCTTTATATGGGGTTTATCTTGATGTTGATGTTAACGGGCTGCGCGAAGCAGGAGATGCAGGGGGCAGATCCGACTGGACCTTCATTGAATAAAGCTGCCAGGGGAAATCAGGCGGAAATTACCGACGGGGACTTCGTGTATCGACTCGTTAGCGAGAAAGAAGAGTATGAACAGGGAGATCAAGTTCAAGTATACGGGGAGCTGGAGTATATCGGCGAAGAGGATGAGATTACGATCGGCCATGCGGCCTCCGCTTTTTATTTCCCGATGAAAGAGCTCACAAGAGACTACAACATCAGTTATGCCATGAACGAGCCCTATATTACAACCAAGCTGAAAAAGGGCGAGCCGCTGCGCGAATATTACAAAATCGGCGGTGGATACGACAGCAGGGACGACAAGACATTCAAAGATTTCATCCGCTCGCTGAAGGATGGTTTTCCGGGCGGGCGCTACGTCGTCTACGGATCCGCGGATTTCGTGATTGATTCCATGTCGCAGGGCGCGAGTCAGAGCGGTTCGAACGGGGAAGAGCCAAAGCGCTATAAGATACAAGCCGAGATCGAATTCAGCGTAAACGAAGAGAAGGAATAAAGCAATAGAGGGGGTAACCCGCAGATTCTAGGAACCTGCGGGTTACCCCTTTTAGCATGCTTATTGGAAGCCTTGGCCCTGATGTGTGTTAGGAAAACCTTGTTGGCCGTATGAAGGCTGAATATGCTGTGTTTGGTTGTGGGCTTGTACGGAATACTCCACTTGTTTAACGATCTGGGAGATTTGCTGATACTGCTGCATCGCCTGTTGATGGCCTTGAAGGGCCGTTTGGATCATCTGCGCCGCTTGACGCTCACGCTGAGCGAGTTCCTCGAGTCGGGCCGCATTTTGCTGCTCTTGCTGCATCAGCTGCTGGTACATAGCCGAGCCCTGCTGCGTTTGCTGGGTCAGCTGCTGAAGAATTTGCTCGCACTGACGAATTTGCTGCGAAATTTGCGAGTTGTTGTTATTCATTGGATACATGGTTGTGTATTCCTCCTAAGAATTGTGGTTTCAATCCTTGGTTAGTGTACGGAAGAATACGTCAAATCATCCTGAATTATAATGTGAGCTGGCCTTCCAATATATGGACGAATTCCTCCAAAAAGGCTTGATCCTCTTGATCGAAACGGTTCTTGAGCGGACTGTCGATATCCAGAACGCCATATAATGCGCCATCCACCATCATGGGCACCACAATCTCGCTGTTCGAAGCCGCATCGCAGGCAATGTGCCCCGGGAACTCATGTACATCGGCTACAAGCAGTGTCTGCTGTTTAGCCGCAGCGGTTCCGCAAACTCCGCGATTCATCGGAATCCGGATGCAAGCGGGCAGTCCTTGGAATGGCCCGAGCACCAGCTCTTTGCCATCATAAAGATAGAAGCCGACCCAATTCGTATCGGACAGGAACTGATTGAGCAGCGCAGATGCATTGGACAAGTTGGCAATGGCATTCGGCTCGTCGTGGATAAGTGCTTTCAACTGATTCAGGACCTGGGCGTATTGCTCGCTCCTAGTGCCTTCATAGGGTGTGTTTTGAAACATTGGATATCCGCCCTTCCTTCATTTGCGTTGATTCATTCACCTTAGTATAAGTATATGATATTCGTCAAGGGACAAGCCATGGGAAGAAAGGCTCCGGCGAATCCGGCTGATTCCTGACCATGTCGCAGGGGTAATGTATGACATGACCAGGTATCAATTCAATCAGGTGGAGGGAGAGAAGATCGAATGCGCGCAGACGTTCAAAATTTGTTTATCGGTATTCATATGCTCTATCACGCCCATGAGCGGGACCTTACGATCAGCGAGATGCAGCCCGAGCTGGAGCGTCATGGATATAAGGTCGGCGACCGGGAGGTTAAGCATGAACTCGAACGCTTGACCGAGGAGAACTTCCTAACGGCGCACGGTGAGGGGTACAGCCTCACGGGAGCCGGGATCGAGGAGTTCAAGGAAATCCAGATCAGGCTTAAGGAGCTTTGCGATGAAGTGCTTAAACCGGTGAACCCGAAAAAGGCCGATTCCATGGCGTAGGGCAGATAACAGCATAACAATTGAAAAAAGCCCCCGACTCACGCAGATCCAGCGTGCAGTGCGGGGGCTTTTTGAGCCGCCGTCCTATACTGTCTCAAGGGATCCGTCCAGCTCCAGTTGGAAGGTGCTTTGGGCTGGCGCTGCTTCCGGCTGCGCTGCACGGGCAGCTTCCGGCAGCGGTGCCTGGACGGGTTGATCTATATGTTCACGAAGGAAAGAGTGCACGCCTTCCCGATATTGCTCGGGATCCACATGATAAGCGTTCGCATGGATAGCGCCTTCGATAAGAAGAAGTTTTTTCGGGTCTGGTTTGGCTTCGTACATCTCGATGCTCATTCGGGTAGGCACGTAATTATCCTTGGTGCCATGGATGAACATAACCGGAAGCGTGCTGTTCCGAACAGCACGGATCGGGCTGACCTGATCGAGGCTGAACCCGGCTTTACGCCGAATTCTGGCGTTCACCCAGGACAGGAACGGCACGGAAGGGATTTTGTTGATGCGCGTGAGCTGATGCCGCATTAAATCCGTCAAATCGGAATACGGGCAATCCGCGATGACAAGCTTGACCTGCGGATCAGCGATGGATAAATACTCCAGCACGGTTCCGCCTCCCAGCGATTGTCCATGAAGCCCGATCGCCACATCCTCGCCGTATTTGCGGGTAATCCAGCGCACCCACGCTTGCACGTCGTGTTTCTCATAATAACCGTAGGTGGTATAGCGTCCTTCGCTTCGTCCATGCCGGCGCTGATCGATCAGGAGCACGTTGTACCCCTCTTCCGTAAACAAATCAATGAATTGGGTGGATACGGCTCGCGAACCGGTATAGCCGTGGGCAAGAAGCATCCAGTGCTTGGAGCCGGGATTGTTTAGAATGGCTGCGCCGCACAGCTTCAACCCGTCAAAGCTCTTGATCGCCACTTCGTTCTTTTGAAGCGATTCATATTTCTCTCTGCTGTACAGTCCGGCTTTTTCCAGCACCGTGAACAGCTTGAGGTCATTCTTTACGCGCATCCGCGTAATCTGCAGATATCCGATTTGCGTAATGGCAGCGGCAATGACAACGACGGTGAACAGCAAGACAATCGCGATATACATACTCAGATGACTTCCTCCTTATTCCGCACTGTACAAGGGAGCCGTGACAAGCATATTGACGGAAGCCTCCCGAATCCATCAATATATATACATCCAGCTCTAAGATGTTGATGGGGGACCAGGATACGGATTGATTTTCGCTATACTCTTTTATACACGCACATAGTATCACCGGAAACAGCCGATGCAAGTCAGTTTTTTGCGAGAGGGTGGAATACCATGTACAGATGCGAAGGGATCGTTCCGGAAATGAAGGGTCGGCGGATCCGGCTGCGAAGGATGGAGAGGGAGGATGCGGAAGCGATGCTGGGCTGCTGGTCCGATCCCGCCGTAACGGCCTTTCTGGATATGCCCGTAATGGATTCAGCCGAGGACGCAAAGGCGCTGATTGAGTGGCTGCAACGGCTTGCCGAGCAGGACGAAGCCATTCGCTGGGGCATCGAGATCACCGAAACAGGCCAATTGATCGGTAGCTGCGGATTTAATATTTGGCAGCTGGAGGGCGCGTTCAAGGGCGAGTTTGGGTGTGAGCTGGCAAGCCGTTATTGGGGGAAGGGCTATATGACCGAGGCGGCCGAGCTGGTTGCGGCTTTCGGGTACGCGTCCATGGGACTAAACCGAATCGAGGCTTTCGTCGATTCAAGAAATGAGCGTGCATGCCGATGGTTCGCGAAGCACGGTTATATGCGCGAAGGAGTGCTTCGCGATTATCGCCATACGTCCGGCGGTTATGTCGATGCCGTCGTTTTTTCGCGATTGAGAAAAGATTGGAACACGCTATAAGAGAGGCAGTTGGTGGAATATGCTGATTCAATATGAGAAGGGCGGCACGCTTCTTCATCGATATGATCCTTTAAGCAAGCTGGTGATCCTGTTCTGTACAGCGGTAATCGCCATGCTGCTCGACCAAGCCTGGCAGCAGGCGTTGTTTCTCCTGTTATGCATCGGCCAAGCCCGATTCGCCGGCCGGGTGTCTTGCAAGCGTCTGCTGGGAGGGATCCGGCTCATTGCAATCGTTGCAGTACCCTACTTCATTCTGACCAGCTTGACGGTCCAAGGGGACACCGTATGGCTGCAGTGGGGGCCCATCGCCCTGACGGTTGAGGCTCTGAACGCCGCGGGTGCCATGTCGCTCCGGATGTTTACGTTGTTTCTGACCTCGATGGCGTATATCTTGACGACGGATCCAAGAGAACTGGTTGCCGAGCTGACCAGGCGTCTTCGAATCCCTTACCGGTTTGCGTTTGGCGTATCCGCTGCGCTGACCTTCATTCCGCTGTTGGAGGAGGAGGGTGCCCATATTCTGGCTGCCCAGCAGGTAAGGGGCCATCGACCGCCCAAGGGACTCGGAAGCCGCATCGGCTACGGATTGAAGTTTGTTTCGGCTGTCCTGCTTAATGCGCTGCGTCGTGTTCAGCAAACGGCGGGCGCAATGGAATCCAAAGGATTTGGCGCATACCCGGACCGAACCTATCGCACGGAGGTTAACATTCCTTCATGGGCGGTCGCATCGGCAGTTATGTATGTACTGGCAACGGTTTTCGTCTGGTGGATTGCCTGAATTGTTAACCTGAATCAACAAAAAATGGGTTGACGTTAAGAGCGGAAGTGTGCAAAATATGAAAAGAAGCGTTGACGAACGCTAGCACAGCCGCCGACGGCGGCTGGTATGAAGGAGGACTACCTTTGAATTCATCATCACAGAAAAAATGGTTTGCTTTTACGACGCAGGAGATTATCCTGATGGCGATGCTTGCTGCCGTTAATGCCGTTCTCACCGTATACATAGGGCCGGTTAACAAGCTGTTGAACAGTCTGGGCGGACCCATCGCCACTTCGACGACGACGGGAATCTACATGGTTTATGGACTCTTGGCTTACTACATCATACGTAAACCGGGAACGGCGGTTGTCACGTTTGCGATCGGCGGCACGATTCAGGCTCTGACCGGTACGGTATACGGCATTGCTTCGTGTTTTGTGGCCGCGGGCTGCTACATGATCGTGGCGGAGACGATTTTCGCGATCTACCGATACAAAAAGTGGAGCGCAAGCGCTCTAATGCTGGTTGGCGGGGCGATGGTACCGCTCTGGTTCCTGTTCGCGGCCAACATGTTCGGGTATACGTCCTGGCCGATCGAAGTGCTTGGCATTGCGCTGGCGGTGCGTATTCTGAGCGGCGTACTCCTCTGCGGCCTGTTAACCAAGGTTTTGGGAGAGGCGTTAGTGAAGACGGGCCTGCTTCGCCGTTTCGCCGTCTCCGTTAAGGGATAGCCCGATGTCGGGAACAAGGGTGTCATGCCGGGGACTGGGATTCCTCTATGACGGAGAGGAACGTCCGGTTATCCACGATATGAATCTGGACATAGCGGAGAACGATTGGGTCGCGATTCTTGGTGCCAGCGGCAGCGGGAAGTCGACGCTGTGCCAGCTGTTATGCGGCCTTCTTCCGCGGAGCGGCGGAGGCGCAAGAACGGGGGAAGTGCTGCTGGACGGCATGGATCCTGCAGCGGCGCCGATAGCCGACGTAGCGGATGCGGTCGGGGTGCTGTTTCAGGATCCGGATGCCCAGCTCGTTCAGGGGATCGTAGAGGACGAAGCAGCCTTCGGCCCTGAAAATATGCGGGTTCCGCCCGCGGAAATCGAGGAGCGGGTGGTGCAGTCCCTTGCGGCGGTCGGGCTGCTTCACCGGCGGACCGATCCGGTGCGCAGCCTGTCCGGGGGACAGCGGCAGCGCACGGCCTTGGCCGCGGTGCTGGCACTGCGCCCGCGGCTCTTCGTCTTCGACGACGCCTGCGCCAGCCTGGATGCCGCGGCGCAGGCGAATTTCCTGCAGCTGTGCCATAAGCTGCAGGTGGAGGGCCGGACGCTGATCACCGCGTCCGGCCGCTTTGACGATGTCGCGCGCGCCGCGGGGCGCGTCATCGTCTTGGACGGCGGCACCGTCGTGCAGGACGGGCCGCCGGAGGAGCTGCTGCACCGCTGCGGGGAGCAGCTGGTGCAGCTGGGCTTGCTGCCTCGGCCCGCAGGCGAGGCAGCGAGTGCCGCCGCCGGGGACAAGCCTGTCCCGGCAACAACTCCCCAGCATCCGGCAGTGCGCCATGCGGAATTGCCGGTCCCCGCAGGTTCCGCGCCTGCGGCGGTATCCCATGCGGGCAAGCCAGTTCCTGCAGGCTCCTTACCTGCGGCGGAATCCCGTGCAGAAGGCGCCAGGCTGTCTGCCGTCTCCCCGCTGCTCCAGATCGATTCGCTGACGTTTGCGTATCCCGGCGGCCGGGAGGCGCTGCGCGACATCGATGCGAAGATTGATCCCGGCGACTGGGTGCTGCTGACGGGGGAGAACGGATCGGGCAAAACGACGCTCAGCCGCCTGATCATGGGCCTGCTGCCGTCTCCGGCAGGCAGCATACGCTGGCAAGGGGAAGATACGAAGGGAATGGCCGTCTACCGCAGGGCCGAGTTGATCGGCTACGTGTTCCAGCAGCCGGAATATATGTTTACGGCCCCGAATGTTTGGGAGGAGCTGATCTACAGCCTCCATGGCGGGATGTCCGTGAAGAAGCGTCCGGAGCTGACGGCCGGCCAGCAGCAGCGGGCGAGGTTTCTGTTAGAGATGGCGGGACTTACGGATCGTCTTCAAATGTCTCCTTATTTGCTTAGTCAGGGCGAGAAGCGTCTCTTAAGCATCATCAGCCAATTGATGCTGGAAAGACCGCTGTATATCCTGGACGAGCCGACCTCGGGAATGGACTATGCCGCCATCGATAAAGTAACCGAGCTCTGCCGTTATGTCATCGGGGAAGGCTCGGCCGTCCTGATGATCACGCACGATCCCGAACTCATGAAGCGGCATGCCACTTCCTTTATTCATCTGCGGAACGGGAAAATGTCTGTGCAACCTTCGCGGTAACCTTTATAATAGAAATGTTACATGATGTGAAAGCGCTCCTGGTATCGGGAGGCGCTTTTATGCTGTTGGCCCCGGTTTTGTCCTAATAGGATCGGCAGGGACAGGAGTCATGCCGGGGCCGTCTAGAGTAAAGGGGACGAAGGAACGTGGGTGTATTAAGACAAGACAAACGCAGTTATATCCTGGTCGGTATTCTGTTATCCACCTTTATGGCTGCGATCGAAGGAACGGTTGTCGGTCCGGCGGGTCCGGCCATTATCAGCAGCTTCGGCAGCGTAAGCCTGATGAGCTGGATTTTTACGGCCTATCTGCTGACGATGGCCGTTACGACGCCGATTTTCGGTAAAATAAGCGATTTATATGGACGCAAGCCCGTATTTTTATACGGCTCGCTGATCTTTCTCGTAGGCTCATTGCTGTGCGGGCTGTCGCAGAACATGACGCAGCTGATCATTTTCAGGGCAATCCAAGGGATCGGAGCCGGTGCGGTTATACCGGTGACCTTCACGATTGTCGGAGACATTTACAATCTGGAGGAACGAGGGAAGATTCAAGGGATGATCAGCTCCGTTTGGGGAATTTCATCGCTGATCGGACCGCTGCTTGGCGGGTATTTCGTGGATTACTTGTCCTGGCACTGGATCTTTGTTTTTAATGTTCCGTTCGGGCTGTTATCGATAGGGCTGATTTTCCGTTATTTCAAAGAGGAGCGGAACGCCCGGGAAGTATCGATCGATTACGGGGGGGCGGCCCTGTTTACCGTGGGAATGACCGCGCTGCTGTTTGCGCTCGCGGTCGGCGGCGGGGAGAGCTATTCCTGGAATTCTCCGTTCATGCTCGGTCTGATGATCGGTTCCGTGGTGCTGCTCGCTGCGTTCCTGGTGGTGGAGAACAGGGTGAAGGAGCCGATGCTGCCGCTCCATCTGTTCAAGATCCGGGATATTACGGTATCGACGATAGCCAATATTCTGGTAAGTGCGCTTATCATCGGGTTGACCACGTATTTGCCGCTGTGGATTCAAGGCGTTCGTGGCGGCAACGCCACCTTGTCGGGTCTGACGCTGGCCCCGATGTCGATCGGATGGCTGATCGGCTCGATCATCAGCGGTCGACTGATCGTTAAATCCGGCTCCCGGAAAACGGCGCTGATCGGCGTCGTGCTTCTAATCATCGGAGCGGTGGGATTGGCGTTCATGCATAAGGATACGGCGCTGGGCGTGCTGCTGGTCTTTACGTTCATTTATGGCGTCGGCTTCGGTTATATCTCCACCTTGTTTCAGATCATTGCGCAATCCTCGGTCGGCTATGAGGTTCGCGGAGCTTCCACGGCGCTGAACTCCTTCATCCGGACGTTCGGTCAGACCGTGGGCGTAGCGGTGTTCGGATTATGGGTCAATGCGGGAATCGCGGGCAGGCTTGCCGCTGAGCCGGATGCGGCCGGCATTACGAGCGACGACATTAACAAATTGCTCTCCCCGCATGGAATGGCCGAACTGCCGGAAGGGTCAGGCAGCCTGTTGAGCGGAATACTGGAGGGAAGCCTTAATTCCCTGTTCGTGGTGATGGCCGTGATGGCGGTGATCTGTATGTTGATCGTGGCCGCCTTCCGCAATGCGCCCCCTGAACCGGAGGCGGGAGAGGAACAACCGTCAGGCCATTGATCGATGGACGCATGTAAGGCATATATTTCATAATAAAAATGTAACAGGACCCCGGTCTCTTTGAGGCCGTGATCCTGTTTTTTTGTTGGATGCGCTCTTTGGGGGCTGCGCAAACGTCCATGTCGTAACAATCCCTTCGAAAGTGCCCGAAATCTTGCTTTTATGCCCTACACGGCACAGGGCGAACTCCGATATAATAAACATATTTCGCTATAAATGACTTCCCACACTACATAAACCAAGGGGCTGCCGATGTATGTCCAAATTTAATCTGTTCCGAAAAATCGTCCTGTTCATTTTTCTGATGTTGATTCCGATTGTCGGCCTCTATTTCTATTCGAACCAAACCACGACGAACGTGCTCAGCAAGGAGCTCAGCCAATCGAATACGAACCAGCTTGTTTTTTTTCAGAATCAGGTGAATACCAATATCGATATTTTGGCATCATGGCCGAATTTGCTCCTGCATGACCCGGACATCTCAAGCTTTCGGGATATATATTTGGAGGATAAGTATCTGAACCTGGACGCGATTAATCTGGTGAAGCAAATTCAGACGAAGCTGAGCATACAGGAGAGCTCTTCGAACTGGCGGAGCCATCTGGCCATTTATTCCCCATCCCTCGGGCGGGTGGTCACCGAAAGCGATGCCGGGTTTTATTCGCCCGAGGAGCTCGCGGAGGACGTGAAGCCGGGGTGGCAGGTCACTCCTTATTACGAGGGGAGCGACCGGCGTTTCCTGTTTGTCTGGTATTCGGTGGCACCGTATTCCACCCAGCATCATACGGGCAAGTCGAATACCGTGATCAAGGTTGAATTCGACAGCACCAACATCCAGGATATGCTGGACCGCTTTAAGAGCGACGGAAGGAGCGATCCGTTCTACTATAAACCCGATTCGGGCGTTATCTACAATCGTACCGCGGACCAGGAACTGATTAACCATATGATGGCGGAGCTGGATCGGGAGCCGCTCAAAGACGTGGAGAATCGCGTGAAGGAAGTGGACGGCAAAACCTATTCGGTCAGCATCGTGTTATCGGAAACGACCGGATGGTATTTGATAGACTATATTCCGCTATCGGACATTATGAAGCCGATCCATACGTCGAACAGGCTCTTTTATATTTCGATCGCAGCATTGCTCCTGATGAGCTGCCTCGCCGCATATCTGCTGTACTCCCAGGTTCAGGTTCCGATCAAGCAGCTGGTTTATGTGTTCCGAAGGCTCCAAGCCGGGGATTACGGGGTGAGGATGAAGGTAGCGGGCCGTAACGAGTTCAGTTTTCTGGCCACGAGATTCAACTCGATGGTGGAGCAGATTCAGGAGCTGTTCGAGCATGTATACATGGAGAAGATCCATGTCAGGGAAGCGAAGCTGAAGCAGCTGCAGTCCCAGATCAATCCCCATTTCTTCTATAATTGCTTTTCGTTTATTACCAGCATGGCGAAGCTTCGGAAATACGAAGCCGTCGTGGCGATGTCGCACAGCTTGTCCCGGTATTTCCGCTATACCACGCGTCAGGAACGGGAACTGGTTCCCTTGTCGGACGAAGTGGAGTTCGTTACGCATTATCTGGAAATCCAGCAGATGCGGATGAGGCGTCTCCAATATCATCTTGATTTGACGGAGGAAGCTGAAGGCATGGAGATCCCGCCGCTGGTCATTCAGCCCTTGGTGGAGAATGCCGTGCTGCATGGCATTGAGCCTCACTCGGGCGACGGTGAAATCAGGGTAACCTTCCGGATTGTGAACGGTCTGGCCTGCATTCAAGTGGATGATAACGGAATCGGCATGAACGGGGAGAAGCTGGCCGAGCTGGAGGCCCGGCTGAACAGGCCGATGGATCAGGAGATGGGCTGCGGCGTCTGGAATGTTCACCAGCGCATGCGGCTGCGTTATGGCGAAGAAGCCGGCCTGCGGTTTGCGGCATCTCCGCAAGGCGGCGTACGGGCTGTACTCTACTGGCCATTGCCGGAACGCTTGGGAAGAATCAATCAAAGTCAGGGCAGGGGGCAAAGAGTCGATGAATATCTTATTGGTTGATGACGAGAGTTATGTTACGGAAAGCTTATATCAGACGATACCATGGCGTGAGCTGGATATTGAAGAAGTGTATCAGGCTTCTTCCGCCCTGGAGGCGATCGACCTGCTGGAGGAGCAGGACATCGATGTGGTGGTTACGGATGTTCGGATGCCGGTGATGACCGGCCTGGAGCTGATGGAGACCATAACCGAGCGTTGGACGCATATCCGCTGCATTTTACTTACGGGTTATTCGGATTTTGAATATGCCAAGCAGGCGATTCGGCTGCAGGCATCCGATTACATTTTGAAGCCGGTGGACGATGGTGAATTCATGCGGAGCGTGAGCTCCGCCTTGGCGTCGATCCAGGAGGAGCGAAAGGAGCTTGGGCACTACCATCAGCTGATGTACAGCCGCAAATCGGATCTCGGCATTCTGCGAAACAGCCTCATGCATGATCTCTTGCTGGGACGCGAGATGCCGCGTCATTCGCTTGATCACAAGCTTCATGAATATGAAATTCCGCTCCGAACAGACCAGCGGACGATCATGCTGCTGATCCAGCTAGGGCAGAGGTTTACGGGAATGGACGACTATTCGGTGGGACTGATGGAATATGCCATCGGCAACATTGCCGAGGAGGTATTTGCCGAGCTGCTCCATGTGTGGTCCTGTAAAACGCCGCATCATGGTTTGATTCTATTGGCTCAGCCCAAGAGAGTGCCGAACGCTGGAGATATGGAAACATTCGCGGATTCCCGCGAATTGAAACGGTATATAACCCAGTTTCAACAGGATGTGGGCAGCTATTTAAAGGGAAGCATTTCGGTTTTCGTGTCAGACTCCTTTGATTTTCCGGGGGAACTGGGATCCGTTTATCGGTCGGGACTAAGCTCGCTTTACCTCTGGGGAAACGGAGATCATGAAGCTATCCGATTCGCGGAAGACCATGATGACCGGCTGCATGAGCCTGTATGGGACGTTACCCAGGCGTTTGCAAAGCCGCCCAGCCTGCTGCATCTGCTGGAAACAAGGCAGTGGGATGCCGCCCGGGACAAAATAGAACAAGTTTTTGCAGAAGTTGAAACCGCATTCATCGGGCAGACGGCGTTGTATGAAATATTTTTATCGGTTGCGAATGCCTACATGTATCTTGCTCACAAGCAGGGGCATTACATTCATCAGCTGGACCAGGCCGGCTGGGACCCCTTATATATTCAGCAGGTGGTTCAGTCGGCTGCCAAGCTGCGCTCCTGGTCGATTGATATGCTGAATAAACTTCATGATATCTCGTCCGAACAGGAGACAACGAGCAAGAGCCATATCATCAAGCAGGTCCAGGAGATGGTGACTGCCGATTCGGGTCACGACCTGTCCGTCAAGACGATTGCGGACCGGGTATTTCTGCATCCGGTATATTTATCCAAGATTTATAAGAGCGAAACCGGAGAGGGACTCGGCGATTATATCATCCGCAAGCGAATGGAGCGGGCGTTATATCTGCTGAAGCATACGAACAAGAAGATTTATGAAATTACCGCTGAGCTCGGATACCAGAATCCGCAGTATTTCAGCAAGATGTTCCGGAAGCACTACGGAATGACCCCGAACGAATACAGAGACCAAGGATGTTGCTAAAGGTGCAGAAATCTTCGATTCGTGACATAGGATGCGGCTGCCGGCCCCTCTATAATTAAACATGTAATCCATAAGGTGGTAGAAGGGGGATTTAACGATGACCGCTAGAAGAAAGAAATGGTTCCCGATCCTGGCCGCGTCCTTGCTCCTGGCCGGATCCTTGGCCGGATGCTCCGGCGGCGAGCCGAAACCGGAAGCGGCGCAGCAGCCGGCCGAATCCAAAACTGAAAACGTCTACAAAGAGAAATACGATCCGGAAGTTACGATTACGACGGTGTGGGGCGTCGATCCGACGCTTCAATTCAAGAATGGGGAAACGATCGAGAACAACGTGGCTACGAAGTGGGCCAAGGAGAAGTTTGGCATCAACATCAAATCGTTGTGGTCCATTACGGATACCAACGGCGCTTTTGCAACCAAGCTGCGGCTGGCCATGTCCTCCGGACAGGAAATGCCGGATATCGTCACGCTCGGCACCGAAAATCAGCAGCTGGCCCAGGATTTGATCGATTCCGGCATGTTTGCCGAGGTCGGCACGCTGTTTGACCAGTATGCATCGGAAACGTGGAAGAACGCGATGAATCTGGATCCCAACGTGTGGAATCAGTACAGCCGGGACGGTAAGCGAATGGGGCTTCCGGTTCTGGATTTTGCCTATAATCACGACTATGTATTATGGATCCGGCAGGATTGGCTGGACAAGCTGGGGATGAGCGCACCGAAAACGATGGATGAGCTTGAGCAGGTGATGGATGCTTTCAAGAATCAGAACCCGTCCGGTCTTGCTCCGGATAAAGTCACGCCGCTGAGCATCGGCTTCAAAACGTCCATGAGCACCTGGATGGGCGATCCGTCATGGATATTCGGCGCTTACGGAACGCTGCCGCAGCAGTGGAACGTGGCTGAGGACGGAAGCCTGGAATACGGCTCGGTCCATGCGGGCATGAAGCAAGGCTTGGTGAAGCTGAACGAGTGGATGAATAAAGGATACATTCCGAAGGAAGCCGCATTGTGGGATGAGAACAAAACGGCGGAGCCGGCTGTAGCCGGAACGGCCGGCATCATTCCGGGGCCTTACTGGATGAGCGGCTGGCCGCTGATCGATACCGTGAAGAATGCGCCGGAAGCCGTCTGGAAGCCTGTCCAGATTCCGGCTGGCCCTGGCGGCATTGCGATGCGCCATGGAACGCAGTATACGAACGGCGTTACCCTGATCCATATAGATATGGAGCATCCTGAGGCCTTCTTCACGTATCAAAACTACTTGTTCGATAACTTTGCCGTATCCAAGGAAGGCGGCGAATTTGCCAACGGGCTGTTCGAGGGCTACGACTTCGAGCTCGATGCCAATGGCGAAATGGTGCCCAACGATCAGATCCAAGGCGGTTACGTGAATGTCGTCCGTTACTTACTGGTCCGCGACGGTGCCCGCATTCCGGACGAGCAGATGAAAGCGCTGCTGAAGCTGGCGAAAGGCGGGAAGCCGGAGAGCCGCCTCGAAAAGGACGTTGCGGTCAACTATGGCAAGGATACCCCTGCCGCTGCGGAAGTGCTGCTCTCCCAAGAGGAGATCTCCAAGAAGAACATGTTTACGGGACCGGTAACCGCCACCATGAAATCGAAGTGGGATTATCTCCTGAAGATCGAGAACCAAACCCTGAACGAGATCATTTACGGCAAACAGCCCGTTGAATCGTTTGATACGTTTGTGGAAACGTGGAAAGCCGGAGGCGGGGAACAGATCACCAAAGAGGTTAACGAATGGTATCAAAGCGTGAAGTAGTTGTGGTTACCGAGTAATGAAGGGCGGCCTGCCTAGGCCGTCTTTTTTGTTCCATGAGAGACGCTGCAAATTGATTGCTATCGTGCCATGAATATTGGTTTTGTGGGCTACTGCGCCCCGTGGGACGGGTCCTATAATCAAGAGGTAGATTGATTTAACGGGAGGATCTTGGATGAAGAGGATGAAAAAAACGTGGCCTTTCCAC
This sequence comes from Paenibacillus sp. JNUCC32, assembly GCF_014863545.1. Lineage (NCBI taxonomy): Bacteria > Bacillati > Bacillota > Bacilli > Caryophanales > Paenibacillaceae > Paenibacillus > Paenibacillus sp. JNUCC32. The sequence goes on along the minus strand of NZ_CP062260.1, from coordinate 4,759,912 downwards.
GTCATGCTGCTGCCGGCCCTTATCTGTCTGTTCTTGTTCAGTTATTTGCCGATGGGCGGCATCATTATGGCTTTTCAGGACTATAAGCCGTGGGAGGGCGTTGGCGGCTCCGCATGGGTGGGCTTGGACAATTTCCGATACTTGTTTGAAAGGCAGGACAGCATGCAGGTCATATGGAACACCTTTGTCATCGCGGTGATGAAAATCGTGTTCAATCTGCTGATTCCGTTCGTGTTTGCCATTCTGCTGAATGAAATCCGAAAAACGGCGCTTCAGCGGAGCATCCAAACGATGGTGTATTTGCCCCACTTTTTGTCCTGGGTCATCCTGGGCGGAATTTTGATCGAAATGCTCGCCGTCGACGGCTTTGTTAATCGAATTCTGGCCGCTGTCGGCATCGATCCGATCTTTTTTCTCGGAGACAATAACTGGTTCCGGTTCACGGTGATCGTATCCGACGTTTGGAAGGAGTTTGGCTACAATACGATTGTATTCCTGGCTGCGCTGGCCGGCGTTAGCCCGACCCTGTACGAAGCCGCGGAAATCGATGGAGCGGGACGCCTGAAACAAACGCTTCATATCACGATCCCTTCCATGATTCCCATCACGATCGTTGTCGGGACCTTGGCGCTCGGCAACATCCTGAATGCCGGGTTTGACCAAATCTTCAACCTGTACAATCCGCTGGTATACGAGAAAGGCGATATCATCGATACCTTTGTATACCGGACAGCGATCCTGAATGGCGAGATGGGGTTCGGAACGGCTATCGGCTTGTTCAAATCCGTGATCAGCATGGTCCTTATTCTCGTATCCTATCGGCTGGCCTACAAGTGGGCGGGCTACCGTATATTCTAGCAGAGCGAAAGAGGGAGAGCCATGTACCATAAAACGATGGAATACCGCATATTTAACGTGTTTAATACCTGCTTGCTTGTCGCGCTGGCCATTCTCTGCATCATTCCGCTGCTTCATGTGCTGGCGATTTCGTTCAGCTCCAAAGCCGCTGCCGACGCCAGTCTGGTGGGATTATGGCCGGTCGATTTTTCGCTGGAAGCTTACAAGAAAACGATCAATAACCCGGCATTTCTACACTCGATCTGGATCTCGATTGCACGTACCGTACTGGGAACGGCTTTGACGCTTGCCGTGACGTTTCTGGCCGCATATCCGCTGTCCAAAGAGAACCGCGTCTTCCGCAGCCGCAGTGTTTATTCCTGGCTGTTTGTGTTCAGCATGGTGTTCAATGGAGGCCTGGTGCCGTTCTATATCGTGATTCAGAAGCTGGGCCTGATCAACTCCTTCTGGGTGCTGGTGATCCCCGGCACCGTGAACACCTTTTTGGTGATCCTGATGCTGAACTTCTTCAGGGGAATTCCGAAAGAACTGGAGGAAGCGGCTTTCATCGATGGAGCCGGCCATTTCAAAACGCTGTTTAAGATTTATTTGCCGATCTCGCTGCCCTCGATTGCCACGATTGCGCTGTTCAGCATGGTGTTCCATTGGAACTCGTGGTTTGACGGGCTGCTGTATCTGAACAATGCCAAGGATTTCCCGCTGGCGACCTTCCTGCAGACGGTCATTATCCAGCGGGACATGAGCTCGATGAGCATGAGCCCGAAGGAGATGGAGCTGTTGTCCCAGACGACGGTGAATGCCGCACAGATCTTTATCGGCGCGGCGCCCATCCTGCTGGTTTATCCTTTTTTGCAGCGTTTTTTCGTTAAAGGGATGACGCTGGGTTCTGTCAAAGAATAAGAGATGCGATCCTATCAGGAAACAGGAGGTTTAACTTACTATGAAACGAACGTTTAATCCGATTAGCTCGCGGGTTCCGCACATGCTGCATGGCGCCGATTATAATCCGGAGCAATGGCTCCGTTATCCCGAAGTGCTCGAAGAGGATATCCGGCTGATGAAGCTGGCGAATTGCAACGTGATGTCCGTCGGCATATTTTCATGGGTTTCATTGGAGCCCGAGGAAGGGGTATTCACGTTTGATTGGCTTGACGGCGTATTGGACCGCTTTGCCGCCAATGGAATTTATGCTTTTCTGGCAACGCCAAGCGGCGCAAGACCGGCCTGGATGTCGGAGAAGTATCCCGAGGTGCTGCGCGTAAGCGAGAGGCGCGTTCGTAACCTGCACGGCTTCCGTCATAATCACTGTTATACTTCGCCGGTCTATCGGGAGAAGGTCCATACGATCAACAGGAAGCTTGCGGAGCGGTACGGCAACCATCCGGCCGTGATCGGCTGGCATATCTCGAATGAGTTTGGCGGCGATTGCCACTGCGACTACTGTCAGGACGCATTCCGGTCTTGGCTGCAGGCGAAGTACGCCACGCTGGATGACCTCAACCATGCCTGGTGGACCGCATTCTGGAGCCATACGATTACGGATTGGAGCCAGGTTGAATCTCCGTCGCCGCACGGGGAGACGCAGGTACATGGAATGAACCTGGATTGGAGACGGTTCGTAACCGATCAGACGGCGGATTTCATCCGGCACGAAACGGAACCCCTCCGCAGGGTCAATCCATCCCTTCCGGTGACGACCAACCTGATGGAATATTTTGAAGGACTGAATTACTGGAAGTTTGCCGATTTGCTGGACGTGGTATCCTGGGACAGCTATCCGACCTGGCATGATCAGGGCGGGGATGAGGCCGCGCAGGCAGCCCGCGTTGCCATGATGCACGATATCGTCCGCTCGATCAAAGGCGGGCAGCCGTGGATGCTGATGGAGAGCACCCCAAGTTTGACGAACTGGCAGCCGGTGAGCAAGCTGAAGCGTCCGGGTATGCATTTGCTGTCTTCCATGCAAGCCGTTGCCCATGGTTCGGATACGGTGCAATATTTTCAATGGCGCAAGAGCAGGGGATCGAGCGAGAAGCTGCACGGCGCCGTCGTCGATCATGTCGGTCATGAACACACGCGGGTGTTCGGCGACGTGGCTGAGGTCGGGGACTATCTCAACAAGATGGATGCCGTTGTAGGAACGGGCATTCCGGCGGAAGCGGCGGTCATTTTTGACTGGGAGAACCGCTGGGCCATCAACGATGCGCAAGGTCCGCGGAATAAGGGAGTCAAGTATGAGGAGACCGTGCAAGAGCATTACCGGGCTTTATGGAAGCAGGGAGTCCCGATGGATGTCATCGATATGGAGCAGGATTTCTCCGGATATAAACTGGTGGTCGCCCCCATGCTGTACATGGTGCGCCCAGGCGTGGGCGAACGGATTCAACAATTTGTGGAAGCGGGCGGCACATTTGTTGCGACGTATTGGTCGGGAATCGTCGACGAGTTTGACCTTTGCTTCCTTTGCGGATTTCCGGGTCCCCTTCGTAAGACGCTCGGCATATGGTCGGAGGAAATCGATGCTCTCCATGATCACGATGTCAATGGGATCGTAACGAATGACGGAGGGGGGCTTAGCTTGGCCGAGGCCTATGAAGCCGTTGAGCTGTGCGACCTCATTCATCTGGAGACGGCGGAGGCGCTGGCCGTTTACCGGTCCGATTTCTATGCGGGACGGCCAGCATTGACGGTCAATCAGCTTGGGAAGGGCCGGGCCTATTATATCGCCTCCCGGAACAAGGAGCCTTTTCATTCCGATTTTTACAGGAAGCTCGTTGAACAGACAGGCGTCCGCCGGGCGCTGCCGGTGGAGCTGCCTTCGGGCGTAAGCTCATCCATTCGTACGGATGGAGAGTCGGATTACATTTTTGTGATGAACTTCTCTGGCGAAGCGAAGCGGGTCACGCTGGACGGAGCCGATTACCGTGATTTTATCTCGTGCGAAGCCCTAGGGGCAGAGATAGAGTTGGCGCCTTACGGAGTGAAGGTGATCAAAAAAGGGACGAGAGCGTAAGCCGGCTCAGCCTTCCAATGTTCCGATTCGTTTCAAAACATGCCTCTTCCAGGGACAGGTGCCTTCGTGCGATGCCTGTCCCTTCATCATGCACTGCGCCGCTCATTTGCCTATTCCATGTGATCGTCCTTTCCGCACTGGATCCGACATTTCGCCCCCTTGCGCCGGGTTCATTTTGCTTGGAAAAGGACCGGAAATGTTGGCATTATGCCCTGTGGATTCATATGGAAAACGCTTACAATTAGGGTGTCACTTGCGCAGTGAACGAAAAACCAAGGAGGTATCGTAATGACTGGAGTCGCGAAAGGAGTTTGGTTCAGAATGTTTCTTTGCATGTCAATGCTTGCATTAACGTTCGGCTTTTCGGGTAACGACGCCGCCGAGGCGGCACCTGCCTTTGCAAAAGGTGCGGACATCAGCTGGGTTCCAGGTATGGAAGCTCAAGGGTATAAGTGGAAAGACAAGACAGGGGTTCAGCGCGATATTCTGGACATTCTGAAGAACGATTACCAGATCAATTCGGCAAGGATCCGTGTCTGGGTCAATCCCAACATGAATGATTACATGAACGGTTATCTGAATGCGGAAAAAGCCGCCGAGCTGGCCCAGCGTGCCAAGAATAAGGGCATGAGCATTATGCTTACGCTGCATTACAGCGATTCCTGGGCGGATCCGGGACAGCAGAACAAGCCCTATGCTTGGCGTAATTTTACTTTTCAGCAGCTGATGGATGCGGTCTATTCCCATACCGTCTTTGTGATGAACACCATGAAGAACAAAGGCGTGACTCCGGATTGGGTACAGGTCGGCAACGAAACCAACAACGGAATGCTGTGGGAGGACGGCAAGGCCTCAGCGAACATGAAGAATTACGCATGGCTCGTCAATACGGGGCATAACGCGGTGAAGTCCGTCAGCGGCCAGGCCAAGACGATCGTTCATTTATCGAATGGCTACGACAATGAATTGTTCAAGTGGAATATTGGCGGCTTGATCAGCAACGGCGCGAACTTCGATATTATCGGCATGTCGCTGTACCCGGAAGCGGGCGATTGGTCATCGAAGGTCGATCAGACGATAGCCAATGCCAAAGACATGACTGCCAGATATGGAAAAAGCATCATGATCAGCGAAATCGGCATGGATTACAATCAGCCGGCGGCAGCCAAGAGCTTTATCCAGAGCATCAAGACCAAGGTGAGAGGCTTAGCGGGAGGTACCGGGCTGGGCGTGTTCTACTGGGAGCCTGAAGCTACGCCGGGATACAATGCGGGATACAACAAGGGAGCCTGGCAGGCGGACGGGAAGCCGACCATTGCCTTGGAAGGCTTTAAAGACTGAGCGTTTCTAACCGGTATATTGAGCAAGAAGAACCCTGTTTCCGAGAAGGAGGAAGGGTTCTTCTCTTTGTTTTTTCAGCCCTGCTGGCGCACGATCTGCACCTGTTCCGCATGTTTTCCCATTTTGCCCAGCAGCCCGATCAGCTGGCGCTTCTCTTCCTCGTCCAATCCTCCCAAGGCATGCTGGATGTGTTGTTCATGCAGCGGGTACAGCTTCTGCATCAATTGCTCTCCGGACGGAGTCAGCTCGGCATAGATCACTCGTCTGTCCTCGGGGCAGGGTCTGCGGCGCACGTAGCCTTTTTCAACCAGCTTATCGACCACGTAAGTTACGTTTCCGCTCTGCAGGAGCAGCTGTGCCCCGATCTGCTGGATGGGCTGGCGGCCTTTATAGAACAGTACTTCCATTACGGCAAAAGAGGTTGGATTAAAGCCTTCGATTTTACTGCCATTCACGACATGTTCGTTGACGCTCTTGAATGACTTGGCAAACACCCGATACAGGTGCATCGCAAGCTGTGTATCGCGTTCATGTGACACCTTCATACATTCTCCCGCCTTTGGTATGGACTCATGTCCTGAATTACTTCAAATCTAAGATTACGCTGAAATGTACAAATGCAACATGTGATTTGTCACAATGCGGACGAAACATTTTTCATCCTCCGGCTCCGGCAGCCACGATGCCTCCAGCCCGATACGCCCTCCGCGCGCCGATCCTATAATGAAATTCAAATGGGAAGAAAAGGGTGGGGGACATGAAGCAAGCACAAACCGCAGAATCCGCGGGGCTCAAACCGCTGCTGCTGTGCAAAGGCAGAATCGACAGGAAAGATGTTGCCGCTGCAGCAGGGAAAGGTGTCCATATGGTCCCTGAAACGACTACGATATAATGCAAGAATGTTTCGCTAAATGCAACTAATCCTTGCCCTGATGCGTAATACTGGGAATAGAGACAACGGATGGGGTGTTAGGATGCATAAGATTCAAGAGAATGGACTTGGGCCTGAACCGGTGCTGAAGGTGGATATTCAGGAGGCAGGATACGAACCAAGCCGCCCGCGCATACGGGATATATCGTTTCAAGTGGTGCCCGGCGAGCTTCTGGGTTTGATCGGACCGAACGGAGCGGGGAAGAGCACGACCATTAAGACGGTGCTGGGGCTTCTTAAAGATAGCAAGGCCGACGTCTATATTGCGGGCAGTCCTCCGCGATATGCTTACGTTCCCGAGCAGCCCGTGTTTTACGAGGACTTGACGCTGTGGGAGCATTTGGATCTGGCAGCCGCTGCTTTTGGAATGGACGATCAGCATTTCGAGGAGCAGGCCGCCCAGCTGCTTCGGCAGTTCGGCATGGAGTCGGTACGCCATGAACTGCCGGGAGGCTTCTCCAAAGGAATGAAGCAGAAGATGATGCTGATGATCGGCTTTCTCTCCAAACCCGACGTTTATATCGTAGACGAGCCGTTTATCGGTTTGGATCCCCGGGCAACGCGCGATTTCCTGAATTTGCTGCTCGAGGAGAGGCGCCGCGGCGCCGGTGTATTGATGTCTACCCATGTGCTGGATACCGCGGAGAGAATTTGCGATCGATTTGTGCTCATTTCCGCAGGACGGATTGCCTCGGAGGGCACGCTGGACCAAATCCGGCAGTCCGCTGAACTTCCCGGCGCATCGTTGTTTGACTGCTTCGATGCGCTGACATGAGGGGGATGATGGATATGGAACGATCACATCACTTCAGACATCCGGGCTCCCTCTTATGGCGAAGGGTGACCGCTCATTGGAAGAATCAGCGCGACAATCTGGCGACCGTGGTCGACTGGGTCGTGATGCTCTACATTATTGTCCCCGGCCTTCTCTTGGGAGGCGGGTTATACCGCGAGTTATGGACGAGCCCGCTTCCAGGATGGGTACAATTCCTGCCGCTGCAAGCGGTGGTAGCGATCCTGCTCTTCATGTTTTCCGGCAGAGTGCTGTTATTCTTTGAAGAGGCCGACACATTGTTTCTTCGCCAGCAGCGGGAATGGATGAAGGGGTTAATGATCGGAGGCATGGCGTACAGTCATGCGGTTTCAACGATCAAGGGTTTGTTCATTTCGGTGCTGGCGCTGCCGATTCTCGTCAGGGAACATGAAATTACCGGAACTGCCCTGATGACATTGCTGGCCGTTACAGTCGTTTGCGCCTGGTGCGCCAACCTATGGACGGCCATGATTCGTTCCCGTTATAAAGGCTGGCGGAAGCATCTGATGACGTATGTTGTACGCTGGCTATCATTCGGACTGCTGACGCTGCTTGTTACGTTTTGGCTTCATTCCTATGTTGTGATATGGGCGGCCGTCTTGTTTCTGCTCATGCTGCTTTTTTTTCTCAGCCGAAAGCGTCTGGCCATGCAGGGGACCTTCCTGGCCGATGCGCGCGAAGATGCAAAGACTCGGGTCCAGCTGACGGAGAAGCTGCTGGTTCAAGCCGTCGGGAAACCGCCCAGCATACGAAGCAAAACCTGGTTTATGCGGAAGTCCGGCCGATTGTTCAAAGGCACGGCGGAGAAAAGGCTCGCCGACGCGGGGCTTAAAGCGATTTTGCGCCAACCTGAGAGCTTGTTATTGTACGTTCAGATTACGCTGGTCGGCATCCCGGCCGTCTGGCTGCCGCCGCTGATCATCAAAATCATCGTTTATGCCGCCCTTGTCTTGATGATGTCGTATTGGCTGAACACAAGATGGGCATTGTTTGCCAAAGCCGAATTCATGCATGTGCTTCCGTTTACGAATCAGCAGCATCGAGCCGCCGGCATTGTTGCGGTACGAGCTTTGCTCGCCGTTCCCGCATTTCTTTATTCGCTCGTGGCAGGATTAACGCTTTTTCAGGGCGTAATGGGATGGCTCGCCGTGCTTGCATTGACCGTGCTTGCTCTCATGGTCGCGCCATCGCTCATGTCTTGGCCGGTATACAAGGAGGAGAAACGCCAACCTCAGGAATAATCAAAGCGCGCCGGAATGCTCCCGTCTACAGGGCATTCCGGCGCGCTTTTTTAATCGGCTATGTGCGATACGGACTCGGCGGCATGCTTGCCTGCCGTATATCCGGTCGCAAAGGCGGCCGTGATGTTGTAGCCGCCGGTGTATCCATGTATATCCATAATCTCGCCGCAGAAGAAGAGGCCGGGCATCAGCTTCGATTCCATGCTTTTGGGCTGGATTTCCTTGAGGCTGACGCCGCCGCCCGTCACGAAGGCCTCCTTCAGCGAACGGGTGCCTGAAGCGCGGAACGTAAACTTTTTAAGAACGGAGGCCAGGTTTTCCTGCGCGGCTTTGGATATGCCGCTGCAGATCATGTCGCTATCGATGGACGATTTGGATAACAGCAGCGGGATCATCCGCTCCGGCAGCATGCCCTTAAGCACGTTCTTGATGCTCTTTCGCGGCTCATCCTCCAATCGTCCTTTGAGCTCGGCCGCAAGCTCCGTTTGAGAGCGCTCGGGGAACATGTCGATGGCCATGTCCACGTTGACGACATCGAATTTCCGCTGCACCTGGCGGATGAACTGACTGCAGCGAAGCGCGATCGGTCCGGACACCCCGAAATGGGTAAACAGCATATCTCCCCGGTGGGCAATCACTTTTTTTCCTTTCGGATTCCAGACGGACAGCTCCACCTCCCGCAGTGACAAGCCCTGCAGCTCTTTAGAGGCAATAAAAGGCTCGGTAGACACGATAGGCACCTCGGTCGGATACAGCTCCGTTATCGTATGGCCTGCGGCTTCAGCCCATGGATAACCGTCTCCCGTCGAACCGGTCTGGGGCACGGATTGCCCGCCGGTGGCAATGATCACGCAGGAAGAGTGGATCACTTCCCCGGATTTCAGCTCGACCCCGGCCGTCCGGCCGTTCTCATAGAGAACGCGGTTCACCGGGCTATTCGTCCGGATATCGGTACCGAGCTCCTTCACTTTGCCGATCAGGGCATTCACCACGCTGGAGGCTTTGTCCGTAACAGGGAACATGCGCCCGTTGTCTTCCTCCTTCAGCCGAATGCCGAGACCCTCGAAGAAGGTCATGATGTCCCTGTTGTTCCAATGCTGAAAAGCGCTGTACAAAAAGCGTCCGTTCCCCGGAATGTTGGCAATCAATTCATCCTGTTCTTTGGCATTCGTGACATTGCATCTTCCGCCGCCCGAGATGCCAAGCTTACGGCCTAGCTTGTCCCCTTTGTCGATCAAGAGGACAGAAGCTCCTCTTTCCCCTGCAGCCACGCAGGACATCAATCCGGAAGGTCCGCCTCCGACGACGATAATATCATAATCAAGCATGTTTGCTCATAGCTCCTTTGGGGGTATATCAATTAATAGATGGATCTTATTATATAGGATATTCACGAATTATCCCAAACCTCATGGATAGGACATAAGACGTGGGACTCCGTCGCCGCTGCAGGAATTTACAAGATATTGTAATATGATGTCGCCTGTGCTTTAATCAGAAATATTAGATGCGTTGTCCAATTGAGGTGATGGATCACTGTGCTGAGCCTATGGAAAGATATTTTGCTGCAAGTTTTGCTGTCTGGTACACTCATCTTTCATCTGCCGCTTCTCCTCGACAGACATCTAAAGTGCCTGAACAAGAAGAACCCGGATGATCTGCTTCGATTTCGCAAGCATATTGTCATTGCCAGCGGAATCAGCACCGTATTGTGCGTCTTGATTTCTGCAATGAGCGATTATTACGTTCCGATCCATCTTGGCGTGATCCCGTTATTTTTAGGCATATTATATGGAAGCAGGAGTTCAGGGCTATGTCTTGCAGTAATTTATGCCACAAGCCATGGGCTGATTAACGGCTGGTCAACGACCGGCCTCGTTCTGAATTTGCTTGTATTGGGATACTCGCTATTACCTAGGGTATCCTCCAATTTCAAGCAAGGCTCCATGACCGAAAAGATTTATTGGCTCTGGAGCGCGCTCGTTCCGGCTATGCTGATTATTGTAGCCTGCCACGCGATGGAAGGAAAGGCTAGGAATGACGATCTGAATCCGGACACGATTCTGGTGACCATTCTGTATATGCTGATCGGCATTTTTTATTCGGGCGTGATCGTGTATTGGATCGAATTAACCTCTGGGCGTCTGGCTTCGGGCCAGTACGACGTGAAGGGCGGAGAGATTGCTTCATTAACGAAAATGATGGAGATGATTCCTTTAGGGATGGTTGCGGTGGATCGCAGCGGCAATATCATCGCCTTTAATCAACCGCTTATCCGCAGCTTTCGAAGCGTGTTTCCCAATCTGACCACCAAGGATGTCATCGGCAGGCCGTTGTTCGACTTGTTGGAGGGCATGATTCAAAAGGAACATTTGCGCAGCCGATTTCAGAGAGCCATAAACGGTGTCGAAAGCACCGGGGAAATTATGCGCAGCGCTACTAGAGTGTATTCTACCGGCATTTATCCGCTTATACATAATGGGAACGGCGACATCATGGGTGCGGTAGGCATTATGGAAGACATTACGGAGCTTGAGAAGCTCCGCACGGAATTTATTAATGTAGAACGGTTAAGCTTGGTCGGCCAAATGGCGGCAAGCATCACCCACGAGATTCGCAACCCGATGGCTGTCGTGCGCGGATTTCTGCAGCTTATGAAAGAGAAGAGTCCGGATACGCTGGATCATTATTACCGGATCGTCATGGAAGAGCTCGATCGGGCCAATGGCATCATCAGCGACTTTTTGTCCCTGGCCCAGAACCGGGCAGCCGAGAAAGAAGAGTGCCACCTACATGACATTATCCATGAGCTCAGCCCGCTCTTGTGGGCGGACGCCAATTTGCGCGGACAGAACATCGAGCTGAAACTGGGAACCGGCATTCCCGAACTGTATCTGAATGCCAAGGAAATGAAGCAGCTCATTCTGAACTTGTGCCGCAATGGGATGGAGGCCATGGATGACAAGGGGACGTTGACGATCGAAACCCGGCTGGAAGGGGACCTCGCCCAGTTGTATGTGGCGGATACCGGAATCGGCATACCGGAGAATGAGCTGGAGCGCTTGTTTGAACCTTTCTTTACCACGAAGAGCAAGGGGACGGGGCTTGGACTCGCCCTGTGCATGAGCATTGTACAGCGTCATCATGGAACGATAGACGTAAAATCGTACCTAGGCGAGGGCACGGTGTTCATCATTTCTTTTCCTGTCCGCTCGTACCCGCACGGCCTGACGGAATCCCAGAGCGCTGCCGCTTCCGAATAAACGGTCTGTTAATTACGCATCATAAGGCAGAGCTCAGGGTAAAGGAGGGATTCGGATGAGTAAGAACGATTCCAAGCAACAGGAGCAGCAGGAGCGTGAAAACAAAGATCGCCGTGGCGAGCCCATCGTTGACAAGAAAAAGGACGGGGTAAACTATCCTGCTACCTAGTATGATGATTGAAGCAAGAAGACGGGCGGTATCCCATTTTGTGATGCTGCTCGTTTTGTATTTTCTTGCTTTCACTCTTTAGGATTGTATAATATAGATATCGATGAGCTGTTATAATTCGAACAATCTTGTTTATATAAGGAGTGAAGCAGTTATGGGTATGTCTTTTGACCGATATATGCGCGATATGGTTCAACCGATGCGGGATGAACTGACCAGTTTGGGAATCAAGGAGCTCACAACACCTGAAGAGGTGGAAGAAGTGCTTCCGGAGGCGAAAGGCACAACGCTGGTCGTTGTAAACTCCGTATGCGGATGCGCAGCAGGGCAAGCACGTCCTGGTGTAGCCATTGCGCTTGAGAACCAGGTGAAGCCGGATCATTTGTATACCGTGTTCGCCGGACAGGATAAGGAAGCAACGGCGAAAGCCCGTGAGTATTTTGCTCCGTATCCTCCGTCCTCCCCATCGATTGCGCTGCTGAAGGACGGGGAATTGGTACACTTTATTGAGCGTCATCAAGTGGAGAACCGTTCCGCCGAAGAAATCGCCGCAGATTTGACCGACGCATTCAATCGCTACTGCCAGTGATTCGGCAGTTACATAGGCCCCGAAGCATTCGGCATATTCCGAAGCCGCGGGGCTTTTGTTGTATGAATGAAGTACTTAAGTTAGAGAGAACATACTGAAAGGAGTCATCTATCATGAGCCTGCAAGAACAAATTATCGCTGAACTGGGTGTCAAGCCTACGATTAACGTGGAGGAAGAGGTACGCAAGCGCGTGGATTTCCTGAAAAACTACGTGAAGAACTCCGGCACTTCCGGACTGCTGATCGCCATTAGCGGCGGGATCGATTCGGCCGTGGCCGCCGGCCTGTGCAAGCGGGCTACAGACGAGCTCACGGAGGAGAACGGCAAGGAATACAAGACGCTCGGGGTGTTCCAGCCATACGGCGAACAGGCCGATATTTCCGACAGCTACGCAACGGCGAAGGCCTTCGATTTGAAATATACCGTCGAGACCAATATCGAGGAGGCGGTGAACGAGGTTGCTTTGGAAGTGGAGCATGGCCTGAAGAATATCGGCGTCCATCAACATATGAGTATCCCCGGCAAAGGCAACGTGAAGGCCAGAGTGCGTATGGTGGTACAATATGCGCTGGCATTCGAGCAGAATTTGATCGTTGTCGGCACGGACCATGCATCCGAGGCGATTACCGGCTTCTATACCAAGTGGGGGGACGGCGCAGTGGACATTACGCCGCTGAGTTCCCTGAACAAGCGTCAGGTTCGCATGCTTGCATCCTATTTGGGGGTACCGCAATCGATTCTGGACAAAGCGCCTTCTGCCGGACTTTGGGAAGGACAGACGGACGAGAAAGAGCTCGGAATCAGCTATGATGATAACAGCGACTATCTGGAAGGCAAAACGATCAATCCCGAGGTTCAGCAGAAGCTTGAGAGCTATTACGTCAAAACGGCGCACAAGCGCAATACGATTCCAGGCATCTAACATAACCATATCCCAAGCGCAACAAGCCTTTCGGAGGATATCCCATCCCCCGGAAGGCTTTATATTTTTTATAGAGACTAGGTATATATGATGTTGTAGGTCGGTTTGAGAACGCCGTTGGCATATTGCTTCATATCGATCAAATCGAACTTCAACCTGGGTTTGACACTGCCGAATAACGGAACACCGTCACCAACCATCACTGGATTAATTTTTAAAACAAGCTGATCGATGAGTTTATGCTGGAGCAGGCTTCCTGCCAATTCTCCGCCGCCGCACAGCCACAGCTTGCCGTCTGCCTGTTCTTTGAGATGACGGATGAAGGGGATGGCGTCCTCCTTGATCAATTCAACCTCATCGTTGGATTCGAATTCTAACGAACGTGAGAATATATAATGCTTAAGACCTTTGTAACCTGGCTCCCCCGGCTTAGCCCCCATCTTAAAACCAAACGCATACGTTTTTCCGCCCATGAGGACCGCCTCATAGTCCTGGATTTCCGCTAGAAAGTCCGGAACATGTTCCCCATCGAATAAAAAAAGGGTCTGATCGATTCTTCCCTCCATCATGGCCTGATCTGCGATAAAATAGTCAAGCGAAACGGCAACGTGATAAATTAATGTACCCAAAACATGATTCCTCCTTTGTTTTATATGCTGTTTTGTTCAGTTTATATGGATAAAATTTGAAATACAACAAATGTATTTAATTCATGCTGTTGTAACACCGTAGTCTCGCGTTGGCGGACATCGACTGCTACAATAAGAAGGAGTGTTTATTTTTTTGGAACAGGAAGACTGGATCAACGAAGGGGAGCAGACGATTGTGATCTACGGAATCGGGCATGATGTGCTGGACATGAAGCGAATGGAGACGTTGATGACAGGCCCGCATGGAGAGAAGTTCATTCAGCGCGTGCTTACGCAGCAAGAGCAGGCCGTTGCCGCTAAGAAGGGGGCAAGACGGACGGAGTTTATTGCCGGGCGTTTTGCTGCCAAGGAGGCGATATCCAAGGCATTTGGCTGCGGAATCGGCCGCCTGATCGGATTCCATGACATGGAAGTAATGCCGGGTGCTCTCGGCAGGCCGGAAGCCAGTCTGTCCAAGGAAGCCTGGGACCGCCTGGGCTTGGGGGGCCCCGCCCATTATGCGATTCATTTGACGATTTCCCATCAGGCCACGCTGGCTTCCGCCTTCGCCGTGGTGGAGAAGATCAAGTAAGGAAGACGAAGGAGATTACGAATAGATGCATAACACGGAACACAAACGATACTTCAGCCAAGAGCTGCTGGATTGGTATGAAATCAATAAACGGGATCTGCCATGGCGCAGGCATCGCGATCCTTATTATATATGGGTATCTGAAATTATGCTGCAGCAGACCCGGGTAGATACGGTGATCCCGTATTTCCATCGGTTTATCGAGCGGTTTCCGACGATCCAATCGCTTGCGGACGCGCCGGAGGACGATGTATTGAAATGCTGGGAGGGTCTGGGCTATTATTCCCGCGCACGCAACCTTCAGGCTGCCGCTAGACAAGTGACGGAGCAGTACGATGGCGTGATGCCCAGCGGCAAAGACGAAGTGTCGGGTCTGAAAGGGATAGGGCCCTATACCTCGGGCGCCATTCGCAGCATCGCGTTCAACATTCCGGCCGCGGCCATGGACGGCAACGTGATGCGCGTGCTTTCCCGTTATTTTTTGATCGAGGAAGATATCATGAAAGTGAAAACCCGTACCAAGATGGAGGATCTGGTGCTGACGCTGGTTCCGGATGGACGGGCCTCGGATTTCACCCAGGCGCTGATGGAGCTGGGGGCCTTGATCTGTACGCCGAAGTCGCCCAAATGCCTGGTATGTCCGGTCATGGAGCATTGTTCGGCCAGGCTGGAGGGCAAAGAGGAATCGCTTCCTATTAAAACGAAGGCCAAGCCGCCGCGTCCTGAATACCGTCTTACCGCGATTGTAGAGGGCACCGGCGTGCACGAAGGCAAGATCCTGATCCGCAAGCGTCCAGCCGCCGGTTTATTGGCCGGGATGTGGGAGCTGCCGCATGTGATCGTATCGGCCGATGGGAGCAGCGTACCGGCTGCAATGCCCGAGGAGACGGCGATGGTCCGCTTGCGCGATGCCTTGCTGGAGGAAGGGGTCCCGGTCCAGCCGATCGGCCATGTGATGGACGCGGAGCATACCTTTAGCCATATTCAATGGAATATGGGCGTATACCGCTGTAAGTGGCAGGATGTGCCGCCGGCAGTCCTGCAGGCTGCGGAAAGCGCGGCTGCATATGAGACGGGCGAAGAGAATTTCCGGTGGATTCACGTTCAGGATATGGAGCGTTACGCATTTCCCAATGTATTCATCCGGATTCTGAATGCCTATTTCTCATCTTGAAGCCGCTTTTGCCTTTTTCATTAGGATGTAATGCAGAAGAGGTTTGTAAGGAGTCGTGAAGCTTTTGCATAGTTGGAAGAATGCGTTGTTGTACATTTTTGGCATCGGGATCTCCAATCTCGGGAACTGGATCTATCTGGTTGCCATCAATTTGCTCGTGCTCCACATGACGGGGTCTCCCGCGGCAGTAGCCGGATTGTTCATCATCCGGCCGCTCGCTACCCTGTTGACCAACTCCTGGGCGGGCAGCATCATCGACAGGGCGAACAAGCGCAGGCTTATGATGATCACCGATGTGATCCGGGGGGCCTTGATCGCCCTGATTCCCTTCATGTCCTCGGTGTGGGGCATCTATGGCATCATGTTTCTGATTAACGTGGCGGGCTCTTTCTTTGGGCCTACGTCCATGACGTACGTAACGAAGCTGATTCCGGCAGAGGTACGAAAGCGGTTCAACGCATGGTCCAGCTTTACGACTTCCGGCGCGGTATTGCTTGGACCCGCCTTATCCGGCCTGTTGATCGCCTACACGGATATTCGGGTCAGCATCGTCATCAATGCGGTATCCTTCCTGATCTGTGCGCTTGTCATCTATTTCCTTCCCGATGTGGATGAAGAGGAGGCGGCAGACAGCAAGCGGGAGGCCATGACGATGAGAATGCTGCTTCGGGACTGGGCCGCGGTGATCGATTTCGGAAAGGCCGCGAAGTATTTTATGCTCGTATACGTGCTGTTTCAATCCGCCACGCTGCTCGGTTTTGCGCTTGATTCCCAGGAGGCCACGTTCATTAAGCAGGTGCTGCTCCTCGGCGACGAGGATTACGGATTGCTTGTCAGCGTTGCGGGAGCAGGGTATCTGGCAGGCTCGATGGCTGCGTCTTTATCCGTTAAACGGCTGTCGCTGCGTATGTTTATCGGTGCAGGGATGCTCCTGTCAAGCATCGGTTATATGATCTTCTATGCGGCATCGGGTCTTATGACGGCCGTGATCGGTTTTATCGTGTTTGGATTCTTCTCTTCGTATGCCAATGCGGGGTATACCACTTTTTTCCAAAACCAGGTGCCCGTCGACCTCATGGGACGCTTTACGAGCGTGACCCGACTGCTGGAAGGGATGCTGCAGATTCTCTTCACGCTCCTGCTCGGTTTTGCCGCCGATGCCTGGTCGCTGCAGGCCGTATGCCTGATCGGTGCAGGCGCAGCGGTTCTGCCCTCGGCCATGCTGCTGGCGGTCATCTACTCGCCGTCCAAAGCGCGTTATTATGAGACCGGCGCCGCGGCAGCGGCAAACGATGCGTAGGAGAATTCAATGAAAATGAAAAGGCTGCTTTCGCGGTAGACAGGGTCTACGGCGGAGAGCAGCCTTTTTTGTGATATGAGATCGGTTGTAGTCAGGCGATATTACTTCGCGTTGTCGTAACGTTTGCCGACTTCTTCCCAGTTTACAACATTCCAGAATGCGGAGATGTAGTCCGGGCGTTTGTTTTGATATTTCAGGTAGTAAGCATGCTCCCAAACGTCCAGGCCGAGGAGAGGAGTTTGACCTTCCATGATCGGGCTGTCTTGGTTAGGAGTGCTGGTTACCGCCAGTTTGCCGTCTTTAACAACGAGCCAAGCCCAGCCGCTGCCGAAACGAGTTGTAGCCGCTTTGGCGAAATCTTCCTTGAATTTATCGAAGCCGCCGAGCTCGCTGTTGATGGCATCAGCCAAAGCGCCGGTTGGTTGCCCGCCGCCGTTTGGTCCGATCACTTCCCAGAACAGGGAGTGGTTAGCATGGCCGCCGCCGTTGTTGCGAACCGCTGTGCGGATGCTTTCCGGTACAGCATCAAGGTTGCCGATCAGATCCTCAAGGGATTTGCCTTGAAGCTCAGGAGCGTTCTCAAGAGCAGCGTTCAAGTTGGTTACGTAGGTATTATGGTGGCGATCATGGTGGATCTCCATCGTTTGTGCGTCGATGTGGGGCTCGAGCGCGTCGTTTGCGTAAGGAAGTGCTGGTAATTGAAATGCCATAGTAAAAACCTCCTGTAAATTTAGTTTTTGGTTATGATGAAAGGCCTTCCTTCATCAGGAAGCCTTTATCATCCCGGAGCAATGGAATATGTAATCCGGCTACACTACATATATTAAACCGTTTTGGGTGATTAAATCAACTTTTATGTTTGAAAAGTCCGCGAGAGCCGATTTAAGGCCTAAAGAATGTTGTTTCGCCGCAATGGAAAATGATGAAAAACTTTCCTAAGAAAGTTGTCGTTATATATATAGCCTTGAAGAAATCTGTACTTATAGATGGAGCATGAAAGGGATAGATCGAGGTAGAAAGGAGTCGTAACATGAATAGTACAAAGTTCAGAGTGACGGCCATTTTGATGGCTGCGATTCTGGCTGCGGCACCGCAAGTCGAAGCTGCTGCATCTAAGACGGAGACATCGCAAATCGCGAAGTCGGCCGCGCAGAAAAATGCAAATCTGGCCTGGAGCGTGAAGCTGGGCAGCAACGTCACGGCGAAGCTCGACCATGCCGACGTATGGCAGCAAAACGGATCGCATGCGGCGGTATTTACCCTGACCTATAAAAATGGGGGCAAGAGCGCGGCGCGCCTGGTATCTTATTTTCCCAAGGTGGTCCTTCCCGGCGGTTCCGTGAGCGCGGCCAATCCCATTTCCAAGGACCTGGCCAAGAAGAAGGTAGAGCCCGGGCAAAGCGTGAGCGTCACCTACTATGCGAAGACCGACAGCAGCTCTTTGGCCGGCATGAAGCTGGTCATGGACGTATGGAATCCGCAGGTCAAAGGCTACCTGCAGCGCGTCGGAACGTACAGAATGCCCGCCAATTATTCCGCTGCCGTCCCAACGGGCTCAAGCACCAAGCTGAAGCTGGGCGGAACGCCGGTTACCGTACAGGCGGAATCGCTGGAGATCATCAAGTACGACGGCAAAGTCATCGCCAAAGTCGGGATGTATATGACCAATCATGGCGGCAAGGTATGGAACGATCGGGGATTCGAGGCGCATTTGGTAACGGCAAGCGGCAATTGGTTCCCGTTGCGTCATGAGGCGGGGGCAGAAGGGGTGCCTGTCCAGCCGAAAGAAAAGAAACTGGTTTACTACATAACGGAAGTTCCCTCTTACCTGAAGACGGCCGGCCTGCGTTTCTTATGGACCGAAAACGATGACACGCTGAAGCTGTCCTTGCCTGTCGCCTCATTCAAGCTGCCGGCGGCAACAGCTCCGAAGTGGGACGTCAAGGCGGGCGAAGCCAAGAAGTTGACCATCCGGGGGATTCCGGTCGATGCCAGAATCCGCCAGTCTTCGCTGCGTGCCTCAGGGGGACAGGGCATATGGACCATTGAGATGGCCTTCAAGAACAAAGGAAAAAAATCGGTGGAGGTTCCGGCCTACGAGTTCGCGATTAAAGCGTCCGAAGGCTCCTTCCATCCTTATGCACCGGACGCCAAAGCGGGCTTGACGCTCCGCCCCGGGGAAGAGAAAACGATGGTGATGGAAATCGCGCTTCCGCTTGATCTCAAGCAGGACCGGCTGAAGCTGCAAATGATCGGGGCATCAGGCACGGCCGGCTCATCCAAACCGCCCGCGAATCCGGGTGAGTCGGGCAGCGAGCCGACCTCCGAGGTTCAGGAGCCGTTGACCCTCCCGATTGCATACTTTGCCATCCCGTACCAAACGGAACGCAAGTCATCCATCGGCGTGGAATACGGCGCGCAGTCGGCCAAAGGATTTGCGTACACGCTGGAATCCATCCAGCGCCTGCCGTGGCAGGACCAGGACCTGATCGTGGCGAAGCTGCGGCTGCGGAATACCCAGGAATCCAAATCGCTGCCGCTGCCAGAGCTTAAAGCGAACGTCACGGCGGATGAAAAAACAAGCTTGGCCGGCCCGGAGGTCATCGCCGAGGAGCAGGGCTCCCTGATTGCGCCGGGGGCATCAACCGAGGTGTACGTCATGGCGCGGATCCCGTATACGAAGGATATACGTTCGCTCCGTTTCGAGCTGTTTACGCAGCAGGAGGCGGCGAAAACGTCGTTCCTGACCATGACCACGTCCGGGATGATGCAGTCGATCGGCGTTCTGGAGAAAGGGAAGCCGTATACGGTCACGGCTGCGGGTAAACGTGCGGAGGCACAAGAACGGCGGACGGTCATCTATGAAGGAGCAGACTCCGATATCGTCTATTCGGAATTCGTGCTGACCAGCAACGAACAGCGCCGCGTTCAAGCCGCAGTGCTGAAAGGGTACTTCCAAAGCGCGGACGGCAGGATTTATGAAGCGGAGACCCTTCAGCCGGAAGCGGCCCTTCAGCCGGGATCCAGGCAGTCGATCGTCTTTTGGGCCCGAGTGCCGAAAGGGGCTGCCAGCGAATTGGGCCTGGCCCTCGGCACGGCGATGTCCGGAGGCAAGCTTGCGGAAACGGGCAAGGACGCTACGGGTGTGCTGGGCGTGAAAAAATTGATGCTGAATCCGGCCAGACCTGCGGCAAGCTCCGGCCTGACGCAGCTCGATTGGTATCCTTACAGCGTTTCGGTCACGAAAGCTGCTGGGCATTTACAGGAGGGCAGTTCCACCATATCGCTCAATGCCACGTTGGATGTGAAACGGAGCGAGAGCATTGCGGCCGCGGATTCCGGCCGCAAGCTGATACTCATCATCAAGGATAGCCTCGGACAAACACAGGAGCGGACGCTTACGCCAGGCACCGATATCCAAGTGCCGGGCACCCGGTCGATATCGATGGAGCTGACGGACGAGCAGTACAAAAAGCTCCGCGGCGGCTGGTTTAACTTGACCCTTGTGGACGAATTCCAGAACGAGCGGATCACGCTGGGCAGCCAGAGCTACAACCTGACGTTCCAGCCCCTTCTGGACCCGAACGAGGAGAGATAGACTAAGAACCGGAAAGGAATAGCGAACATGCTGCGTTTGGAAAATGTATCGCACAGCTTTAAGAACGGCAACGAAGTGTTAAAGGTGCTTCATAACATCCAGTTCGAAGTCCAGAAGGGCGAGATGATTGCGCTGCTCGGCAGCTCCGGATCGGGCAAGTCCACGCTGCTCAACTTGATGGCCGGGCTGATGAAACCGACCGAAGGCCATATTTATATTGCGGATCAGGATATCGTCAAATACGGGGAAAACAAGCTTGCCGTTTTTCGGCGCAAGCATATCGGATTTATTTTTCAGGCTTACGAATTGATTCCGACACTCACGGTTCGTGAGAACGTGGAGCTTCCGCTTGTTTTTCAATCCGTTTCTCCGTCCAAGCGCCGCAAGAAAGCGATGGAGCTTCTGGAGATGACGGGGATCGGCGATAAGGCTTCGCTGTACCCGTCCCAGCTGTCCGGCGGGCAGCAGCAGCGCGTCAGTATTGCCCGCTCGTTGATTACCGAGCCTTCCGTCATTTTTGCGGACGAGCCGACGGGCAACCTGGACACCAAAACGGAAGAGGAAATTATCCGAATCATGATGTCGCTGAACGAGTCCATGAAGACGACGTTTGTCATCGTTACCCATGAGATGGAAGTCGCCGCCCAAATGAAAAAAACGATTATGCTCCGCGACGGTTATTTGGTTCAGCCGGAGAACTACGCGACTTCCACGGGAGGGCAGCGGGGGCCGAGCGCCCCTTCGCCCCTGTCCGGGGTCCCGGTTCATTCGGAGGAGGCAGGTGAGGTCCGCTGAGATTTTTAGACAGCATACGGCTGGCATGGGGACAGATCAAACGCCGTAAAGTGGTAACGGCCCTGTGCATGACCGGCATTTCGATCGGATGTGCGGCTATCATCGTAGCGATCAGCATCGGAAACGGCGCCCAGAGTTATTTGGAGACGGAAATCATAGGCGGCATGAAACTTGACGAAATTACGGTGACTCCGCAG
Organism: Paenibacillus sp. JNUCC32; assembly: GCF_014863545.1. Lineage (NCBI taxonomy): Bacteria > Bacillati > Bacillota > Bacilli > Caryophanales > Paenibacillaceae > Paenibacillus > Paenibacillus sp. JNUCC32. The sequence continues at coordinate 4,738,485 of NZ_CP062260.1, read as the reverse complement.
AGCACGGGCGGGCCCGGGGAAGGCGGCGGCCAATCGGCGGGAGGAGAACGGGGATTGCTTACGGATGATAAGGTTCAGGTCATTCAGGGCTTCAATCACGTCAAATCCGTTGTAGCCACCAAGCAGCTCGGTTATTTCCGGACCATTTCGTCCGACAACCTGATCCATGAAGGCATCAACGTCGTGGCCGTGGACCTGTCCAAGCTTAAAGAGCAGGGAAACCGGTTCAAGGAAGGCGGCCCGCTGGAGCAGATCGGTGCCGTGGTGCTGAATTACGGAGCGACAACCGGATGGAAGGACGCGGAGACGAGCGAAAGATTGAACAATATGATGAGTTCCGATCCCAACAATCCGCAGCTATGGGAAGAGTTCCAGAAGTATGAGAGCGCCGTTTCGGAAATGATCGGAAAGAACGTTCAGCTGGAGCAGATGGACAACGACAAGAAATTGCTCAGCCCGCAGCTCTACGTCGGGGGCGTGCTGGATGTGCCCAAGGGGCGGGATGCCCAGTTTGCATTCTATGACCGTCAGGCCTACATATCCTTTGACACGGCAGATTGGCTGACGGATAGCTTGAATCTGCAAAAAGGGCCAGCTTCGAAACAGCGGGTTTACGATAATCTAACGGTCAAAGTGGAGGATCTGCAATATATTAAACCGCTCGAGGACCTGATCTCCAAGCTTGCGCTGAATGCGAGCGACAATCTGGCCATGCGGGATCAGGTTGCTTCCCAATTGGACACCTTCAAGGCGATCGCTCTCGGCGTAGGCGTATTTATCCTGTTGCTGGCCTCGATTTCGATCATCGTCGCCATGACGATGTCGACGCATCAGCGCCGCCGGCAAATCGGCATCATGAAGGTTCTGGGAGCGAATATGCCGCAAATCCGGAACATGTTCATCGTGGAAGCCAGCCTGCTCGGTTTGCTTGGCGGCTTGCTCGGCATCGTATTCGCGTATTTGATCATCAAAGGGCTGAATTCATTCATCATGGCTTCGGCAGGCATGTCGGGACTGCAAATCGCCGTGACGGCGGAGACGCTGCCGATCGGCATTGCCTTCGCCGTAATGACGGGCATCTTCTCGGGGATTTACCCGGCGATCAGCGCAGCAAGAACGAATGCGCTGCTGGCCATCAAGCGGGATTAGGATCATGAGTTTCGGAAAGGAAGCTAAATCGGAATGATAAAAAAAATCATAAAATGGACGGTTATCGCTGCTGTGCTGGGTCTGGTGGGATATTGGGGATATGGGCAGGTGAAACCCAAGGAACCTGAGATTCCCATGATGGAAGAGCCGCAGGTCATCTCATTCCCCGTAACCGAGGAAACGATCCTATCGACCGTGCAGGTCAAGGGAACGTCCGAATACGGAAAGGAAACGAACGTATACGCGCCTTTTGAAGCGAAGGTGGAGTCCTGGAACGTCGAGAACGGCCAGCAGATCAAAAAAGGCGACGCCCTTTTCAAGTTGGAGCAAAAGGCGATTCGCCAGCAGCTCCAGCAGAAGGAGGCCGAGCTGCAGAAGCGGAAGCTGGAGCAGGAGCTGAAGGAGTTTACGCTAAATCAGGATCTCGACAACGCGCCTGTAGGCGCAACGGAGGCGGAGCGCCTGAAAATGCTGGCAGACCAGGAAAATGCGCGGCTGAGCAGTCAGCTGGACGAGGTGAACAACGATATCGAACGTCAGACGCTTGCCGATTTGAACGACAGGCTGAGGCAATCGACATACGTATCTCCGGCAGCAGGCCTGTTCCTGTTCGACCCGACCCAGCAGCGGCCGCAATCGGTGACGGCCAACCAGTATATCGGCAAAATCGTCGACCTGGATTCCCTGCGGTTAGTGGCATACGTCGGGGAAAACGACATCTTCAGCATTCAGCCGGGCATGGCGGTAGAGGTCAAGCTGCCGTCCATCAAGGATTTGAAGCTAAAGGGCAAGGTGCTGGAAGTGGGCAAATTCGCCGAGGCGACGGCTCAGGAGAAACAGACGTCCCAGACGCCGCAGTTCAAGGTCATCATCTCGCTGCCGAAGAATGATCGCTTGATCGGCGGATTGACGCTGAACGGAGAGATCGTGACCAAACGGAAGAACAAGGCGGTGGTGGTTCCCAAGTTGGCCGTCATGACGGAGGGAGATAGCTCTTATGTCATGGTGGACAAGGGAGGCGGCCAGATCGAGCGGCAGGATATTGAGACGGGAATGCAGACGCTTGATAAAATCGAGGTTTTGTCAGGGCTGAAAGCGGGAGATACCGTCGTTCTCCAGTAAACATGGATGTACGAAAGCAGCGTTCCTCCAAAGGCACATGGCCGGGGGGCGCTGTTTTTTTTCATCAAGTTCCTTCATTACAGCATGTATCGCCACAGGAAAGGTAGCCCGGTGATTTCAAAAATACATGGAGACAATGATGTAAACTCATTGGTAATTAATGGAGCAATTTTTACCATGAGCTAATGGTTTAACGGCAGGAAACGAATCGTTTATTCAACAAAAATATGGAATTTTATCCATCAAAAATAATGAAAACGCTTCATATAAAGCGCTTTCAGAAGAAAACTCGTGAATTTACGAGAAAGATGTGGTTTAATGGACAAGGAAACAGGATTTTCGGGTTTTTTGTAGTAAACTTAAATGTCAGGTTTGCGTTAACGGAATACTAGATCTTTGTAAACCGGGTAAACCGCATCATGCTAACGAAAAGGGAGATTTTGAAATGCATGTTCGTTCCTTTCAGTTGAGTGACTGTAACCCCGTAACCGAGCTATTACAGATTGCTTTGTCGGAAGAATGCTACGAAAACACGATGGAGCCTTTCTCCAGGCAGCTCGCTTGGGACTCCGATCTGATTATGGTGGCAGAAGAAAACGGTGAAATCGTTGGTGCCTTAATCGGTACGATCGAACGCAATCATGGTTGTTATTACCGCATCGCCATTCATCCCGACTATCGCAGAAAAGGGATTGGCAAAGCCTTGATATCAGCGATGGAACAGCGTTTTCAATCACGGAAAGTCAGTCGGATCATGGTAGCCGGAGATGAGCACAACGCCGCAGCCATGCCATTTTATGAAGCCATGGGATACGGTGCCAGCCAAATCCTGCGGTCGTTCCAGAAGCTCAGTATCCTTGGTCAATAGTTGCAGCGACTACAGCGGTACATACGAGCAGCGCAAAACGGCGGCCTTAAGCTTCGACAGAGATAAGAAACGACATTTTTTCGATATGAAGCATATCTTTCAGCCGTTGCAAATGGGTGGGAGATATGCTTTTCTATTAATGTACCTGTTTTTGAAGGTGCCGCCCTCGATGCTCGAAGGTGAAATCGAAGTAAAGTAGGTGTAGCATGGGACAAGTGATTCCTCCGGATTCAACTGAGCATGGCGAGAACAACGGGCCTCAGAATCAACCGGCCAAGAAGAACGGCTGGGCCGCCGAGCTGTGGGATTGGGTAAAGACGATTGCGATTGCATTTGTTATTATGGTGCTTCTAAATATGTTTGTGTTTAACCTGTCTATGGTTAAGGGCGAATCCATGCAGCCGACGCTGGTGGCATCGGAGCGGCTCTTTATTAATAAAGTGGTCTATCGCTTTTCGGAACCGAGCCACGGCGACGTCATTGTGCTTAAGGATCCGAGCGACGGACCGGACAAGAAGGAGTTTCTTGTTAAGCGCGTCGTCGGCGTACCCGGGGATACCATTGAGGTAAAGGATCAGAAGCTGTACGTGAACGGCGTGGCCCAAGAGGAAGGGTATACCGATGTCCCGATCGAGGATCCTGGCTTTGAGCCCGTTACCCTGGAAGCGGGAAGGTATTTTGTTATGGGGGATAACCGCCACCTCGGAAAGAGCAAGGACAGTCGCATGTTCGGCAGCGTGAAGGAAAGCGACATCGTGGGCAGGGCCGAATTTATTTTCTGGCCGTTGTCCGAGATCAAAAAGCTGTAGCTTAAGACAGAACATCATCCCAGAAAAGGAGGCGCTGGAGAATGACCTACACACTCGGCTCGTACGCTCCTCCGCCTTCGGTATGGGAGGAGCTCAAGCAGGAGCTAAAAGCCGTTGCACCCGAGCTCGGCATTGATGATATCGGCTTCGCCTCGGCGGAGCCGTTCCAATCCCTGAAGGGGATTTTGCAATCCCATCGGGATAAGGGATATGAGTCCGGGTTCGAGGAGCCGGATCTGGATAAGCGGGTGACTCCCGCACTCCCCGGCACCGAGCCGAAGTCCCTGATCGCCATCGCGATAACGTACCACTCCAAGATGGAGAACCCGCCGAAATCGGAGCCTGGCAAGTACAGGGGCATCATGGCGCGATCCGCTTGGGGAAGGGATTATCACCATGTGCTCCGTGAGGCGATGAGCCGCCTGGAGGCATACATCAAGGAACGCGTGCCGGATGCAAAGCTTGAAAGCATGGTGGATACCGGCGCGCTTGTCGACCGGGCCGTCTCGCAGCGGGCCGGCATCGGTTTCAGTGCCAAGAACTGCTCCATCATCTCTCCGAAGTTCGGTTCCTGGATATTCCTTGGCGAAATGGTAACCAATATCCCGTTTCCGCCGGATTCGCCGGTAACCGAGGATTGCGGGGAGTGCACCAAATGCATCGATGCATGCCCAACCGGCGCCCTTGTCGGTCCCGGGCAGCTGAATGCCCAGCGCTGCGTTTCTTTTCTGACCCAGACCAAAGGATTTCTGGACGAAGAGGCCATGCGCAAGATCGGCAACCGGCTGTATGGATGCGATACCTGTCAAATTGTTTGTCCGAAGAACCGGGGCAAGAGCTGGACTCATCAAGAGGACTTCAAGCCCGATCCTGAAAAAGCCAAGCCGCTGCTCCTGCCCATTCTGGATATGAGCAACCGGGAATTCAAGGAGGCCTTCGGAGATACGTCCGCCGCTTGGCGCGGCCGTAAGCCGATTCAGCGCAATGCCGTCATCGCGCTCGGCAATTTTAAAGATATTTCAGCCGTACCGAAGCTGAGCGAAGTACTGCTGAAGGACCCGCGCCCGGAGCTGCGGGGAACCGCTGCATGGGCTCTGGGCCGTATTGGAGGCGAAGAAGCGTTGAACAACTTAGAGAAAAGCATGAAATCAGAAGGGGATTCCCGAGTACGAGATATGCTGCAGCAAGCCTTGAATAAGCTAAAGCCTGAACCGGCTGGAAATGAAGCACCTGCCGAAGCGCAAGCCGCGGCCGAAGTTTCATCCGCCGGGGGTTCGGGTTCCTCTAATGGGGGCAATCCGGAGCAGGAGGGTCCTGTCATTCAGGGGGTCGAGCCGATGGCCATCCCTGAAGGAGGACCGGAACTGCTGTATTATGATGAAGTTCAATCTCCGATCGGACCGTTGACGGTCTGCGCCACGGAGAAGGGCCTTTGTCTCATTGAATTCGGCAGCTTCTATGTGAAGGAAGCGGTCATCCAGCAGTGGTCGCGGACTTGGGCCGGCAACGGCGGCTACCAACGGGACGAGGCCAGACTAGCCCCTGCGATCACGCAGTTGAAGCAGTACTTTGCCGGAGAACTGAAGGCCTTCGACGTACAGCTGGACATGCGCGGAACCTCATTCCAACTGCAGGTATGGGAAGCGCTGAAATCCATTCCCTATGGAACGGTTTGCTCCTATAAGGATGTAGCCGAATCCATCGGGCGTCCGAAAGCGGTTCGAGCCGTGGGCGGAGCGAACAATAAGAACCCCGTTCCGATCATCGTGCCGTGCCATCGGGTGGTAGGGGCCGACGGAGCGTTGATCGGCTATGCCGGCGGCCCGGAAATCAAACGCACCTTGTTGACGATCGAAGGAGCCATGCCGGACCGTAAAGGGTCGTAGTTGACCAAGGCGTAATCATCGGAACTGCCTGCTGCCGAACATCCGTTATTTTCATTTGCTGTGACGAAAAGGACATGCTATGATAGGTTCGTGTATACGCCATTAAATGGCAGATATTAGTAGAAGGTGGTCAAGTGATGGATATTGTCATTCCGATTATTACATTGATCGTGGGTCTGGTCGGCGGATTCTTCATCGGCGTATTCTATCTGCGCAAGCAATTGGAGAAGATGCAGAACGATCCGCAAATGCTGCAGAAGATGGCAAAACAAATGGGGTATAACATGAACAGCAAGCAGATGCAGCGAGCACAGCAAATGATGAAAAATCAGCCTATGCCGGGCAAAGGGCAAGGCCGCAAACGCAAATCATAATGCAAGAAAGCCCGCTCCCGTCTAAATGGAACGACGGAGGGGCATTTCTATTTAAAAAGACCGCTAACAGCGGCTATAAGTTAACCGTTTGCTTTTTTTTGGAACGGAAAGGGGGATTGTACTGTGGCGGGCGTAAAGGACTATGTGAACCATAAAGTAGGCCAAAACCGGGAGCAGATCGAGTACCATGTAGAGCAAATATTGAAGCTGATCGGTGAAGATCCCAAGCGTGAGGGTCTGCTTGAGACACCGGCCCGCGTGACGCGGATGTACGAAGAGATCTTTGCGGGGTATGAAGTCGATCCCAAGGACGTTCTCGGGGTTACCTTCGACGAGAATCACGAGGAACTGGTCATCGTGAAGGATATCGTATACTACAGCCAGTGCGAGCACCATATGGCGCCGTTCTTCGGCAAAGTCCATATCGGATATGTCCCGAGCGGCAAAATCGCCGGCTTGAGCAAGCTGGCACGCTTGGTAGAGGCGGTTACGCGCCGTCTTCAGGTGCAGGAGCGCATCACTTCGCAAATCGCCGATATCATGGTGGAGGCGCTGCAGCCTAACGGCGTTATGGTCGTGGTGGAAGGCGAGCATCTGTGCATGTGCGCGCGCGGCGTGAAGAAGCCGGGCAGCAAGACGGTAACGTCGGCTGTACGCGGTACGTTCCAGAGCGATTCCGCGCAGCGCTCGGAGTTTCTGTCCTTGATTAAAGACTAAGCTGGATCTTCATGATATCAAAAAGGCTTCGCCCACGGAGGCGAAGCCTTTTTTTGTTATCCCTGTGACGATATGAAGCCATCTGATCATCCAGGACAAGCAAGGAAAGATCAAGATGCGCCATCGACTTGTTTCATATATTGCACATACTGGACGAGGGCGCTTTTTTGCTCCTCGATCTCCCGGATTCGACGGGACATCTCCATGAAAAAGACTTCGATCTGATCCCTCAGCACATTAGCCGATTGTCCCTTCCAATCCTGAAGGCGGGCATACATGACCCGCGCTTCTTGTTCGTCGGACCGAAGGGCTGCAAGCAGCCCCGTCAGCTCGCGTTCGGCTTGAAGCAAATCATCAAGCTCCAGCAGAATCTCTCGACTCATCCCCATTCCTCCCGGTGGTTGCTAATAGATGTTTACCCGCTGTTATCTGTACGTTCAAACAGATCCGCCTTAAATTTAATGTACTGCACGATGTCGGTTGTATGCTGCAGATGCCACTGACTCATCGACATGATGGATGTATCCAGCTGCTGGACGATCGGCTGGAGACGCCGGCTGTGGCTGGAGAACATGTATTTGGAGAGACGCTGCCGGATTCCCTGCATTTCGGCATCGCTCTGATGGGCATGCGCTCGCCATTTCTCGGCTACGCTTCGCAGCTCGGCAGGGGTAACCTGGATGGTACCGGAGGAGCCTCCTGCCGATCCGGCCATGGCTCCCAGCGAGCCGCCCAAACCTAAGCCCAAGTTGCTCAACGGCCCGCCAAGACCAAACAAGAGATCGCTGTGGGAAGGGATTCTGGGCGAATCCACGGATTTACCGGTAGCGCCGTCATACAGACGGTTCGAAATGTACCCATTCTCGAATTGATAGCGGTCCAGCTGGTGATAGTTGGGGCCTCCCAGCGTATTATCGATTTTTTCTTTGATGCTGAGCCCGTCATTGGCATCCTTGTAACTGGAGTCTATGTAATAGGTTGAGCCTACGTGACCGTCGTAACCTCCGAGCGCACCGCTGGCAATAATGTCGCCGGGATGGGCGAAATTAATGATCTGGGAATCGAATTCCCCATTCTCGGCTTTTCTTCTGGCTTCAGGGGAGAGGCTACCGATGACGGACGGGGCGCTGAAGGTGACAGCCGACATGCCGGTATAAGCGGCAGCATATTGCGCGTTGGCTCCGCCCAGCGAATGACCGGTAAGGGAAAAATCAACACCCTTGTACTTCTCCTTCATTTCCAGCGCGTAATCCTCGGCTTGATACATCTGATTGGTGCCCAAGATATCCGTTTTCTTATCGATTTTCCTCGATTGTTCGCCGAACCAATCCGTGACATCGTTAATGCCCGTCACTTCTTTGACTTTGTCTACATGGTCGGCCCAAGGAGCCCGGAACTCCGGAATTTTCCTTTTGATCTCTTCAATGCCAATATCCGCGTCGGCCAGATAATCGGGGAGCGCATGGGATAAATCTCTGCCTGCTTCGGTGCCGCGGTATGCGATAACGGCCTGGTTCGTTTCCTTGTTGTAGAAAGTTACCGCGTCAAAACCGGATATGCTGTTGCTCTTATAGTCCTCAAGAACCTCCCATCCCGGCAGGTCCTCAACGGTATCTTCTTTTTTCAGATCGAGGTAAGCCGCTTCCGACATGAGTCGGTATGTCTCGTCATCCACTTGCGGTGAACTCAATATATTCCCTCCTTAACGTGATCTATCAGGTTCAGAGCCTATGGTTGCTGCAAGAGAAACATAGGTCCGTCACTCGCCCTTAATAGCTTTTCTAAGCTCCGGGTTCATCACGAAATTGGACGTTTCGCCTGTGTTGAAATCTACGGATATTTTAAAGGTTTGTTCAGGATGATCCACGACATACCCTTCGAGGTTAACCTTGTCCGCTACGATCGATGGCATCATCTCTTCTTTGGTAATCTCTACATCCAAATTGTATTTTTCCTTAAAATACTCAACGGCCGTGGTTTTCGCCTTTGTTATAACCTCGTCCGAGCTGCCGTTTGCAGTGGCTTCGTTTTGATTATGGTTCACGGGCTGGCATCCTCCAACAATTAGAATAATGAATACAAAAGCAAAAATGAAAATACGCGATTTGAACCTACTGTTCACACTGACCCATCCCTTCAGTCGTGATGTCCTGCTCCCATAGGCACGCCGGATCTTTCGGTTGTTGCCTTAGACCAATGCTGAGGCTGCGTACCAAGCTTACTGTCATATCATAATCCAGCATATGGTAGCGATCAACCGAATAAATAACCAGATATGTGGTAAAAAAGACCTAACAATAAGGTTGGGTTACTCCGTAGCTTGAATAATCCTGTTCAAATCCGGGCTTATGACCAAGTACCCCTCTGAACAGGGAAGCCCTCCCTAAACTCCATAAAGGAAGTAAGGAGGGCTATAGACTTCATACCCAATATTAACCAATCCGAAGCAGCTAATGCCGGCTGAGAATTAAAACGGTTTCCATTTCAGCTTGCTGGCATGCTTGAAACGCTCCGCAACTTCCGGCCAGTAGACCACGTTCCACCAATCGTTGATGTAATCCTTGCGTTTATTTTGATGTTTAAGGTAATATGCATGCTCCCATACATCCAGGGCGAGGAGAGGGACGACGTCCCACTGGGAGAGATTTTGATGTTTCTCGGCCTGCAAAATTTCAAGCCGATGGCTGCGCGGACTCCAGACGAGGATCGCCCAGCCGCCACCTTCCACTTTGTCTGCTGCTTCGGTAAAATGCTTCTTGAATCGATCGAAGCTTCCGAAATCCTTCTTGATCTGCTGTGCAAGCTCTCCGCCCGGTTCGCCGCCGCCCCGCGGGTTCATGATGTTCCAGAAGATCGTATGCAGATAGTGGCCGGCACCGTGGAACGCAAGCTCGCGTTCCCAATGCTTCACGAGCTCGAAATCGCCGCTTTTTCGGGCCTCCTCCAATTTCTTCTCCGCCTTGTTCAGGCCGTCGACGTAGCTTTGGTGATGGATGTCGTGGTGAATTCGCATGGTTTTCTCGTCGATATAAGGCTCGAGCGCATTATAAGCGTAAGGCAGTGGAGGGAGGCGGTGTCCGCCAATCGGCACAGCCTTGCCGCCGCTGTCTCCCATGCCTTGAATGGACAGCTCGGCTTCGGGAGTAGACGGCGGAGGAGACGTTGCCTCGTGCAGCGTCATCGACTGCAGCGGCATATCCACATCCATGAATCTCTCCAGCGCTCCGGCGGCGTTCAGTGTTTCGAGAGCATTCAGGAAATATTCGGACTCCCGAATCACATGGTGCAGGACCGTACCGGCAAGCGGCACTTTCTGAACGGCTTCACTGTTCTCTTTTAAGCTGTGCAGCTGGCGAATGAACTCCCTGGACTGCTCGCAGGAAGCGCGCAAGAGCTGCTCGACCTGGGCCAGCATTTGAGGCGTGGGAGAAGCATTATAACTTAGAATATGGCGCAGAAGTTCGTCTGCCGCCTTCTCCGTGTCGGAGAACACGACGGCCCATTGATCCAGCATCTTGACGTAGACCGGCTCCAGATCGGGTACCACGGCTTTGATCAGCGCGAGGTGTTTTCTTTCCTGATGCTTCCAAAAGCGAATTTCCTCCAGTAATCGCACCGGGAGCTTCGCTCCATAATGAAATAACATGTCCGTTCCCTCCAGTATCAGGTTCACTAAACACACTATATTCATTTGGCGGCCTGTATTATGAAGGAAAAATAAAAACCCCCGCTGCATCAGGCAGCAGGGGAGTAGAATCGTATCATGAAAGGCACGGTCTCTTCGCTATAGAAACACCTGAAGAAAACCTCAGGATTCGTCCGGCGTTTCGAGTTTGCCGAGGAAGGTCGATACTTTGCGCAGATATTCCCTAGGATGCTCGCGGAAGATAAGCTCATGATGGGCATCCTCTACAATCCAGGAGTCGGAATCCGCATGCGTCTGGTTGGAAGCGATTTTCTCGGCGATCGGGTAAGGAGCCTTATCGTCCTTCGTTCCGTGGATGAACAAGGTCGGGAACGGGTAATCGTGCTTCTTCACCTCATTGTACGGGATCTGGTCCAGACTTGTGCCGTTAAGCACAGGGAAGAGCAGCTCCAGAATCTCCAGCGATGGATGACGGGGGAGATCAATCTGGTTGTGGATATTGTGGTAAAGCGTGTCCGGCTCCAATAAAAAGGCGCTGTCCAGAATCATGGCATCCACGTCCTTGGTCTCAAGCCCTGCCTGCAGCGCGGTGCCGGCCCCCATGGAGAACCCCCAGACGACAATTTGCTTCGCGCCGCGCTGCTTCACATGCTCAATGGCTCCAAGAAGCTGGCGTTTCTCCTCCTTGCCGCCGGTCGCCACTTCCTTGCTGGTCTGGGAGGCAAAACCGTAATCAAACATGAGCACATTGAAATTCATGTTGTGCGCGTAGTGGGCGATATCGTACATCGGTACCCAGGTTTCCTCCCGGTTGGCGCCGTAACCATGGCTGAGCACGATGGTTTTCGAGGAATTCTCGGCCGGGATATACCATCCATTGATATTTCGTTTCCCGTCAATCGAGTGGAACGTGACGTTCTCGTAATTCATATCTTTCGCAAGCTTGGGATTGGAATAGAGCGGAGCCACCGTCGGATTCGACAAAACCCAAGCGATATAGGCATGAAGCGCAATAAAACAGAAAACGAGGAAAAAAACGACAGATAATAACAGCGCTAAAATAATATGCTTTAGACGGACCAAGCCCGTGGACAGCTCGGCCGGCGCGTCATTCAATTGGGAGAGTGGGGCATTACTACCAGTCGTAGTGCTCATAAGTGGCCCCTCCTTACCATATAGTCTGAGTGCGTTTCGTGAACATGAAAAAGTTGAAATTATAATAATCGTATGCCCGGATGCCTATAAAGTCAATGCAAAACCATAGATTGTAAGACAACTGTAAAGTCCCTGTCCCCATGGTTTACTTTTGAGAAGAATTCTCATATAATTCTTGTAACCAGGTTTCATACAATGAAACAGGAGAGGAGCTGATCGGGATGGAAGACCGCAAATTAACGGTACGCGCCGTAGAGCGGGCCCTTGATATCTTGATGTGTTTTACGAAGGATGGCGAACTTGCTCTCACGGAGATTTCTTCCCTTATCGGATTACATAAAAGCACCGTCCATCGGCTGCTAACAACGCTGGAAGACAAAGGATTCGTTGTGCGGAACAAAGAGACGGAGAAATACCGGCTCGGCTTGAAAATATGGGAGCTGTCGATGCATCTGTCCCAAAGCGACGACCCTGCCATTCGCCTTCAGCCGGCGATGGAGGCCTTGCGGGATCGGCTTGGGGAAACGGTAAGTCTTTATTTAAGGGACGGTTCGGATCGCCTTCGGATTCAAGCGGTTCAGAGCAACCAGGGGATCCGCCGGGTCGCCCAGGTCGGCGTGCGGCTGCCGCTCTCGGTGGGCGCGTCCAGCAAGGTTCTTGTGGCCTTTGCGCCTGAGGCGGACCAGGAGGAGCTGCTGAATGCGCCGGATTGGCCGGAGGCGGTCGATAAGAACGCGTACCGGCAGCAGCTGGCGGAAATACTGGAGAACGGCTACGCGATCAGCATCGAAGAGCGCGAGCCTGGAGCGGCTGCCGTATCGGTGCCGATCTTCGACCGCAGCGGCCGCGTCGCCGCCGCGTTGTCGATGTCCGGGCCTGTAACCCGCCTGTCGGCCGAAACGCTTCGCGAGCATGCGCCAATCCTGATGGAAGCGGCACGGGAAATGGGAATGATGATTTAATTTATTCTATTGCCGGATCAGAGACAGCATCACTATAAGTTATTGAATGACCGGGAGGCTGCGTGTGATACAGCCGTCCGGAATAACAGCGTCCAAACGCTGTCCATCTTCGGAGAAGGCTCGCCCATAAACGATATTTCTTATCAGGATGGAAAAGGACCGTCCCCCATGATCTTGGTGATCGCGGGGAACGGTCCTTTTGCCGCAGCAGCTCAGTATGTAACAGGTAAGCGCAACTTAGGTCAGCTTCACGTTCTTTTCCTTCATTTTCTGATTAAGGACTTCTTGAAAGGTCAGGGGTTTGTCCGTCGCTTCCTCTTTCTTAGGCGCCGCCACCGGGTGCGGCCGCTGGTATTGATAGTGGAACGAAGCCATCGTATGTATTTTGATCATCGGTACCTTCCTCCTGGATATGGGTTTCCGCAATGTTTTGTACCCATTAACCTGTGCGGCCTTATTCGAAACGGAATTTCCAATATTCAGGAAAAAAGTACCGGGAAATAACAAAATCCCCATCATCCACGCGTGGATGATGGGGATTTTTGACTAAGGCCAAATCGCCTATAAGAATGCTTTATTGGTTCGATGCGATCATTTGACGCAGTACCGTTTGGAGGATACCTCCGTTATGGTAGTAATCCACGTCCACCATGCTGTCGAGACGGGCGATGGCTGGGAACTCGAATTGGGTTCCGTCTTCGCGCGTAGCGACAACCGTCAATTCCTGGCCTGGCTTCACGTCGTTGCTGAGGCCCAGAATATTGAATGTCTCGCGGCCGTTCAGACCGAGGCTCTTCCAGCCGTGACCTTCCTGGAACTGGAGCGGCAGAACGCCCATGCCCACCAGGTTGGAGCGGTGGATACGCTCGAAGCTTTCAGCCAGTACAGCCTTGACGCCGAGGAGATACGTACCTTTTGCCGCCCAGTCGCGGGAGCTTCCCGTACCGTATTCTTTACCTGCGATAACGATCAGGTTCTGTCCGCCTGCTTGATAATTCATCGATGCATCATAGATGGACATCACTTCTTCCGTTGGCAGGTAAGTCGTAACGCCGCCTTCCGTACCTGGAGCTACCTGGTTACGGATCCGGATGTTAGCGAACGTACCGCGCATCATGACTTCGTGGTTACCGCGGCGGGAGCCGTAGGAGTTGAAGTCTTTGCGTTCCACGTTGCGATCGCTCAGATATTTGCCGGCAGGGCTGTTCGTTGCGATGTTGCCCGCTGGAGAGATGTGGTCCGTCGTAACGGAATCGCCCAAGAGAGCCAGCACGCGCGCTTCCTTGATGTCCTGGATGTCGTTCAGGCCGTTGCCCAGGCTTTCGAAGAACGGCGGGTTCTGAATGTAAGTGGATTGATCGTCCCACTCGTACAGCTCGCCTTCAGGCACAGGAATCTTGTTCCAACGCTCATTGGCGGTGAACACGTTCTCGTACTTGGCGCGGAATGCTTCAGCGCTCACGGACAGGCCGATCGCTTCGCGGATTTCCGCGCTCGTTGGCCAGATGTCCTTCAGATACACAGGCTCATTGTTCGGATCGTAACCGATCGGATCGTTCTGAAGATCGATGTTCACCGTGCCTGCCAGGGCGTAAGCAACAACCAGCGGCGGCGAAGCCAGGTAGTTGGCTTTGACTTGAGCATGCACGCGGCCTTCGAAGTTACGGTTACCGGACAATACGGCAGCTACCGTCATGTCGTTGTCGGCAATCGCTTCGCTCACTTCATCCGGCAATGGACCGGAGTTACCGATGCACGTTGCGCAGCCATAGCCTGCCACGTAGAAGCCGAGGGATTCCAGATAGTGCAGGAGTCCGGCTTTCTCCAGGTAGTCGGTTACGACGAGGGAGCCCGGTGTCAAGCTGCTCTTCACGTAGCCAGGCTTTTTCAGGCCGCGTTCAACGGCTTTCTTGGCTAGGAGGCCAGCGCCGAGCATAACGCTTGGGTTCGACGTGTTCGTACAGCTGGTGATGGCCGCGATTACAACCGCCCCCGTACCCATTTCGCTGGTAGAGCCGTCTTTATGGTTAACTTTAACGGTCTCTGCGATTTTCTCGTCGCTGAGTCCATATCCGCCCTTATCGATCGGCGTACGGATGATGTCGTTAAAGTTTTGTTTCATGCTGGTAAGCTCGATACGGTCCTGCGGACGTTTCGGTCCGGCCAAGCTCGGCACAACCGAAGCCAGGTCCAGTTCGATTACGTCGGAGAACTCAGGGTCCGGCGTATCGGCCGTACGGAACATGTTTTGCGCTTTATAGTAGTTCTCCACGAGCTCAACCTGCTCATCGGAGCGGCCCGTGTTGCGAAGATAAGCCAGCGTTTCGTCGTCAACCGGGAAGAAGCCGATCGTAGCGCCATATTCCGGAGCCATGTTGGCAACCGTTGCGCGGTCAGCCAAGCTGATGTTGGCGAGGCCTGGACCGTAGAATTCTACGAATTTGCCTACGACGCCTTTCTTGCGGAGAAGCTCGGTTACCGTGAGGGCAAGGTCAGTCGCGGTAGCGCCTTCTGCCAGGCTGCCTGTCAGTTTGAAGCCGATAACTTCAGGGGTGACAAAGTACAGCGGCTGGCCGAGCATGCCGGCTTCCGCCTCGATGCCGCCGACGCCCCAGCCCACAACGCCAAGACCGTTGATCATGGTTGTATGGGAGTCCGTGCCTACGAGGGAATCAGGGAAGACCAGCGTTTCGCCGTCAACGGTCTTCGTAGCCGCAACGGAAGCCAGGTACTCCAGGTTAACCTGGTGAACGATACCTGTTCCCGGAGGAACCGCGCGGAAGTTGTTGAATGCCGTTTGAGCCCAGCGGAGGAAACGGTAACGCTCCTCGTTGCGCTCAAATTCAAGCTTCATGTTCGTTTCAAGCGCTTGGTCGGTACCAAAAGCGTCGACCATGACGGAGTGGTCGATAACGAGGTCGACCGGAACGAGCGGATTGATCTGTTTAGGATCGCCGCCGGATTTTTTAACGGTGTCGCGCATGGCTGCAAGGTCTACGACAACGGGTACGCCGGTGAAGTCCTGCAGTACGATACGGGCAGGGATAAACGGAATCTCCTTGTTGTTGTCGCGTCCTTCGTTCCACTTGGACAAGAGTTTTACGTGATCTTCGGTAATCGCGCGTCCGTCAAACTGACGAACGGCAGCTTCAAGCAGCACCCGAATGGAGAAAGGAAGCTTGGACACGCTGCCATATCCTTGCTCTTCGAGCGCCTGCAGGCTGAAATAGCGGTAACTTTTACCGCCCACCTCTAGGTTGCGAGAGATGGAGAATTGATCCTTTGCTGGCATTGATGAACCTCCTTAAGTCATTTCATAAATCGAATAAAGACAGTTAGGGTTAAATCCTTTTTGGTTTCACTAGATGAAACCTAATTTCATAAATTAACTACTTTAAGTATAACGTTTTCAACTCCCCGCGTAAAGCATTTTTTATAGAAGAAACGCATTTCAAAAAGGTGAAAACAAGCCTGTTTTCTTACCGGAAAACAGCCGCTGCAATCCCGTGTTTCTGCAATCTCTTGACCGAAGTTCATAGCCTGAAGATTTGCTTCATATAGTTGTGATAGGGAACGGCGTGAATGGCAAGGTTAGAGGAGGAGAGAGGATGAACAGTTTGAAGCAAGCCGAGAAGCCTTGGAAGCAAGCTCTATATATTTACGTCAATCAATATAACCAAAATCGCGTGGACTATTCCTCAGGCCTGAAAGAGCAGATTGTGGCGGACCTGAACTACCTGGTAGAGAGAGGAGAGAGGCAGTTTCGCCTGCAATCGTGGTATGCGGAGCGGGAGGCAACGCCGCTTAAGAGCGAGACCCGTGCCCGTCTTCAGCGCATACTGAGGGAAACGGAGGATGATGTGGTCGCCGACGTGCGGCTCCACAGCGTCTTTTATTATGAAAAAAGAGGGATGACGCATCGGGAAGACACGGTTGTCGGGGAACGGCTGACGCTGATTCGGGACGGGGATGCCTGGCTGATCGTCGGCATCGAACGTCTGCAGGATGAACGCCATCCTTTGCAAAGGGCCGATATTCCGGGAGCAGGCTCGGACGCGGCCGGAAGGGAGCCGTCCACTCCTTTCATGAACGGACGCGTATACGCCGCTGGCAGCAGTCCGCGATCGGGACGTTACGAACGCGAAGCCGCGGCTGCCTATGCCGACCGTTGGTGGGATTCGGGGAATCCGGAGTTTGAGGAATTCGACGTGGATTGCACGAACTATATCTCCCAGTGCCTCTTTGCAGGCAAAGCCCCAATCCACTATACTGGTAAAAGAGAAACGGGATGGTGGTACAAGGGATACGTCAACAAACGGGAGTGGTGGAGCTACAGCTGGGCGGTGTCGAACAGCTTCGCGCATTATCTGAATGCCAGTACCACGGGGCTTCGGGCCGAGCGGGTGGAGCGTCCCGAACAGCTGATGCTGGGGGACGTCATCGTGTACGACTGGGACGGCGACGGCGCGTTTCAGCACAGCACCATCGTGACGGCGTTTGACGCGGGCGGGATGCCGCTGGTTAATGCGCATACGGTGTCGAGCCGCCACCGCTATTGGGACTACCGGGATTCCTATGCTTGGAACGATAACACCGAATACCGGTTTTACCATATTCCCGATTATTTTTAAGATGACAGCATGTCATGCTGCAATACGGACAAGAGAGAGGTTAACATGGGACAGGATAAATTGACGGTTGGTTTAGTATACGGGGGAAAATCCGGCGAGCATGAGGTGTCGCTATCCACGGCATTCGCGGTCATGAACGCTTTTGATTTTGATAAATACGAGATTGTCCCGTTTTATATTTCAAAACAGGGAACCTGGAGAATCGGCAGCAAGATGTCGGCTCCTTTCGCCCGGCAGGAGGAATTGAAGCTGGCTGAAGGGGAAGGCACGCAAACGGCGCTGAACGCCGTGTTCAGCAGACTGTACGGGGAAGAGAATCAGGCGGTCGATATTATGTTCCCGCTGCTTCACGGGACGTTCGGCGAGGACGGGACGATCCAGGGGCTGTTCGAAATGGCGGACATCCCTTACGTGGGAACCGGCGTGCTTGCATCCGCTGCCGGGATGGACAAAGTCGTCATGAAGAAGCTCTTTGCCCAGGCAGGATTGCCGCAATGCGAGTACTGCTATTTCAACCGCACCCAGTGGGAGCGGAGCCAGCATGAAGTGCTCAAGAACATCGAGGACAAACTCGGATTCCCGAGCTTCGTCAAGCCGGCTAACCTCGGCTCGAGCGTCGGGATTTCCAAGGCCAAGAACCGGGAGCAGCTGAAGGCAGCGATTGAATCCGCGCTCCGCTTCGATGACAAGATCATCGTTGAAGAGTTCGTCGATGCGCGCGAAGTGGAGGTCAGCGTGCTCGGCAATGACGAGCCGATGGCGTCCGTTCCGGGTGAAATCGTCTCTTCCAGTGAATACTATGACTACGCGGCCAAATATACGGATGGACAATCGCAGATGCAAATCCCGGCCGAGATCGACCCGGATACGGCGGATCGTCTGCGCGACCTGGCCATTGCCGCCTTCAAAGCGATTGAGGGCGGGGGCATTACCCGCGCCGACTTCTTTGTCCGCCGTTCGGACGGTGCGATACTGATCAACGAAGTGAACACGATGCCGGGCTTTACGCCGTTCAGCATGTACCCGCTCTTGTGGCGGGAGACGGGCGTTTCCTATCGCGAGCTGCTTGACCGGATGATCGAGCTGGGCCTTGAGCGGTACCATCGCAAGCAATCCCTGATTTATGAGAACCAGGCGTAAGCCGTCACAATAGGATATGAAACACCAGGGGGAGTCCGCGCTATTCATTACGGCTCCCCTTGAGTCTAATATTTTGGGATGAAAGGAAGAGACATGATATGGGATTTCAAACCGAGTTCAATTCCGTTTGTAAGTTTAAAAGCGAGCAGGAGCTCTACGAGCTGCTGGAATACGGCCGCGGCAAAATGCTGAAGGACGGGCTCCGGGTGTTTCCGACGGGACAGAAGGTCATTGCCTATACGCCGGATAACCGGGCGGTGGCCATCGTCCTGATCACCGCATGCGTATCGGAGATCAACTTCCAGGGGCGGGAGGTCACTTCAGTCGAGCTGCAGCTCATCCGCAAATTGACGGATGAGGAAGCGCGCGTACAGACCGCGCTCGCGCACGAGATGTTCTTCGGAGACCATGCATGATTGTCCGTTTCGGTTATGTGGCCATGTCCACGGTCGTGCAGAATGCTTCTCCTTCCAAGACGATGACGATGAAGAGTTTCATGAAGCTGAATGACCGTGAGGCCGGCCTGCACAAACTGGAGCGGATCGCGAATGAGAACCTACATAATACCCTTCGGCTTCTGAAGCATAATGCGGCTCACGATATCAAGGTATACCGCTTCTCGTCCAAGCTGATTCCGCTGGCCACGCATAACGACATGCGGGACTGGGACCCGTTCCCGGCTTTGCGGGAAGGCTTTCAGGCCATTGGGGAATTCGTGAAAAAACACGGGATGCGGGTTTCCTTCCATCCGGATCATTTTACGGTGCTGAGCACGCCGCGTCCCGAAGTGCTGGTCAATTCGGTTCGCGACTTGGAGTCGCACGTTCGCATGCTGCAGGCGATGGAACTGCCTGCTTCCATGAAGAATAACATTCACATTGGGGGAGCTTATGGGGACAAGCCTTCGGCAGCGGCCCGATTCGTTGAACATTTTCATGAGCTTGACCCGCACATCAAGGAACGGCTGACCCTTGAAAATGACGATAAAACCTTTACAGCCCAGGAAACGCTGGCAGTATGCCAGCAGACCGGGCTGCCGATGGTGCTGGACATCCATCACCAGTGGGTCAATAACGACGGCGAGGCGTCCTGGGAGCTGTGGCCGGATATCCTTCGCACCTGGGAGACGCCGCTGGCGCAGGCCGATTCGGAGCCGGCTCAGCCGCTCCCGCCGAAGATTCATGTCTCCAGCCCCAAGAGCAAGACCGATATCCGCAGCCATGCGGACGGGGTGGATGTCGTGCCGCTGCTGGCTTTTTTAAGGAATATTGCCGGGGTTACACCGAAAGTGGACGTGATGATTGAAGCGAAGATGAAGGACGGCGCCTTGTTTGACCTGATGAGGGATCTGGGAAATTATACGGAAGAGGGCATTACCATACTCGACGGTGCTTCCATCGAAGTGAACCCTTAACCGATAAGTTGAGCTTGTTAACACTTGCAAGTTGATGGGTTTTGGGTTACGTTGGAAGTAGCCAAACAGGGATTCCCCTTAAGATAATGACATTGGACTAAAAAGTTCGTTCTCGCCAAGCATTCAGGTGCACAGCATAGGACGGACTTTTATTGAAATAGGCGGAATTTTCGCGTGGCTGCCCTTTCGGCTACCGTAATGACGGAATAGGATGTAGAGATTTCCAAGATTACTAGATTTATATAGAAAGTAGAGTGAGTGCTTTGAACGAGAATGAAAAGATTCCTTATGTTGTCAGCAGTAAGAGCTATACCGCCGTTGCCATTAATTGCGCCGCGAAAGCGGGAGAATGGATTAAGAGCAAACTGGGCACCGTCAAGCAGCTGAACACCAAGTCTTCGGCACAGGATATCGTAACCGAGGTCGACAAAGGCGCGGAGCAGATGATCCGCAAGCTGATCCTGACGCACTTCCCGGATCATGCGATCCTGGGAGAAGAAGGGGTTGCCCCGGGTACGGATGCCTATGCGAAGGCGCTTGAGGAAGCCAAAGACGAAGAGTATCTTTGGATTATCGATCCTGTGGACGGCACGACGAACTATGTTCACGGATTTCCGTTTTACTCCGTATCCATCGCGCTGGCTCATCATGGAGAAGTGATTGTCGGCGTTATCTACGACCCTTCCCGGGACGAGTTGTTCGTGGCGGAAAAAGGCAAAGGGGCTTACGTTCACGGCAATCCGACCTATGTCTCCACGGAGGAACAATTGTCGGACAGCTTGCTGGCCACGGGCTTCCCGCTGGACAGCAAGGTCAACTTGCCGCTCAACATGGCGGAGCTTCAGGCGCTGCTGCCGATGGTACGCAATGTAAGGGCGGGCGGTTCAGCCGCGCTTCATCTTGCTTATGTGGCGGCCGGCCGGCTGAGCGGGTACTGGGAGCACGGCTTGAGTGCCTGGGACGTTGCCGCAGGCGCGCTGCTGGTTCAGGAGTCCGGCGGCAAAGTAACCGATACGGAAGGACGTCCCTACGATCTGTCGGTGCGTCATTTAGCGGCAACCAACGGGTTGATTCATCAGCGTTTTTTGGATACGCTAAAAGATGCGGGCGAGGCTTTGGTCCGCTAAACGGTCACCATCCGCAGAGAGAATGCCGTTCACTATTAACCGCTTGAAAAAAGGAGTGTGCGTACGATGAATGAGAAGTCGGATCAGGATTTGGAGCGCCAGCTCAGCGAGATGTTAACGGACGGTGAAATGGAGAAGAAGGATCGGGAGAAGGAGGAGCGCAGGCTGCTCTCTCCGAAATATGAGATCCGGATTCAGACGCAGCTCGACCCCATCGTGGAGGAGACGCTCAAATACCGCAGCATGGCAAAGGAATTGGATGACCGCTATGACAAGTATATCGATAAGGCGGTTAAGAAGGAGAAGCCTGAGGATTCAGGCGAAGGCGTGTGATAGCGCTTCAAGGAATATTGCGGTATTGGAGCGTAACATCATCCTAGTTCGGTATCAGGAATGGACAGCATGAAACAGGCTGTCCATTTTTTTGTGCAGCAATCAAGATAAGACTCTTCAAGACGGTGAATGTCGGAGTCAGGATGTGCGACCTTGTCCATATAGGGGGGAGGAGAAACAATGCGGGTTCAGCTGAAGGCTTCTCATTTTTTGGCAGGATTATCAGGTGTGGGTTCCATCCTGTTGTGGTGCATACTTATCATCTTTAATCCGTATACGGACGTTATGAACTGGAGTCCGGCCCTGAATACGTTCATTATGCTCTTTCTGCCAGGCTGCTTGGCGTTGATTGCGATGGTGTATTCGTACAGAATGCTGCTGCTGATTGCTTTTGGATGGTCGATACTGCCAAGCCTGTATATAGCAGGCACGCCAGGGATATTTGCTTGGTTTGGAGTTACCTCCATAGGTTATCTATTCGCTTATCTTCTCATGAAGCCGTCTCGTCCGGCTTGATTCGGTACCATTCGCCTGATGGTGGTGGTAAAATAAGGATGTATCAAGATATTCGACGTTAAGGGAGTGAAGTCATGTTCAAACAATGGAAGAAGGGGCTGGCGGCAGTAACCGGCAGCTTGACGCTCGCGGTGGCGCTAGTCGGACCGGGCGTTGCGCCGGCTTATGCCGATGAGGCTGCGGCTAAGCATACATATCGTATCGTAACGCTGGGGGATTCGCTGACCGTCGGGTATGAGCCGGGAATGGATCTGAACAGCAAACCGTACGGTTTTGTTGACCGGCTGTATGAGCAGGGGCTGTTCCATGGCCGGACCGAAGTCACGAATCTGGGGATCGGCGGGTTGAAGACCGACGGGCTGAACAACTACGTCAAGGCCGTCCTGGATGAACGGGCGATCACGCCGGAGGAGCTGCAGCCGGGACTCAGCAGCATCGATCCGCGGACCAAGCAGATAGGCGCCGATGCAGCGAAAGCCAAGCCGATTATCGCCGAAGCCGATCTGATCACCATTACGATCGGCGGCAATGACATGATGAGTCTTGTCAGCACCGTGGAAACGTTAAGCGATGAGCAGCTGCAAGCCAAGATGCAGGATCTGTTCCAGATCTATAAGGACAACATGTCATCCGTCATTACAGGCCTGCATTCCCTGAATCCGGATGCCGCGATCGTAGTGGCCGACCAGTATAACCCGGTTCCCAAAATCGCCGATGACGTCGCGTACGCAAAACTGCTTGCGGCATCCGGTGAGTTCACGAAGCTGGTGGACGGGGTGGCCGGCGGTTTTGCAACCCAGGGCGTAGACATCAAGGTAGCGCATGTCGCGAAGAAATTCGTGGGCTCCGAGCTGACGATGACCCATATCCTGAAGGATGACATCCATCCGAACCAATACGGATACGAAACGATGGCCAGCGTGTTTGCCGAGACGATCTGGGGCAGCTATCAGAAACCTCCTGTTCAAAATGAGGGGCAGCCGATGCGCATCGTCGTGAAAGGGCAGGAGCTGAATACGCCATACAAGCCGATCCTCCGCGACAACCTGAATTACGTAGCCATACAAGATATCGTGAACGCGGTGGGGGCGACTACCAAATGGGAGAATAAAACATCCAGCGCAACGATTACCTTTGGAGACCAGACGGTCGTGGTGAAGATCGGCGCCAAAACCGTTCAAGTCAACGGAACGGCCGTACCGATCGATACGCCGGCTTTCCTGCACAAGGTAGGAAAAGAGGATAAAACCTACGTGCCGCTCGCCGTGATTGCATCCGGCCTGGGATTTGACGTTCAGTACAGTTCCAAATTGCGTACCGCATTCATCAATTTGTAATTCCATGAGCAAGCTGCACCGGCTGGAAGGAGCCGATGCAGCTTTTTTTGTGATTCCCCCGTGACGGCCTACGAGAGAAGTTCTTTGTTTACCCCTCGTTATGGTCGACGGTTCGATAGAGGATCGGATGGGGATATCGCCTAAAGATTTGCACACAGGGTTGTGACGTTTTTAACATGAGATGCTCCCGGCAGGTGTTACAATACTACATCATTTCCCTTGAATGGGTGGTGTGACGTTGGCGCAGATTGGCCGCCCGCTCCGGACCGGAAAGTGGCAGATCCGTGAAATGGGCAGGGAAAGGTTTATCGAATGTCGAATCTTGGAAGAAACATAGATATGGCATTATAGGGGGATCAAGGAATGAATGGACCGATGATCATTACGTTGTCTGTTTTGGCCGTGGCATCCGTATTGTTCATGTCGGGAAAAGTGCGGTCGGATTTGGTCGCGATCGGCGTGTTGATGGTACTTATGCTAACGGACATTTTAAGTCCGGCTGAAGCCCTGTCGGGCTTTTCCAATTCGGTTGTCATCATGATGATCGGTTTGTTTGTTGTGGGGGGCGGGATTTTCCAGACCGGGCTGGCCAAGATGGCCAGCGGGAAGCTGCTGAAGCTGGGCGGAGGAAGCGAGACCCGGCTCTTGATCATGATCATGCTGGTGACGTCGCTCATCGGCGGATTCGTAAGTAATACGGGCACGGTAGCGGTGATGCTGCCCATCGTTGTCAGCCTGGCATACAGCGCGGAGATCAATCCGGGGCGGCTGCTGATGCCCCTTGCGTTTGCAAGCAGCTTGGGCGGCATGCTCACCTTGATCGGAACGCCGCCGAACCTTGTGATTCAGGAGACGCTGATTAACGCAGGGTACGAACGGTTGTCGTTTTTTGCTTTTCTGCCGATCGGCCTGGTGTGTCTGGCAACCGGGATTCTCGCGATATTGTTCCTTCGCCGTTATCTTCCCAGCAATGAAGAAGGAAGAACGGGGAACCAGGGCGGACGCTCGCTCAGGGAGCTGGCCAAGCAGTATCGGCTGACCCAGAACCTGTATCGGATTCAGGTCGGAGCCGATTCCTCCATTCGCTCCAAGACGCTGCGGGAGCTGGATATTCCGGCACAGTTCGAAATCAACATCATTGAAATCCGCCGTAAAATGTCGGCCAAGAATCAATTCTTCAAAACGATCAACCAGGAGATCGCAGGTCCCGGGACCGTGATAGAGGAAGAGGATATTCTGTACGTGAATGGTCCATTCGAGCGGGCATCGGAGTTTGCGGAGACATACGGGCTTGTCATGCTGGACCAGGGTGTGCCCGAGCATCGTAAACATGACGAAGAGTCGCAGTACGCCACAAGCGACGTCGGCATTGCGGAGGTGATGCTGACGCCGTCCTCGCGTCTGATCGGCCGGCTCGTCAAGCATTCGGGATTCCGCGAGAAGTATCGGGTGAACATTCTGGGCATACAGCGTAAAGAACAGTATTTGCTGCATCATCTGAAGGAAGAGAAAATGCGCTTTGGCGACGCGCTGCTCGTGCAGGGCACGTGGAAGGACATTGCCCTGCTGGCAGCGGAGCAGACGGATGTCGTGGTGGTGGGGCAGCCTGCAGAGGAGTCGCGCAAATTGACGATGGATCACAAAGCGCCGATCGCGGCGGGGATCATGCTGCTGATGGTGATCTTGCTCGTGACGGAATGGATTCCGGCGGTGGCCTCCGTGATGATTGCCGCGGTGTTGATGGTGGTGTTCGGCTGCGTGCGCAACATGGAGGAAGCCTATAAGACGGTCAACTGGGAGAGCATCGTCCTTATTGGAGGGATGATCCCGATGTCCATTGCCATCGAGAAGACGGGAGCCGCCACGCTGATCTCGGATATGCTGGTTCATTCCCTGGGCAGCTATGGATCGCTTGCCCTGCTGGCAGGGGTGTATTTCACCACTTCGCTGCTAACGCTGTTTATCAGCAATACCGCCTGCGCGGTATTATTCGCGCCGATTGCGTTATCGGCTGCGATCCAGATGGGAGCCAGTCCGTATCCGTTTCTGTTCGCCGTTTCGATTGGAGCGAGCATGTGTTTTGCGTCCCCGTTCTCCACGCCGCCCAACGCGCTCGTCATGTCGGCAGGACGTTATAAATTCAGCCATTACGTGAAGGTCGGCCTGCCGCTTCAACTGACGATCGGGCTCGTCATGATGGCGGTACTGCCGCTGTTCTTTCCGTTTTAAAAAAGGGAACCGCCACCTAACACCCGCATGTTCAATCCGATGAGGATCGCGCATGCGGGTGTTATTCCATTTTGAGGGTAGATAGCGTGGAAGACGGGCGGTCAATACTCCCTCATACCTCGACAGATCGACTCCCGCCAGACGCTCCTGCCCCTTTTGCAGGAAATCGCCAGCCGCAGGGCTAATACATCCACTTAGGGCATCCTGCCTAATCGTAAAAATGCGCATTATTTCCGTAGAAATGACTACGCAGATCCCGCTGGATTGTTGCTATGCTTGAGAAAGCCGGAGGTGCAAGGGCCGATGAAGAACCGCTTCAAAAATCCGCTGGGCCGCATGAACATCAAACAGCAGATGATTCTGCTGTTCCTGGTGCTGGTCATTCCGTTATTCGGGCTGAACGCCTACGGGAATTCCATGGCCGGGCAAATCCTGAAGCGCCATGTGACTAATGCTTATATCGAACTGAACAAACAAAATTTCAAGCTGATTAACCGGGACATTGAAACCGTCAACAAAGTAACCTCCACGGTCATCCAGAACTCGCAGATCCAGCAGCTGGATCCTTTTGCCGAGGTTACCGTACTGGAACGCGTCAAAAATTACGAGCGGCTCGAAAAGATGCTGATTTCCTTCTCCCAAGAGACGGATGAGCGTGAACCGGTCTATTACTCGCTTTATGTGTACGACCCGGACAACAGCTACTTCTTTGCCCCGTATTACCCAGACCGCAGAAAAGCAGGGGTATATTTTTTCTCCGACGAGAAGGAGAAGCCCGCTTGGTTCGATGAAGCCGTGGCGATGAAGGGGAACGGGTACCTGAAGCGCATGGCCAATCTGTCGCCGCCGGTGCAAGGACGACAGGATCAAGAGACTTTAAGCTATGTGCGGGCCGTTAACAATATCTATCGGGGCGGTACCATCGGCGTACTGCTGGTCACCAATTTGGACGCGCGGATCGGCGAGTCGTTATCGACGGTCTCGATTCCCGATGGGGAGCTGTATTTTACGGATTGGGACGATAATATCCTGACCTCGTCGGTACAGGGCATGGCGGGCAAGCTGGAATTGCCGCCCGAAGCGGATCCGGGCCATTCCACGATCGGCGTCATGGACGTGATCACGTCGGATTTCATCTATGTCATCGATTACAATTACGTGCTCCAGCAGAAGCTGGTCTACAAGGTGCCCGTCAAAACGCTGCTTGCCCAGCAAAGCGAGATGAAGCGCGTCATACAGGTCATTTCCGTCGCTTATTTTGCCGTGGGCCTCATTATCGTCTTTTACTTCTGGCAGTCGCTGATGACGCCGCTCCAGAAGCTGGCGCATTTCGTGAGGAGGTACGAACCGGGAAACGTCGTGCCGGAAACTCCTTATCGGCGCAGAAAAGACGAAGTCAGCGTCCTGATCTCCACGATCTATGACATGGCCCGCCGACTGAATGACCTGATCCATTACAAATACAATATGGATTTGAAGCAGAAGGAAGCGCAGCTGCAGCTGCTCTATCAGCAGATCAATCCCCACTTGCTGTACAACACCCTGGAGAGCATTTACTGGAAGAGCACGATGGAGGGCAATACCGAGTCCGCCGAAATGATCAAGGATTTATCCAAATTGATGAAGATCAGTCTCAGCCGGGGCCGGGATCTTATCACGCTTGGGGAAGAGCTTGAGCATGCGGGGGCTTATATGAATCTCCAGCTGAACCGTTATGATTATCAGTTTACGATCCGATGGGACGTTCCCGAGGCATTGCTGGCGAATCATGTGCCGAAGATCACGCTCCAGCCGCTGCTGGAGAACGCGATCATTCATGGCATTAAAAATATGGGCGAGGACGGAATGATCCGCGTATCGGGTCATCTGGAGGGTGATCGATGCCGGATCGTCATTGAGGATAACGGCTTCCGCCCCGTGAACTACGAATCCATTCACCGGCTGCTCCATGATGATGCACCCGATCATTCGCTGGGCTACGGCATCCGCAATATCCAGGAGCGGATCCGGCTGCATTTCGGCAGCCGCTACGGGCTGCAGTATGAACCCGGGGAAGAAGGGGGAACCCGCGTGACGATCACGATACCGCGAACAGAAGCAGCAACCATTACAGCAACCGGACAGGAGGTTTCCTGATGTACAACATTTTGGTGGTAGATGACGAACCTTTGATATGCAAGGGCTTGGCAGGGCTGTTAACGTCCTCGGGCCTTGCCATCGATGGCATAACCACGGCTTACAGCGGGCAGGAAGCGCTGGACTACATACGGATGGGGGACATCGACCTGCTGGTCACCGATATCCAGATGGGCGAGATGAACGGCATTGAGCTGATGCAGCAGGCGAAGATCGTGAAGCCTTGGGTACAGACGATCATTATTTCAGCCCATGAAACATTTCAATACGCGCAGCGGGCGCTTCAGCTCGGAGCCAAGGATTATTTGATCAAACCGCTGAACAGCGAGCAGTTTCTGGATTCGGTACGCAGCGTGCTGCTCAAGATGGACCGGCCGGCGCCCCAGGTCGAGCCGCTTCTCATGGCCGATAATGAGCATTTCCGGATGGAGGAGCCGCCGTCCGAAAGAATAGAGCGGCTGAACGAGCGGCTCTCCATGGAGCCGGATCCATCGGCCACTGCTGGTCCCGACGAGTCGGAGCTGGGCCTGGTCGGCCCCTATTTTGCCGTTATCAAAATGAAACTGGGCTTGGCGGAAGAGCGCAGCGCTTCTTTTTCCAGTCATGATATAAACCTGATTCAATATGCCGCGCTGAATATCGCCAAGGAGCTGCTGGAGCAGGAGCCGCACACCTTAGTGTTCTATTCGCCGAAACGGGACGTCAACATCATCCTTCAATGGAGCGAGCAGGAAATGGAGGAGAACGCCAGCGGGAAAATCCATCACCTGGAGATGATCGGCCGGAGTCTGCACCACCATGTGGAGCTGCACCTGAAATGGAGCTGTACCGTGGGCATCAGCCAAATATTGAGGGGCCGGGAATTTTTGAGCGTGCTCAGCCGCCAGGCGGACAAAGCGATGCTGTGGAGCGAGCAGCTGCATGATTTCCATGTCTTTTATTACGGGGATTTCAATTGGCACAATTATGCCCAGGAGACGTCGCAGGAGGTGCTTTCGAGCCAGAGCAACCGGATCGTGGAGAATACGAGGCAATATATCGATGAGCATTACCGCCAGAAGGGATTGACCATTCACGATGTAGCGAAGAACAATCACGTGAGCCCCAACTATTTGAGTTACCTGTTCAAAAAATATACCGGCAGCAGCCTATGGGAGTATGTGGTGAAGCTGCGAATGGAGGAGAGCAGGGCATTGATCCTGAACACGGATCTCCGCCGGTACGAGATAGCCGAGCGGGTGGGCTATGAATCCCCGGAACATTTCAGCAAAATCTTCAAAAAATACTACGGCGTCAGCCCAAGCGAGCTAAAGAAGTAAGATCCGTCATACTTCACATAGTTTTAGACATGTTCGAAGGCTCCCCGGCTTTTTTACAATAAAAGCTAGACATTGAATAAAGGAATGAGGGAGTCGGATGGAAGAAACGATCATGTCACAAGGCCAGGCTCTGATCGAGCCCGGCCGCCGCGCCCGGAAGGAGCATAAGCGCAAGCCGCTGTGGAGGAAGTATGTATGGGGGTATTTGTTCCTTGTCCCAGCCATAGCGATCTTTATCGTCTTTTTATGGGTGCCGATTTTCAAAGGGATCTTTTACAGCTTTTTTCATATCGATTTCGTAAAAGGCAATACCTTCGTCGGTTTGGATAATTACGCCAACGTTCTGAGCAATCCCGACCTGCTGCTATCGGTCAGAAATACGTTGTTTTTCATGCTGTTAACGCTTGTCATCGGCTTCTGGGTGCCCATCGCCGCATCCATTGCCATCTCGGAGCTGAAGCTGTTCCAAGGGTTCGCCCGGATTGCCGCTTATCTCCCGTTTGTCGTGCCCGGGGTCGTGCTCTACGGCATGTGGCGATGGATGTACGATCCGGTGGGTCCGGTCAATGCGTTGTTCGGCTTCTTCGGGGCAGAGCCGGTATCGTTCATATCGGATAGCCGCTTCTCGATGGTGTCGCTGGTCGTCATGGAGACATGGCAGCAATTCGGCTCGGCGATGCTGATCTATCTGGCCGGAGTACTGAGCATACCGAAGGATTGGTATGAAGCCGCCGAAATCGACGGTGCCGGCGTGTGGGCCCGGATTAAATACATCACGCTTCCCTCGATGCGCAATCTGATTGTGCTCATGCTGATTCTGCAGCTGATCGGCACGTCACAGGCGTATCAATCGCAGCTGGCGATGCTGGACGGCGGACCGAACAAGGCCACGCTCACCTATGCGCTCCTGACCGTAAAATATGCGTTTAACCAACTGGATTACGGGGCCGGAACCGCGATGGGCATCTTGATGTTCCTTGTGCTGAGTTTGCTGGGCATCCTGCAATTCAAGATGAACAGGGAGGAGTACTAGGATGAAAGAGAGAGGCATTCTGTCCGCTTCGGATTTGAGAAAACCGTGGAATAAGGCGGTTTACGGATTTATGGTGCTGTGCATTGCCGTGATGACCTTCACGATGCTGTACCCGATCGGCATGACGATGTTCAACGGATTGAAGAGCAATCAGGAAATCAACACGTTTCCGCCGCGCTTTTTCCCGTCGGAATGGCATTGGGAGAACTTCCCGAAGGGGTGGGCATACATCGATCTGCCGATGTTTCTGAAGAATACGCTGCTGATTTTCGGCGGTAATCTGTTGGTCACGATTCTGGTGCTGGGCATGGCGGCATTCAGCATTTCCCGCATCAGGGTTCCGTATCATCGGGCCATCTATTTCTTCATTCTGATGACCTTGTTCATTCCGGCGTCGAGTTACATGATTCCGAATTTCGTCAATTTGAAGGAGCTCGGCCTGCTGAATTCCTATTGGGCCTTCTGGCTGCCGGCCGGAGCGAACGCGTACTTCTTCCTGCTGATCAAAAACTTCTTCGACGGCATTCACCCGGAGATCTTCGAGGCGGCGCGCATCGACGGCGCTTCGGAGATGAGCAGCTTCCTGCGGATCGCCATACCGCTATCCGTTCCGATCTTCGCGACGCTGGCGATTTTTACATTCTCCACGGCATGGAACGACTGGTTCTGGCCGTCGCTCGTCATGCAGACCCAGGACAAATATACGCTGGCTACGGCCATTTACAAGTATGTCATCAACGCAAGGAGCCTGGACAGCAGCGTTAAATTTTCGATCCTGTTCATGGTGATGGTGCCGCCGATCTTCGTATTTCTGGCGTTCCAGAAATTCATCATGCGCAGCGTCAGCCTCTCGGCCGTCAAAGGGTAGGGCAGTAGCGGTACACATCGTAGCCCTGCACACGATCGTCATATGAATGCACATCGTCCTTTCCGGATTTGGCTTTTATGATGGAGAGAGGAAAGGACATCATTATTTCAATAAGGAAAAGGGGAGTATCCATGCGCAAGTTCCCAGCATTACTGATCTGCCTTATGCTGTTCAGCTCCTTGCTCGCCGCATGCGGCGGCGGCAAAGCAGCGCCGGAGGTCACGAATACAGAGGGAGGGACCGCCAATTCGGGCGGGACGGCCACGACGCAAACGGAGGAGCCGAAGGAGGATATCGCGGATCAAAAGATCACGATCAAGATTCACTATCCGCTGCCGGATGATACAACGCTGCGTCAGCAGGAGGATGATAAAATCGCCCGCTTCCAGGCGAAATATCCGAACGTGACCATCGTGAAGGACGACTGGCAGTACAGCGTCAACGAAATTGGGGTGAAGATGGCTTCGAACGAAGCGCCGACATTTTATAACACTTGGGCCACGGAGGCACAGCTGCTCGTGGAGCGGGGCTGGGTGGCCGACATTACGGAGTTCTGGAACGAATGGGAGTACAAGGACGACATGAATCCCGTGCTGCAGGATCAATTCATCGTGGACGGCAAGGTGTACGGCGTCACGCAGAACGGTTATATCACGTCTACGATCGTGAACAAGAAGCTGCTGGACGCGAAGGGCGTGCCCGTACCGCCGATGGATTGGACATGGGACGACATGTACAACACGGCGAAAGGCGCTGCGGACCCGAAGGCCGGCATCTCCGGAATCGCGCCGATGGGCAAGGGCAATGAGGCAGGCTGGAACTGGACCAACTTCCTGTTCGAAGCCGGCGGGGATATCGAAGTGAACGAGGACGGCAAAGTGAAAGCGGTGTTTAACTCGGAAGCCGGCGTGAAGGCGCTGGATTTCTACAAGAAGCTGAGATGGGAAGCAAACGCCATTCCGCAGGACTGGGCCCTCGGCTGGGGCGATGCCGTCAGCTCGTTCCAGCAAGGACGGACGGCGATGGTCATTGCAGGCGCATTTGACGTGATCCAGCCGGCATTGAACGAGGGCGGCATGAAGCCTGAGGACGTGCTTGCGTATCCGATGCCTGCGATGGAGAAAGGCGGAGCGCACCACGGCATTTTGGGCGGCAACTATCTGGTCATCAATCCGAATGCCACGAAGGAAGAACAGGAAATGGCATTCCGCTATATCACGTTTGATTATTTTACGGATGATGCGCTGAAATCGGTGGAAGATACGATCAATGCCCGCAAAGCCGAGGGCAAATATTTTGTGCCGACGCCGCTGGAATATTTCAGCGACGATTCGGAGTATGCGGCGAAGGTGAAGGCGATCTACGATAAGTACGACAACGTCTATGAATACGATCCGCAGCTCTTCAGCCTGTTGGAAGGAAAGCCTGAAGCGCAATTTGGCACGCAGGATTATTATGCCGCGATGTCCAACGTCGTGCAGGAATCGTTCTCGAAGGAAGGCACGGATTCCAAGAAGCAGCTGGACGAAACGGCCAAGCTGGTTCAGGAGAATTTCTTCGATAAGATCGAACAGAAGTAGGAAAGAGGCCATTTGATGTCCCGTGAATCTAGTAAATAAACGTAATAGAATAACCCGCCCAAGGATTATCCTTGGGCGGGTTGTTTCTGTTTCATAGGGATGACCGTGGAATCGATTAGTAGATCTCGCTCGCATCCGCCGGCAGCTGCCGGACATGCTGCAGGAAGCCCGTTACGCGCTGATCCTGCCCCATATCGTATTCAAAGCCCAGCTGCTTGGCGACATCCAGCGCGGTTCTGCGGAACATCGCTCCCATCGTAAACAGCGCCTTCCACACCTCTTCGTAGGTTCCGCGAGGGTAGGTGGACATCAGCTCGTTCCAGCTGTCCGCAGACATATAGTTTTTCAGGTACTTGCCGTTCTTGCCCACGCTGAGCGAGAAATCGGTCTGTGTGCCCACCTGCCACTCCAGCATTTTCATCAGCATCGGACGCATGATGTTGTGAAGATGGTCCTGGGCATACAGGATTTCTTCCCGCCACAAGCCTTTGGCGACATACGTGGATACCCACCAGAACTCGTTGCAGCAATCCTCGAAAAAGGCCGCCGACGGACGCTGTACCCAGAAATCCTCGTCGGACGGAGAAGGAACCTTGGGAAAGGTTTGATCTTTATCCATTAAGATCTGGATCAGTTTGTCTTCCTTGCAGTATTTCTCCTTCTCCTCGATGGGGATCAAGGTCATGTCAATCCGGTTCCCGTCGGTAAATAACATCAGGTATGAGAACCAGCCTCCGAGGTCGGGAGGGAACAGGTCCATATCTTCCGGCGTCTGCAGAATCAACCGTTCCCCGAAGACGTCAATCCAGTTTGGATCCTGGATAAAGCTCTCCATATCCGTAACATGAAAGCTGATGTCGTAATCCTGAAAAATATCCTTAGGCACGTTGGGATTCGTTCGGGAGCCTTCCAGGGTCACGGCCCGAACCCGCTCATCGCGGGCTGCATAGCCCAATACCAAATCCATCATTTCTTGCTCGCTTCTCATATGTTCGTAGCCTCCGTATTCGTATTTGGACTACCGACGATTCGAATCGAACAGGTCAGGAGGTCCACGGATCCGGATCGTAGAAGCATGGCATGGATGTGGAGCAGGTTATAACTTGTTCAACAGCTTTTTCATGAGGAAATCTCCTTTCGCGTTCTTTGAATTTATCTAGGTTAATTCTTCATGGCCTTAAAAGATTCCTCCGCGGCCTCAAGCGTTGCCTCGATGTCCGCATCCGTATGGGCCGTGGTCATGAACCAGGCTTCGTATTTGGAAGGGGCCAGGTTCACGCCGCGGTCCAGCATGTGGCGGAAGAAGGCCGCAAAGGCTTCGCCGTCGGTATCCTGCGCTTCGTCATAGTTCGTTACCGGATGATCGCAGAAGTGCGTGGAGAAGGAGCCCCGGATGCGGTTGATCGTGAGCGGAACGCCATGGCGGTCTGCGGACGCTTGCAGGCCTTCCGTCAATTTGATGGTCAAGCGCTCCATCTCCTCATACACGCCTTCGCCCTGCAATACCTCCAAGCAGGCGATTCCGGCCGCGATGGAGGCCGGATTGCCAGCCATGGTTCCCGCCTGATAAGCCGGGCCGAGCGGAGCAACCTGCTCCATCACGTGCTTCCGGCCGCCGTAAGCGCCGATTGGCAGTCCGCCGCCGATGATTTTGCCCAGAGCCGTAAGATCCGGCTGAATCGCCTCGTGATTGGCCAGACCCGCATAGGTTTGGGTGGATCCGTAATGGAAGCGGAAGGCGCTGATAACCTCGTCATAGATGACCAGCGACCCGTTGTCGTGCGTCATCTGGCACAGTCCTTCGAGGAATCCCGGCTTCGGCATGACCATTCCGAAGTTGCCGACGATCGGCTCGACCATCACGGCGGCCACATCTTCGCCCCATGCTTCGAGGGCAGCGCGCAGGCCTTCCAGATCGTTGAAAGGAACGGTAATGACTTCCGTGGCAATGCTGGCCGGGATGCCGGCGCTGTCCGGAATGCCGAGCGTGGAAGGCCCGGAGCCCGCAGCCACGAGGACCAGATCGGAGTGGCCATGGTAGCAGCCGGCGAACTTGATGATTTTGTTGCGCTTGGTGTAAGCGCGGGCGACCCGAATCGTGGTCATGACGGCCTCGGTGCCGGAATTGACGAAACGTACCTTGTCCATGGACGGGATGGCTTCCTTCAGCATTTTGGCCAAGGTAATTTCAAGCTCCGTCGGCGTTCCGTATAGGGTGCCGTTTTGGGCAGCCGCCGTGATCGCCGCCGTAATATGCGGATGGGCGTGTCCGGTAATGATCGGGCCGTAAGCCGCCAAGTAATCGATATATCGGTTGCCGTCCTCGTCCCAGAAGTGGGCTCCGCTTGCGCGTTTCATGAAGACGGGGGCACCGCCGCCTACGGCTTTAAACGAACGGGAGGGGCTGTTTACGCCGCCTACGATATGCTGCAGCGCTTCTTGATACAGGGCTTCGGAACGATTTCTTGAGGTTGACATGATAGTAAAACTTCCTTTCTTCATGAAGCAGGACAGGAAGCTAGATTGACGTAGCGCCCTGTCCTGATTGCTGTAAGTGTATTAGTTGCGATCCGTTGTCGCAGATGGTGTTGCGGAGCTTTCAGAGTCGCTGTTCTCGGAGTCGATATTCCCGGAATCGGTGTTCCCGGAATCACCTTCCGTGCCTTCGCCGCCTTCGGTCTCGGGGTCTGGCGTCGGCGGGTTCATGATGTCCTGGATATACTGCTTCAGCGTATCCGGATTGCCGACCGTTAAGACGGCGGCGCCGCCGATATGTTCTTCCTTCAGGAGTTTCATCGGTGGTACCTGCTCGCTGCCGCTCATTTTGCTCTTGTAGGCGACGTTCGCAAGCTTCCACATATCCTCGACATCGAGATTCGTATCAATATAAGGGCTGACGGACTTCAGGATGTCCGGAAGCTTCATGATGGAAGTGGTGGTCTGCATTTTCTTGGCTACGGCCTTCAGGAGCTCGCGCTGCCGCTCGGTGCGGGTGAAGTCGCCCATCGCATCATAGCGGAACCGGACGTATTGCAGTGCCGCATTGCCGTCCAGATGCTGCATGCCTTGCTTCAAATCAATGTCGTACTCGTTCTTGTCGGCTTTACTTGAATAACTCATGTCCTTCTCCACGTAGAAGTCCACCCCGCCGACGGAATCAACCAGCTTCATGAAGCCCTGGAAGTCCGTATAGACGTAGTATTGAATCGGTATGCCCAGCAGATCGCCTACCGCCTTCATGGCCGTGTTCGGGCCGTGCGTGATGGCCGTATTGATACGGTTTCTGTCATACCCGGGTATTTCTACGTAAGTATCGCGCAGAATAGAGAATAAGTGCATTTTCTTTTTTACGGGATCAATCGAGGCAACAAGCATACTGTCGGAACGAGGAATTTCCCCTTCCTCGAAACCGCGCGCATCGACGCCCATCAGCAGAATGTTAACCGTCTCCTTGCCTTCCCACTCCGGCGGGGCAGGGACTTTGGCATCCACCTTCTCGATTTCCCGAAAAGGGGAGGCTTCGCCAGTTTTCTGAAGACTTTGCAAGCCGTCATAAAACGAGGCCGCATAATAGATGCCGTAACCGATGACGGCGGCCAGTATGATGCTGACACTCCATATAATCGTCTTCTTTGTTTTTTTGGTCATTGGGTTCTTCCTTTCGGATTACGCTGATGAATAAATTCGATAGAACATTTGAACATTCGACATTCATTCTATTATAATTTTTTTCGAAAAGACAATCAATTTTACGGGCCTAAAGTCCGTATAGCAGGAGTTGAGCCTTATCGCAGACCAAAAGCAGTTGAAGATTGGAAGCAAGGTGCCGGATTTTTCACTTCCGGCTTCGAACGGGGAGAAGGTAGCATTAAGCGATTTTCGTGGGCGCAAAGTCGTGCTGTTCTTCTATCCGAAAAATATGACCCCAACCTGCACTGAGGAGGCTTGCAGCTTCCGGGACAACTATGGTGCGTTGGAGCAAGCCGGCGCAGTCGTGATCGGGATCAGCCCCGATCCGCTGAAATCCCACGCCAAATTCATCGATAAGCATAGCCTGCCCTATTTGCTCTTGTCTGATGAGGAGCATAAGGTAAGCGAAATGTTCGGCGTATGGCAGATGAAGAAGATGTTCGGCCGTGAATATATGGGTATTGTACGCTCAACCTTCTTGATTGATGAGAAGGGGAAGCTGGCCGGCGAGTGGCGGAAGGTGAAAGTGAAAGGCCATGTCGAAGCGGTTCTCGCAGCCGTGCTGTCATAGCTATATATGAAGAACGGTCCCTCGGCATGCCTGAACAGGCATGGTAAGGGACCGTTTTTTTTGAATATATCTTGCAAGCAGGGAGCCTCGAATGAGGGGCTTATCACCTAAATCAGAGGATTTGGCCAACCTGAATGAATCAGAACTTCAAGAACGTACCCGTCCGATATTCGCGGAAGGCTTCGTTCACTTCTTCCTCCGTGTTCATGACGAAGGGACCGCGGGCCGCCACGGGCTCCCGCAACGGCTCGCCTGCGTACAGAACAAAGCGAAGAGGCTCCGCAGCCGCTGCCCGTATTTCGCTAGGTTTTCCGTCGATTCCAGCGCCCAGCCACAACACCTGGCTTTTAGCCGCGTTTACGCCATTGCCTCCGAAGGTTCCGCTGCCCTCAAGGATGTAGATGAAGCCGTTATAACTGCCGGGCAGGTCCTGCGCGATGGAAGCGCCGGGCTCCAGCAGCACCTCGACCATCGTGACCGGAACATGATTTTCGGTGGCGGATACGACATCGCCGGAAGAACCGGAGAAGACTCGCACAACCGCGCCATCCTCTTGTCGGATCGGCATATCCGGGCCTTTCAGGTTCTGGTAGCGGGGAGTCGTCATCTTCTGCTCGCGGGGCAGATTGATCCAGAGCTGCAGGACGTGGGCCGTTATGCCTTCTGACGGCACTTCGTTGTGGATGACGCCGCTTCCCGCCGTCATCCACTGCACGTCTCCAGGCCCTAGCACGCCGCCCTTGGAGAGGCTGTCATAGTGTTCGACGGTTCCATCGATGACAAAAGTAACGGTTTCGATTCCCCGATGGGGATGGTCGTCGAATGAACCGGCCTGGAACTTGTCCTCCATCATCCCGAGAAACGGATCGGCTTTGCTCCAGTTTCCAAATTCGATGACGGGTCCTGAGGCATGGATGGAGCTGTGCCGCCGAAGAACGACATCCCGGACTTCCGTAATATCACGCTGAATGACCGCTTGGTGATTCATATGTCTATCATCCCTTCCGAGTTCTGGATTTGAATTCAGTTTACTAGTAATGTGAATAGGAATCAAGGGACGTAAGAAAATATCAGATTCTAGTCTTTTTTTGAATCGCCCTCCATATAATCTATCAGGAAGCCGAACTCATAGAAACGATGGAGGTAGAGTTGATAATGAAAAATATGGTGCGGGTTACATCGATAGCGGTATTCTTCGGCGTTGTGGCAGTGCTGATCATGATCGGCATGGGACTTGAGGTTCAGGCGCCGATGGCAGACTATGCGGAGCAGGCCCCTTTAGCAGCGGCACCCCTGACAACAGTGCCAGAGCAGAATGTTCAAGCAAAGACCCGGGAGGCAAGCAAGCCGGTCGTCACCACTGCAATCAAGAAACCATCGGCTGTGAACGCCGCACCTGTTCAATATAAGAAGAAGCCAAGCGACAAAACGGTATACCTGACATTTGATGACGGACCATCGGATTTAACGCTCGACGTGCTGGATATTTTGAAGCGGGAAGGAATCAAAGGCACGTTTTTTGTACTGGGCAAGGAGGCGGAGACCCGTCCCGAAATTATCAACCGCATCTATGAGGAAGGCCATGTGATCGGGAATCATACATATGATCATCGTTATGACGAGCTCTACGGGCATTTTCAGGATTTCTGGGGACAGATTAAGAAAACCGAGGAAATCATCCGTTTGATTACAGGGGAACGGCCGCAGCTGGTCAGAGCTCCCGGGGGGACGGCCGGACATTTCGACGAAGCTTATTTTCAATACATGAAGCAGGGGGGATATCATGTATTCGATTGGAATGTCGACAGCGGCGATTCCAGGTATAGGGGCGTCCCGGCTAAAGACATCGTAAAGGGGGCGACCACGAAAGTGAACGGCAAGGAGGCGATCGTGCTTCTCCATGACGGTAAAGGCCATGGCGAAAGCGTCAAGGCTCTGCCTGACATTATTTCTTATTATAAAAAGCAGGGCTATGCCTTTGACGTGCTGTCTCCGGAAACCGAGCCCGTTCAATTTCGTGCTCAGCAGACCGCCCGCAAGGCTTCACAGCCTTCACAGCAGTGGGTTCGCGAGCACGTCGCCGTCAACGCCGCCTTATTCGGGACCGGGCGAACGCTGGCCGTGGAATTCGGAGGGCTTGAAACCGCGTTTGCGGCAGGCGAATACAAGCTGGTCGACGGCCGGCTGATGGTTCCGCTGCGCGCTTTGGTGGAGCGGCTTGGCGGAAGCGTATCCTGGAAGTCTCACAACAAGACCGTGCAGGTGACGCTGGCAGGGAATCGCTGGGAAGCCGATCCGGTGGGAGGCTTGCTGTTCCCCATGCAAACCGGCGGCAAACCGGTGTCCTCCGATGTTCATTTAATCGGCGGCACCGCTTGGATTCCGCTTCGGGAAGCGCTTGACTTTTCCGGCCGACCTGTTACAAGAGTGACATATGAAGAAGGCGAGTATCGCGTTCTAACTTTGTAGTCGAAAATTGTATTTTATGTTTGTAATTATGCTTCACAAGTTATAGACTAGTACTTAGAGATATTTATCACAATCCCTAAGATTGTTTCAGATAAAGGAGGGGGAAGTTTCCCCCTGCTTTATTTTTGGCGATAGTGAGTCACCCATAAGTTCGCACTTTTGTAAGTGATGCATAATAGATACCGGTTATCCCAAAATTAAAGCTAGCCGGTACGATCGTCGCCAAGTTCATCTTGGGAATTCACTTAAAGAAAAGGAGGCAATTCATTATGACAGAAACATCTTCTCCACAGCCGTCCGAAACTCCGGAAAATGTTGTAGGAAACCAAGAAGCTGCGGCGTCCAGCCGTCCTGATGTGCTGCTCGAACAACTGCTCAAGCCCGAGGTTCAGGAATCCCTCACAACTCTCGTGGACAATCTTCCAAAACTTACGGAAATGCTGACCGTCATGACTAAGGCGTATGACTTCGGTAAATCCGTAGCTACGGATCCCGTGCTAGCGGAAGACACCATGGCTTCCCTGAGCGGATTCGCGAAGCCGATCACGACAACAGCAAAAAGCGTTGCATCTGCAGCCATCGAAGCCGGAGACCGCGTACACGCTCAAGGCGACCAAGCTCAGATCGGCGTATTTGGTCTGATGAAAATGCTGAAAGATCCTCAGGTTCAAAAGGGTCTTCGCTATGCTCAGGCTTTTTTGGACGTTCTTAACGAGCGCGACCAACAAAACAAGCGTTAATCCATAAATCATACGAAGAACGGAGGATGGTCATGTCTAAACATATTTTAATTTTGGGCGGAGGCTATGGCGGCTTGCTTAGTGCGCTTTCTGCACGCGAGCATTTTGGTGCTGCCGCAAAAATCACGCTGATCAACCGTTTCCCAACCCATCAGATCATTACGGAATTGCACCGTCTGGCAGCAGGCAACATCGCAGAGAAGGCAGTAGCTTTGCCGCTCGACAAGCTTCTGCGCGGCGCGAACGTTGACCTGCGCATCGGCAACGTTAAGGAAATCAAGCCGGATGAGCGTTCGGTTTCCCTCGACGACGGCGGAAACTTTACCTATGATGCCCTGGTTATCGCACTGGGCAGCGAAACGGCATTCTTCGGCATTCCGGGACTGCAAGAGAACAGCTTTATTCTGAAGTCCGTGAACGATGCTAACCGTCTGCGTGCTCATGTGGAGTCCCGCATTGCGGAATACAGCAAAACCAAAAACAAAGCGGACGCTACCATCGTGGTTGGCGGCGGCGGCTTGACAGGCGTTGAGCTTGTTGGCGAATATGCCGATATGAGAAGCGAGCTGGCTCGCAAATACGGTATCGACCCACAAGAAATCACGCTTTATTGTGTTGAAGCAGCTCCTTCCATTCTGCCGGGCTTCCCTGCAGAACTGGTTGACCGTGCGACAACAAGCCTGCAAAAACGAGGCGTGAACTTCCTGACCGGATTGCCGATTACCAAAATGGACGGCACGACCGTTGAACTGAAAGACGGCAGCACGATTGAAACCAGCACCTTGGTATGGACTGGCGGCGTACAGGGCAACTCCGTTGTGGCTAACTGCGGCATCGAAGTCAACCGCGGACGTGCGGTTGTCAACGAATTCCTGCAATCCGCTTCCCATCCTGACGTATACGTTGCCGGCGACAGCGCGGTTGTTATGGGACCGGAAGGCCGTCCATACCCGCCAACGGCACAGCTGGCATGGCAAATGGGCGAGCTGATCGGCTACAACATCTTCGCTCAATTGAACGGCGGCGCACCAGCTTCCTTCAACCCGGTATTCTCCGGTACGCTCGGCAGCTTGGGACGTAAAGACGCCATCGGCACCATCGGCGCCAACAAAACCCAATTGAAAGGTCTGCCTGCAACCTTGATGAAGGAAGCAAGTAACATGCGTTACCTGTCCCACATCAACGGTTTGTTCACGCTGGCTTACTAAGCCTGGAAGGCGACATTATATCCAAATACAAGAGATGGACCCGGAATGATTCGGGTCCATCTTTTTTTATTGCGCAGCCCAAACATAAGCGCATGGACTTAGGGACAACGTCAGGAAAACATAATACGATGGATACACCCGAAGCGAGGATGCAAGCAGGGAAGGGATTCCCGGGCGCCGCTCCCGACGGGATGTGGGAGAAGGAGGTAAGAAAGGGCAGAATGGATGAGCGTCCAGAGCGAAGAAGAAAGAAGGTCAGATAGTTATGTAAGCGCTATCTCAAATGTTCGCAATTTTCATTTCATGAAACAGGAGGGAGCATGTATGCGGGGATACCGTCGTCTTCATTCGATCGTGATTCAACTGTTTTTGTTTTTTTTCATCGGCACAACACTCCCGGTTCTCATCATGGGTTTCCTTTCGTATCACAAATCGGCCTCGATCGTGGAGGAGCAGGTCAGTAAAGTGGCTTCCCTCACGATCACCCAAGTCAGCGACAAGCTGAACATGTTCTTCAAGAAACTGGACGACTCCTCGATGATGGTGCTGAACAGTAAAGTGGTTCACGGCATACTGGAGGATCAGGATATCAGTAAATACGACCTGACGTTGAAGGTGAAGGAGGGGAAGGACCTGCTGACGTCCATCATGATTAATTCGCCGGAGATCTTGGATGTATACGTGTTTGACGTGCAGCGGAACAATTCGGTCCTGAGCGCGGATTCCTTGATGTCCATCCCGGACCAGTGGGATTCGCCTTGGTATCGGGCGATATTGGAGGCGAACGGGCAGGCGGTATGGTTCGGCTTGTCGGATACCTCCTACCTGAAGCAAACGGGAATGGGATTTCCCGTGTTCGGGCTGGGCCGGGCAATCCGGAGCTGGGATACGGGGGAGATCGTCGGGGTGATGTTCATCGAAATTATGGGGGATGTCCTGATCGATGAATTAAACCATGTCCAATTCGGCGACACGGGGTATATGTACGTGGCGAATGACGAGAATCGCTACTTTTACCATCCCGATCCATCGATGTACGGGAAGCAGTCCAGGATCAAGCTGCCCTCGGGTTTGACGGAATACAACCTGAATAACAACAAAACGCTGATGATCCCCTCGCGCCTGAACAACGGCTGGCATGTGGTCGGCATGGTGCCGCTTAAGGAGCTGACGGCCGATTCCGCCAGCATCCGGAGTTTCACGGTCTGGATCGTATTCGGATCGATTCTGGCCGCGATCGGCATCGGATATTTCATGACGAGGAGAATCGGCAATCCGCTCGTTCAGCTGAGCCGCTTGATGCGCAGAAGCGAGGCGGGCGATTTATCGGTCCGCAGCAAGAACGTAGGTCCCAGCGAGATCGGTCAGCTGGGCCGAAGCTTCAACAAAATGATAGAGCAGATCGACCTGCTCATCAGGCGGATCGCCGCGGAGGAGTCCGAGAAGAAAAAAGCCGAAATCCGCGCGCTGCGGTATCAGATCAATCCCCATTTTCTCTACAATACGCTGAACTCGATCCGCTGGATGGCCAAGCTGAATCGAACGAATGACGTGGACCGATCGGTCACGGCCCTGGTTCATCTGCTGGAGGGGAGCCTGGAGCGCAACGGTGTGTTTATAAGGCTTGGAGATGAATTGGAGCTGCTTCGGAAATATATGATCATCCAGAATTACCGTTATGACCACCCAATCGAGCTGCGGATCGATTGCCCCGAGGAAATGGAGGACCTCCACGTTCCCCGGATGCTGCTGCAGCCGATCGTGGAGAATGCGATCTTTCACGGAATTGCCCCGCTTGATGAAGGGGGCGTCATTCAGATCCGGATAACATTGCAGCAGCAGGATGTCATGGTGCGGATCGAAGACAACGGAATCGGCATTAAGCCTGAACGGATCAAGGGACTGCTGTCGTATGAGCAGGATCATTCCAAGCATGGCATGACCCATATCGGCCTGCGTCATGTTCACCAAACGGTCCAGCTGTATTACGGCAGCAGGTACGGGGTATGGGTGGAAAGCACGGAAGGCGGAGGCACGAGGGTCACGGTCACGTTTGCGAAACAAAGGGGGGACGATTATGTACAGAGTGCTGCTCGTGGATGACGAAGCGATCGCGCGTACGGGACTGCGCTCGACCTTCGATTGGGAGAAATACGGTTACCGGCTTGTCGGGGAGGCCTCCAATGGACAACGGGCCATGAAATGGATCGTAAACGGGGATCTGGACATTCTGATCACGGATATCGCGATGCCGGTCATGGACGGCCTGGAATTGACCCGCCGGACAAGGGAGCTTTGTCCATGGGTGAAGGTACTGCTGCTCAGCTGTCACAGCGATTTCGAATTCGTGCGGGAAGGCATCAGGCTTGGCGCATCGGATTATATCCTTAAGCCGACGCTGGACGCGGACTCCCTGGTCGCCGTCCTTGATCACATGCGATTGAAGCTGGAAGAGGAGAAGCAGATGCAGCGGATTCTGACCGAGCATGAGCAGCAGCAGCGGCTGAATAAGAAGAAGGCTGCCGGAAAAATGCTCTTTCAGGCGCTGTCCGGTGAGCCGGACGCGCTCGCGAAGCTGGAAGCATGGAACCGTAACGGCCCGTACCTGCTGGCCGTGCTCCAGCTAGATTCGGACCTGGGCGGTGCCGCGGCCGGGGGACAGCCAAAGGATTGGCAGGAGGAGATCGAACGGTTCATGGGACAGTTATACGACCAGGCGCCGGAGGCGCTGGCAGCTCGACTGGAAACGGACCGGATCGCAGTCTGCTTACCGTTAAGGGATGAAGCAAACGGGCAGGCTTCAGAGCACGAAGGAGCTATCCGCCTGCCGATCCGGAGCACGATGGGGCTCAGCAGGAGATATAACAGCATGGATAAGCTGCAAGAAGCGTTTATAGAAGCCGCTGAAAGCCTGGAGGGCCTCTT
The DNA here is from genome assembly GCF_014863545.1 of Paenibacillus sp. JNUCC32. Classification (NCBI taxonomy): domain Bacteria; kingdom Bacillati; phylum Bacillota; class Bacilli; order Caryophanales; family Paenibacillaceae; genus Paenibacillus; species Paenibacillus sp. JNUCC32. Next base: position 4,694,531 of record NZ_CP062260.1, on the reverse strand, counting down.
CTTTCATCGAGATCAACAGATATTGCGGGCAGAGGAGCTTCCCCTGACCGATGCCGATTCGGCTCAGGAGAGGCCGGCTGCCGAGCTGCATGCCCTAAGGGCCGCGCTGACCGTCGGAAACATGGACATAAGCGAGGAACGTCTGCAGTCCATTATGCAGCGCTGGCGTCCCGGACGGATGAAGAAGCCGGCGGTCCTACGGGAAGCGGAGGAGCTTCTGAGCTTGCTTGCTATGTTTCATCTTCCCGGCGGCCCGCAGCTTCCGCAGATCGGGGAGGTGGGCAAGCTTCGCTCGGTGGAGGAAGTGAAGAAGCTGGTGCTCCAAGGCTTCCATGCGCTGCGGGAGGAAGCCATGCGCCACCCTGTACCGGAATCCACGCTGCATGAGCGGATCGTGCTGCAGGCCGTCCGATATATTAAGGCGCGCTTTACCGAGCCGATCTCCCTGCAGGAGGTGGCGGACGAAGTGGCCGTCAGCCGCAACTATTTTAGCGAGTTGTTTAAGCGCGTCACGGGACACAACTTCATTGACTATGTCATTGATCTCCGCTTGAAACGGGCCAAGGAGCTGCTTTCCACAACATCGCTGCGTGTGTATGAAGTGGCGGATCGTTCCGGATTCAATGACGTCAAATACTTCAGCAAGCTGTTCAAGAAAATGGTAGGCATGACGCCAGCTGAGTACCAGGGACAGCATCGAAAATAAGCGGGATTTCATAGGATCGGAAAAGAAACCACTTTTTCGGAACATAATCCGTTCAAAAGCTTTTTGCCAAAATTTTATAATTAAAGCGTTTACAAAAGCTATGCCAGCGAGTCCAAATCTGGTTTGAATGGAGGAAATGAAATGACAAGGAAACAGGTGAGAGGGTCATTGCTTGCAATCATTCTTCTACTATCATCCATACTCCAAGCGTGTGGAGGCGGCGGAACATCAGAAGGCGGGGAGTCCGGAAGCGGCGAGAAGGTCAAGATCAAATGGGCGACCTGGGGAAATCCCGGCGAGCTTAGCCGCTTTCAGGAGCTGACGAAGGAATTTAATAAGAATCACTCGGACATTGAGGTCGAATTTATTCCGATTCCGGGCGAGTATGATCAGAAAATATTAACCCAATTAACAGGCGGGACGGCTCCGGATATCTTCTATGCAGGCGACGCCCTGGTCGTGAAACTGATCGAGAATCAGAGCATTGAGAATTTGACGACGTATATGGAAGCTCCGGAAAGCGTGATCAAGAAAGAGGATTATTTCGAAGGCTTGTGGGGCGCAGCCGTGCGGGATGACCAGATCTTCGGGGTACCGGTGGATTGTAACCCGATGGTGCTGTGGTACAACAAGAAGGTGCTGAAGGAAGCAGGGATAACCGAGATGCCGGCCGATCTTCAGGCGAACGGACAGTGGACCTGGGACAAATTCAAGGAGATGGCGGACAAGATCAGGGACAGTAAAAAGTACGGCTACGTGCTGGATAACTCCTGGAACAGCTACCACAGCTGGGTTACTTCCAACGGCGGCCGGGTGTACGACGACGAAGGGAATTTCGTAGCGGCTTCGGATCCGAAGGCGATGGAGGCTTTCCGCTTCCTGTACGACAACGTGAAATCCAAAAACATCACCTTCTCCGGCACGCTTCCGAAAGGGCAAGGCGGGGACGCCATGTTCATGTCCAACCAGGTCGGATTCGTTGCTGCAGGCCGCTGGTACCTGCCGCTGTTCAAGAAGAATCAAGGGCTAGAATATGACGTGGTCACATGGCCAACCAATACCGGCAATAAGATCGAGCCTGCCGGTATTCCGACCGCCTACATGGTGATGAACAAGGCATCGAAGAATAAGGAAGCGGCATACACCTTCTTCTCCGAGTACGTAAGCAAAGAGGGCCAACGCTTCCGCCTGCAGGGCGGCGGCAATGCCGTCCCGTCGGTACAGGGAACGGATGAGGTGGTGCTGGAAGGGAATCTGCCGGAGCACGCCCAGTTATTCCTGGACGCGCGCGAGATCGGGTATTCCCTGACTCCGTTCGAGGCAGGCATTCCCGGGCTAAGCCAGGATATAACGTCCAAGTTCGAGGCGCTGTGGCTGAAAGATCAGGAGCTTGAAAGCTCCTTGAAGGATATACAGGATATGGCCAACAAGAAAATTCAGGATTACAAGAGCGGCAATAATTGATCCTGCTCTGGGGAGGAACGGTGAGATGAAATGAACACGCAGCCTGCAGGAAGCTCCGGAGCCGCTCCTTCTCCGGAGCGGTTTCCGGAGAGGAGAACAACCTTAAAGAGCAAGACGTCCGACGGTTTGTGGGGGTACTTTTTTATCTTTCCCCAGATGATCGGTTTGATCGCTTTTTCATTGGTTCCGCTCATCTCGGCTTTTGTCATCAGCATGATGAACTGGGACGGCATGGGGGCGAAGAAGTTTATCGGACTCCAAAATTTCGTGTCCCAGCTTCAGGATGAGGAGTTCCACATCGCTTTGGTGAACACGGTGTATTACACGATTCTGTCGGTACCGACCGGCATCGTTCTCGCCATGCTGGTGGCGGTGGGCTTAAACCGGGTTCGCGGAAAGATTCTGTACCGGCTGATCTACTTCATGCCGAACATTACGATGTCCGTCGCCGTGGCCGTCGTGTTTATGTGGCTGTTCAACGCCGACTTCGGCCTCATTAACATGTACCTGCAGCAGTGGTTCGGGATAACGGGCCCCTCCTGGCTGACGGATTCCAGGTACGTGATGCCTTCGATTGCCCTGCTGAGCGTCTGGATGGGGCTGGGAGGCAACATGGTGCTGTTCCTGGCCGGACTTCAGGGCATATCGAGAAGCTATTACGAGGCGGCCGAGATTGACGGCGCCGGCAAATGGCAGCAGTTGATCCATATTACGATTCCGCTGCTGTCCCCGACGACCTTTTTCGTGACGATCATGTCCATCATCGGTTCCTTTCAGGTGTTCGACCAGTCGTTTGTCATGACCTCCGGCGGACCGGCGAAGGCCAGTTATACGCTTGTCTATCACATCTACGAGACGGCCTTTGCGGACTTTACCTTTGGCAAGAGCACGGCGTCGGCGGTCATCCTGTTCGTGATGATCCTGTCGCTCACCTTGTTCCAGATGAAGATGTCCAAGCGGTGGGTGCATTACGAAGACTGACGATTCGAACCTAGGAAGGAGGAAAACGAATGATACATCGGGGATTGAGGATGTCCACCGTGGTGCTGCATATCGTGCTGATTTTAGGCGCCTGCCTGATGGCCCTGCCGTTTGTGTGGATGGTGCTCAGCTCGCTCAAGGATTTGTCGCAAGTATTCGTCGTGCCGCCCAAATGGATTCCGGATCCGTTCATCTGGTCCAATTATAAGGATTCGCTGACGGCCCTGCCGTTCGGGCGCGCGTATTTCAACAGCTTCTACATCAATATAATCGTGGTGGTTTCACAGCTGGTTACCTGCTCCATGGCGGCTTATGCTTTTGCCAAAATCACGTTCCCGTTCCGGGAGCCGCTGTTCGTCCTGTTTCTGGCAACGATGATGGTGCCGGGACAGGTGACCATTATTCCGCTCTATCTGATCATGAAAAATATCGGATGGCTGGATACGCATCTGGCGATTATCGTCCCTTCTGCGCTGCTGAACGCCTTCGGGGTATTTTTGCTCCGGCAATTCTTCAGGGGCATTCCGAAGGAAATGGAAGAGGCGGCCATCGTGGACGGCGCGAATCGCTGGACGATCTACGCCCGGATCATGATTCCTCTAATCAAGCCGGCTTTATCGGCACTCGGGATATTTACCTTCCTCGGGATGTGGAACAACTTCTTTAACCCGCTGATTTTTCTCAGCAGCACGGATAAGTTTACCGTGCCGATGATGCTGAATTTGTACCGGGGCATGTATGCAACGGATTGGACGCTGATGATGGCGGGGGCTTCCATTGCGCTCGTCCCGGTGCTCATCGTGTATATCATCGGGCAGAAATATATTATTGAAGGCGTTACGTTATCCGGGATTAAGGGATAGGCCAGCTTGAGCAGACCGTAAGCGGGGTTCCTTTGTACAAAGGAACCCCGCTTACGGTTATTTGTGTTTGTGTTCCTGTAGTATATTCTCATAGATATACTAGTATGGTAGTATAAGTAAAAATGAGTACGCTTACATTATTCGCTTGGTAAAGGAGGACGAGGGCGATGTTCAATGTGCTTCTGGTGGACGACGAACCATGGGTCTTGGAGGGATTGAGAACGATGATCGACTGGGAACGGTTCGGATTCCAAATATGCGGGGAAGCCCTGAGCGCTCCCGAAGCGCTAAAGCTAATGGAACAATGGAAGCCTGAACTGGTGATGACGGATATCCATATGCCTGTCCTGAACGGCCTGGAATTGATTGAGCACAGCAATCGGACAATGCCTCTTCCTCCTAAATTCGTTATTTTGAGCGGATATGATGATTTTGGATACGCGCATCAAGCCATGCGCCAACGGGTTGCCGAGTATTTGCTGAAACCGATTGATGACGAGGAGATCGAGGCAGTGCTTGCCAAGCTCAGCCATGAGATCCAGGACGAACGAGACGCTGAACGCAGCAACCGGAAGAAAGCCGGCCTTGCCGTCCATTATTTGTTGAACCGGCTCATTCGGGAAGAGTTGAGTCCTGATTTGGCCGAGCAAGCCAGCAATGCGATGCAAATCCAGGGCGAGCCGCTGCTGCAGTGCCTATTGATTGAAACAGGGATTACTGAAACGGGAGTGGATTGGATCGAATGGATGACCGATTACGGGCCCCCGAGCTTACTGGGATGCTTCCAGGACAATAGCGGGAGCATAGGAGTGGTGCTGCATGTCGAGCATTCGACTCCGGATGAGGTCATGGAGACTGCGCTGCTGTTGCAGTCTGCTCTGGCCCGGGAGCTTGAAGGGCCGGTTATCGTGGCGTTAAGCGGCACAGGGGAGGGAATCCAGGCGATCGGAAAGCTTTACAGGCAAAGCGCGGAGGTGCGCGACGATAAGCGAAGCCAAGGCCGAAGCGGCGTGTTTTGTTGCCAAGAACCGAGAGGAGCGGAGCGGCTCCGGGGACTTCCCTGCGGATGGATGGACGAATTGCTTTCCATGATTATGGCGGGGGAGCATGCGTCCATCGAGTCATGCTTGGCGCGGATTTTTACGGCCATGCCCGATCATCTCCTCCACCTGAGGGCTTTTCAAGCCGATGTGGCCGATCTGGAATTGAAGCTGTGTCGAAGAATCGCGGAAATGAATGGAGATCCGGATCTATTCATGAACCGGCTGCAAAGGAAGCTTGGTCATCTGAGTGATGCTTGCCATAAAGCGCCGTTGAAGAATTATATGCGGTTGCTCGCGTTTGAGGCCGCTTCGCAGCTGGAAGAGTTAAGCAAGCTTAACGAGCACAACACCATTTTTCAAGTGATTCAGTATGTCGACCGGGAGTACCGGAGCAGGCTTCAGCTTCAGGATTTGGCACGGCATTTCCATATGAACGCCACCTATTTGGGGCAGCTGTTCAAGAAGCATGCTGGCAAGCCGTTCAAGGAATACCTGAATGACAAGCGGATCGAGGAGGCCAAGCTGCTGCTGAAACGGAGCGGAATGAAGGTTTCCGAGATTGCGCTCCATGTCGGGTTCCCGAACGCGGACTATTTTATCCATAAGTTTAAGTTGACAACCGGGATTCTGCCCTCGAATTACAAGAATCATGTTGAAAGCAAGCAGCGCTAAACCGGGAGGGTGCCTTCATGAAGAGAATGTTCAGGCTGGGGAATTTCGTGAACGATATTCCGTTGAAAACTAAATTTTTTCTTATTTTTGTCATTGGTGTACTGCTGCCTATTCTGGTGGTCAACCTCATCTTTATGGATCGGATGTCGGAGCTGATCCGGGAGAGAGAGGAGCAGAACCTCGATATCTCGATGGAGCGGGCTAGGAAGGATATTCATAATTTCATCGACGGCGGGGTGGCTGTAAGTCATGCGCTGAGTACGGATAAGACCCTTTACGAAATGCTCGATCGCGAGTATGAGTCCCAGCTGGACTTCTACGAAACCTTTGATGAGCAGCTCCGGAATCGGGTAACGAGCTACATACCGGTTAACAACCAGATTCAGCGGATTAGCATCTTCACCGAAAATTCCACCATTGTGTCCGGCGGCAATTATCATGTGATCAACGATAATGTGCTCGAGAGCGACTGGTATGCATTATGGAGCAGCTCGGCCCATCCGGTGCTGGTGGCGGCGTACAGGGCGGCAGAAGCGAACAACTCGGCATCGACGGTTCCGTACTTAAGCGTGATTGAGAAGATGGATTACTACGATACCTATGACACCTATGAGAAGCTGCTTCGAATCGATATCGATTTAAGCAAGATTTATGACGTCATTGTACGGGAACGCGATTATCTGGATATGTATTTGGTGAACGAGAACAATGAGATTATTATGTCGGCCAGCAGCGGTTATGAAAGAGGGAAGTACAGCGCATATTCGAAGCTTGACCTGGAGCAATACGACGAAGAGGATCGGCATGTGTTCTCGATCGGAACGGCCAGGTACGTGAAGGGGTGGAAGCTGATCGGCATCAACCGGGGGAGCCGGATTACTAGCGCCATGCTGGATATGCAGCTGTTTACCGTTGTATTGGCAGCGGTTGTTACGCTGGTTGCGGCGGTCTTTATTACGGTCATGCTGAGATCCTACAATTACCGGGTGAAGCGTTTGGCGCGTCATATGCAGAAGGTGAGCAACGAGAAATTCGACTTGATTGAACTGGACGAAGGCCGGGACGAAATCGGCGGACTCATCCGGAATTTCAATCAGATGACAGCGAAGATGAACTCCCTGATCAACAATGTGTACAAGCTGGAGATTCAGAAGAAAAGCCTGGAGATGGAGCGGGTTCGGGCTGAATTGAACTTTTTGCAGAGCCAGATGAATCCCCATTTCCTGTTCAATACCCTGAATGCGATATTGGTGGTCTGCACGAAGAATCGATACACGGATGTGACGGATATTATCAAAAGCTTGTCCAAGCTGCTTCGCAGACTCCTGAGCTGGAGAGAGGATTTGGTCTCCGTGGAGGAGGAAATCAGATTTATCGAAATGTATCTCAAAATCGAAAAATTCCGCTTTCGGGATAAATTCGAATATCAATTCAACATCGATATGGAAGCGCTTCATTATAAAATTCCGAAAATGAGCATTCAGCCGCTCGTTGAGAATGCATGCAAATATGGCTTGCAGGCGATGGATGGAGCGGGTCTGGTGACCATAAGCGCTTCGGTTGCCCGTGATTATCTTCGCATCGTCATTACGGATAGCGGTAAGGGCATTGAGCAAAGCAAGCTACGGGACATTATTCTCTCGGTTCGCAACGAGCAGTTCTCGGGCAACAGCTTCGGCATTCGAAACGTATATCGGCGGCTGGAGCTGTACTACGACGATCATGTCATTTTCAACATTGCCAGCACCCCGAATCAAGGGACAACCGTTTCATTCGAGATTCCGATCCGGCTGTTGGAGTCTCGGGAGCATGAAGGCGGAGAGGGGGAGAACCATGCCTTTCAAAGTGCTGTTGATCGATGACGAACCGGGTGCGCTGGAAGGGCTGGCGCTGTGGATCGATTGGGAACGCTTGGGGTTTAGCGTCTGCGGAACCGCGGGCAACGGAGTGGAAGGCTTGAAGATGATTCATGGGCTTGCGCCGGATTTGGTCATTACCGATGTAAACATGCCGCTAATGGACGGGCTTCATATGATTGAAACCTGGCAGCAGCATCACCGGGATAGCAGTGTGAAATTTGCCATCATGAGCGGCTACAGTGAATTTGAATATGCAAGGAAGGCATTGCGGCACGGCATCCATCACTACATGCTGAAGCCTATTATTGCAGAGGAAGCCGAGGAGGAGCTCGGCAAGATTCATGCTGAGCTGATGCAGGAGCATCGCAGATTAAGCCTGAGTGCGATTGCTAAGAGGGAAGAGGATGTTTCGCTGATCATGCAAACGCTCTTGGAGATGCCGCTTAGGGCTAGCGGCCTGTCGAGGCTTCAGGTTTTATCCTCCGCCCATCAAGAGTGGAACGTATGTCTGATTCAAGCAGAGTCTGCCTTGTTTCCTGACGTCAAGGAAACCGTCGCCCGCTTGTCAGCCCACGCGAATTCGGAGTATGTCATCGATCTGGAATCGAACCGGCTTGGTTTGGTGAACGGTTATTCCCCTGACAACGGGAGCGTACCCTCAGGCACGATCCGCGAGCTGGTCCGCCATTATGCAGGACAGCGGCTGTTTATGGCTGTAGGAGAAGGCCAGCAGTCTCTGGTGCATATCCGTCGCTGCTACGAAACCGCCAAGGAAGCCATCGAGCATCAATTTTACGATCCGGCGTACGGAGGGATGATTTCATATGAAGAGGTACGGGATCGGCCGTTTCATTATCGTTACCCCACGAACCTGTTGGATGATGTCATCAGGTCCGTGGAACTCCTCGACAAGAAGGGATACCGCGAGGCTGCCGGATTGGCTGCATCCAGGTTTGCGGAGCAGCGAATCGCGCCGGGGATCGTGAAGAAAATGGTGATCCATGTTTTGTATAAAATCATGGATTTGGTGAGGGAGGCAGAAGGCGCGGAAGCTCGAATCCTTGCAGCCAAATCCAATGCAGCTGGATTAACGGACGGAACCTTCCATTTGAACGACTTGATGGGAGAGCTGCTGCGCTTCGGGGAAGAGTGCATCGAGCTTCTTCTCAAGGAGCAGGCCCGGCATTCGCAAGGCATAATCCAGGAGATTAACGATTATATTCGGCAGCACTACCGGGAGAATCTGACCATTAAGCGATTGGCGGAGCTTTTTTATCTGCATCCCGTCTATCTCGGCCAGCTGCTGATGCGTAAGAATGGGATTGGCTTCAACGAACTCATACATAATTTGCGGATTGAGGAAGCGGCCGCGCTGTTGAAGCAGAACAAGCTGAAGAACAGCGAAATCGCCGAAAGGGTCGGCTATACCCACTACAACCAATTCCTTAAGCATTTCGAAAAAAGATGGGGCATGGCACCGAATGAGTTCAAGAAGAGGATGTTCTAAAGTTTTTAAGGTTAATGCTTTAATTATAGTATAGTCCGCCTTTGAAAGCGCTTTTAAAATAAAGGAAGGTTACATGAAGAGGCGTATCGACCAACGATGTAACCACATTATGACGGAGGTGCTTTTATGGGGGGTAAGACAAAATCATGGCTTCGGCTCAGCACGGTGTTGCTGTTATCGCTTTGCATCGGCCTTACGGGCTGCGGGGGCGGAAACGGGAATAGCGGGGCCCAGCCGGAAGCAAAGGACTCCGCAGAACAAACAACACCCGGGACGGACGGGGATAAGATCGAACCATTTGAGGTGAGTGTTTTTATCGGTCAGCCCGACCAGCAACCAACACCTGACAACAAGATTTATAAATTAATCAGGGAAAAGACAGGAGCATCCTTCAAATTCGAGTTCCTGGCAGGCGATATTGACCAGAAGCTCGGCGTTATGATTGCAGGCGGCGATTATCCGGACATGATGACAGCGAATCAAAAGCTGACAGCTGCCGGTGCCTTTATCCCGCTCGAGGATTTGATTGAAGAACATGCGCCAAACTTGAAGAAGCATTATGAGAAGTACTGGAACATGATGAAAGACCCGAATGACGGTCATATTTACAATCTTCCAAACTACGGTGTAACGAATGCTGATGTTACCTCGTCTTATTATTCGGGCCCAGCCTTCTGGATTCAGAAGGACGTATTGGCAGAGGCAGGATATCCAGAGGTTAAAACCTTGGATCAATATTTTGACATCATTAAACAATACAAGGAAAAGCATCCGACCATCGACGGTACCCCGACGATCGGCTTTGAAATTCTGAACTATGACTGGAAAAACTGGGGCCTGTTCAATGCTCCTCAGCATTTGATCGGTCATCCGAATGACGGCGGTGTAGTTGTTAAAGACGGCAAGGCGGAAATTTTTGCCGATAAGGACTATGCCAAACGTTATTATAAAAAGCTGAACGAAATGAATGCCCTGGGTATCATCGATAAGGAAACGTTCACCCAGAACTTTGACCAGTATATGGCGAAAATCTCCAGCGGTGCAGTTCTTGGCATGTTTGACCAGCACTGGAACTTCCAAAGCGCAGAGGACGCGCTGATTACTCAGAAGAAAGATGAAAGAACGTATGTCGGTCTTCCGCTTGTATTTGATGAAAGTATCAAGGATCATTACAAAGATCGTCCGGCTCTGAACCTCAACAACGGTTTCGGGATCACGGTCAACGCATCCGAAGAGCAGGCAATCAGAATTATCAAATTGTTGGATACGCTGATTCAAGAAGATTGGCAAAAAATCTTGTCCTGGGGGATCGAAGGGGAAGATTACATTGTCAAGGACGGCCGCTTCATGAAAACGCAAGAGCAGCGCGATCTGTTTACCGATGCAACCTGGAAGCTCGCGAATAAAGCCGATTCTTTCCACGGTCAAGCACCAAAAATGGAAGGTTTATTCTCGGACGGCAACGCTACGGACGGCGCTGCACAGCCTGAAGAAATGGTAGCCGCTTTGAGAGAGTATGACAAGAACTTCCTTGCCCAATACGGTTTCAACAGCTATGTTGACTTCTTCAGTCCAGCCCCTGAGAACGAGATTGCTTACCCGGCATGGTCGGTCGACCTGGTAGACGGATCTGAGGCGAAAATCGTGAATACGAAGCAAAATGAGTTGTCCACGAAGTACTTGCCAAAAGCCATTCTTGCTAAACCGGAAGAATTCGACAGCGTCTGGGATGAGTACGTCACTGATATCCGCAAGCTCAACATCAAGGCTTATGAGGATCGGATTAATGAAGTGCTGCAATGGAGAAGAGACACTTGGTCTGTTAAGTAAAGCAGCGGAAGGTACATGAATCGGAAACGGGAAGGCTTCTTGCCTTCCTTGTTTACGAAATATGGGGTTTTGGGGAGAACAAACTTATGGAAGAGACCGTAGTCAAAGACTCTGCCGTCCGCAAGCCTAAGACAAACAAGAAAATCACCTGGGCCGTACTCAAAGAACAGAGACAGTTGATCTATATGTCGGTGCCTCTGATGGCTTACATCATCTTGTTTGCCTACGTTCCTATTTGGGGATGGACCATGGCTTTCCAAGACTACAAGCCGGCTAGAGACTTTAGTGAACAGAAGTGGGTAGGCTTTAAACATTTTGAATTCCTTTTTAAGGACGATAGTTTCCTGCAAGTGCTTCGCAATACGCTCGCAATGAGTGTTATCAATATGATTCTCGGCTTTACGACTGCAATTATCCTTGCATTGTTACTGAATGAAATCCGGAAAGTATTTTGGAAAAGAACCGTACAGACGATCTCCTATCTTCCGCACTTTCTATCCTGGATCATCGTAACCGGGATTGTGGCGACGAGCTTGGCTTCGGACGGAATCATCAATGATGTCCTTATGAAGCTGCATCTCATCAAGGAGCCGATCCAATGGCTCAGTGAAGGCAAATACTTCTGGGGAATCGTCGGAGCGTCGCATGTTTGGAAAGAAGTCGGCTGGAATACGATTATATATTTGGCTGCGATGGCATCCATCGACCCGGCGCTTTATGAGGCTGCCGATATGGACGGGGCAAGCCGCTATCGGAAAATGTTCCATGTTACTTTGCCGGGCATTAAGCCAACGATCATTATTCTGTTGATCATGCAGGTCGGTCACATTCTGGAAGCAGGCTTCGAGGTTCAATACTTGCTGGGCAACGGTCTTGTTGTCGACTGGTCGCAAACGATTGACATTTTCGTGCTGAAGTACGGGCTTGCCCAAGGCAATTACTCATTAGCAACGGCTGCCGGTATATTTAAAACGGTCGTTAGTGTGACGCTGTTATTGATTGCAAACGGAGTCGCGAAACGGCTAGGGGAAGAGAGGCTGCTATAGTGGACAATCAAACAATCAGCCCTGGGCCAGCAACTGCTGCCGCAGCGACTAAACCTGTCAGAAAAAAAAGCGTAGAGCCGATCCTTTTTAATACATTCAATACCTTGTTTATGATTGGTCTTGTCGTTGTCACATTATATCCTTTCTTGAATACGATCGTCGTTTCCCTGAATGCGGGGAATGATACGATCCGAGGCGGAATCTATCTCTGGCCAAGGGAATTTACCTGGCAGAATTACAAGGCGGTATTCGCTTCTGGAACGATATATGACGCGTTCTGGATTTCCGTGGCAAGAACGGTGCTGTCGACGCTGCTGAATCTGGGTCTGACCACGATGCTGGCATATACGCTGAGCCGCCGGGAATATGTATTTCGTAAGCCGATTACCTTGATCTTTATTCTGACGATGTACTTTAACGCAGGTTTGATTCCTGGATACTTTCTGATGAAGGACTTGAATCTGATTAATTCGTTCTGGGTATATGTGATCCCGTCGATGATCAGCGCATTCAATATGATCGTTATCCGGACGTATATCGGAACGATTCCGGAAAGCTTGGTCGAATCGGCAAGAATCGACGGAGCCGGAGATTTCAAAATCTTCATCCGGATCATCTTCCCGCTGTGTAAACCGGTGCTGGCAACCATTGCACTGTTCGTGGCCGTGGGGGCTTGGAACTCCTGGTTCGATGCATTCATCTATACCTCCTCCCGCCAAGAGCTGAGCACTTTGCAGTATGAGCTGATGAAGCTGCTGTCATCCAGTATGAACGCGAACAGCAACCCGGCAGTAGCTGCCGGCGCAGGGATGACGAAGGACTCTGCGGTGAACATGGTAACGCCGATTTCGATTCGCGCTGCCGTAACGGTCGTGGCATCGGTTCCGATTCTGCTGGTTTATCCGTTCATGCAGAAATATTTTGTCGTTGGGTTGAACGTAGGCAGCGTCAAAGAATGACCAGGATTTTGCTAGTGGACAGATCATACATGCAACCGATGAGGAGGCAAGCATTCCGTGTCTAAGAGAACGATCTTTAGAAAGATCAGCCTGATGCTGATCGGGTTCATGCTGCTCATTCCGCCCAGCTGGAGTGCGGCGGCACATACGCCCGCCGATCAGGATCTTGTGATACACCATCATTTCGATGGCGGGACGGAGGGGTGGTTTAAGCGGGGGACGGAGACGGTGACTTCCGCGACCTATGCCTATGAAGGGACAGGGAGTTTATTGACGGAGGGAAGGACGGCGACATGGAACGGACCGGGGTTTAATCTAGCCGCCACGAATCGGCTGGACAAGGGAGCGACATATGAAATTTCCGCTTATGTCCATCTGAAGGAGGGCACCCAAGGGTCTCAGAAGCTTCAGCTTGCCATGCAGCAAACCGGAGCCGAGCCGGAATACGTGAACTTCAGCAGCCCGGTCGATGTAACCGCCGACGGGTGGGTGGAGGTAAAAGGCCGTTATAAATACGATGCCAATGCATCAGCCCTGCAGGTGTATCTGCAGAGTCCGAGCAGTCCGGACGTCGCTTATTATATGGACGAATTCAAAGTCCGGCTGATTGAGCCGGCACCGGACCCGGGCAATGGGGTGCCGGGAGGAGAGAATACGGTCGTATGGGATTTTGAAGACGGAACGACGATGGATTGGGGACCTCGCGATTCGGAGACCGTAGAAGCTGTGCCAGAAGCAGCCCGTAGCGGCGGCTACGGCTTAAAGGTCCATGATCGGACGAACAGCTGGAACGGGCCCATCCAGGACGTCAAAGACATCATGATGAGCCAAAAAACGTATACGATCTCAGCCTATGCCAGGCTTGAGCAGGCTCCTGCCGCTGCGGTCAAACTATCGCTTTCGATGGAGAATAAAGCGGCGGGCGCAGCAGAGACGTCCTATACGACCCTCGCCTCAGCTTCCGCGAGCGGCACGGAGTGGGTGGAACTGAAAGGAACCTTCGGCTTCAGCTCGGATATGGAAACATTGAAGCTGTACGTGGAAACCTCGGATCTTTCCAATTTCTATGTCGATGACATTAAGCTCGCTCTGCCGGGCTCCATTCAGACGGATATTCCCGCCCTGAAGGATGTGTATCGGGAGTATTTCGAGATCGGGGCAGCCGTGGAGCCCAAGCATCTGTCCGGCGTGCACAAGGAGCTTCTGGATTATCATTACAACTCGCTTGTTGCCGAGAACGTGATGAAACCGGAATCTCTCAATCCGAGAGAGGGAACCTATAACTTTACCAACGCGGATCTGATCAGGGATTATGCCAGGGATCATGATATGAACCTCCGGTTCCATACGCTGCTGTGGCATCAGCAGGGCGCCGAATGGATGCTGAAGGACGACAAGGGCCAATATCTTGAAGCCACGCCGGAGAACAAAGCGCTCGTCCTTCAGAGGCTGGAAGCTTATATCCATGAGGTGGCCGGCCGTTACAAGGGAGATGTCCGCGATTGGGACGTCGTGAATGAGGTCATTGACGAAGGGCGTCCGGACGGCATGCGGGACAGCCAGTGGTACCGGATAACGGGACTCGACTATATCCGGACCGCATTTCATGCGGCGCGAGACGCAGCCGGACCCGAGGCCAAGCTGTACATCAACGATTACAGCACGCACAACCCGAAGAAACGCGATTATTTGCTGAATCTCGTAAAACAGCTGAAGGCGGAAGGCGTTCCGATCGATGGCGTGGGCCATCAAACGCATATCAATATCAGCGGGCCCTCCATCCAGCAAATCTCGGATTCCATCCGGATGTTCGGCGAGGCGGGATTTGATAATCAGCTTACCGAGCTGGACGTTTCGGTGTACACGAACAATACCGACGCCTTCCAGACCGTTCCTCAGGAATTGCTCGACAAGCAAGGCTATCGGTACAAAGAGCTGTTTGAAGAATTGAAGCGGCTGGACCAAATGGGCGTTGATGCAGGCGTGGAGGGTGGCTGGATCAGCAATGTCACCCTGTGGGGGATTGCAGACGACCATACCTGGCTGCATGACCGTCCCGCGGGGACGGGCCGCCAGGATGCCCCGTTTCCTTTTGACAAGCAATATCAGGCCAAGCCAGCTTATTGGGGAATGGTCGATCCCTCCAGGCTAACGATTGTGAGAAAAACCGGAATGGCTGTGGAGGGTAAGGCCGTCATCGACGGACAACCGGATGCTTCCTGGAATCTGGTTCCGGCATTTAAGACGGAGAAGCTGGGATCGTTGTCTGCCGAATTTAAGACGCTATGGGACAAGGACCATATCTATGTCAGGGTTGACGTGAAAGACGGATCGATAGCCCCGGGGGATCAGGTTGATATCTTCGCGGTGGTGAACGGTACCCTGCAAGAATCCCGGATTCAGCGCGGAGCCGCCAACACGGCAGAGACCGCGGGAGGTTACGCGGGGGAGGCTCTTCTCCAGCTACGCGGAACAGGGGCATTGGGCAGCGACATTTATTTCGATGTCAGGGTAACGGATTCCGGTTCGGATGACGGTTCCGAGCATGGCAAGAACGGAGCGGTGGTGTCCTGGAGCGATCCAAGGCATGCCCAGGAGAGCGATCAAGACGGACTCGGCATACTTACGCTCGCTGCTGCGCCGAAATCGGCCCAGGCCCGCTACGGCACCCCGAAGGTGGACGGAGAGCTGGACGACGTCTGGAAGGACGCCGCGGAACTGGCAACCGACGTGTGGGTCGAGGGTAACAGTGGCGCAACCGCAACATTCCGGACGCTATGGGATGAGAATTACCTGTATGTTTACGCCGTGGTTAGCGACGGCTTGTTGTCGGATGCGAGCCCCAACGTATGGGAGCAGGATTCGGTAGAGATTTTTGTGGATCAGAATAATGGAAAGACGGATGCTTACCAAGAAGATGATGGACAGTACCGGATGAACTTCAATAATCTGCGCTCCTTTGGCGGTTATGCGGGCGAGGATAACTTCACTTCGGCAGCGAAGGTGACCGACGGGGGATATGTCGTTGAAGCAGCGATCCGCCTCGACAAGATCAAGCCTGAGAAAGGGACGGTCATCGGATTCGATTTGCAGGTGAACAACGATGAAGACGGCCAGGGCACAAGAGACAGCGTGGCCATCTGGTCGGATCCGACGGGCCAGTCCTATCAAAACACGTCCAGGTTCGGCGTGCTGGAATTCACGAAGAGCTCCGCTCCTGGCGGAGGAGACGGAAACGGCGGAGAACATAACGGCGGCGGTGACGGAGGAAGCGGTGCAAACGCGGGCGGTGGCGGAAGCAGTACAAGTCCAGCTCCGAACACGCCTTCACTCGAAATCCGGAACAATGACGGGCGGATTCTCGCTGTAGTCTCGAGCCAAGTCCTTCAGCAGGCATTGGACAGGGCGGCAGCCGGCGTGGAAGGACCGAAGCGAGCAATCGTGGCTATCCCGGCTCAAACAGAGGCCCAGTCCTACGAAATTCAATTGCCGGGCAAGTGGCTGCTGGGGAACTCGGAGGTTGTGTTGATCCTCCAAACGGAGTTCGGCGCACTGGAGCTGCCAAGCGCATGGGTTCGGGGAGCCGGAGTAAAGGATACGGAAACCGTCGCGCTGCGTCTGGCGAAAGCTTCGGGCAGCAATCTGGGTGCAACCCTTCGCGAGGAGATCGGTGATCGTCCGGTGTTCCGGGTAGAGGCTCTTGCCGGCGACCGGGCCCTGTCGTGGAGATCGGGCAAAGCTCGCTTGATCTGGTCGGTGCCTTACACACCAACCAAGGAAGAGCTGGCACAACCGGACCATATCTTTGTCAGGGAGATCGATGCCAACGGGCAAGGCGGGCCTCTTCCTAACAGCCGTTATGATGCGAAACAGGGGATCGTTCGCGCAGCGCTGCCGCATGGCGGCACGTTTGCAGTCGCTTCCGCATTCAAGACGTTTCATGACCTGAAGCATGTGCCGTGGGCGATCGATGCGATCGAAACGATGGCATCCCGCGGATTTATCCAAGGGGTAAGCGAAACGATGTTCGATCCCCAGAACGAAATCACCCGGGCCGAATTCCTCGTTATGCTCGTACGCGTGCTGGAACTGGAAGGTTCGGGCGAAGGCCGGGCAGCATTCGGAGATGTTACGTCTTCGGCCTATTATTACAAACACGTGCAAATCGCCTCAGAGCTTGGGCTCGTTCAAGGCGTCGGCGGAAATCGTTTCTCGCCGGACACGCCGATGACGCGCCAGGACATGATGCTGATCACGCAGCGTGCCCTGGAGGCGGCAGGCAGGAAGCTGGAGGGCGAAGGGGCGCTGGATGCTTTTGCCGATGGGGATGAGGTTGCCGAATATGCCAAATCGAGTGCAGCTCTGCTTGCAGGGTCGGGCATCGTGAACGGCATGAACGGCAAAATCGCGCCGAAGGCTTACTTTACGCGTGCCCAGGCAGCCGTGATTCTGGACCGGATTTGGAATTGGGAACTGATTAAGGCCGTGAATCGTTAATGCGATGATCGGACGTGAACGATGAAAAGCAGCATGTACGTATGAATGAGATGGAGGCCACCCGTTGCAACGGGCTGGCCTTTTTCGTGCAGTTCCTCCAGGCCAGGCGGGCGGCGCGCTATGAATCATGCGGGACAGGCGAATCCTTTTCTAGCAAAAGACGTCTATCTTCGTGCTTTCTTGGAAAACCTATTCATAGATTCAAGATTCTAAGCTAGCGCTATTAAATAATCTATGAATATAGGTTGGAGGTTGATGTACTTGTATCGTTCATCCGTTCATGCTGAAGAAGCCGATCATCCGGAGTGGGCGCCAGATCTTCTGGGGAGGGTTACCAAACGGATCGGCAGCGTTATCGTCGGACATGAGGAGCAAATTTCGTTAACGATGATTGCCTTGCTGGCCGGGGGCCATGTGCTGCTGGAGGACGTGCCGGGAGTCGGGAAGACCATGCTGGTGAAGTCGGTGGCTGCGTTAATCGGCTGCGATTTCAGCCGCATTCAGTTCACTTATGACCTGATGCCAGGGGACATTACGGGCGCATCGGTCTATTATCCGCACACGGGAGAATTTGTATTTAGGCCCGGACCGGTGATGTCCAATATCGTGTTGGCCGATGAGATTAACCGGGCATCGCCGCGGGCGCAATCCGCGCTGCTGGAGGCGATGGAAGAGGAGCGCGTCACTGTGGACGGCCATACGTATCCGCTGCCTGCCCCGTTCTTCCTGCTGGCAACGCAAAATCCGTACGAATATGAAGGCACAAGCCGCCTGCCGGAGGCGCAGCTGGATCGATTTTTGATGAGATTATCGCTGGGCTATCCCAACATGGAAGGCGAATTGGAGCTGCTGGAGCGGGGAATGGGCAGTTCCAGACTGGAGGATCTGAAGCCGATCATGATGGGCTCCGAGCTCATCCGGATGCAGCAGAGCGTGTCCCGCGTCTTCGTGGATGACACCATCAAACGCTACATGGTCAGTGTGGTCGATGCTTCCCGAAGGCAGCAGGGCGTATCCCTGGGCATCAGTCCGAGAGGGACATTAGCGTGGCTCCGTGCTTCGCAGGCAGCAGCATTTTTGACAGGACGAATGTATGTCATCCCGGATGACTGCCTGCGCGTTGCCGTACCGGTGCTGACCCACCGGATTCACCTCGGTCATGATGCACGAGCAGCCGGCGTGACTCCTTATGAAATGGTAGAATCCATCCTTACGAGGTTTGATCTGCCGCGCCAGCGCAGCCGGAAGGGAAGCACCTCATGAGACGGCGTCTGCTGGAATGGTTGAGAGGCATAGCCATCTGGTCGGTGTCTTTGGGGCTCTATCTTTGGTTAGGCGGGGAATCGCTGCGGCTTGTTTGGTGGGCATCCACGATTCTATTGCTTGGAGGGGCTATGACGAGCTTGCTCGGTCCGACCCGAATCACCATCTCGCACACAAGCTCCCCTTTGTGCATACAGGCTGGAGACTCCGTCCAGATGACGGTTCATGTTGCCTATCGTTGCATTCTTCCCCTGCCATGGCTTATCATCACCGACCGCATCGGCAGCAGGACATATCGCAAACTGCTGTTCCCGGGCATGCGGCGACGACTTGAGTATACCTACCGACTGAACCAGGTTCCCCGCGGAGTCTGGTCTTCGATCTATAGCGAGATGGAATGGGGCGATCTGTTCGGCTGGTTCAGGACAAACCGAAGTCTGCTCAGCGATTCGGGCGGCCTGATCGTGCTGCCAAAGCCCGCGGAGTGGCCTGTGGCCCAGATGCCCATGCATGGAAGCGATATGGATACGGAAGATGAACGCGTACGCTTCAACGTTTGGAATGAAATGAGAGGATCGGGCGTGCGCGATTATGTTCCAGGGGATCCCATGAATCGGATTCATTGGAAGAATTCCGCGAAGCTTGGCCGCTTGCAATCTTTTATGCCTCATGAGGGCTTTGGAGCAAGGCAGGGCGTTGTGCTGGATACATCGCTCCAAGGGTATGAGGGCCATGAAGCCCGGAAACCGCAGGAAGTATTTGAAGAAGCGGTATCGGCTGCAGCGGGAATGGTATCCCGGCTTATACGCTATAGAATCCCCTATCAATTATGCATGGATGGGACGGATTTAGAGGGTTCATCGATTGAACGCAAAGGCGGGTCCAAGGGGCAGCCGGATTCGTTGGTGCCTCTGGCCTCTGTTCAGCTAACCGGGAATGATCCGATGCGGAACCGAAGATTCCAGCAATCCTTCAATCCCTCGCAAAAGAATACGGATTGGGCTATCATCACCGGGTACTTCCATCAGGGTGCCGCTGTCGCCGGCATAAGCCTCCTGAATGCGGGCTGCAGAAAGGTGACCATTTATTGCATTCAAAGCGTAAGCCGGTTGAAATTGGCTGAAAGCACAGCGGCGGCTCCATCGGAGAATCAGGCGCATCCGCCGTGGGCGCAGGAATTTTTCGGCAAAGGCGGGAAGCTGGTGTATGTACATGAAAAACCAGCAGTAGAGGTAGGGCACCCTATCAAGATCGGAGGTGCCGTCCATGACAGGACCGGACAGCTCGCCCGTTAGGGCTGGCGGCAATCGGGCAGCCGGGTCATTCGGATCAAGGAATGTGCCTTCGGTATTCGTTTCCAGATTGTCGCACGGAACGCTGCTTCATCGCATATTAATTACGCTGCCGGTGACGGGACTTCTGTCAGAGTGGCTCTTGCCCCTTCGGAATGCGGGTGAAACAGGCGGCCGGTTTGTGCTGGAAACCTTATTCCTATGGGCTTTGTTTCTGCTGCTTCAAGGGTTGTTTACATGGCGAGGCTGGGTGTGGCTGCCGCTGAATGCCGGGCTGGTGGTCTGGCTTTGTTCCCGGTTGTTTGAATATAGCGATCCGCTCGCATGGCTGTCCGATTACGCTTCGCTGATACTTCCAGGCGACGCTTCGGCTTTCAGAAATGCGTGGGAGTTTACGATCTTAAGCCAGGAAACGAGGACGATCATCCTGCTTGTCGGCTGGGGCATCATGGTATCCGCAGTGCATATGCTGGCTCTGTATCGCCGGACCGTTTGGCTGTTTGGCGGTTCGACGCTGGTTTATTTGGCGGTGCTGGAGTCTGCCATGGAAGAAAGCCTCTATGGGGATATGCTGCGCGCGGTGCTGTACATGTTGCTGGCCCAGGGCATGATGCTTATCCTTAAGCTGAAGCAGGAAACCGTGGAGGGAACCTCTTCGGAAATGGTCCTCCCCGAACCAATGCGAACCGGCCGCTTGTCCGGGCTGCCAGTGCTGCGCTGGAGCCTGTTTGTGCTGCTGGCCTCCGTTCTGATCGCGGGGATTACCCGAGTAGGAGGGGGCTTGGGCGAGCCTTCGCCAGGCATGGGATTGAGTGTGGCGGAAATGGCGGAACGACTGGCGGGATGGGGGGATCGGCTCCGCGGAAATAAGGAACCGTCGATTCCTGCCTCCCAGGTTGCGGGATATGCTTCCCAAGGAGAAGATTTGGGAGGCCCTCTGACGCTCAGCGATGCATTGTATTTTACGGCGCAATCGCCTGTACCGACGTATTGGCGCGGAGACACGTATAATCGATATGACGGCCGGAAATGGGATGCAGATCCCTCCATCCGCAAGCCAGTCAAGCTATTGGAGGACCTGAGCGGTTTCCTGCCGTATTGGGAGCGTCCTTCTGGAGAGACGATCGTGCAGTCGCTGACTTTTGTACGGGAGACCCCCGTCCCATCTTTGCTGTCGGGAGGTATTATTACCCGCGTGAAGGAGATGCATTCTTCCAAAGAGCGAGGTGCGCCAAGGTTGGCCGTCGACAGGCTGTCCGAAACGATTTCCTTGCAAGGCGAGAGGGCGGTGTCCGGTTATACCGTAGAGACTTTATACGCGCAGCCGGAGGAGGAAGCGCTCCGCAGGGCGAGCGGGGACGATCCCGAATATATGGAAGAAATGTATCTGGAGCTTCCCGAGGAACTGCCCTCCAGGGTGAAGGATTTAGCGCGGAAGATTACATCGGACGCCGCGGGCAGGTATGAAACGGCGCAAGCTATCGAATCCTATTTGGAGCAGAACTATACGTATACGCTGCAAACCTCCGTGCCACCGGAGGGCCGGGATTTTACGGATCATTTTTTGTTCGATGCGAAGGAAGGGTACTGCGTTCATTTTGCTACGGCGATGACCGTCTTACTCCGATCCGAGGGCATCCCCGCACGCTATGTGACGGGATTCGCGCCTGGCGATCGGGTGGCCGGCACGATGGATCGTTACGAGGTCGCCCAAAAGAATGCGCATGCGTGGGTGGAAGTGTTTTTCCCGGGAGAGGGGTGGGTCCTGTTTGATCCGACTCCGGGCTTTGGGGTCGAGGGGAGGTCCATGCCTTCGGCTGCCGGCGATTCCGGCTCCGCCGGAATGATGTCATGGCATACCTTGTGGAGTACCATGATCTACGCTGCCGTAAAAGTGCTCCTTGTGATATCCGCCATCGGTCCCGTGATGTTCGGGGTCGCGCTTTTGTTGATCCTCCCTCTTATTGTGGCCGTCATTTGCCGAATTCCGGCCGTACGCCAAAGTTGGGCCTTCATGAGGATGGCCCGGACGATAGCGGTCAGCGGGCGGGAGGGACTCGTATCGGCGGCGGTATGGGTCTGGGACAAGCTGCAGCGCAGGTATGGGGATCTGGAAAGAGGGCAGACCATGCGTCAATACGTCAGCGCCCTGTCGATTGCCGATGCCGAATTCAGGGCGGAGCTGGAGGCATTCGCGTCGCGCTGGGAGCGGGCTGCGTACCAGGATGAACCGTGGTCCCGTACGGAAAAAGTACTCTTTTTGCGCCAATGCATTCGAATTGTCAAAAAACTGGCATGAAAACAAAGGGCCCTCTTTCTTGACGGTATGAATTGGGGTTGCGTATAATTAATTTCATTAATCAAGGGAGGCCCGGTAATGAATAAGCCTAATGAAATCATCGTCGTTTTGGACTTCGGTGGACAGTACAACCAACTTATAGCACGACGCATTCGCGATCTTGGCGTTTATAGTGAGCTTCTGCCATACAATACGCCCGTCGAGAAGATTAAAGATCTCTCCCCGCGCGGCATTGTTTTCTCAGGAGGTCCTTCCAGCGTGTATTCCGAGAATGCACCGCATGTGGATCCTGCCATTTACGATCTGGGACTGCCTATCTTCGGCATTTGCTACGGCATGCAGCTGATGGCTCAGCAGCTGGACGGAAAAGTAGAGCGTGCTTCGAAGCGCGAATACGGTAAGGCCGAATTGGAGTTCGCTCCAAACTCGACGCTTGTCAAAGGGATTGAGCAAAAACAAACCGTATGGATGAGTCATGGCGATCACGTGGTATCGCTGCCTTCCGGCTTCAAGCTGGATGCAGGAACGGAGTCCGCTCCGATCGCCGCGATGAGTAACGAAGACAAGAAGCTGTACGCCGTGCAATTCCATCCGGAGGTTCGCCACTCCGTCCATGGTAACGAAATGATTAAGAATTTCCTGTACGAAGTGTGCGGCTGCGAAGGCAACTGGAGCATGGAGACTTTCATCGAGGATCAGGTTCGCGAAATCCGTGAAGTGGTCGGCGAGCAAAAAGTGCTGTGCGCGTTGAGCGGCGGCGTTGATTCCTCCGTTGTGGCCATGCTGATTCACAGAGCCATCGGCGATCAGCTGACATGCATGTTCATCGATCATGGACTGCTGCGCAAGGGCGAGGCCGAGAGCGTAATGGAGACCTTTGTCGGCAAGTTCGACATGAAGGTCGTCAAGATTGACGCTCAGGAGCGTTTCATGTCCAAGCTGAAGGGCGTGGACGATCCGGAGAAAAAACGTAAAATCATCGGCAACGAGTTCATCTACGTATTCGATGAGGAATCCAGCAAGTTCGATGATTTCGCATTCCTGGCTCAAGGCACGCTGTATACCGACATCGTGGAGAGCGGAACGGACACGGCACATACGATCAAGTCCCACCACAATGTCGGCGGGCTGCCTGAAGACATGAAATTCGAGCTCATCGAGCCGCTCAAAGCCCTCTTTAAGGACGAAGTTCGCAAAGTCGGCGAAGAGCTTGGCTTGCCGGACGAGATCGTTCATCGTCAGCCTTTCCCTGGCCCGGGTCTTGCGATTCGCGTACTGGGCGAAGTAACGGAGGACAAGCTGCAAATCGTCCGCGACTCCGACTACATCCTGCGCGAGGAAATCGCGAAGGCTGGTCTGGATCGCGAAATCTGGCAGTATTTCACGGCGCTTCCGAACATGAAGAGCGTCGGCGTTATGGGTGATGCGCGCACGTATTCCTACACCGTAGGCATCCGCGCCGTAACCTCCATCGACGGCATGACAGCGGACTGGGCGCGCATCCCATGGGATGTGCTGGAGAAAATCTCCGTCCGCATCGTGAACGAAGTCGAGAACGTCAACCGCATCGTGTACGATGTTACTTCCAAGCCGCCAGCAACGATCGAGTGGGAGTAATTTTTATACTGCTGCACTAAACATAAAAACCTTCAAATCCACATCCGTGGGATTGAAGGTTTTTTTGTGTTGGTCAACGAGCTTTCCTCTTTAAACATGGGTGAGCGAGCTTTAGGGAAGTCGAACCAAGACCGAACCTGTGAGGAGGAAAAGAATGAAAGCTATCGTCATTGACCGTTATGGTGGCAAGGAAGAGCTTCAGGAAAGAGAAGTACCTACTCCTGCACCGCAAGCGCATCAGGTCTTAGTCAAAGTGGCCGCCACCTCGATCAACCCAATTGACTGGAAGCTTCGAGAAGGCCATTTAAAACAAATGATGGATTGGGAGTTTCCCATTATTTTAGGATGGGATGTTGCCGGGACCATTTCGGAAATCGGGAGCGAGGTAACGGATTGGAGAGTGGGGGACGAAGTGTTTGCCCGCCCGGAAACGACCCGTTTTGGCACATATGCCGAATTTACTTTGGTGGATGACCACCTGTTGGCACGCAAGCCTGCTGCTATCTCATGGGAGGAAGCGGCATCCGTTCCGCTCGCGGGACTCACTGCTTGGCAGGCGCTGTTTACACATGGTGAACTGACCAAAGAAGAGAAGGTATTGATTCATGCAGGCGCTGGCGGCGTCGGCATGTTCGCTATCCAGTTTGCCAAACAAGCGGGTGCTTACGTCATAACGACCGCCAGCGAACGCAATCATGAACTGCTGGCCTCACTCGGTGCTGATCGGATGGTCGATTATCGGACGACCCGATTTGAAGATGAATTATCGGATGTGGACGTTGTGTTCGATACGATGGGCGGTGACGTGCAGAAGAACAGCTTTAAAGTACTGAAACAGCATACCGGGCGAATCATATCGATTGTCAGCGATTTTGATGAAGAACTGGTAAGAAAATACGACGTGACCGCCAAAAATATATGGCTGGATCCCAATGGCCAGCAGCTTCAGGAAATAGCCGATATGTTAGAGCAAAAAAAGGTAAGAGCCGTCGTGGGAGCTACGTTTCCTTTTTCGCGAAAAGGGCTCTACGATGCCCACGCATTAAGTGAGACCCACCATGCTGTCGGTAAAATAGCCATAAGTTTCTCCTAAGGAGATAGACGATCCGATTTCATCCTGCCTGTCCGGTTTCGACCCGCGTCTGCCACCATCGGATGTAAAACACCTCACCGGGCGGATTTCGATGATCATGTGCGCATCTTCCCAGGTTTTTGGGTTGTTTCTAGTCGTATGTAGGTCAGTTGTCCTAGAGCGGAAAGCTTTTGGAAAGGTAATTCCCGAACGTTTCTTTAAATTGACAAGTTTAATATTCGTTTTTGTTGTTGACAAGGTTGGGCTTCTCGTCCTAGAATATGTGTAGAAACCGACACGACAACTACAAATAACGAGCTTTTTCGTATAATCCCGGGAATGGGCCCGGGAGTCTCTACAGGTCACCGTAATGATCTCGCTACGAAAAGAAGAGCGGCAATATAATGATGCGGACTCGTCCAGCATTCGAGATCGGCCTGCAAGCAGGAGCAACAACGCTCCAATGCAGCAGACCGGTTATTCGATAAGGATGCTGCCCGGCAGCATGCGAAAGATTGTTTTGCGGCTCTTTTTTCAAGCGACGGCCCTAGGGATCTATCCTTAGGGTTTAT
This sequence comes from Paenibacillus sp. JNUCC32, assembly GCF_014863545.1. Classification (NCBI taxonomy): domain Bacteria; kingdom Bacillati; phylum Bacillota; class Bacilli; order Caryophanales; family Paenibacillaceae; genus Paenibacillus; species Paenibacillus sp. JNUCC32. The sequence goes on along the minus strand of NZ_CP062260.1, from coordinate 4,668,989 downwards.
TTGTATGTTGCCGGTCATTAATTTAAGGGGGATATCTCTACAATGGAGCGTTTCTTTAAACTAAAGGAACACGGAACGAATGTAAGAACCGAGATTATCGCAGGCTTGACGACCTTTATGACCATGGCTTACATCCTGCTGGTCAACAATCTGTTCCTGGGTCCTGACGGCGCGGGCATTCCACAGGAAGGCGTATTCTTCGCTACCGCTGTTGGTGCCGGTCTCGTGACAATGGCCATGGGCTTTTTCGTTAACATTCCGGTTGCGCTGGCACCAGGCATGGGTTTGAATGCGTATTTCATGACAGTTGTATTAAGCTCGAACGGTGCGATTACTTGGCAGGCGGCGCTCGGTGCCGTATTCATCTCCGGTATCGTCTTCATCATTCTTACGGTAACCAAAGTCCGCCAAATGCTGTTGACGGCGGTTCCGAACAACTTGAAGATCGCCATTACCGTTGGTATCGGATTGTTCATCACGATCGTTGGCCTGAAGCTGGGCAATATCGTTACGGCTTCCATCAACCCGGGAACGGATATCTCTCATCCGGTACCAGGCGGTGCCTTCAATCTTGGTCTTGGAAATTTCGTTGAAAACAAGGATACGCTGCTTGCGATCATCGGGCTGTTCCTGATTGCCATCCTGATGGTCCTGAAGCTGAAAGGCGCACTGCTTATCGGTATCGTGCTGACGACGCTGATCGGTATTCCGATGGGCGTTACCGATCTGTCGGGTCTGAGCACCGCGAGCTGGATTCCTTCGTTCGATAATCTGGCTGTCGGTCAGATGGACTTGAAGGGTGCGCTCGGGATTGGTCTTATCGAAGTTATTTTCATCTTCACATTCGTCGAGCTGTTCGATACCTTCGGAACGCTGGTTGGTACGGCCGGTCGTGCCGGACTTCTGAAGAACAAAGAAGAAGGCGAGAAAAAGCTCGGCAAAGCGATGCTCGTGGATGCGGGCGGCGTAAGCGCAGGCGCATTCCTCGGAACTAGTACGATCACGGCCTTCGTAGAAAGTACTTCCGGTGTTGCTGAAGGCGGACGTACAGGCTTGACTGCGGTTACCACAGGCGTACTCTTCATACTGGCATTGTTCCTGGCTCCGATTGCACTGGTTGTTCCTTCGGCCGCTACGGCACCCGCACTTGTCATCGTCGGCGTCCTGATGATGAGCCAGGTACGCGATATCGAGTGGGACGATTTCATGCAAGCTTTCCCGGCATTCTTGACGATCATCCTGATGCCATTCACAGGCGGTATCGCGAACGGGATCTCCGCTGGTATCATTGCATATGTGATTCTTGCGGTATTCGGCAAATTGACTGGCCGCACGGATACCAAGGTGCATTGGCTGATGTGGATCTTGTTTGTGATTATCTTGATCCGATACGCGTTCCTCGGTGCAGAATAGTTAAATTCGAATCTAAATGATATACAAATAAAGCGAAAGCTCTGGGAGTCAGTCCCGAGCTTTCGCTTTTTTCTTA